>JAZKDE010000106.1:0-63691 GCA_040387735.1 Bacteroidota bacterium
ATTTTACTCATAATTTGTTGTATTTAAGTTTTCACCTGCCCTCATAATTTGCTTCTCTTCAAGTTTTCATTCTTCCTTCAAAAATACATAGTTGCTCAAATAATGTGGGAAAGTTGTAAGTTTTTCCGAAAGTTATGTAAGACTTCCTTCTCCAAAGATTAGCAACTTTGTTCCGCTGTGAAAATCCTTCACAATTTAAAATATAAGAAAATGAAATCTAATGAAAGCTTGCAAAAAGACGTTCAAGATGCTATTAAATGGGAGCCATTATTGAATGCGGCAGAAATTGGAGTTATTGCCAAAGACGGTGTAGTTACACTTTCTGGGACTGTTGATAGTTACGCAAAGAAAATTGAAGCGGAAGATGCTGCCAAAAATGTATTGGGAGTAAAAGCGGTTGTTGAAAAAATTGAAATTCAGTTTGCCAGTACATGGAAAAAAACGGATACCGAAGTGGCGACTGAGGTAATCAATGCAATAAATGCGAATTGGGCGGTTGATAAGGATAAGGTGGCGATAAAAGTGGAGGATGGTTGGATTACCTTGGAAGGCGAATTACATTGGAATTATCAGAAAGAATCGGCTAAAAAATGTATCAGTACTTTAGCCGGTGTAAAGGGAGTTATGAATTATATCAAAATTAAGCCTGAAACGGGAGATGAAATAGAAAAATATAATATTGAAACAGCTCTTTTGCGAAATTGGTCAATTGATGATAAAGATATTAAAGTGGAAGTTTTAGGCAATAATGTAACCTTAAACGGTACAGTTCATTCTTTGTATCAGAAGGGGGAAGCCGAAAGAATTGCGTGGAATGCTCCTGGTGTTTGGTCGGTCGATAATGAATTGGTCGTTGAACATGAAGAATTATAAAAAGTAATTACGAATAGAAACAGTGTTTAAATCTCAAGCTTAAAAGCTATATAAAATAATGACAACTCAAACAAAATGGTCAATCGACCAAGCTCACAGTGAAATTGCTTTCAAAGTAAGACATTTAATGATTGCTCATGTGAAAGGTGTTTTCAAAATATTTGACGGTAGTATTTACACAACGGGCAAAGATTTTAGAACAGCCGAAATAGATTTATGGATTGACCCAGCTTCTATTGAAACGGGCGATGCAAAACGTGATGAGCATTTAATGAGTGGAGATTTTTTTGATGTAGAAAATTTCAAACAAATCATATTTGTTTCAAGTACCATCGGAGAAACTAATAAATCGGGCGTTCATGAATTTTGGGGCGAATTAACTATGAAAGGAATTACTAAGAATGTAAAATTAGAAGTTGGATTTGGTGGTATTGTCAATGACCCGTGGGGAAACGAAAGAGCTGGATTTACGGTAACTGGTACGATTAACCGCTCCGATTGGGGACTTGTCTGGAATACTGCCATCGAAGCAGGCGGTGTAATGGTGAGTGAAGAAGTGACTATTTCTTGTGATATTGAACTTACCAACGTAGGTTTTAAAGACTTGAAAATGGAATTGGAAGATGTTGAAGAACAAAAAGCATCTTTGTAGATTTGGCTTAGTGTATAGTTGGTTTATAAATGTGGAAAAGTGTAGAGTCAGGCGATTTTATTGCCTGATTTTTTTATTGGTAAAAGGGTGGTATGAAATTTTTGGAGAATTGAAGGTATTAAATAAAAATAGTAAAGTAATTTTTGTTCATGAATATAGTAAATCTCCCAAATTAAAAACTTAAATCCATGAAAAAGATATATAGGTATTCGGAAATTTGGTTTGAAAAACTGACTTCCATTGCCACATCCATACTCGGGAATTCAATTACATTTATCGTCGCAGTCTGTACGGTTATTTATTGGCTTACCAGTAAAGAGTTTTATAAACAAGACATTCATCATTGTATAGGGGACTTAATTTTAGGGGTCACCTTTTTGAGTTTATTTATTATTCAAAAATCATTTAATCGGTTTTCGGGTTCATTGCATTTGAAAATTAATGAACTTGTTTCTTCGCACGAAAGAGCCAGTAATGCGGTTATAAATGTTGATAAGAAAACAGAGTTAGAAATTATTGAATTGCAAAAAGAATATAATGAATTGGCTGAACAGGTGGTACAAGTAGAAGAGGAAATAAAAGAAGAACTCCAAAAAGCCAAAATTTGATTTTCACTTTTGGGAGTTCAATAATTTATTTAAATGTAATTGTCTGATAATCAATATTTTTCGAAAAGTCTTCGTGCTAACTTGTACTTATTTAGAAGCACTAATTCGCCAAATAATATTGTTTACATCATCGGTAACTAATAATGAACCATCGGGCATTTCAGTTACACCGACGGGTCTGCCATGAACTTTTTTATGATTATCAACAATAAATCCTGTCAAGAAATCTTCTGGTTTTCCAATGGGTTTGCCTTCACTAAAAGGGATAAAAACTACTCGATATCCCGATAATATAGACCGATTCCATGAACCATGTTGAGCTACAAATGCTCCATTATGGTATTTTTTAGGAAAAGATTTTTTTGTACAAAATGCCAAGCCCAAAGATGCTGTATGCGAAGCTAAAGGAACGTCAGGAATAATAGCTTTGGCAACTAAATCTGGTCTTTTTACTTCAACTCTTGGGTCTTCATGCTGCCCAAAATAGGAGTAAGGCCAACCGTAAAATCCGCCTTCTTTTACGCTCGTTAAATAATCTGGGACTAAATCATCTCCCAATTCATCTCGTTCATTTACCGCTGTCCAAAGCGTTTTTGTACCTGGGGCAAAAGCCATTCCAACGGGATTTCTTAAACCACTGGCGTAAATTCGTTCGTCAGTTCCATCAATATTAATCTCAAGAATATCAGCTCTTCTATTTTCTTCCTCGATACCATGTTCGGCAACGTTGGTATTGGAGCCGATAGCTACGTAAATTTTAGTATTATCAGCATTTGCTAATAAATTTCTTGTCCAATGGCGGGGATGTTTTCCCACGGGTAATTCCAAAATTCTTTCGCCTGCTTCGGTAATTTCTGTTTGCCCAAATTTATAATGAAATCGTAATACAGCGTCAGTATTAGCAACGTATAACCAATCGCCAATAACCAACATTCCAAATGGTTGATTTAGTTTTGTCAAAAGTATTGTTCGTAAATCTGGAATTCCGTCATTGTTAGTATCTCTCAATAACGCAATTCGGTCGGCACTATGGCTAAGATTATTTGATTTTGAAGCACCAATTAATCTTCCACCAATTTTTTCAACCAAGGTATGATTAGAATTACTTTCCGCAACCAAAACATCACCATTCGGCGTTATGTACATCCACCGAGGGTTATCAAAACCGTCCGCATATTTGGTTACCGTAAAACCAATGGGAGCTTTAGGAACTGTTCCATCTTCCCAACCAATCACGTGACTAAAATTCATGGCTGATTTGGTTTCGTAAGGCTCGGGAAGTGTATCTGCCTTACTTTTCGATATTTTGTTTTGTGAAAAACAAAGGTTTGAGAGTAATAAAAATGCCAATAAGCCCCAATAATTAATGGGATTACTTTCAATAAATATAAGGTTGGTTGAAAGGTGCTTCGAGTACATATTTTTGATTAATATTATTTATTTGTAGGCAATTTTTGAGTCACTTTCTGATTTCTCCTCTTCTGCTTTTTTAGGTAAATCTGAATTTGCAGGCGTTTCATCGTCAGGTATATCGTCAGGTAAATCAACTTCGGCGGGATGATTTTTGTTTTTATCTCGGCTCAAATCCTCGTCTGTTACTTGGTCTGGACTCACACCTTCTTCAGCATCATCACTCATCATTTCACTTTCAGGAATCATTATTTCCCCTGTATCACTTTCGGGCGAAGCAGAATTGTTCGATTGATCATCACAATAGTTGTTTTCTGATGGGTTGATTTGAATATTTTCCATAATGATTGTGTGTTTAATTAAATTGCCAAGGTTTTGGAGTTTACTTTATCTTGGGAAAAAATAGACTCTCTAATTTGATTTCTCTAAAAATTTAATCAATTCATGAGCTGCTTCTTCGGAAGATGCTGGATTTTGACCCGTAATTAATAAGCCATCTTTCACCACGTAAGATGCCCAATCGGCTTTTTTTGAATAAAGTCCGCCCATTTTCTTTAGTTCATCTTCCAATAAAAAAGGAACAATATTAGTTAATTGAACTGCATCTTCTTCGCTATTTGTGAAACCTGTAATGTTTTTTCCTTTTATCAAAGGTTCACCATTTTCGTCTTTTGCGTGTAGTAAAACCGAAGGTGCATGACACACGGCCACGACGGGTTTTTTACTTTCCCAAAATTTTTCTACCAGTTTGATTGAATCTTTATCATTAGTTAAATCCCACAAAGGTCCGTGTCCACCTGGGTAAAAAATAGCGTCAAAATCGTCCGCTGAAACATCGCTTAATTTTTTGGTATTTGCGAGTGTTTTATGCAAATCGGCATCTGAATTAAAACGAATACTTGCGGGTGTTTGGCTCGACGGTTCATTGCTTTTGGGGTCAATTGGCGGCTGTCCACCTTTGGGTGAGGCAATTGTGATTGATGCTCCTGCTTCGTGAAAAGCGTAATAGGGCGAAGCGAATTCTTCAATCCAGAAACCTGTTTTTTTGCCTGTATTGCCAAGTTCACTGTGTGACGTTAGAACAATTAATATTTTCATGCTTTTTACGATTTAGTGACTTCGAACCTGTTTGAACTCTCCGTTTTGAGTAGAAAGTTTAAACAGAGTCTTCATTAAATGAGTTTTTTTCATTGGAATTATCTCTATTTATAGAGGAATAATTCCAATGAAAAGTAGTAATTAATTCAAATATCTTCTCAAAATCCACGCTATTGTTTCGTGTTGTTGTAAAATTCCCGTTAAAAAATCGGTTGTGCCAGCGTCCTTATTTTTATCACTTTCCTCGACGTCTTTTCTTAATTCCAAAATAATCGTTTCATGGTCACCCAAAAGTTCTTGTAACATTCCTTTTTGGGTTGGATATTTATCTGGCCATTCTTTCAATCGAGTAAGTTCCGAAAACTGCTTCATCGTTCCAATGGTTGGACTACCCAATTTCCCAATTCGTTCAGCGATGCTATCAATCGTTTCTTCGAGTTCCTCGTATTGGGCTTGAAATAATTTATGAAGTTCCATAAAACTTTCACCCGTTACATTCCAATGAAACTTTCTGGTTTTAGTGTAAAGTGTAACTTCGTCAGATAATAAGGTTTCGAGTAGTGTAACACTTTTGTGTAAATGTTCTTCTGTAATGCCAATTGAAATTTTCATGTCTTTTCTATTTTTGTTGTTTTGATTTACTATTTTGTATAAAAACTAAAGTAATGCTCTCTAAAAAGGGTCAGTTAATCCGCTAACTCGAATGAGTTTTTTATTGACAAACTCCTCAATGCCAAGTGCTGAAAGTTCACGGCCGTAACCTGAGCCTTTCGTTCCGCCAAAAGGTAAGTCTGCCTGTGTCCAAGTTGGATGATTGATGAAAACCATTCCCGTATCTATTTGATTAGCAACTCGTTTGCCCCGTTCAATATCCTGCGTAAACACAGAGCCACCCAAACCAAATGGTGAATCATTAGCCAAAATAATGGCCGCTTGTTCATCTTTTACTCGGTAAAATGACGCAACTGGTCCGAATAATTCTTGATAATATGCGGGGTTTTCAGGTTTAATATCCGTTAAAATAGTAGGTTCCATAAAAGCTCCTTCTCCTTCTTTTCGTTTGCCTCCCAACAGTACTTTTGCCCCTGCGGCAATCGCTTTCTCTACTTGCTCAGCCAAATTAACGGCTGCTTCTTCGCTACTCAAAGGCCCTAAATCGGTATCTGGATCCATTGGGTCGCCCACGATTAAGTTTTTCATTTTCTCTGTGAATTTTTTCAAGAATTCATCCGCAATAGTTTCTATGGCAATAAAGCGTTTTGAGGCAATACAACACTCGCCATTATTATTAATTCTGCCCACCACTGCCCAATCAACAGCTTTGTCAATATCGGCATCTTCCAAAATGATAAAAGCATCACTACCACCCAATTCCAAAACCGATTTTTTTAAATGTTTTCCTGCTTCTGCCGCTAAACTTGCTCCCGCTGCTTCGCTACCCGTTAAAGAGACTCCTTTGATTCTCGGGTCAGAAACTAAAGCTGTTGCTCGGTTTCCTGGAATTAACAGATTAGTGTAAATTCCTTCGGGAGCATTAGCTTCTTTGAATAATTCCTCAATTGCAATACCGCATTGAGGAACAATGGAAGCGTGTTTTACCAAAATGGTATTGCCTATCATAATGTTCGGAGCGGCAAATCGAGCGACTTGATAAAAAGGAAAATTCCAAGGCTCAACTCCGTACAGAACGCCAATTGGACTGTGACGAATAAATGCTTCACCGTGTTCAGGATTGAGGTGTTTATCGGCTAAGAATTTTGCTCCGTTGGTGGCGTAATAATCAAAAATATCGGCACTTAATAGAATTTCACCTTCCGCTTGAGCAATGAGTTTTCCCATTTCTAAGGTAATAAGTTGGGCGAGTAATTCCTTTTTATCTCGCATTAAAGCGGCCACTTTGTGCAATAAATCTGCTCTTTGTTGGTAGCTTGTTTTTTTCCAACTTTCAAATGCTTTTGCGGCTTGACCGATGGCTGAATCAACCGCTTTTTCGGTCATTTCTTCAAAAGATTTTACGACTTTATTGGTAGCAGGATTAACGGTTTGAATAGACATATTTAAAGTATTTAATTTGTTATTTAGAAATTGAATAGATCAAAACTCATTGATTTATCAATTCCGTTTCTTGAATATTTTGATTGTTTTATTGGATAATTTTAAATTTTCATACCAAATCTTATTATAGGTAACTTTGGTAAAGTTTTCCCCAAATATGCACGAGTTGTGGAATGATTTTATTGAACTTTCTGGCTACTAATCAAAGGTAGAAGAGCATGGTTATTTTAGCGTTATATAATTTTAAGAATGAGTTACATGATTCACACGTTTTAATTAATTATAACAATAACATGCTGATAATTAATAAATTATGTTTTCTTTTAACAAGAATAATTAGCAATTTTACTCAAATCTCAACTCACCTAAAAACCCAAAAATATGGCATTATTAACGCTTATTCGTCACGGACAATCTACTTATAATTTGGAAAATCGCTTTACAGGCAGTGTAAACGTTCCGCTGACACCTTTTGGTGAAGAAGAGGCACATTCGGCGGGTAAAAAATTGGTCGGTTTTAAGTTCGATATTGCTTATACGTCTATGCTCGTTAGGGCTTGGGAAACGCTAAGAATTGTCTTGGAAGATATTATGGAAACGAATATTCCAATTATTAAAAATGCAGCTTTGGATGAAAGAATGTATGGTAGTTTGCAGGGCCTCAATAAAGCGGAAACGGCCTTGAAATACGGCGAAGAACAGGTTGAAATATGGCGAAGAAGTTACGCTGTTCGTCCGCCCGACGGCGAAAGTTTGGAGGATACTTACCACCGAACAGTTCCATATTATCAAGAACAAATTGAGCCAATGCTAAAGTCGGGTAAAAACGTTTTAATTGTGGCTCACGGGAATAGTTTGCGGGCTTTAAAAATGTACTTAGAGAATATTAGTTCTGAAGAAATTGTAAAAGTTAATATTCCAACTGGAACACCAAGGCTTTATACGATGGATGAGAATTTGAAAGTTTTGCAGGTGGAATATCTGTGAAATTGAAGCCTTTAATTGAAGTAGTTAATTCAATAAATTAACTACTTCATAAAATTAAGCAATCGTTATTTTGGATGATAAATAGATTTCTTGCACGGCATTTATTAAATCAACTCCTTCTTTGAATGGACGTTGAAAGGCTTTTCGGCCCATAATGACACCTGCACCACCCGCCCGTTTGTTGATAATTGCGGTTTTTATAGCTTCTGCCATATCGGTTTCTCCTTTTGATTCACCGCCCGAATTTATCATATTTATTCTTCCTGCATAGCAATTGATAACTTGATACCGACACAAATCAATGGGATGATTGCTGGCTAATTTTTCGTACATTTTAGGATTCGTTTTTGCGAAATTTATCGCCTTAAAACCGCCATTATTAGTAGCCATTTTTTGCTTAATAATATCCGCTTGAATCGAAACTCCTAAGTAATTTGCTTGACCAGTCAAATCGGCAGAGGTGTCATAATCTACGCCATCTTTTACAAAAGCCTCGTTTCGAGTGTAACGCCATAAAATCGTAGCCATGCCTAAATTGTGAGCTTCTTCAAAAGCTTTTGCCACTTCAATAATTTGCCTGTCGGATTCGGCTGATCCAAAATATACTGTTGCTCCAACTGCCACCGCACCCATATTCCAAGCATCTTTTACACTTCCAAACATAATTTGGTCGTATTTATTGGGATAGGTCATCAATTCATTGTGATTAAGTTTTACAACGAATGGAATCTTATGGGCATATTTTCTTGAAAGCATTGCCAAACTACCCATCGTTGAGGCTACCGCATTACATCCTGCTTCGAGGGCTAATTCTACGATATTTTCGGGGTCAAAATAAATTGGATTGGGGGAAAATGAACTACCCGCTGTATGCTCAATACCTTGGTCAACGGGCAGAATTGATAAATATCCCGTTCCTGACAATCGACCGTTTTGGTAAAGTTGTCCCAGACTTCTGAGCGTTTGACCATTCCGATTACTTTGCGAAAAATATCGGTCAATATGACTTGGACTGGGCAAATGAATTTGTTCGTGGGTGATGGTTTCACAAACGTGGTTGAGTAAAGAATCTCGTTCGTCTCCCAATAAATTCAATAACTGATTGATGTCTTGCATGGTAATCTATTCGTTTTTGTAGCACTAAAGAGAAATTATTAAATCGGTTTTACTTTGAAAGTGCGCCCCCATTTAATTTTCTCCCAAGCTCTTTCGTGAAAAAAATACAGAACCGTTGTATAAATATTACTGACAATCATAAAGCCAAAGGCAACTTTTGTTTGTCCCGTAAAAAGATAGATAGAAGTAAAATCAAGGATTAGAATTACGATTCTGTAACTAATTGTTTTAACTAATGACCTTTTCAGCATTTCTCCCGTTGGAGTTGAACTGGGAAATAGTTTTTTTACCATTCTTTCTGTTATTTGAAATGCTAACTTCGATATTTCTTAAAAAACCATACCTTTAATAAATCCGCTGTAACGATATAAACAGAGACGATTAAAAACATCGCTCCCATATTAATGAATGGCATCGGCACTAATCCAACAGCATTCGCAAAAGGCAAGTAAGGCAAAGAAATCGTGATGATAAACCCAAGAATACTCAAGATAAAAAGGTATTTCCCTGGTTTACTTTTAAAGAAATTTTTGTGAGTTCGGATAATGAAAAGGATAAATAGCTCCGTCAAAATAGATTCAATAAACCAACTGGTTTGAAATGCTGATTCTTTCACTTTCAAAACGTACAAAAGCGTAAGAAAAGTAATGACATCAAATAATGAACTGTGTACTCCGAAAATTATCATATAGTTTCGGATAAATTTCAAATCCCATTTTCCTGGTTTTTCCAACTGTTCTTCATCCACATTGTCAGATGCGACCGTCAAATACGGGAAATCCGTAATAAAATTGGTCAATAAAATTTGCATGGGTAACATCGGTAAAAAGGGCAATAATAGTGAGGCTACCGCTACACTAAACATATTCCCAAATGTAGAACCAGTATTGATAAAAATGTACTTGAGCGTATTAGCGAAGGTTTTACGTCCTTCTTTAATGCCATCAACTAAGACCATTAAGTCTTTTTCCATTAATACAAAATCGGCAGCTTCTCGGGCAACGTCCACGGCATTTTCTACCGAAATCCCCACATCAGCTGCATTGATGGCAGACACATCATTGATGCCGTCGCCCATATACGCAACCGTATATGCTTTTCGTAATGATTGAATAATTCGCTCTTTTTGTTGTGGTTCAACTTCGGCAAAAATATGTGTTTTCTTTACTAAAAATTTTAAGGCTTCTGGACTGGTATTGAAAACTTCCGAACCCGTCATGACCACAGGATTTTGGATGCCTATTTTTAGAGCGATGGATTTAGCCACATTTTTATTGTCGCCAGTAATGATTTTTAGGTGAACTTGTAGCTTTTGTAATTCTTCGATTGTTTCAATTATTCCAACTTTAATGGGGTCTTCCAACAGGATAAAACCCGCAAAAATCATCTCGGATTCGTCAGCTTTTGAGATATTCTCTATGTCAATATTTTTGTAACAAATTCCAATAGCTCTTAATCCATCAATGCCAAATTGTTCAAATTTAGATTCAATTGCGGTTTTATAAACATTGATGTCCTCAATAAGACTATCATTTACCTTCACTTTGCTACAAATACTTAAAATCTGGGTAAACGCACCTTTCGTGATGAGCAATTTTTCGGTATCCGTTTTAACGGCAATACTTAATCTTTTACGAATAAAATCATAAGGAACTTCGCCAAATTTTTCGGGTTTTACTTTCGTCTCAAGCGTTATTTGTTTTAGAGCATCATCAATTGGATTGGCGTAGCCCGTTTCAAAATTGGCATTCCAAAAGGCAAGTTCTTTTACAAAATTGCTTGCTTCACCCAAACCATTGACTAACCCCGAAACATTAATCGCTCCTTCGGTAATGGTACCCGTTTTATCGGTACATAATAAATTTACTTCGCCTAAATTTTGAATAGAGGCTAATTTTTTAACGATTACTTTTTTCTCTAACATCCTTTTCGCCCCTGCACTCATAGCAATTGTGGTGATGGCAGGCAGTAATTCAGGAGCCATTCCAACGGCTAAAGCCAAGGCAAATAATGCCGAATCAATGACATTTTTGTGATTCAATAAATTAACTACTAAAATAAAGAAGGAGAGGACTAAGGTTATTCTCATTAGAAAATAGCCAAAATCTTTAATGCCTTTTTCAAAAGTTGTTTCAACTTTCGTGGATGCACTTTGGGCAATACTGCCAAAAATGGTTTTCGTCCCCGTTTGAATCACTAAAGCTTTAGCGTTTCCACTCACGATATTTGCTCCTTCCCAAAGACAATTACTGCGTTTCGCTAATTCGGTTTTTTCCTCCAAGATTCCAACCTCTTTTCTCACGGGGAAGGATTCGCCCGTTAAACTGGCTTCATTGACATTCAATTCGTTAGATTCAATAAGGAGGCAATCGGCGGGAATCATATCGCCTGCTTTAAATAAGAGGATATCGCCCGTTACAATATTGTCAGAGATAATTTCCTGAGCTTTTCCATCTCTTAAAACGGTACTTTTCAGCGAAATCATAGATTGTAGTTTTTCTACTACTCGGCTTGCATTTCTTTCCTGAAAGAAACTCAATAAACCCGTCGAAACTACAATGAAAAGGATAATATAAACGTCGGAGGTATCACCCAAAAAAGCCGATAAAATAACGGCTCCGATGAGTAAAAGCATTAATGGACTTTTGAATTGACCAATAAAAAGCAACGCATCTTTTTCAAGATGCGAATGCCTTTTAATGTCATTTCCAGATTGTGAGCGTATTTTTTCGGCTTCGACTTGAGAAAGCCCAGTGCCAGAACTATTTAAATTTTTAAGCCAATAATTAGCATCGAATTGCCAAAAACTATTCGGAGATATGATTTTCATAATGGTTTGCAGTGGATTCGTAAGTCATTGAGGACTAAGCTATAAGTCTGCTAATTCACACAACCAACGGGCCATTTTTTCATTTAATTCAGGCGTTTGCATGACCATCAAATTTAGCCCTTTTTTTGTCATTCTCCAATCAATATGAACAGTGTGTACATCGGCATCATAGACAAATACTTTTTTGAAATGGTCACGGCTATTAATTCCCGCTAAATGACAAACTTTTACGGATTTTTGTAAAGCCTCCAAGATATTCTCTGGTGAAATTTCCTGCGTAAAAGGGAGATTTCTAATAGAATATCGACGCATCGAATTTAGAAAAGCCTCTTCAAAATCATTAATCGTAAATTGATTTTTGTATGAGGAATAAAGAATTACATCGTCAGTTTTCATAGGAAAAAAATTAAAAGGTTGATTTTAATTGTTCAAATAACTCTTTTTGATTGTTGGTCAATTTTTCTGGAATTTGTATTTGTAACTGAATGTAGAAATCCCCAAAAACGCTTGGTTTGTCGTAAATAGGCATTCCTTTTCCTTTTAGGCGTATTGATTTCCCATTTTGAGTGCCTTCGGCAATTTTCACTTTCACTTGTCCCGATAAAGTATTGATAATTACTTCGCCACCCAAAACAGCCGTAAATAAATCAATATTTTGGGTCAAATATAAATCGTCGCCTTTTCGGGTTAATTGCGGATGATTTTTAACCTTAATTTTTACGAATAAGTCTCCTCGACTCCCTTCCCCAACTCCTTTTGCTCCTTTGCCTTTTATCCTAAGTTGCTGCCCATCGTAAGACCCAGGTTTGGTTGTAATTCGCAATTTCTCACTGTCAACTTGAATGATTCGGTTTGTACCTTGAAAAGCTTCGTCCAAGGTAATTTCCATCTCCGTTTCATAATCACCACCTTTTCGGTTTTGAGGTTGTCCTGTATTTCTGGTTCTGCCACCAAAAAACTGTTCAAAGAAATCCGAAAAGTCGGATTGTCCTCCGAAGCCATCGTTCGCATTTTCTTGGTAGTAATTTTGTCCGCCAAATGGATTCCCACCTTTTGGATTCCCGTTCTGTTCGTATTGTTGCCAGTTCTCGCCTAAATCATCGTATTTTTTTCTTTTTTCGGGGTTTCCTAATACTTCATTGGCTTCGTTGACAAGCTTAAATTGTTCCTCCGCTGCCTTATTATCAGGGTTTTTGTCAGGATGATGTTTGACTGCCAGCGTTCTGAAAGCCTTTTTTATTTCATCTTGAGTAGCTTTTTTATCTACCCCTAATATCTTGTAATAGTCTTTATAATCCACTTTTTCTTTAGTTAGAGCCGTTTATCACCCAAATATAAATCTGACTATGATTTAATACGTGAATATTGTCATGAATCTACTGGAAACCAATGATATGCGTCATTTTTATGGTTAATCATAGGTTTTTATTAATCACTTCTATTTCCATTTTCTCTTTTTTTATATCTTGACGAATAAGCCCAAGAATACTCATGTATAAATTGGCAATGAAAACTAACGAAAAACCTGCAATTAAGTAGCCTCGCCAATCATCCATTAGTAAATGATAATTGGTAAGAATTAGAAAAAATGCGGTTACATAATGGCTGAAGCAATATTCACAAGTAAAAAGATAGAAGAATTTGCGTTCCAATATAGTTTTACCCGTTTTGCAACGATTGGCACAATATTCACGGGGTTCTCTAAAAACTTCCTCATGAGTAACCGTCCACGAAACGCAAGCGATTGGAATGGCAAGTATAAAAAGTACCACGATTTGCCAATTGACTATCTCCATTTTCCCGGTGTCCAATATGAACCTCTTTGGTTGGTATGCCATTCGCCTTGTTGATAAGTTCGTCCACGATTTGGCAACGCCCAATATCCATTCCCTCGGTTATACGACCTTGACCGACGGTTGTAATTCCAGTTTCCACCAATCCAAACGTGAGCATTACTCGGGCTTTGTGGTCTATATTCATCGGAATACGATGGCTGTGAACTCACGTAACCGGGCGAACACGCATTGAAAAATAAAGCCAGTGCTATTAAACTGGTTATTAGAATGAGCTTTTTCATAATTTTTTAATTTTAGTGTTCAATTTCACTTCATTTTCTAAAGGTAATCCTTGCTCAAAGTCAGTAAAATTTTTGATGGTCGTTATCGCTATTTGGTCTAAAGCTTCTTTGGTAAAAAAGCCTTGGTGCGGGGTTATCAAAACGTTGTGAAAAGCCAATAGTCGCTCAAATAAATCATCTTGGATAATGCTTTCGGATAAATCCTTAAAGAATAAACTCTCTTCTTGTTCGTAAACATCAATGCCTAAATAGCCTAATTTCCCATTTTTCAAAGCCTGAATGGCGTGGGAAGTTTTGATTAATCCGCCACGACTGGTATTGATGAGCATTACGCCATCTTTCATTTTATCAAAAGCAATACTATTTATCAAATGATGGGTTTCGGGTGTGAGCGGACAGTGTAGTGAAATTACATCTGACTCATGTAAAACATCGTCAAGTGTTTTGTATTCAATGCCTTGCTGTTTTAAAATGTCGGATTCTATAATGTCATAAGCAATGACATTACAGCCAAAACCTTGCATAATATGACAAAATGCGGCTCCAATTTTTCCCGTACCAATTACGCCAATTGTTTTTTCGTAAAGGTTAAAACCCATTAAGTTTTCAACCGAAAAATTGCCTTCTCGGACTCGATTATAGGCTTTGTGCGTTTTTCGGTTTAGCGTTAAAATGAGAGCTACGGTATGTTCAGCAACCGCTTGGGGCGAATAAGCAGGTACTCGAAGTACCTTAATATGCTGTTCTACCGCAGCCCCAATATCCACATTATTGAAACCTGCACTTCGCAAGTCAACGAGCTTTACCCCATTTGTGGATAGTTTCTTAATCGTGGCTTCGTCAATTTTGTCACTCACAAAAACGCAAACGGCTTCAAAACCTTTGGCGAGGTCGGTGGTGTCAGCATTTAGCGAAGCTTCAAAATAATGCAATTCATGTTTTGCTTCAAGATTGAATTTATCAAGATATTCACGTTCGTAAGATTTTGTACTGAATACGGCTACTTTCATTTTATATTTTATAATTTATTCACCTTTATCTTCTTCCAAATCATTATGGTCGTCACCTCCTAAGCTATAATAGTTATTTTCTTCATCTTCGCTTCCAACGGCTTCTTGGTCATCGTCCAATTCTGAACCAGGTACGTCCAAATCATCACCCGAAACGTCTTCGTCAAAATCTTTTTCGTTCCATTCGCCAATTTCATCCTCCTCTGCGGCAAACTTCTTCTGGGAAATATCTTCGGGGTCAATATCGGCTTCTTCGTGAAATTTATTGTAAATATCTTCGCTTGCAGGGTACAATGGATAACCCACAAAATTGTCTTTTTCTTTATCCACTTGTGGTTGTGGAACTTGCTGTCTATTATTAAATCTCTTTTTCATATTTTATTGATTTTGAATGGTACATACTGTATTTTAAAACAATTATACCACCGCCAGTTTCGGGATTATTTTCGGGCAAGGAATTGATAATTTGCCGCTGTCATTTTTCTCTTTCTTAAAGCAGAAATTGATTCATCGTATTGCGTTGGACTGGCAAAGCAGGCAGTAATGGAGTATAGTACAATATTCAACAGAACGATTGGATACATCGCAAAATTATAAAATTCTACGGCAACAATACTAATGATAATCCAAAAAGTTAATACCGTGAAAAGTACCGTATTAAACCGCCAATTACTAACGCAACGTGCGTCATTGACGATTTGATGAAGCTTCGCAAAATGGATAATTTCATTTGATTGAAGTTGCGGTTCAAATGCTTGATTGTTCATGATAATTGTTGATTATTACGAAACAAAGGTGGGGATTTTTGGGGTGGAAAATGTTACATAATTAGGGTAAAGAGTTATAACATTCACACTTTGTTGAGGAAGCAAAAAAGCACTTTCTGAATAAACTGAAAGTGCTTGAGATGATTTAGAGGTAAAAGTTTTTAATTCATAATTACCTTATAATAAGAGGATTAACAAAAGAATAATGATAATAATTGCTCCCACGGATAGATATACTCCGCCCCCTAATTCGGTCATACTTTTTTTGATTGAGCGTACTTCTTTGCGTAATTCTTTCTTTTCCGCCCGACTCATATTGGATTTATCCGTTGCCTTGATTTCTTCTAATCTGGCCATAAATGCTGTCGCTTCGGTTGATTCTTTTTTTAGGGGTTCTTCAGTTGAAATTGGCGTTTTATCGGTTCCTGCTTTTGAGGATATTGGCATAAATGATAACAGCGAAATTGCGGTCATCATATAAAGGGTAAATTTTTTCATCTTGTTGGTTTTTACTTTGTGAATGAATTTTACTACCTTACAAAGATGAGGTTTTATGGATGGGGAAACATTACAGAATTATGGCAAAATGTTACATAATTCACACGTTGTCAAGCGTTTTGCGTTTTTTGTCCTTGAGTGATTTGAAAAAAGAAGGGGTCAATCCTGTGACTTTTTTGAATTGGTTTGATAGGTGAGCAACGCTACTGTAGTGCATTTTTTCCGCAATTTCGGTGAGGTTTAATTCGTCATAAATAATAAGTTCTTTTACCCTTTCAATTTTGTGCAGAATGATAAAATGTTCAATGGTTGTACCTTCGGTTTCAGAAAATAAATTGGCTAAATAGGTATAATCATAATGTAGTTTTTCGGTAAGATAAATGGAAAAATTGGTCTTGGGTAATTCATCCGAATAATGTACCATTTCAACAATTACATTCTTGATTTTTTCTATTAACATAGCCCGTTTATCATCCATAAGCACAAGCCCCGACTTCTGTAATCCTGCTTTAAGTAAGTCGTGCTGACGAGTTGTGATATTTTCCATAATTTCTACTTCTCCCAAAGTAACATTTATAAAATGTAGTCCAATTTTTTTTAATTCAGCCTTTACAATCATTTTGCAGCGGAGACTGACCATATATTTGATGTATAATTTCATACTTTTCCAATGCTTTAGAGATAAATTACGGTGAAGTATGATTCACTGCAAAGATTACATTAAAATCACTTTTACTCTTTCAATAGTTGTTTGGCGATGTACCAAAATATTTTGGATGAATGGGTCGGTTTAGCTATCAGTTCCGAGAATGTTAAAAGGTTATTGACGAAAAGTAAACGCTCAACATTTATCATATCGTCCGTACTAACTTCGTGGTACGCCATGCTCCATTTTTCAAATAATCTTTCTTCTATTTCATCTTCCGCCAGCAGTAAAACTTTAGTATGTCGGTCGTCTTTTGCAATCTTGGCAAATAAACCTTTGACAGCAGTTTTATCTCCTTCCAGAATCTGGACAAACTCGTTGTTATGGAACAAAAGGCAACCCGTAATGTCATTTTCTGCATTGAAAATGCGGGCTATTTTTAAGATATTGGCAATGTCTTCCCTTGTTGTTTCTCGATTAGCAGTCGAGCGATAAACTAATTCGTACATATATTTTATTTTTAAATTTCAACAAGCGTTTATCGCCGTGCCGAGGATTTTAAAAGTTCACGGAAGACGATAAACGTAAGCAAATTACATTCTCTCTATATACCAATTCAATTGCTTTTCCATTTTTTGATAGCGAAAAATATTATCAATTATTTGCTGGATACGGACAAAAGCTGTTTCACTTTTTACCACGTAATCAAAGGCTTTATGGTGCATACAGTTAATGGCTACATCAATTTTATCCTGAGATGAAAGCATTACCACGGGAATATGAGGGTCATACGCTTTTATCTCATCCAAAGTTTGCAGACCATTAATGGCATCTTTGTTGATTCCATCGAGGTGATAATCTAAAATAATTACATCTGGTTTTTTCGATAGACTCTCAATACATGACTCGCCAGAGATAAAAGTTTCTATCTCAAAATCGGCGTGTTTTAAAAAGTCAATTTCTAATAATTTTAGATACATGGTATCGTCATCAACCAGAAATAGTTTTATTTTTTTATCAGTTTCCATTATTTAATGTTTTTATCTTATCGAGTTCTATTTCTAATTCTTCACAGGCTTGTTCACAGATGTTTTCGAGCTGAATGACCATTTGTGATATGCCAGCAGAAAACTGTTGTGTGGTAGCAAAATCTTGTATTTTCTTTGCCATGTCTTCAAAATCGGTGTTGATACCCATGATTGAAAATGATGGAATCATTTTATGAACTGCCGAGTACAACATCAACCAATCTTTATCCCGATAACTCTTTTTCATCGCAAGGATTAAGGGTGGAGTTTGTTCTAAGTACAATAAAATCATTTCCGCCATTAATTTTGGATTTGATTTGGTTCGATTAATTAGATACTTCAAATCAATACATTTTACTTTTTCAATAAATTTTTCTTTTGGTTCAGATGTCATTAAAATGTGGGATTTTTTTACAATACTTATTATTTTACTGTATAATAATTTTTCATCAACGGGTTTAGAAATATAGTCATTCATGCCAACGGCTTTACATTTTGCTACATCTACCGTGGTAACATCGGCGGTGAGGGCAATAATCGGAATATTAGAATTCATGGTATTTCTAATATATTCAGTTGCTTCAAAACCGTTCATTTCGGGCATCTGTAAATCCATCAAAATGACATCGTAAGCTTTGGTTATCAATTTGTCGATTGCCAATTTTCCGTTAGATGTAATATCACACTCAAAACCAAAATCATCCAATAAAGTCCGCATCAATAATTGATTGAGTGCCATATCTTCTACCACCAATACTTTTATCTGTTTGATTTCATGTTCTAATTCCATCGTGTCAATGACTAATTCAGCAACTTCATTAGTTTTCTGAAAATCTAAGGTAAAACTGAAGGTTGACCCTACATTTACTTTACTTTTAACGCTAATCTTTCCGCCTTGTGGTTCTACCAATTGTTTGACGATGGCAAGCCCCAAGCCCGTACCGCCGTAAATTCTGGAAGTGCCACTGGTAGCTTGCTGAAAATTTTCAAAAATATGCTCGATTTTGTCCTCTGAAATACCAATGCCTGTATCGGTTATGGCAAATTCAATGCTTACTTTTTGGTCATCTTGGTTCAATAAATGAACACTGACCGTAATCTCTCCTTTTGTGGTAAATTTGACAGCATTACTCACTAAATTAAGGATGATTTGGTGTAACCGAACTGGGTCGCCGATTAAAACTTCAGGAATGTTACGGTCATATTTTTTAATTAAAGTCAAGTTTTTTTCTTGAATTTTTGTCTCAAATAAATGTAACATAGATGAAATAGAAAGTGCCAATTTGAATGGAGTTTTCTCAAATGTCATTTTTCCTGCATCCACTTTTGCTAAATCCAAAATGTCATTAATGAGCACAATTAGAGCATCGCCACTCATTTTTATGGCATTTACGTACTCTTTTTGTTTATCAGTCAAATCTGTTTTCAAAACCACTTTCGTAAATCCAATGATGGCATTCATCGGTGTCCGAATTTCATGACTCATATTGGACAAAAATTGTTGTTTCGCTCTGACAGCACTTTCCGCTATGAGTGTTGCTTCTTCTGCTTTTCGTTTGGCTTCTTCCGCAACTTCGGCTGCCAATTCAGCGAAAACTTTGGCTATGATTAACTCTTTTTCGATTCTTTTTTGTTCGGTAATATCTCTCGCCACCACCACTGCACCTAATACGAACCCTTGTTCATCTCTATAAACCGACCCATTGAATAAAACATCAGTGAGTCGATGGTCTTTAATCGTTAATGGATAATTGGCCACAAAGCCTTTATCAAATACCTGCTGATATACTTTTCGGGCTTCTTCTGAGTCTGTAAAATATTCAGAAAAATCAGTTCCCGTTAATGCTTCCCGAGTTTTACCCGTAATTTTGGTTAAAGCCTCGTTCATATCGGTAATTTTTCCTTTAGTACTTATCGTTACTAACGGGTCTAAACTGGCTTCTATCAAGCTTCTGGCGTACTTAAAGGCGGATTTTTGCACGATGATATTTTTACAGTCGATAATATGTTCACATTTCGTTGTTTCCATTTTATTTGTTCTATTGCACCATAATTTTGCAATAGCTTTGGTAATCATTAGACGTAATGTCTTGCCTATTTGGGAGTAATTAGGGGTTTATTTCATCATTTTAGCTAAAGTTCTCAAGACTAAAACCTTAACCAATATCTTCAATGGGGTTACGTCGTTTGTCTTTCAATTGTTTAAAGTGCGAAGGAGATAATCCCGTAACTTTTTTAAACTGACTCGATAAATGAGCAACGCTACTATAATTCATTTTGTAAGCTATTTCAGTAATATTCCATTCGCCATAAATGATTAACTCTTTTATGCGTTCGGTTTTATGACAAATAATGTACTGTTCAATGGTTGTTCCTTGTACTTCTGAAAACAAATTGGCCAAATAAGTGTAATCGTATTTTAGTTTTTCGCTGAGGTAATCCGAAAAGTTAGTTTTAGGTAATTCTTCGGAATAATGAACCAAATCAACGATAACATTTTTAATCTTTTCGACTAACACAGCTCTTTTATCATCCATTAATTCGAGTCCAGAATTGAGCAATGCTATTTTCAATTCCTCCCGAAGCTCGAAAGAAATATCTTCCATAATTTCAACTTCGCCCAAATCAACTACAATAAAGTGCAAGCCAAGTTTTCGCAAGGCATCCTTCACCATCATTTTGCAACGATTACTAACCATGTATTTGATATATAGTTTCATCTTTTAGTCTTCATAACCGCTTTTAATAACTGTTGAAATCATTTTGAACTGTTCATTGGCATTAAAAATATGAGGTGCGTGGGCGGGGATAATTATTCCTTCACCTAATTTTAGCGTGTATTTTTTTCTATCAATAATAATGTCTGCGGTACCGTCAATGATTTGAATATAATTATCAAATGGAGATGTTTTTTCAGCTAATTCTTCGCCTGCATCAAAAGAAGAAGCCGTGATATTTCCCGTAATTTTTTTGATAATCGTCTTGCTTACAACTGCGTTTGGTAGATATTCTATAATTTCAACAATGATATGTACTTTCGACTTTTCTAATTCCACAGGCTCCATGCTCTTTTGTTTATACTTAAAATTACTTCATGTAAAAGCATAAAGTTGAGTATATTTATTGAACATTTACTTATAGAATTTTCGATAAATGTTACACAATTCACAGTTTTTACCCAAATCAGGTTCTTAAAATCTCAGAACTGAAAGAGAAAGTGAGAATAAGCTATTTTTAAGCACTAATTTGGTATTTTTACTGTACAACAAACAATTAAACCCTTTGAAAAATGAGAAAAAGCATACTGCTATTTACCGTACTCAACTTAATGTTTTTGGCCAGTTTTGCTCAAAATAACGTTGAACAGACCGAAAGAATTAAGGCTGCGGTGCCCACTATCGACCGAATTTGTAAAGAATTTGCTGAAAAACATCACCTGCCAAGTTTGGTTTACGGATTGGTGGTTGATGGACAATTTATCCATGCCAATAACATCGGGGTTATCAATACGGAGGCAAAAAGTCTTGCTACCAAGCAATCGGTTTATCGAATTGCCTCGATGTCGAAAAGTTTTACTGCCATGGCGATTTTGCAATTACGAGACGCCGGAAAATTAAAATTAGATGACCCTGCTTATTTGTACATTCCAGCATTGAAAGGTCAGAAATTCTCGACTGATTCACCCGAAATCACTATTCGACATCTATTGACGCACGCCGCAGGTTTTCCAGAAGATAATCCTTGGGGCGACCGCCAATTAGCAATTTCGGATGCTACGATGTTGAAAATGTTTAAGCAAGGCATTTCTTTTTCTAATACGCCAGGAACAGCTTATGAATACAGTAATATGGGTTTTGCGATGTTGGGCTATATTATCAAAAAAGTAACTGGTGAAACCTATGAAAATTATACCATTAAACATATTTTGAAGCCTTTGGGAATGAATAATACTTATTGGGATTATACTAAAGTACCTAAAAATCAATTAGCGATTGGTTACCGATGGATTGATGAAAATTGGGTAGAACAACCTATGCTTGGCGATGGTGCTTACGGGGCAATGGGAGGAATGCTGACTACCATCGAAGATTTTGGGAAATACATGACCTTTCATCTTTCAGCAACGGTATCAAACAAACCTGAGTCGCCCGTATTGAAAAGAAGTTCATTGCGAGAAATGCACCAACCTTGGAATTTTAGTGCATTTAATGTTGAAAATAAAAATGCTTTGGGTAAACCTTGTCCCTTTGTTTCGGCTTATGGTTACGGTTTGCGTTGGGTTGAAGATTGTTCTCATACGGTCGGTATTGGTCATAGTGGAGGTTTGCCAGGTTTTGGGAGTAACTGGAAAATGTTACCGCAGTATGGTATAGGTTTTATCTCATTTGCCAATCGTACTTACGCTCCAGCGAGTAATTTAAATACGCAGATTTTGGATACTTTAATTGCTTTGGTAAAATTAAAACCTCATCCGTTGGAGGTTTCGGCAATTTTAAAACAGCGTCAAAAGGAGTTATTAAGCATTTTACCGCAGTGCAACAAAGCCGAATCGTCGGGTATTTTTGCGGAGAACTTCTTTTTAGATTATTTCCCAATTAGTCTTAGAAAAGAAGCGGAGGAAATCTTTGCAAAAGCGGGCAAAATCGTTAAAGTTGGAGAAATGAAGCCAGAAAATAATTTGAGAGGTTCATTTATATTGGAAGGGGAGAATGCTAACATCGCCATTAGCTTTACGCTTTCACCCGAAAAACCCGCCTTAATTCAAGAATACCATATTAATGAAATTAAGAAGTAAAATTTAAATACGGATAAATCTCAAAAAATCTTCTATAGAAAACGCCCAACTGTTTCATTATCTGAGCAAATTGGGCGTTCCTAATTTTAATTAAGCAGAGGGTTCACTACTGAGTTTTAGAATCCAAAAGTAACTTTTCCGTAGAAGAAAGCACCATTAAATCCGAATTGTTGTCCACCTGTTGTTCCCCAAGGAGAAACACCTGTTTGATTATTTGCAATACTCAATTGGTCAGGATAAACATCAAAAATGTTGTTAGAACCTATCGTTACGTTAATTGATTTTGTCAACAGATAATTAAGCGTAACATCGGTAGTTGTTTTAGCGGTAAAAGTTTGGTCACGACCACCCGTTGCACTGTTTAAGTTGGTTTGGGTTGCAAAGTAATTGTATTCGCCAAAACGTGTCATGATAATTGTTGGCGTAAATTTCCCGAATGAATAAGAACCCAAGAATACAAATTTATTTTGCGGAGTTCCGCTTTCGTAACGTCCACGTTGCTGACGGTCGAAGAAGATTCTATCTTTTAAATAATTTCTTACATCATCCGAACCCGAAGCCGTTAATCCACTTGGTACGTGAACATCCATTACATCTGTATGAGTAAAGTTTCCTGATAATGATAAATTCAACATTCCAGAACCAATGCGATTTTTGTAAGCCAATACAATGTCAACGCCACGAGTACGAGTATCAATTGAGTTTACAAAAAACTGAGCAGCATTTACGTCAGGATAATTTACCAATAGACCTTTCACTAATTGTGCCGCACCTTTTACAATTGGGTCACTACTACCGATTGAACCAAAGTCAAATGTTCCTGTTAAAGTAACCCGATTATTGATGGCAATTTGGTAGGCATCAACCGTTGCTGTAAAGTGTTTGCCAATTCTACTGGTGATACCGATACTTGCATTATTTGAAGTTTCAGCTTTTAATGATGGAATACCAAATGATTTGGTTGCTGCATTATCGTTATTGGCTACCAATGAAAGAATCAAACTTCCATCAGCTTGTGGAATAGACGTAGTTGCCGAATAATATCTTTGTTGTAATGAAGGGGCTCTGAAACCAGTACTCAATGCACCTCTTAATGAAAGACTTTCCAAAATACCGTCTGGATTATCAACTAAGGTTAATCTTGAAGAAGTTTTCCAAGTAAGTTGGTCGCCAAAATCACTGTATTTTTCATAACGTAATGCACCAGTAATTAAGAATTTACTCGATACTTCTGCCTCAACATCGGCGTAAAGTCCAAGGTTATGGCGGTATTGATTTTGAGCATCATTTGGCTGATAACCAGGGAAAACTTGAGCTCCCGCTGGTCTAACACCTTTCGTTTTTCCGCCAACGGTTGTTACATACGTTGTGTCACCGTAGTTTTTGTACGATTTTTCTTCACCCGCAATGATTTGATAATTTTCTAAACGGTATTCAGCACCAAAGGCTACGTTTAATGATTTCAAGAATGTATCTTCAACTTGACGAGAGAGTCCTAAATTGGTAGTATTTTGAGCGAAGACTAAGCTACCACTGTTAAATTTCGTTGGACTTGATGAGCCAATTGAAGCGTTAATGGTATTTTGTATCGTATAATCAATTTGGTTACGTCCCGAAGTATTACTAAAATCAATATTCCATCCGTTTGCTTTGCTTCTGATCCCAGCAGTAAGCGACCCGTCAATTAAACGAGCAACGTTTTCGCCCAAGAACCCCGTTGGATAAACCGTTGGAAAATAACGACTTGAGATACTGTTGATAGTGGTTGTACCATTCGGAAAGCGGAATGAGTTATTTGCATTAACACTGTATTTTGAAGAAACACCACCAAATGCGTACAATTCAACATCGGGTGCAACTGGCAAAACAGCGTTTACAAATAAACTCGCATTGTCTTGATTTCCCGCTCCACTTGAACTTGAACTGTAACGGTCAACGCCTTTTTCTTTGGCATCAACAATTTCGCTACTTGTACCTACGGCGTATGGAAACCAATATTGTTTCAAACCTGTCAAACGATTGTTATATTCATAAAACCCAGAACGGTCAGTCGCTGAGCGGTTATTGATTTGTCCTGAAACGTTAATTGAGCCTTTTTCTCCTAAACGGAAACCATAATTGACATCTGTTAAAGAAGTAAATCCATCTGTTTTGTTACGGTAACTTGTCGAATAAACACCCGCCATCGTTGTAACTGCACCTTTTCCAACACTTGATTTTAAAACGATGTTTACAACCCCCGCAATGGCATCAGAGCCGTATTGAGCTGCTGCACCATCACGTAAAACCTCAATTCTTTCAATCGCTGAAACTGGAATAGCATCCAAATCAGTTGATGCTGAACCTTGTGCTGGCGTACCTAACACGTTTACCAAAGCACTACTGTGACGACGTTTACCATTTACTAATAACAAAGTTTGGTCTGGAGCAACGCCACGTAACGCAACTGGATTAATATGAGCAGTTCCATCACCACCTGTTTGACGGTTGGAATTGATAGAAGGAGCAATGAAACTCAAAATCTGCGATAAATCAGTGCGTCCAGTTGCTTTAATTTCTTTATTTGAGATAACATCTACTGGAACTGGAGTTTCAATATTTGAGCGAGAGTTTGCCGAACGGCTACCAATAACGACAATTTCATTAAGGAATTGCTCGTTGTCGTCTAATTTAATGTCTAATTTTGAACGACTACCAATTTTTATTTCTTGTGTTTTAAAACCTACAAATGAAATAATTAAAACATCTTCAGCTTTTGCAGGAAGACTAAATTCACCAGTTCCGCTTGCAACAGTACCTTTATTAGTTCCTTTTATTTGTACCGAAACTCCAATCATCGGGCTACCATCTTTGGCATCAACAATTTTACCCGAAACTATACTTTGTGCATTCGCAATTGTGCTAAATGCCAATAACAGCGAGAAAATGTATAAGAATTTCTTCATAATGATTATCATGTTTATGGATTAAACTACTTGCTTTCAAAATCAATTTAATGAAGCTTTTAAGTTTAGTCTGTTGCTAAAAAATGTAATTAAAAATCTTTAGTGATTAAGATTGAGGAAAATTCGGGAAACAGAAATACAATGGTTGTATTTGCTTACGATAATTGTCAAAATGAATTTCCTGAATATGTATAAATTATCGTTTGGAAGTTAAAATCCAGACAGTAGCGTAACTACGGTAAGTAGTTTTTATGACGATTAAATACTCAAAGTTCTGCGGTTTGAACGGAGTATTTATTGAAGTAAAATTGTATTATTCTTATTTTTTCGTTTGCAATATATGAACCATTGAAAAACAAATCCAAATATTTTTTAATAAAATTTTAATTATTCAAAAATAAAATATAAATAGTTAAATTTTTAATTGACAAAATACAATTAGTAGTTATTTGTTTTGATTTGATAAAATGTAAATATGTTAAAGTGTAGTTTTTAAAATAGCAATATTTGCACTTATTTTAATGAAAATATAGAATTTAGGTTAAGCATTAATGCTTATTTTGAAAAAATATTGCATTTTTGTTTAAAATAGGTTTTGGTGTTATTTTTTTAAAATACAATACTTAATTCATCTGTTTTAGCGATTAAGGTAGTGTTTTTGTTAAAAAAAAGACAAATTTTTAGATTCAAATTTTCAGAATAAACAAATTGGAATGTCTAACAAAATAATATGATTATTTTGTTAAGTATAAAATCGTCAAAGAAATTACAGAAGGGAGAAATTCGAGAGAAGAGTAGGAGAATTATAGTTTATGGAGTTGTATTTCTAATAACTTATTTGACATTAATGGAAATAGTGAAATAGCATCGCAGTCCATCTTTTTGATGCCAAAGGGCAGTCCATACCAGTACTTTGTATTACCAGAAATAAAGGTTAATTGAGCGTTTTTGAAATCAAATATATAGGGAGTATCTTTTTCGGTAACGCCTTGATCATTTAAGATCATACTGTTATCCGCAGAAGTATTTACGTATTCATTGAAGGAAATAATTTTAAATTTACTGCCGTCTAATTTTAGAGAAACCATCCCATCGTCGGTGAACAATGTTTTTTGATTATAGGCCATAAAACCATCTTGACGCAATGTTAAAAAATATGATTCATTTGTTGACTGTTCTACTTGATTAATGATAAATTTCACTTCCCACTTGCCAACCGATAAAATATTTCCTAATGATGTCATTGTTTCCCATTTTAATATTCAACCAAATTTAAAAAATAAGAAAATTATGAAAAATGATTTTTGTCAGTACATTTTTCTAATTTATGTTGTATATGTGTTTTTGGAAATGAAATGTTGATAGAATACTTTTCTAAAGTATTTGTGATATTAGATTTTTAATATTTTGAGATTTTCCTCTTTTGAAATATTCCGAATAATAACTGCTCTTTTTTCTGCCATTCTGTCATATTTTTTGTAAATTTGCGTTTTATTAGCTGTTTGATGTTTGATGTTAAAGGTTAGTTTACCAATACCCAATACTGATAATTGCACATCGGAAATTAAAGAAAATGAGAGATTTAGAAATACTTACAGAAACAGACAAAGAAGCCTTAGAATTACCCCGTACCAGTGTTGAGCAGGAAAATAATGCAGGCAAAAGAAAATTATACATCGAAAGTTATGGTTGTCAGATGAATTTCTCAGATTCTGAGATAGTTACTTCCATTCTGCAAGAAGGCGGATACGCCACAACCTCTAATTTTGAGGTGGCTGATGTTATTCTTTTAAACACTTGTGCCATTCGAGATAATGCGGAACAAAAAGTGCGAAATCGTTTAAAAAACTTTACGCATTTAAAGAAAAAACGCCCTGGTATGGTTGTGGGCGTATTGGGATGTATGGCGGAACGTTTAAAAACGAAATTTTTGGAAGAAGAAAAAATCGTGGATGTTGTAGCTGGCCCAGATGCTTATCGTGACCTTCCAAATCTTCTCAGCGAAGCCGAAGATGGACAGAAAGCCATCAATGTCTTCTTGTCAAAAGAAGAAACATACGCTGATATTTCTCCTGTTCGTTTAAATTCAAATGGCGTTACGGCTTTCGTTTCCATTATGCGTGGTTGTGATAATATGTGTTCATTTTGTGTGGTGCCATTCACTCGTGGACGAGAACGCTCACGTGATGTATATTCAATCATTAAGGAATGTCAAGATTTGTTGGATAAAGGTTTCAAAGAAGTTACACTTTTAGGGCAAAATGTAGATTCATATAAATGGGCTTCCGAAGATGGTTTTGAAACTGTCAATTTTGCTCAATTGCTTGAACGAGTAGCACTTATCAATCCTGAGTTAAGAGTTCGTTTCTCAACTTCTCACCCAAAAGATATTACTGATGAAGTACTTTATACTATGAAAAAGTACGACAATATCTGTAAATATATTCATTTGCCAGCTCAGAGCGGAAACAGTCGTATTTTGAAGATGATGAACCGTACTTACGACCGTGATTGGTACATCAACCGAATTGATAAAATTCGTGAAATTTTAGGCGAAGATTGCGGGGTTTCTCAGGATATGATTATCGGATTCTGTTCGGAAACTGAAGATGAACATCAAGATACGCTTTCGTTGATGGAATACGTAAAATATGATTATGGTTATATGTTTGCCTATTCAGAACGTCCAGGAACACCTGCGGCGAAGAAATATGCGGATGATATAACGCCTGAAATCAAACAACGCCGTTTAGCAGAAGTGATTGATTTGCAGTTGCGTTTATCAATGGAACGTAATAATAGAGAAATAGGAAAGACTCATAAAGTATTAGTGGAAGGCTTTTCAAAGCGTTCAGACGATTTTTTACAAGGAAGAACTGACCATAATAAAAAGGTTATTTTTCCGAAAGAAAATTATCAAAAAGGAGATTATGTGATGGTGACAATAACGTCTTGTTCTACGGCAACTTTGAAGGGTGAAGCGGTAAAGGATTGATTAAGAATTAATTAACTATGCAAATTACAGAATTACAATCCATAAAAGCCCGTTTCGGAATTATTGGGAATTCGCCCGCTCTGAATCATGCTATTGAAGTGGCTGGACAAGTTGCTCCGACCGACATGACCGTACTGATTACGGGTGAAAGCGGTTCGGGAAAAGAATCTTTTTCTAAAATAATTCATAATCTTTCCGCCCGAAAACACGGACAATTTATTGCCGTAAACTGCGGAGCTATTCCCGAAGGAACAATTGATTCAGAGCTTTTTGGTCATGAAAAAGGCTCATTTACTGGAGCAATAGATGCTCGAAAAGGCTATTTTGAAGTAACCGACGGCGGAACTATTTTCTTAGACGAAATTGCAGAAATGCCTTTAGGTACGCAAGCACGCCTATTACGGGTACTCGAAAATGGTGAGTTTATTCGTGTTGGTTCTTCTAAAGTTCAAAAAACAAATGTTCGAGTAGTTGCCGCCACGAATATCAATTTGATGACTGCGGTGGAACGTGGAAAGTTTCGAGAAGATTTGTATTATCGACTCAATACTGTTCCGATTTTTGTGCCACCACTTCGAGATAGAGGCATGGATATTGAGTTATTATTTCGAAAATTTACGACCGATTTTGCCGAGCGATATCGTATAAAACCGATTCAATTAACTCCCGATGCTCAACAAATTTTACTGTCGCAGCGCTTTCCTGGTAATATTCGTCAGTTGAAAAATTTGGCAGAACAAATCTCCATTTTGGAAGTTGATGAACGAATAATTGATGCTGACAAATTGACTCATTATCTCCAAATGAATAATGGGCAATCTATCGGTAATGGTTTGATACGTAGAGATTTTGAAGAAAAACAATCTGATAATTTTTCAGAGCGAGAGTTACTTTACAAGATTCTTTTCGATATGCGTAAGGATGTTACGGAGTTGAAAAAAATGTTTTTAGAAGTACTGAAAAATGGTGAAATTAGTCCCGAAATTTTGAAGCAAAATGAAAGCCTTTTTCAAAATATGGAGCCAGAAAGGTCATTTCCGTATTCGCCAAGTACTTACCAACCCGAAACAAATCCAAGCCGTATTTTACCGAATGGACAGAATAACTATTCGCCAAATCCAGAATTAACAATAATTAACTTAAACGGCGAAAATCACGAAAATAAAAGTGGTTTTATTGACGTTACTCACGAAGCCGAAGAAGTTTCTTTTTCTTTAGAAAAACAAGAAAAAGACATGATAATCAGGGCTTTACAGAAAAATAAAAACAAACGGAAATATGCCGCACAAGACTTGGGAATCTCTGAAAGAACGCTTTACCGTAAAATTAAACAATATGATATTGAGGAAGAGTAGTACAGTTATCAGTTATCAGTTATCAGTAAACAATTATTTTTCATCTGGAAATGCAAGCAAATTCGTTCTTTTCTGTTTAATGCTAACTATTAATTGTTCACTGATTTCTTGTTACACATTTAGAGGAGCAAGTCTTGATGCGAATCTAAAAACGATGCAGATTCAAAACTTTGCTTTTCAAACGGCTGGTGGTCCTGCCAATTTGAGTTTAACATTTAACGAAAAAATGAAAGAGTATTTTCAACGAAATACCTCTTTAAAAACGACTAATGTTAATCCAGATTTAATGTTTGAAGGAGCGATAACGGGCTTTACCGTTGAGGCAAAAGCCCCAACTTCTGATGATAAAGGTGGTTTGAACCGATTAACAATTACTATTCAGGTTAAATTTACCAATGCCAAAGACGAAAATAAAAATTACGACCAAGAGTTTTCGTTTTATCAAGATTTTGCCCAAACTCAAACAATTACTGCCGTTCAAGGAGCTTTAGTTCCAAAGATTTTAGACCAAATTGTTTTGGATATTTTCAATAAAACGGCGGGAGAGTGGTGACCTTCAGGATAAAAATTCTATCATTCATGAATAAAGATATATTTTCATACTTAATTGCCCATCCTGTCAATATTTCTTTGTCGGATGTGAAAACAATTGAGGCAATTACAAAACAATATCCTTATTGCCAGTTGGGACACACGTTATTGGCAAAGGGGTATCATTTGCATCATTCGGAGGAGTTAGCTTTTGAGAAGATTCGCCATGCTTCTGCTCATGCTGTGAGTCGAAATGCTTTACGCAAGTTAATTAACGGAAGCTTTAGAAACGAAGTCATTAGTTCTTTAAATCCCAAATTTGACTCTGAATATTTGCATAAATTCAAAGAAAGTGATGCCAGTCAGGCTTTAGCGGAGAAGGAAGAAGATATTCGAGAACAAACGGCAATGATATCTGATATTGATATGTTGACAAATTCTTGGGCAGTGGAGGATTTGTTAATCAATGAAATTGCTCAGAAGAAACAATTACAAAATTCGATAATTGATAATTTCCTAATTAAAGACCCTGGACTCATCCGAACTACAAAAAGCCAGTTGGAAGCAATGGGTAAACAAGAAGACTTATCCGTTAGAAGTGGGAAGTTAGAAAAAGGAATTGTGACCGAGAGTTACGCCAAAATTCTGACCATGCAAGGGCGAAAAGATAAAGCAATTGAGGTTTATGAGAAATTAATTTTGAAATTTCCAGAAAAAAAGACTTACTTTGCAACCAAAATTCAAGAATTGGCATAGGTTTGGTTAAAGTAGTTATAGCAGTTATAAAGTTAAAAAGTTGTTACTTCAGAATGAAAAACTTTTAAACTTCTCTAACTCTTGAGCTTTTAAAAAGAATCCTTAATTTAAAAAATAAACAAAATGTTCGGAGCAGTTATCGTAGTTATTTGCATTATTGCAGTTTTATTAGTTTTTGTAGTATTGATTCAAAATCCAAAAGGAGGCGGTCTTTCAGGTGAATTTGGTACAGCGGGTGCGAGCCAAATGTTTGGTGTTCAACGCACTGGCGACCTTTTAGAACAAATTACTTGGGGTGGAGCAATTACTATCGCAGTATTAGTTCTAGCAACAAAATTTATTACGCCAACTGAAATAGGAAGCGGTATTGAATCTTCAAACGTAGAAGCAGCTAAAAGTAAAGCGGGTATTCCTGCTGCACCAGCACAAGGTCTTGGAGCAAATCCAACGGCTAAACCAGTTGATACAACGAAGAAATAAGATATTTCAATTGAAATAAAAAAGGGAAGCTCATTAAGTTTCCCTTTTTTATTGTGTCACTTGTTCAACTATTTTTTTTTTAGCAATTGGCAATAACGTTTCTTCCAAAGGTAAAATATATTTTGATTCAACTACGTATGTGGCAGGATTGGGAAGATGTTTGTACTTTTTTACCAAATCCAATTTGATGTTTTCGAAGGTATTTACCAAACTCTTTCTGACGGTTTCCACGTAGAAAGTCTTCACACCCCGAAACTTCTCGTGTTTCCCTTCAAAAACGGTCAGATTATATTGGTAAATCTGCGTTTCGCTAATTAAAGGTTCGTGGAGCAATAAATAACCATCATTTTTGTACAGAGGCAAAATGCCTACGGGAGAAATATTAATGTTACTTTGTACCTCAGCAACAATCTCTTCTCCTTCGAGAATCGCATTTTCAAAACGTGGTAAAGCATAATTCATAATTGATTCCAACTCTGTAAGGTAGCGATTATCAGGCTGGGAAGAAAATTCATAAACAACATCCAGATTATCAGAATTTATATCCTTTATTCTTTTCGGAAATAGAGTACTCATCTGTTCAATTCCGTCCTTAAAATACTTTGAATATTCGTAATGATACTGCAAGTCCCGCAGGTCTGGATACAGTCGTTGACTTTTAAAGTTACCTTTGACGTGTTGTAAATATGCCAATAGTACATATTTTTTGTACTCAAAATCAATCAGGCCAGTGGTTAGCCAATCTTTATCTAATGTTTTCATAGGCTTTATTTAATTGAAGGATTAATAAATCATACAGAAATAAAAAGCAAGCTTAACATCAATATTTAAAGTTAACAATTTTGCGGAAAATGCCAAGTTTTTGGCAAAAAAAAATAGATACTGACATATAAGGAAAAGCAAAAATGCCTTTTATTCATGTTTATTATTAAAACCTGACAATTTTTCCGCTTTTCTGACAATGGCACAAAATATGACGAAATAGTAACGCAAGGGGTTCGTTTGTAGATTATTGGATTTGAAATTCAATAATGCTCATCCCGACAAAAACCTAAAAAATCAAATACAAAAAATAACTTATCACAAAAAAAATGTCAACAGTTAGTATTAAGCCTTTGGCTGACAGAGTTCTGGTAGAACCAGCAGCCGCAGAAGAAAAAACATCATTCGGAATTATCATTCCTGATACTGCTAAAGAAAAACCTCAAAGAGGAACAGTTGTAGCAGTAGGTGCTGGCAAGAAAGATGAGCCAATGACCGTTTCGGTTGGTGATACTGTATTGTACGGTAAATACTCAGGAACTGAAATCGCAGTGGAAGGTAAAGATTATCTTATCATGCGTGAGAGCGATATTTTCGCAATCCTTTAATTAATTGTTGCTTTAATCCGTAATCAATGGATTTTAAGTTCTTCTAACAATAACATATTTAATTAATACTATATTCTAAATTTGTATTACGGCAATGGCCTATTGCAAATAGTATATAGCATAAAGCAAAAAAACAATGGCAAAGGAATTATTTTTTGACACGGATGCCCGTGATAAACTAAAAAAAGGCGTTGATACCTTAGCGAACGCTGTAAAAGTAACATTAGGACCAAAAGGACGTAATGTTATCATTGACAAAAAATTCGGTTCACCAACAATCACGAAAGATGGTGTATCGGTAGCAAAAGAAATTGAGTTGGAAGATGCAGTTGAGAATATGGGTGCTCAATTGGTGAAAGAAGTAGCTTCAAAAACGGCTGACCAAGCTGGTGATGGAACTACAACTGCAACTGTTTTAGCTCAAGCAATTTATACAATTGGTTCTAAAAACGTTGCTGCGGGTGCTAATCCAATGGATTTGAAACGTGGTGTTGATAAAGCTGTTTTAGCAGTTGTTGCTTCTTTGAAATCACAATCGAAATCAATTGAAACTTCTCAACAAATTGCTCAAGTAGCTACTATTTCTGCTAACTCTGACTTGACTATCGGTACAATGATTGCTGATGCAATGGAAAAAGTTGGTCGTGAAGGTGTAATTACTGTTGAGGAAGCTCGTGGTACTGAAACTGAAGTTAAAACAGTAGAAGGTATGCAGTTTGACCGTGGATATTTATCTCCATATTTCGTAACAAATACAGAGAAAATGGAAGCTGAATTAGAGCGTCCATTCATCTTGATTTCTGAGAAGAAAGTATCTTCAATGAAAGAATTATTGCCAGTTTTGGAAGGTGTTGCTCAAACAGGTCGTCCATTGTTAATCATCGCAGAAGATGTTGATGGCGAAGCATTAGCAACTTTGGTAGTAAACAAAATCCGTGGTGCCTTGAAAGTAGCAGCTGTTAAAGCTCCTGGTTTTGGTGACCGTCGTAAAGCACTTTTAGAAGACATCGCTATCTTAACAGGTGGTACTGTTATTTCTGAAGAGCGTGGATTCAAATTAGAAAATGCTACGGTTGAATATTTGGGACAAGCTGAGAAAATTATCATCGACAAAGACAACACTACTATTGTAAATGGTGTTGGTGAAAAAGATGGTATCACGGCTCGTGTAAACCAAATTAAAGCACAAATCGAAAATACTACTTCTGATTATGACCGTGAAAAATTGCAAGAGCGTTTGGCTAAATTGTCAGGTGGTGTTGCTATTCTTTACATCGGTGCTGCAACAGAAGTTGAAATGAAAGAAAAGAAAGACCGTGTTGACGATGCTCTTCACGCTACACGTGCCGCTGTTGAAGAAGGTATTGTAGCAGGTGGTGGTGTTGCTTTCATCCGTGCAATCAAAGCTTTAGATAGCCTTCAAGGTGAAAACGAAGATCAAACAACTGGTATCAACATTATCCGTCAGGCAATCGAAGCTCCTTTGAGAACTATCGTAGCTAACGCAGGTGGTGAAGGTTCAGTAGTGGTTAACGCTGTAAAAGCAGGTGAAGGTGACTTCGGTTATAACGCTCGTGAAGACAGATACGAAAATATGATTGAAGCAGGTATCATTGACCCTACGAAAGTAACTCGTTTGGCTTTGGAAAATGCAGCATCAATCGCAGGATTGTTGTTAACAACTGAATGTGTAATTGCAGACAAACCGGCAGCGGAAGCTCCACACGCTCACGGTGGCGGAGGAATGGGCGGAATGATGTAATTCTGATTTCGTTTCAAAATAAAAAAACTCTCCATTGGCTTTTGCCTTTGGGGAGTTTTTTGTTTATTGGGGAATATTCCGTAACTCGCTTCTTGCTTATCTAAATAAGGCAATATTCAAACCCATGATATATCGTTTATTACAGGCAGTATTTTTTATTTGCTTCCTTGCAACGTGCAAACAAAAAACATCAAAAGAAGTAATTCCTGCTTTTTACTTTTGGAAGTCTAATTTCCGACTTACTGAGGTAGAAAAAAAAGCGTTTACCAATAATCAAATTCAAAAACTTTACGTGAAGTTTTTTGACGTTTCTTGGAACATTCTTAAACGTCATCCCCAACTGGATGCACCTATTCGATTTTCGGAAAAATTGCCCGATTCTTGCCTAATTATTCCCGTTGTCTTTATCACTAATCAAACCTTAGTAAACTTGCCAGTTGCTGAAATTGAGCCGTTTGCCAAAGGAATTTTTACCGAAATACTAACGCTTTTACCGCAGAATAGTCCATTATCCGAAATACAAATTGACTGTGATTGGACACACAGTACTAAACATAAGTACTTTAAACTATTAAAAACGCTCAAAAAAAATAACGTAAAACTCTCCGCAACGATTCGTTTACATCAAGTGAAATTCTTTGAAAAAACGGGAGTTCCACCCGTTGACCGAGGAATGTTGATGTGTTATAATATGAGTGATTGGAGGAAATATAATAGCCAAAACTCTATCTTTTCGCCCAATACTTTGAATCAGTATATTCAGGATTTAGAAGATTATCCAATGTCGCTGGATGTTGTAATGCCGATTTTTCATTGGACGATTATTTATCGAAATGAGCAATTTTTATATTTCGTGAATAACTTGAGTGCTGATTCACTTAAAACGAATGCTATTTTCTTACAATTGATTGGTAAACAAGAGTTTGTCGTGCAGAAAGATGCGAATTTTCAACGTATTTCTATTCGAAAAGGGGATGTTTTTAAATGTGAAAATGCACCTTATGAAGATATATTAAAAGGTTCTCGAATAGTTTTAGAAAAAATATCAACCCAAAAACTTACATTTGCTTTATATCATCTCGACGAAAAAAGTCTTTCCAATTATTCCCATGAACAAATTCAACAACTCTTTCACATTAACAAAACGCTCCTTTAAAATTCTTGCCATTTTTACGTTGCTCGCTTGTGGTCCAGGTATGGCAGATTATGATGAATTTATGAGTTTTTTCATGCCTGAAAGTGCCAATGCTTCCGTACAAAACCAAAAGTACAATTACACTTCTGTATTTTTTTACAATGATAATGAAGGTGAATTATCAAACGATACAGTTGACCTTTGCAAACTTGAAAATATCAAGGCTTGGATGACATATTGTCAAGGAAAGTTGTCGGAAAAAGAAATTGAAAAAGGTATTTATATTGGGCTAAAAGGCTCAAAACTCCTCGGTTTTTTGAAAGCAAATAAAAACCAAGCAGCGATTGAATATCTCCAATTTTCGCAAGAAATAGATAAAATTTATACAAAAAATGAAGACTCTTACTTTAATGAAACATCGGTTGATACCACTGCCTTAGAAAATCTAACGCAAAAAGGATTGATTTTAGCCCAGAAAAATACCAAAGATATTTTTTTGAGAGAAAGAATTGGTTTTCAGTCGGTTAAATTGTTCTCCATTAATAAACAATATGAGAATGCCATCAGTAGCTACCGTCAGTTTATTGCACCAATTAGTCCTAAAAGTTTTATTTCTGATTGGGCTTTGATGCGAAAAGCGGAAGCTGAAACTGCTTTAAATCAGACGCAAGAAGCTTATTACGACTTTGCTCAGGTTTTTGACCGTAGTCTTTCGCATCGTTCTCAGGCGGATTTAGTGGCAAGAGCAAGAATTGATAGTTTTCAAGTGACAAATGAAGTTTTGAAATTCTGTAAAGATGACCACGAAAAAGCGGCTGTTTATGCTTTTGCAGGGATAAAACCCGCAACAGATGCGTTAACAATGTTGGAAGAAATGGTAAAAATTGACCCCAAAAATTCAATGATTGAATTGATTATGGCGAGGGAAATTAACAAAAATGAAAAGTATTATTACGACCAAAATTACGGTTATAATTATTATTCAGATGAAGATTCTACCAGTACCATTGAAGCACGAAAAAAAGCGACTGATTATTGGTCAAAATTGAAAAATTTTTCGGTAATATGTGCTGAAAACCAAAACCTTCCAAAGACTGGTTTTTGGGAAGTAGCTTCTGCTTATATGGAATACATACAGGGGGATTTTACGAAATCGGAAGAATTTTTATCCCAAGCCAAAGCCGTTAATACTACCAATAATGGCTTGAAAAATCAGATATTATTGCAAGAACTTTTATTGATAACTAAGAATGTTACCCAGATAACGCCCGAGGTAGAAATGAATTTTTTGCCAATTCTTGAAAAGTTCTCAAAGCCCAAAGATTTTAGAATGAGTAATGCGATTTTGGAAGCTTGTAAAACATTATCGTCAAAATATCAAGGTGGACAGGGTAATCAATCATTAGCGGATAAGAAAGGCTGGTTGTCAGGTTGTAGTAGTAATCAAAAATCAGAAAAAATATTGGTAAATGTGCCTCATGCTATTGCAAAAGCATATTTAGTAACTATGTTGACCACAACACAAGTAAATATTGGGGAAGAATACGGTGGTTTTGAATCTCAAAAAGATATGTTTAATATTGAAGATACTACTTCATTGGCGACGATTGAAAAAGTGATTAGTTATTTTTCTGAAACCAATAAATCTGATTTTGACAAGCGTCTGCAAAAATTGGTCGGCTTTGATAATGACCACTTATTTGTGTTAATGGGCAGACGAGCGATGGATGAAAATAATTACAAAAAAGCTGAAGAAGCGTTCGGGAAAGTATCCGCAAGTTTTTGGGAAATGGATGATTGGAAGCTTTATTTTAATGAAAATCCATTTTTTATTTCGCCAAAGTATAACAAAGAAGAACCAAATAAAAATTATAACGCTCATACCTTCGCAAAGCGAATGACTGAATTAGAAGCTAATTTAAAAGCTAATCCTAATGATGGTGAAAGTGCGTATTTGTTGGGCTGTGGCGCATATAATACTACTTGGCACGGAAATTCTTGGGTTTTGAGAAGACATTATTGGAGCAGCACAGAAGTTAACGAATATTCAAAAACCAACTTCAACAAGGATTATTATAACGTTTCTAAAGCACAAGGATTCTTTATGCAGGCCATGAAATCGACAAATTCTGAAGTAGCTGCGAAAGCGTGTTTTGGAGTAGCTCAGTGTGAATTGGCAAATTATAACGTATTTGTTTATACCCAAGAAGCTAAGCCTGATGAATCTCCTGAAGATTTTGAATTAAGAATGGCAAAACTTCGTGAAAGTAAATATTCATCATTTTTTGCCTTATTGAAAACTAAATACCAAAATACGCAATACCAAAAGCAGGTTTTAGCAGAATGTGGTGATTATAAACTTTTTACAGGTAAATAAACTTGCTCAATCACAGCTTTTTTTGATGAAAATAAGCATCACAAGCATTTCAAATGCTTGTGATGCTTCCTGATTTAATTAATTCTACCGCTTCCTTTAATCTCCCAAAGCTAATTTAGCATTCATATTTGAAAATTGTAAACCTGTCTGGTTACCCACTTCAAGGCAACGTGCTTGTGCGGTATTTGTAGTAATAAAAATGGTATCGTTTGGTCGAATAATGACTAAATCGCCGTTTTGTGGAACTCTGCCTACATTCCAAGTCGAAGTATTTTCCCAATTTCCCGAAGTAATACTTGTTATTTCACTGCCCGAAGGAATTACTTTTACCGTTACAATCGGGCTTTTGTCGGAGATACAAATACTTCCTTGAACCATTTGTGAGCATTGAGCCGTAAAACCTTCTGAACAACGGGGTGAAACTGGCATTGATATTACATTCCCCGATGAATTGTACCAAGATAAAGTTCCTGCACATCCAGTGGCTGGTAACGTAACCGAATTTCCAAAATTCATATTTACCAAAGTTGGTGAAACATTTGGAGAAGAAACTGCTGTTAAAACTGCAATACTCGAATAGGCGATTGGCGATGAACCAATTTGTACAACTGCTCTATAATAAGTGGTTGATGAAAGATTGATAATTGCGAGTGAAGTTGTGGTATTGGCAATATCAGTTGCAACCGTAAAGTCGGAATTATTAGCAGATTGCCATTTTAAAACACTTCCGTATTGTCCACTAAGTGTGAGCGTTGTGTTATTATTGCGGTTGGGACAAATGGTTGCACTTCCCGCTATATTTCCTCCCAAGGAAATAGCTTGTTGAATACTAATGGAATAATCTTCTGCTTCACCGTAATAGTAATTGATGCAAGCGTCTGTTGGTGATGAACCCGATTGACTTCTAATTCTCATGCGGGTTGCACCATTTTGGGCAGATTGCGGAATGGTGAATATTCCCGTGGATGAAAGCGTAGCCGTTGGCGATTGCCAAACTAATTCACCTGCATCGGCAAAACTGTTATTGTGGTTATAGTCAATCCAAACACTGTAATATTGGGGATAATATGACGTTCCATAATATGCTGTTGCAGTTACGGAATAAATGCTGTCGCCTTTTAAAGTTGGTGCGGGTAAATTGGTGAAATCACTAAAATTAAAACTGGAACAATTGGAATTATTGTTGTCTAATAATGTTGCTCCCGCATTTTTCTGTATCTGAACTCGGTTAATGGCAATTTTTGAAGATGTTGCTGTTGGTGAACAAGCCGAAGTATAAGTTGGAACACAATATGGAATTACTCCCACAGATACAGAACCTGAAACAGTTGCATTTCCACAAAATCCAGTTGCAGATACAATCGTGTAAGCCGTTGCTGAGATTGGTTTTACGTAAAAATCGTAAGAATTGGTGGTGATATTAGTAACTGCTATTCCAGTCGATAAAGTAAAACTGTATGGTTTTGCACCCGAAAATGTGATTCTTAATAAGGTGCTATCGCCAACGGTTATGGTGCTTTTTCCTACTAAAGTCAAAATTGCACTCGCACTTCCGTAACCAAAATTATCGCTTAAATTGCTGATAACGGATGGATTACTTCCAACAACTCTAAGTTTATAAAGACTACTTGCAGGGACGGATGGAATTGTAATTGAAATGGGACTTTGATTGCCAGTACCTACAATTACGGGCGTTACAGGAAATGAACCGTTGACATCAGAAAGTTCTATATTGAAGACGTTGTCAATACTCGGAACATAATTGGATGTAAAATTTACGGTTGTAGTATTATTATCGGGACAAAAAGAAGGGATGGTTCCTGAAATGGTAATTGAGTTCAGTACATTTATCAAATAATCTTCGGTTTCTCCAGAACTTTGTGTTTCACAGGGGCTATTGACAATCCCATCACCTCTATATCTACTTCTGACTCTAAGCCTCAAACTTCCCACTTTTGCACTAATAGGAATGGTAAATGTACTGCTAATTTCAGTTGTTCCATTCATGATATTACCTGAACTTTGATAAACCATTTCGCCTGCATCATCAAAGTCATTATCTTGGTTTGTATCAATCCAAATGGCAAGGTGTTGAGGATAATAACCACCCGAATAACCTGTATTCATGGTGAAATTGTAAGTCTTACCCGCACTCATTTGCGGAGCAATAATACTGGTGAAATTGCCAAAACTATTGAGAGAACAGCCACTGTTGGTATTATTTAGAATGGTTGTATTGCCGTTTAGAATCTTAAAAATATTGATATTTCCATTCGCTATACAAGCAGAACTATTAGCTGGCCCACAAATTACAGGAGTAGTAAAATTGGGAATTGTTGAGTTGTAGGTGGTTTTTGAATTGGAAGGCTTTACTCGATAATAGTATTTTGTATTACGAGCTACTTCTGTATCAGTAAAACTTGTAACATTCGCATCGACGCCACCAATCGGAATAAAACCATCCGTTGCCGATGTTGAAGAACGTTCAATAATATAGCCCGTTTCAACTGTAGAATTATCCGTCCAAGTAATGACAATTCCCAAAGAAACATCCGCCGATAGAGAAGTTAAAACGAGATTTGAAGGAGCTGTTTGAGCCGTTTCTGCACAGTCGAGCGTATAAGCATTATTTGGATTGGAACTTGGCGTATTATTCACAGCCAAAGCGGCATTCATTCTGATGTATTGGAGTGGAGTAATCGTTTGTTTTGTACAAAAATAATAACTCATCACGTTGGTTGGAGATGGAATAAAATGGTCGCCGTTGGCATCTACGGCAGTAATTCCTAATCCTGTACTATTACAACCTGATAGTTGTCCATTGCTCAAATTATAAGAATCAGCGGGAGTATCACAAATGAAATCGCCGGTTGTTAAGCAATTTGCGGATAGTCTTGGGGCAGTTTCAGTGTTATTTCGAGTAACTAATTCTCTCGAAGGAATGGTTACGGCATCACTATTATTGAATGTATGAGCTAAGTTGAAATAATGTCCTAATTCGTGAATTAAAGTTTTCCCATCATTGGCCTGTCCATTTAAAACAAAAGTTCGGTTATTGGTTTTACTTTGGGTCATTCCGAAAGAAAAGCCACCAACTCCACCGAGACTATTGCTAAAATAAATGTTGTGAGCATTATTTACATTGTTTGCATTAGAAATTGAATCCCGATTGAAACCGTTGGTATCCCAATTATACATCGCCGTTTTATTGATGTAATTGGGAACGTTTGCGGGCGTACCACAAATATAAAACTGAATACCAGAATTGATGAAATATTGATTAGCGATGGCGACAGCATTGTTAAACGCTGCCATATTCAAATTGGTTACTCCAGCATCAGTTCTTACAAAATGAGGTTTTACGGCAATGTAGGTGGGAGGGGAGCCAGCGAGATTTTGTTTGGAAAAATGACTGTATTGTTGAATTAATTGTTGAGAAATGGCTTCTTGTTCTTTACCAATATTTTCATTTCCACAAGGTAATTGGGCAAATGCGGATTGAAACTGTACAAGCAAAAATAATAGAATAATGGCGGTTCTAAGTACTTTCATAATTGAGTAATTTTAAGTGTGGTTTTATCGTAAAATTACACATTTATTAAGTTTCACTTTCATGATTTAAGTTTGGTTTCTAATATTTTTTTAAAAAATACGAAGAGAAATTGTCTTCAAGATGGTGTTTCTAAATGAAATTTATGCCGTAACTTGGTTGTCAAAACAACAGAAATACCTTTAGAAATGCCGAATCACTACGCAATTTTTCTCTATAACGAAGTCAATAAACAGCCTTTTATCCAACAAATATTGTCTAAAAAGGCAAAAGGGGTATTTGAAATATTTAACGCATTAGAAGGATTGCTTTTCTCCAAAATTACCATTGATGAGGTTTTAGATGATGAAAATCGTCATGGTTTCACCAAGGTTACGGAGTCTTTGAATAGAAGTTTGAAGTCAATGTCGAGTGGTGAGCAAAAAAAGGCATTATTGAATTATTTAATGACGCAAAAGGTTGATTTTATCATCTTGGATAACCCGTTCGATAATCTTGATATTGCTGCCAGAGAATCGCTACAAAACCAATTATGTGAAAGGGAAAACGAAGTTGTTTTTATTCAAATTCTTCATCGAAAAAGGGATTTATTACCTTTTATAACCAATATCCTCAGCCTCCAAAAAGACGATAAATTAGTCTATCATCAAGATTATCAAGCATTTGATAAATATCATTCAGATTTGGATGATTATTTATTGGGTACAATTCCGCCGACTACTTTTAGGTATGATTTGCAAAATGAAGCATTGATTGAGTTTTATAACGTTAGTGTGAGTTATAACGAAAAACCCATTTTAAATCAGATAACTTGGACAATTTGTAAAGGGGAATTTTGGCATTTAATTGGGCCAAATGGCTCTGGGAAAACTACCATTCTTTCGATGATAACGGGGGATAATCCTAAAGGCTATGGACAAAATTTAATCTTATTTGGTAAGAAAAAAGGCTCAGGCGAAAGTGTTTGGGCAATAAAAGATAAAATTGGCTATGTAACGCCCAGCATGACCGATCTGTTTAGTTCTAATCATACACTGGAACAAATGATTATTTCGGGTTTTTATGATTCCATCGGATTGTACGTAAATCCTTCCGATTTACACGTGAAATACGCCAGAGAATGGCTTTTGTTAGTGGGAATGGCAAATATTGCAAATAAACCTTTTTGTTTTCTTTCTTCGGGACAACAGCGATTAGCATTGGTGATTCGTGCCATGATAAAACATCCCCCATTACTGATTTTAGATGAAGCGATTGCAGGTTTAGACGACCATAATACATCATTGGTCGTGTCATTAATCAATAAAATTGCGAATGAAACGGCGACGACAATTTTGTACGTTTCGCACCGTAGCGAAGAAGGATTATTTCCAAGAAATATATTTGAATTAACGCCTTCGGAAAGTGGTTCTGAGGGGAAAGTTAGGTAGATACAAGCAGTTGGCTTGTATCTACCTAATGGCTAAAATAACCACAAAAATTTCTTTGGAATTGGGGTTTCGAAATACATTTCTTCGTTAGTCATTGGGTGAATGAATGACAAAACCCAAGCATGAAGTCCCAAACGACCAATTGGGTCAGTTTTAGAACCATATTTTTCATCGCCCACAATTGGATTTCCGAGGTCTTTCATGTGTACACGAATTTGGTTTTTCCGCCCAGTTTCTAAATTAACCTTCAAAAGGGAGTGTTCTTCGGTAGCTTTTAGTGTTTCGTAGTGCGTAATAGCGTGCTTCCCGTGGTCTGGGTTATTGGTTGAGTAAACAGTAAGTGCTTTGTTTTCAACTAAGTAAGATTCAATTGTTCCCTCTGAATTTCTTACTTGACCTTCCGTTACCGCCAAATAAGTCCGCTCTTGAATGGTTGCATTCCAAGATTCCTGTAATAGTTTTTGAACCTTCTCGCTTTTGGCAAACATCATCAAACCAGAAGTTTCACGGTCGAGTCGGTGAACCACAAATATTCTATTTCTCGGATCTTCCTTCTTGATATGATCACTCAAAATACTGTACGCATTGTGCAGTTTTTGTTTTTCAGTGGCAATCGAAAGCGTTCCTTCTTGTTTTTCAATGATGATTAAATGTTGGTCTTCAAAAATGATTTTTAAGCCACGATACCTTTGTTCTTGGGGAGCTTTACCATCTTTAATACTGACAATTTGCTTCGGTTTTAGAATGTGGTTAAACTGCGTAACCGCCCGATTATCAACTAATACTTGTTTATCTCTTAGAATAGCTTTTACATTATGACGACTTTTTTTAGGCATTTTTGCCAATAAAAAAGTCAATAACTGTACATCTTCGGTAACTTCAAATTGGTTTTCTGCTTGCTTCTTTTCTTTAGGATGAGTTATTTTATCCTCTTTTTCAAATTCTCTCATATTCTATATTTTTTTCGAACGTAAAGGTAAGAAAATTAAGGCTTATTTTCTCTGAATAGTGTGATGAGTCAGGTACTTACCAATAAAAATTGATGTTTACCAAATAAAAGTATCCGAAAGGTAATCGTACATGATGGAAAAACCAGATTTATCAACTATTTGAAATTTGATAAATCTATTTCAATAATATGTAACACCTTTTCGTTATTTTCGCATTAATAACGATTTTAGACAACACAAAACGGAAATTTTCCCATTCGGGCAATATGAATTTAACCTCAGAATTTAGTACAACTGAACAGTGGTTTTTAGTAATATTCTTCATTTTATACCTCATTTATCTTGGTCGTATATTTTGGATTGCTCGGCGATTGGATGTTTCTGCGGGGTCGAGTGTTTTGAAATTCTTATTAAGAAGTGTTTATTTTGGTTTGTTATTATTAGCGTTATTAAATCCATCTTTTGGAGAATTGAAGGGAACAGTAAAAGCTCAGGGGAAAGATATTTTTCTGCTAATTGATGTTTCAAAATCAATGGATGCGACTGATATTCAGCCGAGTAGAATTGAAAAAGCTAAGTTTGAGATTAATCGTTTCATTAATCATTTTGATAAAGACCGAGTTGGATTAATTGTTTTTTCGGAAGATGCTTTTGTTCTGTCTCCATTGACGTTTGACAGAAATGCGATTAATCTTTTTGTTCCCAAAATAAATACTAATTTACTGCCTGGTGGTGGTACAAACTTTACGCCTGCTCTGGAATTGGCGGTTAGTAAATTGTCAAAAACAAAATCAAAAACTCAGTCGAAAGTAATTATATTAATCAGTGATGGTGAAAACTTTGGGGGTGATAATAAACCACTCATTTCACAAATTCGACAAAAAGGCATAAACTTTTTTGTGGTGGGCGTTGGAACGGCCAACGGAATTACGCTTCGGGATGGGAAAAGCTTTAAAAAAGATGAAAATGGAAATATCGTCGTGACAAAGTTGGCCTCTGCATCTTTGAAAAAAATTGCCGCCGATACTCGGGGGAATTATCTGGAAATTAATACTGTCTCGAATAGTTTTAATGAATTGATAACTAAGGTAGAAGATATTTCAACTAACCTCATTGACGAACGTCAAATAGATGTAATCGCAAATAAATATTTTTATTTTCTAATCATTGCATTATTTTTGCTCGGAATTGATGTATTCTTTACCATCAGAACGTTTCAATTATAGCCCTTCTTTTTAGTGTCCTTTCTGCATCTGGTATTTTTATTGGTTATCTATTATATTAATTGATAATTTTTATTTTGACTTAACTATCTAAAAACATAAACTCAATAATTTTTTACATATTTCTCTGGATAATTGATAATAGCTCATTCACGAAAGTAAATATTCGGAATAAAGCTACGTTAGATGCACAGAGAGCTTATTTGAAAGGCGATTATCAGGAGGCATCTTTGCAGTACCAACTTCTTTCCAAGCAGTCTTTTTTTACCCCATCTGAAGTAACTTTAAATTATGCTCATTCATTATTTGAGTTGAAAGATACCTTGGCTGCTCGTAAAAAATATGCTCAATTGGCGAGTTTGAAGGAGCCAAATTTGGCATCAACTACTTATTCACAATTAGGAATTATATTTTGTAATGAAAAAGACACTGTTCGTGCATTAACTTTGTTTAAAGAAGCATTAATTCTAAAGCCAGATAACGAAATTGCTCGTTATAATTATGAACTGTTGAAAAAACAATATAAATCGCAACGGAATAAAGTCGAGAATCCCTCCAAGCCTAAAAATAATCTGCCTAATCCTCCGCCGCAAACGCAACAAGAAAAAGCAGAAGTTGCCAAAGAAGATTCTCAAAAAGAAAAGGCCAAAACTATTTTGGATGGTATGAAAAATAATGAAGTTCAATATATTCAACAAAGACAAAATTTAGTAAAAAGTAAAGAGTCACGAATCACGCAAAACTGGTAAGTATAAATTTATGAATACGCAAGAAGTGTATATTGTGTCGGCCGTAAGAACGCCGATTGGAAGTTTTGGAGGGGCATTATCAAGCCTCTCGGCCACTGAATTAGGAAGTATCGCCATTAAAGGTGCTATTGAAAAGGCGGGGATCAAACCTGAAATGGTTGAAGAAGTTATTATGGGAAACGTAGTTTCTGCAAATGTTGGACAAGCACCTGCTCGTCAAGCGGCAATTGGAGCTGGTTTACCGTATCAAGTTCGTTGTACAACTGTTAATAAAGTGTGTGCCTCGGGAGCAAAAGCTATTATTTATGCCGCTCAGAGCATTATGTTAGGAATCACAGAAGTAGCAGTGGCTGGAGGAATGGAAAGTATGTCAAATGCCCCATTCTACGTTCCGAGAGCGAGATTTGGCTATAAATATGGTTCGGGAACGCTGGTTGATGGATTAGAAAAAGATGGCCTAATGGATGCTTATGACCAAATTGCGATGGGTTTTTACGCTGATCAAACTGCTCGTAAGTATGGTTTTAGTCGTGAAGCACAGGATAATTATGCCATTGATTCGTACAAACGTGCGGCAGAAGCAACTGAGAACGGTTATTTCAAGGATGAAATTATTCCAGTGGAAGTTCAAACGAGAAAAGGAACAATCACCGTTTCGGAGGATGAAGAATACAAAAATGTTAATTTTGAGAAAATTCCAACTCTGAAATCAGCTTTTGAAAAAAGAGGAACTGTCACTGCAGCTAACTCTTCAACTTTGAATGATGGAGCTTCGGCATTAGTTTTGATGTCGAGAAAAAAGGCCGAAAAGTTGGGCTTATTGCCATTAGCAAAAATTATTGGTTTTGCCGATGCAGAACAAGAACCTGCTTTATTCACTACAACTCCAACGGTTGCGGTTCCCAAAGCCATTAAAATGGCAAACTTAATCAAAGAAGAAATTGATTATTTTGAGATAAACGAAGCATTTTCAGTTGTACCTTTGGCGTTTGAAAAAATGCTTGAAATTCCTCACAAAAAAGTAAATATTTTTGGAGGTGCTGTTTCTTTAGGTCATCCACTGGGAGCATCGGGAGCAAGAATTTTAACAACATTAATATCAGTTCTCAAACACACAAAAGGAAGATACGGTGCAGCAGGAATTTGTAATGGTGGCGGAGGTGCAACGGCAATTGTAATTGAAAGAATGTAATTTTTTTTAGGTAGATAGGTGGGAAGCATTAGCTATGAGGTAGTAGGTATGAGATATAAATCATAATTATTACTTATACTTTATACTTCATACCTATTTCCTACACAAATATGAACACAATACAAATAACAAATTTTAATTTTCCCGAACAAACAGGCTTTTACAAAGGTAAAGTACGTGATGTTTATTCCTTTGATAACCTGTTGGTGATGATTGCTTCTGATAGGATTTCAGCCTTTGATGTAGTGCTTCCGAGAGCAATTCCTTATAAAGGACAAGTGTTGAATCAAATTGCGGAACACTTTTTGAATGCAACCCGGGATGTTGTTCCTAACTGGCTTGTGGCTACTCCTGACCCGAATGTAAGCGTAGGTTTGAAATGCGAAACGTACCCAGTTGAAATGGTCGTGAGAGGATATTTAGCTGGTCATGCTTGGCGTACTTACAAATCTGGTTTGCGAGTTTTATGTGGCGTTACTTTGCCAGAAGGCTTGAAGGAAAATGATAAATTACCAACACCAATTATTACACCAACAACTAAGGCACACGAAGGACACGACGAAGATATTTCTCGTGAAGAAATTCTTGCTCAAGGCTTAGTTACTGAAAATGAATACGTTCAGTTGGAGAAATATACGTTTGCATTGTTTGCAAAAGGTACTGAAATGGCAGCGGAACAAGGTTTGATTTTGGTGGATACAAAGTACGAATTTGGTAATAAAGATGGACAAATTACGTTAATTGACGAAATTCACACGCCTGATTCTTCAAGATATTTTTATTTAGAAGGTTACCAAGAGCGTCAAGATAAAGGAGAAGCTCAGAAACAATTATCTAAAGAATTTGTAAGAGAATGGTTGATTGCGAATGGTTTTCAAGGAAAAGATGGACAATCGATTCCAGAAATGTCAGATGAGTGGGTAAATCAAATTTCAGAGCGTTATATCGAACTTTTTGAAAAAGTTACGGGTAAAAAGTTTGAAAAAGATAATACCAATGACGTTTTGAAAAGAGTTGAAACTAACATTAACAATTATTTGGTTTCAAATCAGTAATTTTACATCAAATTAAAAACAAAAAGATTTTAAAATTTTATGGAATTTAAGGTAGAAAAAAATGAGCAATTCGCTCTAATCGAACTTAAAGAGACTTCTTTAACACAGGAAAACTCATCCAGCCTCGAAGAAATTGTCAGAAAACTTTTTAGAGAAGGCTACGGAAATATGATTATGGAGTTTAATTCTATTGAAGAATTAGATGGTTTTGGAGTTTCGTTGATTCGTAAGGCAAACAAAATTTGTTTGAATGAATTGGGGCTTTTAATAATTGTAACGAAAAATCAAGATATTATTGACCAATTAGATGGGGCAAAAATTGAAGATTTAACGGTGATGCCAACAGTGCAAGAGGCGATTGATGCCGTTTATTTGAATGAATTAGAAAACGATTTTCAGTCTGACGAAGACGATGAATATGACCATGGCGAATATGGTGATGGAGGAAAAGAGGAAGACTATTGATTTCAAAACTCATAAACAAAAAAGCCTTGTCTTACGTTAGTTTGATAAGGCTTTTTTAATTTGGTTATCATTCATTAATTATTTTTGAAATAATTTAATGAAATTGATTTCTCATCATTTTAGTGAAAATGGTTTTCTGATAACAACTAACCAATAACTGATAACAACCTTGAGTATTCATTTAACTATTTTAGGAACAGGCTCAGCTACACCTGTTCTCGGCAGAAACCCGACTGCTCATTACTTGCAAATCGAGCAGGATGGATATTTAATTGATTGTGGGGAAGGTACTCAAAATCAGTTACTTCGGTATAAACTTCGGCCAACTCGTTTGAAGTATATCTTCATTACGCACCTTCATGGTGATCATTATTTTGGTTTGATTGGTTTGATTTCTACCTTAAATATGCACCGAAGAACGGATGATTTATGGATTTTTGGACCAAAAGGACTCGCTGAAATTATTACTATTCAACTTAAATATTCTGATTCTTGGTTGAATTTTAAGGTGCATTTTATTGAAACTGAGACGGAAAAGTCGTACCAATTATTTGAAAATGAACAAGTTACCGTGACAACTATTCCATTAATCCATCGTGTGCCATGTTGTGGTTTTTTGTTTAGAGAAAAGCCCCAAAAACGAAAAATTATCAAAGAAACCATGCCTTCTGACCTTACGATAGAGCAAATTAGACTATTGAAAATTGGGGAAGATATTTTATTTGAAAATGGTGAGATAAAGTACAAAAATGAGGAATATACCATTCCTACCTCAAAGACAAAGAGTTACGCTTTTTGTTCGGATACGCTCTATTATAAACCTACCATTGACATAATTAAAAATGTAGATTTGTTGTACCACGAAGCTACTTTTCTCCATGATTTACTGCCAAGAGCAACACAAACTTGTCACTCAACGGCAAAGCAAGCTGGAAAAATGGCTAAGAAAGCAAATGTTGGTAAATTAATTATTGGCCACTTTTCATCTCGATACAAAGATTTGGAACCACTTCTCAGCGAAGCTCAATCGGTCTTTCCAAATACAGTTTTAGCCGAGGATGGATTAGGAATTGACGTGGTGTCATATAAAAGGTAATTCGTAAAATATTATATTTAACCGCTGAGCAAAAGGGAGAATTCGTATGGATTCTCCCTTTTTGTTTGGATAAAAATACTCAAATTTGTCGTGTTATAAATACTCAAATATTGGAATATTGCAATATTTTTGTCGATATTTAGATTGTTTTTAAAAACCTATTTTTGTTAATATTTCAATAATTAAGTAATTTTTGGTTATAATTAAATCTTATTTTTTTATAATATTCAATAAATATTCAATTTTAGAGTATTTATTAAACATAGTTTTTTTTTAGTTATCGCCTGTTTTTGTTTGAACTATATCCAATATTACTTTTTAAATTATATTTTATTAATAATAAATATAATTTAAAAAGTAATATTAGTGCATTTTTATATTTTTTCATCAATTCTCTTTTATTTCATAAAATGAACCACTACTTTTAGTTAATAATTCTTGAATAAATACAATTATTATCCTTCAAATACTTCCTTTCCGACCGCAAAATGAGATGTGTTTGATTTTTGTTTATCCTTCTTAATTAAAGAGTGGATTTTAAACATTATCTTTTTTGCTTCGAACAAACGATAGGATTATTTTGGAAGAATTTGTTTGTTATTTTCATTGAATTTTTGACTGAGAAAATACATTGCCATTTTTAATATTTTCTCTTCAGTCCAAATAATACAAGCCGAGCGGTCGGAGTTTTGTAAGTTTTGGTTCTGAAAGAGAAACCTTCAACCAAAACCCTGATAATAAATGATAAAAACTTTTACTCATTATTGGGCTAATGTCTAAAGTGATATTAGCGATATATTTTAGAAATTTCGGTAGGTATTCGATTACTGAATCTAAAATTGTCCATTATTCTAATTTTCAAAGTGCTTAACAATTGTTGAGATAATTCACAAAAGTGTTTTACGCTCAGGCTTATCAACAAAAAAACATTTATTCAAACAAAATCTAAGAATCTCCATGAAAAACACGATTAACAGACGCAATCTTTTAAAGTCGGGCTTGATGACAATTAGTGGTATGGCTTTGGCTCCACATATCTCGATGGGAGCTTTTCCTCAAGCATCTTTTAAGGTTGATATGCAAAACAGACTGTATTATAGTCCGCTTGTACGAGAATATTTTTTAGATGAAAAACCAAATGTTGCTGCTATGGTAGCTCGTTTGAATGCAAACGAAAACCCTTATGGTCCGCCAGAAAGTACTAAAAAAGCAGTTTGTGATTCTGTGGCTGGAGGAAATCGTTATTCTTGGAAAGAATTAGCTTCTTTGGTTGATAAAATTGCTAAAAAAGAAGGTGTAACAACTAACCATATTATGATGGGACCTGGTTCATCTGATTTACTTGAAAAAGTAGCTTTAGTGTTATTCATGAAAGGTGGAAATGTAGTTTCGGCTGACCCAACTTATATGTCTTTAATTCGAGTGGCGGAATCAGTTGGAGCTACGTGGAAGGCGATTCCATGTAAAAGCGATTGGTCGCATGATTTAAAAGCAATGGAAGCAGCGATTGATAAAGATACGAAAATGGTTTATATCTGTAACCCTAACAACCCAGTTGGTAGTATTACAGCGGGTAAAGATTTATTAGATTTCTGTTCAAGAGTGTCGGAAAAAGTGCCAATTTTTATTGATGAAGCTTATCTTGAATTAGCCGAGGGCACTGGTACTGAAAGTATGGTTTCGTTACTTTCTCAAAAGAAGAATGTAATCATCGCTCGTACATTCTCAAAAATCATGGGTATGGCTGGTCTTCGTGTTGGTTACGCAGTGGCACAACCTGAATTCTTGGATAAAATTCAAAAAATTACAAGAGGTGGAATGGGAATTTCTCATACTTCAGTTTTAGGAGCTATGGCCAGTTTTGAAGATGCAGATTTCCAATCTATGACTAAGAAATTGAACACAGAATGTAAATCGTACGTATATGAAAATCTGACGAAGATGAATTACAAATACATTCCATCTTATACCAATTTTGTTATTTTTCCGATTAATATTCCAGGAAAAGAATTCCTTGCCAAAATGACTTCTAAAGGAATTATGGTTAGAGCTTTTGATATTCAAAATAAGCCTTGGTGCAGAGTTAGTATGGGAACTATGGATGAAATGAAACTCTTTGTGAAAGCATTAGGTGAGTTATCTTAGTTTTTTGTCATAGATTATAAGGATTTGGGGAAGTCTATGACTTCTCCAAATTAATTAGTTGAGTATTTATTTCATCATACAACAAACATTTAATTCACCTTTTTTCAGGGAAAATTATGCTCGAAGCAGTACAAAAAACGCTTATCCTAATTCTATTAATAGGATTAGGGTTTGCACTTAGAGGTAAAATCAAGAACAAAACTGAGATAAACGGTATTAAAGAAATCATTCTGTCTATCGCATTACCTTCAACGGTTTTTATCGCTTTGATGGGAATTAAAATAAGTTTTTCGTTACTTATTTATCCAATTTTAACGCTTGGTTTTAACTTTTTTATATTCTTATCAGCTCCATATTTTTTGCCTATTTTTGGCATCGACAAAGACAGTACCTCTGGCAGAACGCTCACGATGTTGTTACCGTCTTTAGCACCAGGTTTATCAAGTTTTCCATTTATTAACGAGTTTTTAGGGGATGATTCACTCGCCTTAGCGGCAATGGGTGATGTAGGAAACAAGTTTTTTGCATTGAATTTTTTGTATTTCATTGCGTTGAATATGTACATGAAAAATAATCAAACGGAGGATGTACAAGAAAAAGGAAAAGTAAAAAGTTTGTTGCTCAGTTTAGTGAAAGAACCCATCAATATCATCATGTTATTGGCGATTGGATTTTTATCGTTTGGAGTCAACATGACTTCAATGCCAACAGTTGTATCGGAATTATTCAATCGTGCGAGTAGTTTAATGACTCCTTTAGTGTTGATTTATATTGGCTTGGCAGTTCAATTTAAAGAAGGAAAAATAAAGTTAGTCAGTTCAATATTGCTTTTCAGAGCAGGCATTACGCTCTTATTCAGTGTTTTAATGATTAAAGTTTTTAATATTAATAATCCCAACCTCATCCTTTTAGCTGTGGTTGTACCGTTGAGTTCTTGTAGCTTTTGGCCTTTTGCCCATATTTCAGCAATAAATTTGAAAGAAGAGGATAAGAATTACGCAAAAGAGAGAAGAACTTTTGATATGAACTTGGCGGTACTCATTTTAGCATTTTCATTGCCACTTTCAACTATCTTGGTGATGGGAATTTTAGCATCGGGTCAGTTTTTTGCTGATACAAGTACACTTTTCATTTTTGGTTTAATCTTAACGGGTTTAGGACTTGCTCCACATCTTATTAAGAAACCATATTTTAAATTTTCAAAAGCATAAATAAACGTCATCTGAGTACAAAATAAATCCTTCAATTATTGTTTTAAGCAATAGTTGAAGGATTTATTTTGTTATTTTTAACAGAAGATTGCTGAAAAATTGTTTAACGTACTAAACTTACCCATCCTTTAAACTCTTTGACGGTGAATTTTAAATAGTAATAATAATCGGCGGAAGATAATTCCCCCCCCGACCATTTGAAATTTCTATCGACTGATTTAAATACCGAACTTCCCCAGCGGGTAAATACCTCAATATATTCAAATTTTTCAGAACAGTTATTTTCTGGTAAATCCAACGTGAAATAATCGTTTTTTCCATCTCCGTTGGGCGTGAAAATATTAGTGGGTTTGAATAAATCGAAGTTTGCGAGTTTATTTTTCAACGTAATTTTTACCGAAACTGTATCAAAACGATTGGGATTACAAGAATTATCTTCAGTGATGAAATCAATTCTGTACTCAACTTGGTCTTTTCCTTTCAATAAACTACAATCGGGCTTCCAAACAAAAGGATTAATGATTTTCGCAATTCCATCTTTATCCGTCCAAATTATGCCAACCGTTTTTAAATCAAAGCCTTTTGGTTGGGCGTAGAGTTTTAAAGGATCAAAATTTGGGTCTTGTGAAATGACATCAAAATTGATAGGTTGCGGTTCTGTTCCGTCCAAAATTACTTCGATATCATTTTTTAAAAGGCTGGTTTTTACTTCGGGAGGGTCACTGATTGGACTGATTGATTTTAAGGTTACAGAAATGCTATCTTTTAAATTTTTTCCACAACGAGTATCCGTTAAAATAAAATCTACGATGTAATCTCCTTTATGCGTTGGGTCGCAGATTGGTGTCCAACTAAATGGCGAAGTCAATTTTCCGATGCCTGAACCTCCTGCAAAGGTCATCCCAACTTGGGCGAGTGAAAAACCCCTTCCACGAGCGGTGACTGTAATATTATCGTTGTCTTTATCATCTCCGAAAATATTAAATTTAAGTAACTTTCCAATATCAGTTTCTCCACTTTGATTTGGTAAATCGGTGCTAACGATTGGTGGATTATTCAGACGAGGTTCAATATAAATTTGCATTCTAAGCGTGCTTGTCAACGGTTGCGGACAGCCATTGTCGGAAGCTATTACATCAAAAATTAAAGGTTTTCCGTCGTTAGATTCAGTACAATCATCAAAGCAAATTTCCGCCCGCAACGTATCTTTTGAGCCTGAAGTTTTTATTGTAGAAGGAGAAATGGTGGGTAAATTTTTGAAATTAATGGGATTTACCTTCAAACTCAAAGATTGATTGATATCGGGGTCATTGCTTAACAAAGTAATACATTTCTTCTCGCCCGCTTTTATGTAGAGAATCGTTGAAGAATTATACACTTCGCTTTTCCCTTTTTCTCTAAACAAAGTCATAGGTGGTTTGTTAATTGGGCAATCGAGTGCTTTTAATTGAAAGTCTCGACGCACTTCTCCGATTTTTACACCCTTTCGGTATTCTTCCGTTAACACGCAAAAAACATAAAGTCCTTCTTTATCTACGGTTGTAGTAAGTTGTCCAGTTCTTGAATTTACCCGCAAAGGAACTGTCCCACCCATAATGTTATTGATTTCGTAGCCAGTTCCCCATTTTACTAATGGATAATTACTACTCCCAAAAGGAAGGTCTGGTTTGGGATTTAACTTATTGCTGAATCCGTTGTAAGGCGTAACTAAACTGTACACTAAACTATCTCCATCAATATCCGTTGCTCCGAACTCAAAAGTAAATGGCCTATTTAGACAGATATAATCGCCCGTTAGAGTTTTGAAAGTAGGTGAGGAGTTGATAAATATGTCCCCATTGCGTTTTTGAGCAGGAAAAGACATATAAAATACCGATGCAGCATCGGCGGGATTTTGAATATTTGAAATAATATTATTTCTGCAGCAACGCTCCCAAACGATATAATATCCTTGAGAATCATTAAATATATCTGGATTGAGGTAAATTAATGAGCTATATTGAATTAACCGAGTCCGGACGGCATCACTTTGCACGCAAGCTGGATTTGTGTAAGAAATTAAATTATTATTTACGAGCGGAAGTATTACATACCCCATTAAAATATTATCACTTTTTCGAAATACGCCAACAGTAACCGTCTGGTCTAAAGCTCCAATTTGACCATTTATATCGTCAAAATATAAATTTAGATTCAGTTTATGCGTTATATCGACTTGATTTTTTACCGATAACAATTCGATTTCACCGCCCACAATGTGCGTTGCAAATGTGGGTGAAATGAAAGCTAAAAATATAATAAAAATTAGGTAGAGTTTCTTCATAAGTAATGTAAAGACAGTTTTTTCTAAAAAAAGGTTGTATCAATCTATTGATTTTATTTGTTAATTTAAGCGAGTAAATCTACGTATTGAGTTTCCTATTTGCTCATTTTTTATAGTAAATTGATTTACTTGTTCAATTTACTGAATTCCCGTAAATTTAATGTTGTCTTTTCGAATGATTGTCAAAATACCATTGTCATACTTTTGCGTGTTGAAATACAGGCGGTATCAATCAATAAGGGCAATAGATTTTAGATTTTTTTTCAAAAAATCAATTCGTTTGTCAATTAATGATAAAGATGGAATTATTGGTTTAAATTGAATTAAAATTGTTTTTATTTTTGGTTAAATTGTTCAATTAGATGAATAAAAACGTTATTTTTAATAGTATTTTTGCAAAATATTGAAAAATAAGATTTTTGGATGTAATTCTTAAAATTGTATCTAACCAAGAATAAATTTTGTATAATCTTGAAATTGTATAATTCCAATGATTATTCGGCAAAACCCTGTTTTTTCCAAAGATTTTCTTGTATATATTTGTAACAGCAAAATAGAAAGTAATTGGTTTTGTTAAATTCAATACATAAAATTTTGTTTTTAGTCTTAAAACTTCCTTAATAATCTTAGTTTTATTAAATTAGTTATAAAACAAAAACATTTTCCACTAACATTAAGTAGATTATATTGTTAAGAGAAATCTTAGTAATCTGGAAAATTCGGACTGCAACTACTAAAAAGGTTGTTCTGTTAAAAGCCAAAAAATAATACCATGACTAATTTCGACAATAAAGGGTTGTATCGCAAAGAATTCGAGCATGATGCTTGCGGAATCGGTTTCGTTGCGAACATGAAAGGACGGAAGTCGCACAAAGTTGTGGCTGACGCAATCCAAATGTTAATCCGTATGGATCACCGTGGTGCTTGCGGTTGTGACCCTAACTCTGGTGATGGAGCAGGTATTCTCCTTCAAATTCCTCACGAATTCTTTTTGGAAGAATGTACCAAACTTAGTATTGATTTGCCAGCGGCGGGTGAATACGGAGTAGGTATGACTTTTTTCCCTAAAGATGTTCAAACTCGTGAAGAATGTAAGGAAATTATTACTCGCAAGGCTAAGAAATTAGGCTTGGAAATTCTAGGTTACCGAGTAGTACCTTGCACAAATATCGAAATCCAAGGTGCAGAATCAGGTAATACTGAGCCACAAATGGAACAGCTTTTCATCAAACGCCCCGCAACGGTTACGGATGAAATGGCATTTGAACGTAAATTATACGTTTTCCGTCAAGTTACAGCTCGTATAATTAATGAAACTGTAAAAGGCTTAGATAATAAATTCTATTTTGCTTCGCTTTCGGCACGTACCATTATTTATAAAGGGATGTTGACGACGATGCAAGTTCCAGGATATTTTGATGATTTGAAACGAGAAGAATTTACTTCTGCTTTGGCAATTGTTCACTCTCGTTTCTCAACCAATACTTTCCCAGAGTGGAAATTGGCTCAGCCTTTCCGCTTTATCGGTCACAACGGTGAAATCAATACGGTAAAAGGAAATGCGGCTTGGATGCAAGCTCAGTCTGCTTTGTTTGAATCAGAGCATTTTACGAAAGAAGAAATGGATATGATTCTGCCAACTTGTCAATTAGGACAGTCAGATTCAGCTATTTTAGATAATGCCATCGAATTATTGTACATGAGTGGTCGTTCGCTTCCACACGTGATGATGATGTTGATTCCTGAAGCTTGGGATGGAAATGAGCAGATGGAACAGTATAAGAAAGACTTCTACGAATATCACGCTGCCATGATGGAGCCTTGGGATGGCCCAGCTTCTATTTCATTTACCGACGGAAAAATGATTGGAGCAACTTTAGATAGAAATGGTTTACGTCCATCAAGATACTGGGTTACGGATGATGATTTTGTGATTATGGCATCCGAAGCGGGTGTTTTGGATATTGACCCTGCTAAAATTGTATCAAAAGGTCGTTTACAACCAGGTAAAATGTTTGTGGTGGATATGGAAGCTGGGCGTATTATTCCAGATACTGAATTAAAAGAAGCAATTTGTCAACAACAACCTTATGGTGAATGGTTGAAAACGAATAAAATTAAAGTAGAAGATTTACCAAAACCTGGTTCAGAATATCGTACGCCGTTTGAACGTGAGTTGTTATTGCGTCAGCAAGTATTTGGATTTACTACGGAAGATTTAAGAGTTTTGTTAGCTCAAATGGTTGAAACGGGTAAAGAAGCACTTGGTTCAATGGGCGTTGATACACCTTTGGCAATTCTTTCAGACCAAGCTCAACATTTATCTTATTATTTCAAGCAATTATTTGCTCAAGTAACCAACCCTCCGATTGATTCTATCCGTGAACGTACGGTAATGTCTTTGCTTTCGGATATTGGTGGATTGAGAAACTTACTCAAAGAATCGCCCGAACATTGTCGCCAGATTGAAATCCGTCAGCCTGTTTTGACTAATGAGGAAATAGAGAAAATCCGTTGGATAGACCATAAAAACTTCCAAACAAAATCAATCCATACTACTTTCCGTGCTAATGGAAAAGTAGGAGAATTGAAAAGAGCATTGGATAGAATTTGTCAATACGCCGAAGATGCCGTTGATGATGAATACGCAATTATCCTTTTGACCGACCGAGGTGTTGATTCATCGCACGCTCCGATTCCATCTTTATTGGCGGTTGCAGCAGTGCATCATCATTTAATTCGCAAAGGTAAAAGAGCTCAAGTTGGTTTAATTGTGGAGGCGGGAGACGTTTGGGAAACGCATCAATTTGCCACTTTGATTGGTTTTGGAGCATCGGCGGTAAATCCGTATATGGCATTCGAGACAATTAATGGAATGAAAGAAAAAGGTATTCTTCAAGTTGATTATCCTTACGAAAAATTACAAGCGAATTATATCAAAGCGGTTGACGGTGAATTATTGAAAATATTCTCTAAGATGGGTATTTCAACTCTTCAGTCATACCAAGGAGCTCAAATTTTTGAAATCGTTGGTTTGAGTAGAGATGTGGTTGATGCTTATTTCACGGGAGCCATTTCAAGAATTGGCGGTATCGACTTAGAAGGAATTGCTAAAGAAGCGTTGATTAAGCATAAAAATGGTTATCCAGAAGTACCAGTAGCTAATCCAAAATTGGAAGTTGGTGGTATTTATCAATGGAAACAACGTGGAGAAGCTCACTTATTCAATCCTGAGACGATTCACTTGTTGCAACAATCGACGAAAGCGAATAACTATGCTTTGTATAAAAAATATTCAAAAATAATTGATGACCAAGCTGAAAGAGCTTTAACACTCCGTGGATTATTGAAATTCAAGAAAGGAAAGTCAATTGATATTAGTGAAGTAGAACCAATCGAAAGTATTTTCAAGCGTTTTGCTACGGGTGCGATGTCTTTCGGTTCAATTTCTTACGAAGCCCACACAACTTTGGCAATTGCCATGAACCGTATTGGCGGTAAATCAAACTCGGGAGAAGGTGGAGAAGACCCAATCCGTTTTGATAAATTGCCCAATGGAGATTGGTTAAATTCAGCGATTAAACAAGTTGCTTCTGGCCGTTTTGGAGTTACAGCTCATTATCTAACAAATGCGTCTGAACTTCAAATTAAAATGGCTCAGGGTGCAAAACCTGGAGAAGGTGGACAATTACCAGGACACAAAGTGGATGACTGGATTGGAAAAACTCGTCATTCAACGCCAGGCGTAGGTTTGATTTCACCACCACCTCACCACGATATTTATTCTATTGAAGATTTAGCACAATTAATCTTTGATTTGAAAAATGCTAACCGTGCCGCTCGTATTTCAGTGAAATTAGTTTCTGAAGCAGGAGTTGGAACAATTGCGGCGGGTGTTGCGAAAGCTCATGCTGACCATATTTTGATTGCAGGACACGATGGAGGAACTGGGGCATCACCACTTTCATCAATTCGTCACGCTGGTTTACCTTGGGAACTTGGTTTAGCAGAAGCACATCAAACATTGGTACGCAACAAATTGCGTGGACGTGTAACGGTTCAAACAGATGGACAAATCAGAACGGGTAAAGACCTTGCGGTTGCAGCTCTTTTAGGTGCGGAAGAATTCGGAGTTGCAACGGCAGCCTTAGTTACTGCAGGATGTATTATGATGCGTAAATGTCACGTGAATACTTGTCCAGTAGGCGTAGCCACGCAAGACCCTCGTTTACGTGCTATGTACACGGGTGAAGCTGACCATGTAGTAAATTTATTTACTTTCTTGGCAACAGAATTACGTGAGATTATGGCTGAATTAGGTTTCAGAACTGTGAATGAAATGGTTGGTCAGTCGGATAGATTAGAAATGAAAGAAGCTTTGAGCAACTGGAAATTGAAGAATTTAGACTTGTCTCCAATTTTATATAAGCAACCAATGGCTTTGGATGTTGCACTTTACAAACAAGAGGAACAGGATCACGGTTTGCAAGACCAAATTGACTGGCAATTATTAGAAATAGCAAAACCAGCACTTGAAAATGGAACAAAAGTTTCGGCAGAATTGAACGTAATTAACGTGAATCGTACCATTGGAACGATGTTGTCAAACGAAATTACGAAAAAATACGGTGCTAAAGGTTTACCAAACGATACGATTAATATCAAATTTAAAGGTACTGCTGGACAATCTTTCGGAGCATTTTCTGTAAATGGAATTACCTTTGAATTAGAAGGAGATTCTAATGACTATATCGGAAAAGGGCTTTGTGGTGCAAAATTGATTGTGTATCCTGATAAAAAAGCAACTTTCAAACCTTCTGAAAACTCAGTAGTTGGTAACGTTTCTTTCTACGGAGCAACATCGGGAGAAGCTTATTTGCGAGGAATGGCTGGCGAACGTTTCTGTGTAAGAAACTCAGGAGCTAAAGTAGTTGTCGAGGGTATTGGTGACCATGGTTGCGAATATATGACGGGTGGTTTAGTTATTATTTTGGGTGAAACAGGCCGTAATTTTGGAGCAGGTATGTCAGGTGGCGTTGCGTACATCTGGGATAAAAATAAAGATTTCTCTCCAAAATTGAATGGTGAAATGGTTGCCATTGAAGAATTGACTGTTGAGGACGAAAATATCCTAAGAATGTACGTTGAACAACATTTGAAATACACTGATTCAGACGTTGCAGCTACTATTTTGAATGATTGGGCTACATTATTACCTCAATTTATTAAGGTCATGCCACAAGATTTCAAAAAAGCACTTGTTATGAGAGATATTACGGTTTCAGAAGTGTTGGCGGATAAAAACGTAGTTTATCGTGATATTCAAGTAGAAATCACCCACTAAGTAAGCTGAACTATTCGTCATGATTTTGAAAACAGGACGAATAGTTCAGAAATATACTACCAAAAACTAATCACATTAATTCTCTTCAGAAGCCAATAAAATGGACTACTGAAATCCAAAATCCGAATACATAAAAAATGGGAAAAGCCACAGGATTTTTAGAAGTAATCAGAGAAACTCCTAAGAAAAGACCCGTCGCAGAACGTGTCCACGATTATAAAGAAATAGATATAGATTTTACAGCGGGTAAAGTAAAAGACCAAGCCAGTCGTTGTATGGATTGTGGAGTTCCGTTTTGTCATAGTGGTTGTCCACTCGGAAACATTATTCCAGAATTTAACGATGCTGTTTATGACCAAAACTGGGCTTATGCGTATGAGATTTTATCTTCTACTAATAATTTCCCAGAATTTACGGGTCGTATTTGCCCTGCACCCTGCGAATCCGCTTGCGTGTTGGGAATCAATAAACCTCCCGTCACGATTGAATATATTGAGAAATCAATCATTGAATATGCCTTCGGGAATGGTTTAGTAAAGCCAAATATACCTTCTAAACGTACTGGAAAAACGGTTGCGGTTGTTGGTTCTGGTCCTGCTGGAATGGCTGCTGCTGCTCAATTAAATAAAGCGGGTCATACCGTTACAGTTTTTGAACGTGCCGATAAAATTGGGGGATTATTGCGTTATGGTATTCCAGATTTTAAATTAGAAAAATGGGTAGTTCAACGTCGTGTTGAGGTAATGGAACAAGAAGGGATTGTGTTCAAAACCAATACCAACGTAGGAAAAGACATCAGAACGTCAGATTTATTGGAAGATTTCGATGCTGTTGTCCTTTCTGGAGGTTCTACCGTGCCAAGAACATTGCCAATTCCAGGAGCTGATTTGAAAGGAATTTATCCTGCAATGGAGTTTCTTTCTCAACAAAATAAGCGAGTTTCTGGTATTGAACGTCAATTAAATCATGCTGGACAAAGTTATCCAATGGGTGAACTTTACGCAACGGATAAAAATGTGGTAGTAATTGGTGGGGGAGATACTGGTTCTGACTGCGTGGGTACGTCAAATCGTCATCAAGCTAAGTCAATTACACAGGTTGAAGTTATGCCAATGCCTCCGACTGAACGTGCTTCACAAACGCCTTGGCCAAACTGGCCGATGATGTTACGTACTTCTACTTCTCACGAAGAAGGAGCGAACCGTCACTGGTCAATTGCGGTGAAAGAATTTGTTGGTGATGCCGACGGAAACTTGAAAGGTTTAAAATTAGCAGACATCGTAATGGAGGTTAAAGACGGGAAAGCTTCACAAGTACACACAAATGAGCGTGAAATTCCTGCTGAATTAGTATTAATTGCCGCAGGTTTCTTACATCCACAAAGAGAAGGTTTATTGGCAGATTTAGAAGAAAAAGGTTTAGAATTCGACGATAGAGGAAACGTGAAAGCGAGTAATTATCAAACAGGAATCGATAAAGTTTTTGCCGCAGGAGACATGCGTAGAGGACAATCTTTAGTTGTTTGGGCAATCTCAGAAGGTCGTGAAGCTGCTCGTGCAACGGATATTTACTTAATGGGAGAATCAACGTTAGAAGCAAAAGCTATTTCGAGTTTTGCGGTAGCGTAAGGTTAAATATTTTGTAGAAAGCAAAAAGCAAAAGTCCCGTTATTAAACAACATTGGGACTTTTGCTTTTTTTGTGCAATTTGATGAAAAAACGAACTATGAAATACCTAATGGCATTCTTGCTAATTAACCAATAATCCATCCTGCATCACTAATTTTCTATCCGCCATATTGGCTAATTCTTCGTTGTGTGTAACAATTACGAAAGCTTGATTGAATTTATCTCTTAAATCAAAAAACAATTGATGCAATTCTTGGGCGTTTTTTGAGTCCAAATTTCCCGAAGGCTCATCCGCAAAAACTATGGATGGAGTGTTTATTAAAGCACGAGCAACGGCAGTACGTTGCTGTTCTCCCCCCGACATTTGTGATGGTAAATTATGAATTCTATCTTGCAAACCAAGCAAAACCAATAATTCCTCTGCCTTCTCCTTTACTCCTTTTTCTTTTCCTCCAATAAAAGCAGGCATACATACATTTTCCAGAGCAGTAAATTCTCCTAAAAGGTTATGGAATTGAAAAATAAAACCCAATTTTTCATTTCTAAACTTCGCTAAATCATTATTTTTAAGTTTAGTAACTTCTTCATTAGCAATAAAAACTTGTCCTGTATCGGGTTTATCCAATGTGCCTGCAATGTGTAAAAGCGTACTTTTTCCAGCACCCGAAGCCCCAACAATAGACACAATTTCTCCTTGATTAATCGTTAAATCAATCCCTTTTAAAACAGTTAAATTACCGTATGTTTTTTGTATGTTTTTTATTTGTAGCATGATTAAATTTTAGATTATTACCACCTCTTTTGGCTTCTGTGGAGCAAAATGGGTAAATATTTTCACTGTAATTCCTTCACCAAAACCTTCCGAAAATCAACTGGATAACCTTCATATTGTAATAGAATTCGTCCTTCTGAAATATCCGTTTGCGTCCCTTCGTTGACTAATTTTCCGTTCAATTCTTGTTTTACATTTCCGTTTAAAGATGTAATTATTACCTTATTCCATTCGCCAAAAGGTTTTTCTGCATTTTCAAATCGAGCGGAAACTACACTTTTCCCTGCTTCGGTTTTCTTGCCTTTTACTTCCAAAACGACATTTTGAAGAAACACAAAATCGCCCGTAGCACCTTCTTTTACTTGAAATTGAATGCCTTTTGGCCATAAAGTATCGGGCGTA
>JAZKDE010000107.1:0-3585 GCA_040387735.1 Bacteroidota bacterium
TATAAATTTTAACCAAATCAAAATGTTCAATTTTTATTTATAAAGTTTTTTTTTAGATATTCGTGAACACAAACATCTATTCTAATTGCGGTGAATTCGGAAAACTCAGTAATACTTTTTTTATTTACGACACTTTTAAATTGGTGTCTTTGCTTTTTTAATGCCTATTATGCTAAACAACATGGTAGGAAAAAATACACGTGGCTTTTCATTTCGTTTTTCCTTGGAAGTCCATTTGCTTTTTTAATATTATGGAACAGTACTCGGAAAATTAATTTCTGATAAATTGACAATCATTGAAAACGAATAAATCCTTTAAACCGACACTTTAATATCCCTTCACCAAATCAACATTATTCGTCAACTCCTCTCCTTTCTCAAAATGATCTAAATTAGCCAAAAAGAAAACTACTTTTTCAAAACTCTCCTTTGCCCAACCTCCCGAAGAATGCTGCGTTAAAAGCACATTTGGCATATTCCAAAGTGGGCTTTCAGTTGGCAATGGCTCCAATTCGGTTACATCGAGAACCGCCCCGAAAATTTTATTTGCTTGCAAAATTTCAATCAAAGCATTTTCATCAACGGCCGAACCTCTTCCTACATTTACAAATAAAGCCGAAGGTTTCAACATTGAAAGATATTCTTTATTTATCAAACCAATCGTTTCAGCGGTTTCGGGCAAAGTAGCAATTAAAATATCAGTATCGGGTAAATATTCCGATAGTTGGCTAATCGTTTTTGAATTTAAAACGGTCGTCTCGCATTCAAAACCAGACAATAACTGCTGCGTTTTCAAACCAATAGCACCACTTCCCAATATCAAAACCTTCGCTTTATGCAACAAAAATAGCGTTTCACGAATTGGCGTCCCCACCCATTCACTTTTTGTTTGTAATCGAGCGAGTTCGTCAATTCTGCGGTACATTCCTAAAATACCCGCTAAGGCAGTTTCTGCAACGGATTGTCCAAAAAATCCCTTCAAATTGGTGATTTTATACTGATAATCGGTCAATTTTTGATAAGGATCAAGTCCAGTACTGTTCAATTGCAACCATTGCAATTTCGTTGTTTCGATTGCCCAATCTAAAGGAACATTGCCATAGCATATTTCCGCATCCAAAAATTGCGTTTTTTGTTCTTCAAGCGATAATTCTTGCCCGATTATTACATCATACTTTGGCGACAAAGCGTCTTTAAATTTTTGAATTTCTGAGTCTTGAAATTTGGTATGGATAAAAATTTTCATCGTTTTGATTTATATAAATTGGAACTCCAGTTCCGACATTAATGTACTAATTTATCGAAACTGGAGTTTCGGTTTACACTTTTTTGTCAGTTATCAAACGCCTTTTCCTGTAAGTATGACAAGCATCTTGTCAGTTTCTGTCAATCTGTCATAAAAAAAATGAATGGCATTAAGATTGTTGAAATTAGATAAAATCGAAGTAGGAACAAAACAGAAACGAATGATAAGGCATTAAATTCTAATTTATACTTCTTATAATTTATTGATGTTCTCGATGATTTCTATGTGGTTACAAACTTATTCAAATAATAAATAATAAAATAAAATGGGAAAAATTATCGGTATTGACTTAGGAACAACCAACTCTTGCGTAGCCGTAATGGAAGGTAACGAGCCAGTCGTAATCGCTAACTCAGAAGGTCGTCGTACTACACCTTCAATCGTGGCATTCTTAGATAATGGTAACGGTGAACGTAAAGTCGGGGATGCAGCCAAACGTCAGGCTATTACTAATCCTAAAAACACGGTTTCTTCTATCAAACGTTTCATGGGTAAACGTTATTCTGAAGTAGGAAGCGAATTGAAAACGATTGCTTACACCGTAGAACAAGGTGCAAACGATACTCCACGTGTTCGCATTGGCGACCGTCTTTATACGCCTCAGGAAATTTCGGCTCAGATTTTAACGAAAATGAAGCAGACTGCCGAAGACTATCTTGGACAAACTGTAACGGAAGCCGTTATTACTGTACCCGCTTATTTCAATGATGCAGAACGTCAGGCTACGAAAGAAGCAGGACAAATTGCAGGTTTAGAAGTAAAACGTATCATCAACGAACCAACAGCAGCAGCTTTGGCTTACGGTCTTGACAAAGGCGGTAAAGACATGAAAATTGCCGTTTTTGACTTAGGTGGCGGTACTTTTGATGTTTCAGTTTTAGAATTAGGTGATGGCGTTTTTGAAGTAAAATCTACTGATGGTGATACACACTTAGGTGGTGACGACTTTGACCAAGTTATCATTGAATGGTTAGCAGGTGAATTTAAAAATGACGAAGGTGTTGATTTGCGTAAAGACGCAATGGCTCTTCAACGTTTGAAAGAAGCTGCTGAAAAAGCAAAAGTAGAATTATCTTCAAGTGCTTCTACTGAAATCAACTTGCCGTATATTTTCCCTGTGGATGGTATGCCTAAACACTTAGTACGTACTTTATCTCGTGCTAAATTTGAACAATTGGCAGATTCATTGTTCCAACGTATGATGGAACCATGTAAGCGTGCCATGAAAAACTCTGGTTTTTCAAACGCTGACATTGACGAAGTTATCTTGGTAGGTGGTTCAACTCGTATTCCGAAAGTAGTGGAAGAAGTTGAAAAATTCTGGGGTAAAAAAGCATCTAAAGGTGTAAACCCTGACGAAGCCGTAGCAATTGGTGCAGCCGTTCAAGGTGGCGTATTGACAGGTGAAGTGAAAGATGTTCTTTTATTAGACGTTATTCCTTTGTCTTTGGGTATCGAAACAATGGGTGGAGTTTTCACTAAATTAATCGAAGCCAACACTACAATTCCAACGAAAAAATCAGAAACATTCTCGACTGCTTCTGACAATCAGCCTTCGGTAGAATTGAACGTATTACAAGGAGAACGTCCATTAGCAACGCAAAACCGTTCATTAGGTCGTTTCCACTTAGACGGAATTCCACCAGCACCACGTGGTGTGCCACAAGTAGAAGTTACTTTTGACATTGATGCCAACGGTATCCTCCACGTATCGGCTAAAGATAAAGGAACTGGAAAAGAAAGCAATATCCGTATCGAAGCATCAAGCGGTTTGACTGATGCTGAAATCGAAAGAATGCGTCAGGAAGCGAAAGCTAACGAAGCAGAAGATAAAGCTGAAAGAGAGAAAATTGAAAAAATCAACCAAGCAGATTCATTGATTTTCCAAACGGAAAAACAATTGAAAGAATACGGTGATAAATTATCAGCAGGAAATAAATCAGCAATTGAAGGAGCTTTGACAAGTTTACGTTCTGCTCACGCATCACGTGAATCAGCAGCGATTGACACTGCTTTGGAAGCCTTGAACAACGCTTGGGCGGCGGCATCACAAGAGATGTACGCACAAGGTGGACAAGAAGGAGCTCAACCAACTGGTGACGCTGGACAAACTGCTGATGCAGGTTCTTCTTCACAAGCGGAAGATGTGCCTTTTGAGGAAGTTAAGTAATAAATGTTGGATTTTTTCAACTTTATTAAATACAGTAAAATAGAAATAAATAAAAATTCCAAATTTGGAATGTATACCTTAATCATACGGCTTTCGGAAACAGATTAAA
>JAZKDE010000108.1:0-62432 GCA_040387735.1 Bacteroidota bacterium
GTCCAAGATTATCCAACTATGATGCAGGACCATTGGGATATGGAACACCGTGGAGCATTGACGGACGCAGACCGAAAAAAGTATCATATTCAAGTGAGGAGTGGGTTTGTGGGTGAAGCGAATAAACATTTTCATACCAATGATTTGGAAAATCCTTACCAAGAAACTCAACAGTTTGACTGGATTAGAGGAAATCAAGTGGGGGGTCGTTCGCTGATTTGGGGAAAACATACTTACCGTTGGAGCAATCAAGATTTTGAAGCGAACGCTCGTGAAGGAATTGCCGTTGATTGGCCAATTCGGTACAACGAAATTGCTCCGTGGTATTCGTACGTTGAAAAATTTGTGGGCGTAAGTGGTGAGAAATTAGGTTTAGACCATTTTCCCGATGGAGAATTTATGCCCCCAATTCCATTGAATTGTTTAGAAGACCATTTTAAACAAGAAATAAAAAAGAAATATAATAATAATCGATACGTAACGCCTGGGCGAGTTGCGCACTTAACTGACCCGCAGGAAGTTCACACAAAATTGGGCAGAGGCAAATGTTTAAATCGCAATCGCTGTTCTCGTGGTTGTCCGTATGGAGCATATTTTAGCAGTAATTCGGCTACTTTACCCGCCGCAAATAATACAGGAAATTTAGCGGTTAGACCGAATTCTATCGTGAAAGAAATCATGTACGATGAAGCTACAAAAAGAGCAACGGGCGTGCGAGTAATAGATTCCGAAACGAATGAAGTCCATGAATTCAAAGCAAAAATTATCTTTTCGTGTGCTTCAACTTTATCGACTACGCAATTATTGTTGAACTCAAAATCGGCTCGTTTCCCGAATGGATTGGGCAATGATAGTGGAGAATTAGGGCATAATTTGATGGATCATCATTATCACGTTGGAGCAATGGGCGATTTTGAAGGCATGGAAGACCAATATTATCAGGGACGAAAACCAGCGGGATTATTCATTCCGAAATACGTAAATATTGACGAAAAATCAAAAAATCCAAACTTTTTGAGAGGATATGATTATCAAGGTGCGGGAGCGGGCAGAGCCAATTGGGGACGTGGTGGCGACGAACATTCGATTGGGGCTGATTTTAAAGAATCTTTGTATAAACCTGGTGGCTGGGGCATGGGTTTAATGGGTTTTGGGGAAGTTTTACCTTATCACGAAAACAAAGTTACGCTTCATGAAACATTGGTTGATAAATGGGGAATTCCGCAATTGGTTTTTGATGCTTCCATCAAGGATAATGAATTGAAAATGAGGAAACAAATCATGGCAGATGCCGCTGAAATGCTGGAATCGACGGGTTTTAAGAATATTAGAACCTTTGATAATGCAGGTGGTTTGGGCGTTGGTGTTCATGAAATGGGAACGGCGAGAATGGGCAAAGACCCTAAAACTTCGGTACTAAATGGCAATAATCAAGTGCACGGCATCAATAATTTGTTTGTAACGGATGGTGCTTGCATGACTTCATCCAACTGCGTAAATCCATCCATCACTTACATGGCATTGACTGCCAGAGCGGTAGATTTTGCGGTTAGTGAAATGAATAAAAAGAATATTTAATTAAATCTGTGGTCTATTTTGTCTTGTGACAAACCCATTAAAACGCATCTCAATATGAATCGTAGAGAATATTTAAAAAATACTACCGCAGTTTTAGGATTTGCGCTTTCGAGTGCATCTATGTCTGCTTTATTTGTTTCGTGTGCCAAAGAAGCAAAATTGGATTGGAAACCTGTTTTTTTGAAACCCAATCAGGCGGAAATTGTAGCAGAAATTGCAGAAACAATTTTACCCAAAACCAAAACCCCAGGGGCAAAAGAATTGGGCGTGCCACAGTTTATTGATAAAATGGTGAATGACACCAAAGACGAAAAGGGCAAAGAAGAATTTTTGAAAGGTTTGGAAGAATTCGATGAACGTTGCGAGGACAAATACGGCAAATCTTTTGTCGCATTAACGCCCAAAGAGAAAACAGAATATTTGATGATTCACGAAAGTGAGTCTCCCCGTTCGGGCATGAATCTTTGGGGAATAAATCTCGAACCAAATGCACAAAAGCCAACTTTTTATAAAGCCATCAAAGGACTCACGCTATTTGGATTTTATACTTCTGAAAAAGTTGGAAAAGAAATTTTAGCCTATCAAGATATTCCTGGCGAATATTTGCCTTGCATTCCTTTGAATGGACAAAATGCTTGGAATGAGTAAAAATATATTAAAAGATAAAAATTCCATTGATAAGGTCATCAATGGAATTTTTATTTTATATGAATAAAGCATTTAAGATTTTACGACCACCTCAAAAGGTAAATTTAATGACAAAATAGTCTCCTCAATTTCATTTAATTCTGATTTCATTTCTTCAATATAATGTTCCGTTTCATTTTTAAAAGCTGTAACTAAATTTCTGTAATATTCAATTCCTGATAATAAATTGGTATAAAATGCCTTTAATGACCTCATTTGCGAAGCAGAAAGCGTTTCTACTCGCACATTAATCTGCTTTTTGTAATAGTCCACGTATAAAATCAACTCATTCACAAACATATTTGGGCGTTTCAAAGAATTCAATAAATTCGTTCTTCCGTAAATATGGTCAACCATTTGTTTCAACGTAAATATGCCCGAAAAATAAGCTAAATTCGGACCTGGACAAATCGTAACTGCTTTTAAATTATGGGCAGGATGGATGTCATTTTTCAACAGAGCCGATACTCCTAAACCTTCACAAAGGCAATCTCTTTGAGTCAAGAAATTAACTTTTTCGTCTTTTTGGGCATCCGTTAAATCGCTCGCTTCGATTTCTTTCAGTTTAAAATGTAGATATTCACGAGAAGATTCGCAAATGGGAATGGTCGTAAATTCTGTATTAGTTGTCAAGAATTTCTTGTAACAAGGGCTTCCAGGACGGTTTTTATTGATACGAAGCAAACGCTGATGTTCGGCACTGGTTTTCTTGAAATTATTAAAAGGAACACCCAATGGCGAAGAATTACTCAAGAAATAATCATCCTTAGAAGCCGTTGCTAATTGTTGAAGCGTTTCATCGTCAACATTCGTGGCTTCGGGAACTAACAAAAATGGACTTCCCCAACCAGTTCCGTCAACGTGATAATAATCCAGTAAAAAAGCATCTTCATTTGACGTTCCAATACCTCCTTGCACCGTAATTTTCATGGTCGGAAGACTTGCAAATGGCTTTATATCTTTGGAAATCAGCACATTATTGCACATTTCCATCAATTCAGTTTTTAGCGAATCTCCATTTTGTTTAAATTCTTCCAAAATTGGCCCTAATAACAAACCATCGGTTGCAAAAGCGTGTCCACCACAATTCAAGCCTGATTCTATTCTAAATTCAGAAACCCAAAGTCCTTTTTTGGCTAAAATTTTTCCTTGTGTCAAAGCTGAACGATAATCGCTAACTTTCAAAATTATTTTCTTTTTGAGAAAGCCTTTTTCATCGGGAAAAAAGTCTTCAAAAGCATCAATGTAAGCGTATAAACGAGGATTATAACCTGCCGAAAAAACGATTCCCGAAGACAAATCACTTTGGGCAAATCCTCGCAAAGAAGTAAGTGCATCCGAATGTTCTTTGGGTAATAATTCGCCCGCTTTGGTATAATTATTTTTATCCACTTTCGCCATTACGTTTACGTCGATTGAACCTGCAACGATGGATTTTCGGAGTTGATTTTGGATTTGTTGTTTCACCGAACATTCCTCCAAATGAGTCATTTCGATGTATAATTTTTTAACGGGAGATGTTTCAGGAAGGAGTTCAAAATACTTCACAATTTCATTGCCTTGCACAAATGGTTCAGCACGAAGTTTCTCTACTTGTTTATTAATAAGCAGATTTAGCAAATTCAAATAAGCGGTAATTCGTTTGGCACGATAATCTTCTTCTTTTACCGTAATTGGCTGATATTTTTCGCCATTTTCTTGGCTATGAAATTTACGTAATTGTTCGATGACTTCATCTTCAATGATTGATAAAACGGACGAAATCCCAAATCGAGCGACTTTCAAAGGAGTATCCAGCGTATATCCCAAGCCCATCACGGGGATATGAAAAGTATGTGAAGTTGTTGCGGTCATTTGTTTCAATAAAAAGTTTAACAAAACAACACATAAACTCCTCCGTAAAACATGACTATTATCATGGATTTAGCTGAGAAAACTGATGTACTTTTTACGGTATTCAAAAATATTCCGTGAGTTAGTTTTAGGGTTAAATTAACAATAGAAATTAATTTATTTCCCCAATTTACCAACGCTAACAACCACAAACTAAATACAACTATCTTACTTACTTTTTCACTTCTTTGGATATTTTACGGGCGGTTAGTCTTCCCTCCTCTTGCTCTAAATCAATTTGCAAATTATCTGGACTCATCAAAATGCAGACTGTGTAAGGCGTTGGTTTATCAAAATAGACCATTGACTGAGGTTCTACAATAATCTTATAATTATTTGCTTTTGCGGCGTAAAAAGCGGGTTCAATCTCATCGTAGAGAAAGCCAAGATGGTCAATATTACCGCTATATTTCTTAGAATCTCGCTCTGTTACTTGCTCACGGGATAATCCCAAAGCTTCTGGTTCGGATAGTATAAACCGTTGCTCTCCAATTTTCAAGACCGTTGAACGGTCAATTTTATCAATAATCTCTGCTCCGAGTACATCTTGATAAAATTTAACATTTTCCTCCAAATTCTTAACAATCAACTGTAAATGATCAATGCCAAACGTAGTTTTAGATTTTAAAGCTGGTCGTTCCACCAACACAATAATATTATTATCAAATCCATACATTGCAACGGCATTAGCATCAGGTTCAGTCGGTAAGAAAAAATCCTCGGCGGCAAAATTATAACCTTCTTGTAGTAATTTTTTAACCGTTTTTTTTATACTTTTTGTGTTAATGGCCACCCAACGAACGCCGTACATAGGCGGAATAACCGTCTTAGATTTTGATTCTTCTCGTTGCAAATAATTGATATCGCCTAATTGTAAGCCCTCAAATGGTCCAGAAACAGAAATATTAAATGTTGCTTCGTCGGGTCGGAGAGCAATTAAATTTATAAATGTCAATGGATTCATGGGCTGTTCCGCCATTTCTTGTCCTTTAAAAAAAGTCTTAAAATAGTCCACTGCGACGTTTCGAACGGAGGAATCACTCACAACATAATGAATATTATCGAAGATGATTGGTTTTTGGGCAGTGGTTTTAAAACAAAGGATTGATAAAATTAAAATTAAGTAGTATCGTTTCATGGGTTATTTTTAACGCTTTATTAGACAATTTTACAAAAATATTCGCTTCTATCAAACTTACGTATTACGAGCCAAACAAAATGAAGACCTCCGTAATTAACATTTTGGGCAATTTTAGTGAACCCATCTATAAATATAGTAGTTTAGTAGAATATGTCCATTAGTTAAATTAACATAATTAAGAATGTTTCAACAAAATATTCAGTCCCCACCACTAACCTCCATTTGGAAACAAAAATATTATCCTTGGGTAATCTGCTTTTCTGGGCTTTTAATCTTGGTGGTCGTTAATGGCCTAACTACCACTTCATTATCCGTTTTTGACAAAGCTTTTTTGAATGATTTTAAGTGGACTCGTGAGGAATTAAAACTTCGAGAATCAATCACTAATGGCGTAACACTTTTATTTATTTTCCTGTCGGGCGTAATAATTGATAAGATTCGAGTAAAAAAAATGTTACTCTTCGGAACATTTACCTTGGCCATTACCTTAGCGAGTTACAGTTTCATTCACAACAAATACGAAGCCTATATCGCCCATTTTTTCCTTGGTATTGCTTATGTTACCGCAGGTTCGGTATCGGGTATCATTTTAGTTTCAGCGTGGTTCAATGAGAAAAAAGGATTAGCATTGGGAATTGTTTTAATCGGGACAAGTCTTGGAAGTGCCATTTTTTCCCCGCTCAATATGCACTTACTCCACGATTATGGTTGGCGACAAGCTTTTTTAATTCTGGCCATTTTTCCTACCCTTTCCTTTATTTACATCCTGCTTTTTGTTAAAAACTCGCCTTCAGAAATTGGTATTTCAGCATTGGGAAATCCGCCAAATGATAATTTAATTTCTCAACGTAGTGATTTGCTTCAAGACGGAATGACGTACAAACAGGCGACTAAAACGCACTTATTTTGGCTAATTTGTATTTGTGGTTTTTGTACATTTTATAGCTTGGTGGGAACAATTGCCAACGCTTTTTTGCATATTGTAGGACTCGGATTTACAGAAAAAAATGCGAGTTATTATCTCACACTTTATTTCATAATTGCTGGTTTGGGTAAATTATTCATTTCGCTATTTTCCGATTATATCAATCCATACTTCGTTTTTTCAATGTGTTGTTTAACTTTAATGCTTGGCATTTTAGGTTTTTCGACCATGGACAGTACTTTCATTTTACCATCTATTGGACTTTTGGCTATCGGTTGGGGAGGAATTTATTCTTTATATAATCTAATTGCCATCAAAACATTTGGGTTAAAAGAAGCAGGGAAAATTAATGGCACCATTAGTATGTTTGAAGGTGGTGGAGCATTTTTAGGGCCGTTTTTTACCGCAAAATTATTTAACTTAGAGAATTCATATCAATTTCCATTCTTAATAAATGCGTTAATGATGGTTTTTGTTTTTGTCATTTCCATTAAATTTAAATCATATATCAACAAACTTCAACAATCGTAGAACCACCGTTTATGAAATACAATTTCGACGAAATTATTGACCGAAAAAACACTGATTCTTTTAAATGGGATTTTTTTAATGACCCTCAAAATACTATTCCCATGCCCGTTGCTGACATGGATTTTCGTAGTCCAGAGCCAATTTTACAATCACTTCGAGCGGTAACTGAACACGGTGTTTTTGGGTATTCAATTGTTCCTGAAGAACTAAAAAATATCCTCCAAGAGCGTTTAGAGCGACTTTATGGTTGGAAAACCGAAAAAGAATGGCAGGTTTGGATTCCAGGACTTGTGCCAGCAATCACTGCTACTTGCCGAGCTATTGGAGAACTTGGGGAAGCCGTAATTACGTCCATTCCTGTTTATCATCCCTTTCATTTAGCTCCTGGATACGTTGGGAAACAGTTACAGACCTTTCCAATGATTGAAGTAAGTAATCGTTGGACTTTTGACTTTGAAGCTTTGGAAAAAGCAATTACTCCTGAGACAAAATTGTTCATGCTTTGCAACCCTTATAATCCTGCTGGAACAGTATTTACCAAGGAAGAATTATTGAAATTGGTTGAAATTTGTCAGAAACATCAAATAGTAATTTGTTCCGATGAAATTCATTGTGATCTGATTTTAGATGCCACTAAGCCCCATATTCCTATTGCCAGTTTGGGTACAGAAGCTGAGAATAATACAATTACGCTGTTGGCACCTTCTAAAACTTTTAATATTGCAGGCTTAGGTTGTTCGGTTGCGATAATCCCGAACCCTGAATTAAGACAAAAATTTGAATCGGCAAAAAATGGTTTTTTCCCACCATTAACTCGACACTCGACTGAAGCAGCGATGTCAGCTTACCGTGATTGTGAAGATTGGCGGGTTGAACTGGTGAATTATTTAAAAATAAACCATGATTATCTATATCAAGAATTAAACGGCTATAAAGGGCTAAAAATGCTTCCTCTCGAAGCCACATATTTAGCTTGGATTGACGCTCGTGGAACGCATATACAAAATCTCCAAGTGAAAATTTTAGAGGCTGGCGTTAGATTAATGGATGGCAAAATCTTTATGGGCGAAGGCTTTTTGAGACTAAATCTTGCTTGTCCAAAGTCACTTTTGGAGGAAGCTGTAAAAAGAATTAAATCGGCAATATAACCAGATTATTTAGCGGAAAGTGTTGACGCTTTCCGCTAAAAAGTCATAACTAAGAAAATATTTTCGCCCGCCAATCCTTCAAAATCCAAAACCTCCAAATCCCACAGTGTAAGGGCTGAACCCATTTCTACTAAACGATTTTGAACTTCAAAAGCTCCATTGATAATGTAAACGAAGGTGAATTTGTGTTCTTGCATATTCATTTCGCCTTCTTCTCGGCCACTGAATTTCCCCATAAATACCTTAGCTTGTAAAGCCAAATTGCCAACTTCTATTAATTCATTCTTGTGTTTTTCTAAATCAAAATCGGCCGTAATATTGCCAATGCTCGTTTCTTCAGTCGATTTTAACCAAATTTCAAGATAATTGACGAGTTCGGTTTCGTAAGGATTTTCAATCAAAATAGTATCTTCACTACGAACGTTATAAAAGGCTGCTTGCCCAGCGTTAATAAATTCATTTTTTCCTTCGCAAGTAACTTCAATTGCTCCCACAATTGGCATTAAAATCACAGAATAATTATCCTCCACAAGTATAATTTGAGATTTTTGAGCCGCTAAAGTATTATCCGCAAACTTAACCAAATCTTCAATTGGGCTTAAAGTATTTGTATTTGGCAAAGTAATAAAACTGCGAAAAATTTCCGTTTGAAAGCATTTTCGCTTTTCAGAAAGGTAAATTATGCCTTCGGATTGTTTCATGAAAATTCAAAATAAAAAAGCAGAAGGATTTTAAATAAATGCCTTCTGCTAAAAATGTAGGTTGATTTAGGGTTTTATTTTATACTAAGCACTAACCACAATATTATGTGTTAATGTGTAACCGTTGGTAATATCGCCACTTAGAGTTGCTAATTGCGTTGTAAAACCGTCGCTAAAAACATTATCTTTTTCATTAGTGGTATCAGCTTTACCTTTCTTGTAAAATGAGGTTGCCGTCGTGAAAACCGTATCACAAACAGTAGCAGGAAAAGCAATTTGGGTAACTAATAACGATTTACCATTTGCATCGTACACGTGAACGTGAATATGAACTGCACGACCACCGTACCACCCTGGAAAAATTGTCCCAAAACTTACCAAACCATTTGCATCGGTGGTTTGTCGGCCACGTAAAAAGTGAACCGAAGTGTAATTGGTTGATTGCATTCCAGAGCCACCGTATTCTGAATAATTCCCATCCGCATCACAATGCCAAATATCTACAACAGCACCTGCTAAAGCTGCACAACTGGCATTTTTATTCTTAATGGTGATATTTGCGGTCATACTAACCCCAACTCTATCCGATTTAATATCTTTAATTACATAGCTCGAAGGTGTATGAGTTGGAAAAGGCCCTTCTGTTTCCGAAGGATTTACCGTACAATCACTCGACGAACTACCGTTGGTTGAACCAGTTGTAGTACCTGTCGTGGTGGGCCTAGTTGCATCAATGGAACTGTCTTTACACGATAAAATGATTGGAGCAACTGCCATAAACCCCAAACTTGAAAGTCCCATTTTTAAGAATTCTTTTCTTTCCATAATTAAAATATTGTTTAATTGAGTCAGCAAGTAAAATATCTCATTTATTGCTATTTAATCATAAATACAATTCTTTAGATCGATTTATTGCCATCTCGAAAAATAATACCCTAAAAAAACATCTTCTCCGCCAATCGAAATGTGTTGCAATGAGCCTCAACAATATCTCTAATTTGTGGAGAATAGCCTCCCCCCATCGACACTACAATTGGCAATTTATTGGTAATGGCTTGCTCAAAGACAAATTCATCTCTTTTATAACAACCTTGTAATGAAACGTTTAGCTTTCCCAATTTATCTGTCGCTAAAATATCAACGCCAGAAACATAGAAAAGAAAATCTGGATTTTGGTCAGCAATAAGTTTCGGGAGCGTTGAAAAAAGAAGATTTAAGTATTCGTGGTCGGCGGTATAGGTATTGAGTTCAATATCTAAATCAGATTTTTCTTTGTGAAGTGGGTAATTTTCTTTTCCGTGCATCGAAAAAGTAAAAACTCGTGGTTCATTTTGGAAGATTTCTGCTGTTCCATTTCCTTGATGAACATCTAAATCAATCACCAGAATTTTTGTAGCTAACTGATTTTCTAGTAAATAATTTGCCGAAATACCCACATCATTCAACAAGCAAAATCCTTCTCCCTTATCAGTATAAGCGTGGTGTGTACCACCCGCCACATTCATTGCAATACCATATTTTAAAGCAAAATGACAACAATTAATCGTTCCTTGCGTGATAATAGTTTCTCTCAAAACTAATTCTTCTGACAAAGGAAAACCGATTTTTCGAATCATTTTGGGACTTAAACGCAGGTATTTTAAATCTTCCCAATACGCTTTGGTGTGGGTGCGAAGAATCCATTTTTCGTCAACAGCGGAGGGAATAAAAAAGTTTTCGGGCAGACAAGTTCCCTCGTAAAGTAGCTGTTCGGGAATTAACTCGTATTTCAGCATCGGAAAACGATGCCCTTCAGGTAGGGAATGTTGATAGATCGAGGAATAGGCAATTTTGAGCATTTTATCGTATAAATATTAGACCATAGATTTAACCAATTTATAAGACTTTTGTTGAAAAACTTGTAAATCAGCCCAATCCATGGTCTAAATTTATCTATCCTTTTTTAATATTTTTCAAGCCTGCAATTGTCTCGGTTGGATTTTTCGCACCAAAAACGTAACTCCCTGCAATTAAAACATCGGCACCAGCATCAACTAATTTCTGACCCGTTTCTTGATTAACACCACCGTCAATTTCGATAAGAGTTTTCAATCCTTTTTCGTCAATCATTTTACGGAGTTTACGCACTTTATCGTAAGTGGATTCAATGAATTTTTGTCCGCCATAACCAGGATTTACCGACATCAAAAGCACCATTTCGCAATCAGGCAGAATTTCATCTAAAACTGAAACAGGTGTTGCAGGATTTAAAACTACCCCCGCCAAACAACCTAAATCCTTGATTTGCTGAAGAGTACGGTGTAAATGAGTGCAAGCTTCGTAGTGAACTGTAATATTTGCGGCACCGATTCTTTTAAATTCAGCTAAATAACGCTCAGGTTTTTCAATCATCAAGTGCACATCCAAAGGTTTTTGGGCGTGACGATTGATTGCTTCAATCACTGGCATTCCAAAAGAAATGTTAGGTACAAAGTGTCCGTCCATTACGTCAATATGAAACCAATCTGCTTCCGAATTATTGACCATTTCAATATCACGTTGAAGATTAGCAAAATCAGCGGCAAGCACTGAAGGGGCAATTAAAATATTATTCATTTTGTTCTTGGTTTTGACACGCAGATTTAAGAAATTTTCATCAATGCATTATACCAAAATAAAGTCTGGATAAAACACTGCAAAACGAGATTATTCATCAAAATCTATTTAAATCTGTTTTGCTTACATCACGATGCCATATTTATCTAATTATTAATATCGAAATAAGTCGCCTTTGAAATCAAAAATCTCAATTTTTCTTCCATCTTTTTTTCGTAAAATCACCTTATTAGGTTCATTTACATCCACCGTTTGAATATATTCAGCGTCTTTTGGAAGGTACAAATTTACGTACTGAGCATCTAAAACCGACTTTTTTATGTTTTTTGTGTAAATATCTGCTTCATAAAAAGTCTTGATGTAAGAAGGATATGCAATGGTGTCTCCCGTGTGGTAAAGTTTCGTCAAACTGGCAGCTACTTTTGGATACGGATTTTCTGCCCGAGCTTTATCTCGGTAATTATATTTGAAAGATTCATCATTCAAAACGGTTTTAACGGTCAACCCAACGAAGAATAATTGAATCGCAAAAATGCTCCAAATCACGTAATTGATAGGTTTAAACTTCACATTTACTTGCAAAAGAGCCAAGCTAACGAAGATGATGGAATACGGAAATGAAAAGCCCGAATACCGTTGTGTTAGCCCAAAAGTATGCCCGTTTTTAAAAGTCATTAAGACAAGAAACAAGGTTGGAAGGAAAGTTAAAATGAATAAAAAATACATTTGCTTTCTGACAACATTATCTTTTAAATTTTTCCAATATTCAACAAAAAAGTAAATTAAAATACCACAATTTACTACTTCTAAATACTGCCAAACCATTGATTTATAGAAGATAATAGCACTAAAAATATTGACTCCAGCCAAAATCTTCATCCAAAGCATTTTCTCGTCTTTTTTATATTTTATCAATAAAAAAACACTCAGCAATGAACTGAAAATCGCTAAAAGTAAGTTCTTTTTTCCCGCAATCGTTGCCGAAAGTCCATTACTAATTATGAATAAATCTGTAAAAATAGGAATTGCTTTTTTTGCAACATTCGGGATGGTGGCAGGGTCAATATAACCCGCATGAGGATTAGGAACGGTATGTGCTTCTTGGTAGTAAATTTTGGCTTGATAATCGAGGGTTTTAAACGTATAATTTCCTCCACCAAGTGTAACCCAATAGCCAAAAGCTAAAGCTCCGATAGTCAAAGACATTGGTAATAATATCCAAGGGCGAGTCTTTCTAACAAACAATAAAACGTACAAACCATGAGCCATAAAAACCGTTGCCGTCAAGAAATGAGAAATCAAACACAACGCTGATAAGATGCCGTAAATCCAATATAAACCGTTTGATTTAACATCATTTTCTTCATTTTTGATAATTTTCAAAAAAATATGCGTTGCCAAAAGTGTCAAGAAAAAACTTAGTGAGTAATTTCTAACTTGTTGACTGTACGCAATAAAAAATGGTTCGATTGCCATCAAAAACGAAGCTAAAAGAGCTAAAAGGGTATTTTTGAAGTGTTCTTTAATGAATAAAAATAATAGCAGAATGATAGCACAGCTAAATAAAACAGATAAAAATCTGACTGAAAAATCAGAAATACCGAACAAATTTATCCAATGATGAAGAATGACGTAATAAAATGGGCTATTACCAATATCACTGCGACGAATACTATCGTAGTAATCTTCTAATGATTTTTCAGCCCAAAATTCTTTGGGCGTAAAGGTATCTTTGTTGGGTGTTCCAAAGCAGTTCTTTTGAGAATTACCTTCCATTGCCATTCCTTGACTAACTAAAACAGAGGCTTTTTCATCGAAAAAAATTCCGTGTTTATCCAAATTATAAACTCGTAGAACAAAAGCAAAAGCAACAATAAAAACCAGAAAAAGATATGAGTAACGAGAAAGATTCATACAAAATGGGTTGTTAAGAATTTCAGTATTGAGGGCAAAGTATTTGGTATTACGTAAATCGTAGAATTTTATATTTTATACCTTTTTTGTTAAAACCATGCAAAATTTACCCCCAAAATTAGGGTTTATTCTCTCGACAAACAATAAAAAAGCCTTCTCGAAAAATTCGAGAAGGCTGAGATTAGTTTTTTAAGGATTAAAATAAATATCCTAATGATAGTCCAAGTGTGGTATTTCTAAAACCATAAGGATTGCTGGTATCGCTGTTGAGTTTCCAGATATTTGCGTTAAAATTATACCGTCCTTCGATAAAAGCGTTATCTCCGAGTCGAAAGCCAAGTCCCAAAGTACCACCCCAACCGAGTGCTGCTTCATTGAAAACTTTGTCGTTGACCGTTGGCAAATATGAAGCATAAGGCCCAATAATGGTATATAATCCTTCATCGCCCATATTGATTTTCAATAATAATGGCAATTCAAAATAGTTAGACGTAATTTGCGTAGTGTCAATTTTAAAGCCTTTTTGAGTAAAGACAAATTCTGGACACAAAGAAATATCTTCTGATAGTTCAATATTGGCAAAAACGGCTCCTTCAAATCCAAGTAAAGTCCCTTCTGGGTTACTAATAATGGCTCTTCCGAAACGAGTGCCAGCATGAGCTCCCGCACGAATCCCAAATCTAACATTTGATTGTGAAAAGCTCGAATAAGACAAATTGATCAATAGACCAATTATTAATATTTTAAAAATGTGGAAAGTAAAGACTTTTTTCATGGTTTATTTTATTTGCAACGCCAAATGTAAATTTATGCGTTTTTTGAGTAAATACTTATCGTTTTTAGGCAAATCCTTATTATTACTTATTTTTTGGCGGTAATTTAGCCAAAAATATTTTCGAATTATGACTCCACAAGAACAAATCAATCAGCTTACTGACCGATTAAACCATTATAGTTTTCTGTATTATCAAACTTCAAACCCAGAAATATCCGATTTTGAATTTGATAAACTTTTAGAACAACTTAATGATTTAGAGAATCAATATCCAGATTTTGTCCGTGAAGATTCGCCAACACATCGAGTTGGTGGAACAATCTCGAAAGAATTTGAATCAGTTACGCACCGTTACCCAATGCTTTCTTTGGGTAATACTTATAATGCTCAAGAGTTGGCGGAGTTTGACGAGAGAATTCGTAAAGGACTTAACGATGAACCTTACGAATACATCTGTGAATTAAAGTTCGACGGAGTTGCTTTATCAATGTGGTACGAAAATGGTAAACTTACTCGTGGTGTTACTCGTGGCGATGGAGTAAGAGGCGACGATATTACAGCAAATGTAAAAACAATACGAACGCTTCCATTAAGTTTATCAACAAAAAATATGCCAATTAGCTTCGAAATCCGTGGCGAAGGATTCATGCCGTTGTCATCTTTCGAGAATTTGAATAAAGAAAGAGAAGATATTGGCGAGCAACTTTTGGCAAATCCACGCAATGCAGCCTCTGGAACTTTTAAAATGCAAGATTCAGGTGTTGTGGCAAAACGCAAAATGGATTGTTATATTTACCAATTTTTATCGAATGAGGAAATTTTCACAACACACGAAGAAAGTCTAATTCGTATGAAGGAATTAGGTTTCAATATTTCTCCAACCTGGAAAAAGTGCAACAACATACACGAGGTTTTTGCTTTTATTCAACATTGGGATGAAGAAAGACATCATTTGCCATTAAATACTGATGGCATTGTTATCAAACTAAATTCTTTTGCTCAACGTGAAGTATTAGGATATACCGCAAAATCTCCTCGTTGGGCAATTGCGTATAAATACCAATCCGAATCAGCATCAACTCTTTTAGAATCAATTAGTTACCAAGTCGGAAGGACTGGAAATGTAACCCCAGTTGCCAATTTAAAGCCCGTTCATTTGGCAGGAACAACCGTAAAAAGAGCCAGTGTTCATAATGCGAATGAAATTGAACGTTTAGATTTACACATTGGCGATTATGTTTTTGTGGAAAAAGGCGGTGAAATTATTCCCAAAATTACGAATGTTGATTTGAGTAAAAGAAGAGAAAATCTCGAAAAAGTTCAATTTCCAACCACATGCCCAGAATGTAATACATCTTTGATTCGCAATGAAGGAGAAGCCAATCATTATTGTCCAAATGAGAAAGGTTGTCCTCCACAAATTAAAGGAAAAATCGAACATTTTATTCAGCGAAAAGCGTTGAATATTGAAAATTTAGGAACAGAAACCATTGACTTATTTTACCAAAAAGGACTCGTAACAACCCCTGCTGATTTATACGATTTGAAAAGAGAAGATTTGGGTGGAATGGAAGGCTTCAAAGAAAAATCAATTCAAAATATTTTATCAGGCTTAGAAAAATCAAAGCAAATACCGTTCAAACAAGTGCTTTTTGGCATTGGGATACGTTTTGTTGGAGCAACCGTTGCCGAAAAATTAGCAGCATATTTCAATAATATAGATGCCATCGCAAAAGCAACACAAGAAGAACTGTTACAAGTTCCTGAAATTGGTGAACGTATCGCTCAAAGTGTGGCGGATTACTTCCAAAACACAGATAATCAAACATATATTGCCCGATTGAAAGCAGCAGGTTTACAATTTACCCACGAGGCTACCGAAATAGTTGTGGAAGGTGAAGGTTTAGCAGGAAAAACTTTCGTAATTTCGGGTACTTTTCAAAATTTTGAAAGAGATGATTTAAAAATCAAAATTGAGGCTAATGGCGGCAAAGTGTTAAGTGGTGTTTCAGGCAAGTTAAATTATTTAATTGCAGGTTCGGAAGCAGGTCCATCAAAATTGGAAAAAGCTCAAAAATTGAACGTACAAATTATTTCGGAAGAAGAATTTATAAAAATGTTGTAATCTATACCTCGAATTCTCAGATTCGATAAATGTTAAGTTGAATCTATTGGTTCACCAAAATAACAAAATCTGGAAATTCAAATTACAATGTCAAAGAGTGATAATTAACGAATCGAAAGGTTCGAGTTAGATTTTCAAATAACAATCAATTACGAGTCTGGAGATTCGTATTACATTTTCAAATGAGACCAAAATTTCACGGGGTAGCCCCAGCCTTAATTACTCCAATGTTGGCAGATGGGCAAATTGATTTTCCAGGATTAAAAACTTTAATCCAACACGTTAGCGACGGTGGCGTTGATTATTTGGTTGTGCAGGGTACAACTGGAGAATCGGCAACAACGAGTAAAGCTGAGAAAAAGGCAATCTTAGAATTTATCAAGGAACACAATTATAAAAAATTGCCAATCGTTTATGGTTTGGGTGGCAATAATACTCCTGAAGTAATTGAATACATAAAGGAAACTAATTTTGACGGCATTGATGCTATTTTATCAGTTTGTCCTTACTATAATAAACCTGGTGCGAGAGGCGTTATTGCTCATTATCAAGCCATTGCAGATGCTTGTCCAGTTCCCGTTATTATGTACAACATTCCTGGTCGTTCGGGAATAAATATGTCGGCAGCTACTACTTTGACTTTGGCTCAACATCCAAATATCATCGGTATTAAAGAAGCTTCGTGTATTATTGAACAGTGCATGGAAATTTATAAAGATAAGCCAGAAGATTTCCTTTTAATCTCGGGTGATGATGTGCAAGCGGTGCCAATTATTGCGTTAGGTGGCGTTGGAGTAATGTCAGTGATTGCTAATGCAATTCCCGCTAAATTCACAGGAATGATTCATGCTGCTTTGGACGGTGATTTTGCAACAGCGAGAAAAACCCTCGGTGATTTCTTAGCTATTGACCCACTTTTATACGAGGAAGGTAATCCAGTTGGCGTTAAGAAAATCATGGAAATCAAAGGTTTATGTTCTTCTGACGTAAGAATGCCATTGATAAAAGCCTCGGATGAATTGGGCGAGAGAATGGAAGTAATTTTAGCAAAAGATAATCTTTAACATATTTTCAAATACATTATGTTTGTTCACGTAGTTAATTTTTGGTTGAAAAAAGACCTTACCGACGCAGAGCGTCAGCAATTTGTAGATGGCGTTCAAAAGCTTGCGGCCATTGAATCTCTTGTTACTTTTAACGTTGGAAAGCCAGCTTCGACTGACCGCCCAGTGATTGATCGCAGTTACGATTATTGCGAATTAACAATTTTTAACGATGAAGCGGGACACGATGTTTACCAAGTTCACCCACTTCACCTTAAATTTGTGGAAGAATGTAAACACCTTTGGGAAAAGGTAATAATCTATGATTCAGAAACTGTTTAATGTATTGAGTATTAAGTATTGTGTGTCGAGTAAGCTAATCTTCAACAAAGGTTTACTTTTTTGTAGCTTACTATGTATCGTTTACGGTTCAATGATTAGTTGTACGCAAACTAAAAATGTTCAGACAACTTCTTATTATCAGCCTAATTATCAGACGGGTAGCTATGACCAAAAAACGGGTCTGGGGTTTCAAATACCCGATAAATATCCGATTGAAATTTTGATTGGAAATGAAAAGCCACAAACCTCTGTTCAGGAAATTGAGCGATTGTCCATTTCTGACGAAAGTCCGATTCAACCCGACCAAGAGTATAAAGGGAGGATGTTAAATAGAGGAAATGACCAACAACAAAAGAAAGCACTACTTGATAGAATGGTAGCTCAAGCCCAAGATTTGGGAGCGAGTGGATTAATGAATGTCAATTATAAAGTATTCTCAACGGCAAAAACGACAGGATATATTTTGTCAGGAACGGCTTTTAGATATGTATTAAAATAATCGACTTAGACTTTTTTAACCTAAAAATGCTCTCAAACTATTTTGAGAGCATTTTTTATAAAGTTTAACAATGTAGCATTCGATGCTATTTAGTTCCCAACCACAAAAACGGCATTACCAAACAACAATTTACCATTTTGCCAGAAACCTCTAAAAACTGGGTCATTTGCTAAATAAATCACCTGTCCTCTACCCAAATCTTGCGTGCCAAAAATCATTGAATTCTTCAATTTTTCTTGAGCTTTTGTTCCTGCAAAACCAGCTAATAATGATTTTTCTTTAATCACACCAACATTCCAACCATTGCTAAGATATTGAAAATCAGAAGATTCAAGGACTAAACTGAAATAGTTTTTTTCGTACCCAAAAGCTAAAGGATTGGTATTATCCATGACAACACGGTAAATACTACCAGGTGTTTCTTCCGAAACTGATTCTCTTTCAGCATTGCCAAAAATCTTCAATTTATCAACATCTGATTCCTTTTTCTTTTCTTCTTCTTTGTGTTTTAGTTCAAAACCATCCTTGCCAGCTAAAGCATTCAATGCTCCTTGAACCGCAATTAAACGTCCACCTCCACGCACCCAATCTTTCACTTTATTAAGCGTTTTATCATCTAATATTTTACCAAAATTTCCATCCGTTAAAATCAACACATCAAACTTCGACAAATCCGTGTTGCTGAAATAGCTTTCTCCCACAATCGTTACTGGGTATTCAAGTTGCTTATCAAAGAAATGCCAAGTTGCACCAAATGAGGTGGCAGAAACACCATCTCCCGAAATAATAGCCACTTTCGGTGGTTTCAAGTAACTAACATTATCCGAACCAAAGTCCGAACCTTTCGTTGCCATTCCAGTAGAAACCGAGAATAAATTCACCTGTAAACGCTCCGCCTCTGCTTTAACGATTTTGTCAAAACCATCTCCCAAACGTTCATTTCCCGTGCGAGTAATCACGAGTGTTCCTTCATTAAATGCCTGATTCTCAACTTCAAAAGCTTTGGCTGACGAACGAACTTTTACGCCTTTTTTGAGCAAAGACGCTAATAATTTCAATTCACTAAATGCTTGCCATTTCACTAAATAGGCATACGGTTTTTCACTTTTTGAAGTCGCAATCGTAAACTGAGGTTTTCCTGCGGGATTAATTCTTTCTTTCACCGCAAACGTATTTAAACCATAAGCATACGGCAACGACCACGAAGTAATATCATACGTCAACGAATCTTCAACCATTGTTTTCGGTTCTAATAGAATCTTCAAAAACGTTGAGCGAGGTTGAAATAGGTTAATTACAATGTCTTCCGAGTCAATGGCAAAGGTTTCGTTTTTATCATCTTGATAACTAAAACCCGAAGCCATTAATGATTTACCCGAAGTACCATACTGAAAATTTTCACGGTCTAAATAATTCAAAAATTCACGCACTCTACTTTCATTTCCTTTGGTTTTGATTACAAACGATTTGTACGGTCCAACAGGATATTTTTGGGCATTATCAAAGAATTTAATAAACTCGGTAACCGCTTTATCAGCGTTAGCAGAAATCGCTTCCATACATGCAAATGATGTACTGAAATGATGGTCAATTCTTTGTTTTAGGGTTAATGTGTCGCCATCTCGTTTAGTAACTCCCAAGCCCGCACGTCCAGAACCACCTTGTTCATAAGTCATCCCAAACGCACCATTATAGGTTGGGTACGTATCTCCGTAAGAAGGATACAATAAGTCAAAACGCTCTTTTGAGAAGTATAACCAGTTATTTTTGTCGAAATCTCGTTTGTTGTAATCGCCCAAAATCTTCTGGAATTCTCTTTGCCAAGGCGTAATATCTTCGTGATATGGTTTTGCCGCTGGTGAAAAGTAATACGGATTTTCAACGCTTTGTTCGTGGAAATCAGCGTGAAGGTGCGGCATCCATTGGCGATAAAGTGCCAATCTTTCTTGGGTTTCTTTTTGTACTTGCCAAGCCCAATCACGGTTCAAATCGAACAAATAGTGATTAAAACGTCCACCCGGCCAAGGTTCATTATGTTCAATTGCCGAAGGTGTTGGATTATAGACTGCCCCCACTTTTTGGTTGAAAAAATTCACGTAGCGGTCGTAACCATCGGGGTTGATACACGGGTCAAGAATGACAACAGTATTTGCTAAAATGGCTTTTGAACGGGCATTATTAGGATTTAATAATTCGTAAATAGTAAACGGTGCGGTGTTTGAACTGCAAGATTCATTACCATGTACGTTGTAACTTAACCACGCAATGGCAGGTTGTTTTTTGGTTGGTTTTCCTTCCAATAACCCAATTGATTTTAAGTTATTCGTTCTGATTTCCTCTAATTGGCTGAAGTTTTCGGGAGACGCTATAATTGCTACCATCAACGGACGACCTTCGTTAGTAGAGCCATATTGAACCATTTTTACTTGATTAGGATTCAATCGAGCGATGTATTCGTAATAACTTACCACTTGGTGATGACGTAAAAAACGGTCACCTTTCTTAAAATTCAAAAATTCTTCGGGGGATTGTGCCGTACTTTGGGCGGATAAATTGTTTGTTTGTAACAAGGAGGTTACAACAAACATCATAATTAGGAACTTGAGTTTATTGGTAATTTTTTGCATGATGAAAGTGTTAGTTTTAAATTATTGGTTTCTGTTGTTGAATATGAAATTAAAATTATTGCATAGGAAATGAAGTAGAAAGAAGAATTACTAAAGAGAATTATTATCTTTTAGGAACTGGGTCGTAGCCGTGTCCGCCCCAAGGATGGCACGTTGAAAACCGCTTCATGCCCATGCGGAAACCTTTCCAAAATCCCCAAACCTGAATCGCTTCAATCATGTATTGTGAACACGTGGGCGTGTATCGACATGAGTTTGGGAAATATGGAGAAATTATCGCTTGATAAAGTCGAAAAATGACAATGAAAACTTTTGACATAAGTTTCAAAAAGACAGTAATTTGTCGAATAAATTAATTTTAAAATAACCCAAAAGTTAGTCCCTTTGATGGATTGTACTTCAATATACAGATAGCAAAATATCTATTTATGCTTCTTTATCTTGTTTTTATGATGCGGATAATTAAAGAAATATGAGGTCACCATAGGAACAACAAAAATTCCGACGGTGATAAACGAAATATACATATCGGCGGTTTCGCTTTCCAGAAACTTACAAAAGAAATTATTATCATAAAAATGACAAATAACCGATGATGACAACTTCAAACCCAGTACACCTATCACAATAAAAGCAGCCGTTTCTAAAAATGGATATTGTTCCATCAACTTCACAAAACCTTGGGCAACGAATCTCATGGCTAATATACCAATGAAAACGCCAATGCAAATAATGTATAAATTATCCGTAAATGCCACCGCCGCAAATACATTATCAATAGAAAAAGCCATGTCCATTACTTCAACCAGGGCAACAGTTGCCCAAAATGGTCCAAAAGCACCAATCGTCACTCGGTAAAACCAGTTTGTTTTTTTATCAAGTGTATCATCCGACTGTTCTGGGGTTGATTCTCTCCGAAAATAATCAAGACATAAATACAAAAGATAAAGTCCGCCGATTGGTTTTAGCCACCATATTTTCACCAACATTGAAGCAAAAATCAAAGATAAGCCTCTAAAAAAATATGCTCCTAAGATACCGTATTTAAGTGCTTTTTTACGATTTTCCTTCGACAAGTCCATCACCATCGTTGCCAAAACTGCCGCATTATCTACCGATAAAAGACTTTCAATAATAATTAAATTTCCAATAATTAAGGCTGCTGCCCCTAAATCCTCGCCAAAAATTTGATGCAAAAAATCCATAAGTTGTGTTTACACGTTCCAAATAATATACTCACGAAGATAACACACTAAAATTAAAATAAAGTTTTCTGGGTTTCCAAAAAGGTGATTTGATATTAATTTTAAGTTAATTCTAATTTTATTTTGCCTCAATCCAAATTTTTACTCTCTTTGCAACAACATTTATAACCGATACAAATATGAAAAGATTTTGCTTAACGCTTGACCTCAAAGATGACCCAAAATTGATTGAAGAATACGAAAATTATCATAAAGATGTCTGGGCAGAAATTCTAAAAAGTATTAAAGATTCAGGAATTACAGCCATGCAAATTTATCGAATTCACACTCGCATGATGATGATTATTGAGGCACAAGATGATTTTAGTTTTGAAAAAAAGGCCGAAATGGACGCCCAGAACACCAAAGTTCAGGAATGGGAAACACTCATGTGGAAATATCAACAAGCCCTTCCTATGGCAAAAGAAGGAGAAAAATGGATGTTAATGAATGAGATTTTTTCAGTTTAAGTTTTAATATTATCTCTTGGCATTATCTCTTGGCCGCAAAGGCCCTAAAAACCGTATTAACACAGGATGTTTTTTGGGCCTCGTGACAAAATTTGTTAACAATCATTTCCATTAACACAGCACTTAAAGGTTAATACTTTAAGTGCAAATGCTCAATTATTCAAAAAGTCATACTTCTCATTTCAATCGTATTTTCATTAATACATCAATTTTACTCCGCAACAAGAATATATTTCCCAAAAGTATCATTCAAACAATACCCGTAAGTGCTTGTAATTTAGTTGTATGGAAATAAATTTTGCAAAAAAAGTACACTTCTCCCCGATTAATAAAAAGAGTATTTGTAAATTTAATTTAAAGACTATTTACCACAATAATACAATTATTCTTTACTGATTAGATGTACTTAGTCAGTTTTGATATGTCTTATTATTTATTGTCAATAAACTAAAAACCAATACCTTAAATTAAAAAATCATGAGAAAAAAATTACTTTCATTATTTGGTCTGATTTTACTACTTTTTGTGAGTAATCAAGCCATTTATTCACAGGCAAAAAAAACAACAATCCCTGTTGAAAAGACTTTAATTGACGATAAGAAATTGGAAAAATTAAAGAAAGAAATTTTAGAAGAAGTGGATAAAAAACAAGCGTTTTCTCAGCAAATGGTTGATATGATTTTTAGTTTTGGCGAATTAGGATTCCAAGAATTTGAAACCTCCAAATATATCACGGATATTCTTGAAAAAGAAGGTTTCACCATCGAAAGAGGCGTTTCTGGTATTCCAACGGCTTGGATTGCCAGATGGGGAAGTGGAAAACCTGTCATCGCTTTGGGTTCGGATATTGATTGTATTCCTAAAGCATCTCAAAAACCTGGAGTTGCCTATCACGACCCAATTATTGAAGGTGCTCCAGGTCATGGAGAAGGTCATAATTCTGGCCAAGCATTGAATGTTACAGCGGCTTTAGTCATGAAAAAAATTATGGAACGGGAGAAAATTGTGGGAACGTTAGTCCTCTGGCCCGGAGTTGCCGAAGAACAAGTAGCGACCAAAGCGTATTTCGTTCGTGATGGCTATTTCAAAAATGTAGACGCTTGTATTTTCACCCACGTCGCCAATAACTTGGGCGTTAGCTGGGGCGATGGCGGTGGAAACGGAATGATTTCGGCCAAATTTAATTTTGAAGGAGAAGCGGCTCACGCTGCGGCTGCTCCGTGGCGAGGCAAAAGTGCTTTAGATGCGGTTGAACTAATGAATATTGGTTGGAATTTTAAACGAGAACACCTCTATCCTTCTCAACGCTCTCATTATGTAATCGTTGACGGCGGCGACCAACCCAATGTCGTTCCTTCAAAAGCTTCGGTTTGGTATTATTTCCGAGAGAGAACTTATCCCAAAATTAAAGAATTATACGAAGCAGGCATTGCTATCGCCAAAGGTGCAACGATGATGACTGGCACAACCATGAATTATGAGGTTTTAGGCAGTGCTTGGCCAGGACATTTTAATAAACCAATGGCGGAAAATGTATTTGAAAATATCAAAAGAGTAGGATTGCCAAAATGGAGTGAAGAAGATCAACAATTGGCAAAAGCTACCCAAATTGAATTAAAATCGCCCATGAAAGATGGGTTGGCCATGAAAATTGATACCACTATCGAACCTGTTTTGGTGAGTATGGGTGGTGGTTCTGATGACATCGCTGATATTTCTTGGAATTTACCAACCGTAGTTTTGAGGTATCCTTCTAATATGCCCGGTTTACCCGGTCACCACTGGGCGAATGCGATTACAATGGCAACACCAATTGCTCATAAAGGAGTAACTGCGGGAGCAAAAGTTGAGGCATTAAGTTTATTAGATATGTTTGTGAAACCAGACATTATCACGAAAGCATGGGATTATTATAAAAACGAGCAAACCAAGGAGGTTAAATATGAACCACTCATTTCGCCAACTGATAAGCCAGCCATCCACTTGAATCAGCAAATTATGGCCAAATTTAGACCCGAAATGAAAAAAATGTATTTTGACCCAACCAAGTATAAAACCTACATGGAACAATTGGGTATCAAATATCCAACGGTAAGAGAAACAACGCCAACAGAAGCTCCTCCAGCGACGGGTAAAGGCGGTGGAAATTAAGGAGTTGAAAAAAGATTAATATATTTAAGTACTAAAAGACGGCTGAAAGGTCGTCTTTTTTATATTTTTGGAAATATTTTTACATTTTTTGGGTATGAATACTACCTAATGCGCTTACTATTTCTGAATTACTTTTAAGAAATTTGACAGTTCAAATTGATATTTTCTGCATATTCACACTAACAAAAACAAATTGAACTGAACATTAAACTAAAACTATGTTTTCATTAAAAAATAAGTCCGTTATCATCACGGGCGGTGGCTCAGGAATTGGTCGAGCAATTTCACTATTATTTGCACAGCAAGGAGCAGAAGTAAATATTTTGGAATTAAACCAATCTGCTGCCGAAGAAACAGTCAATCAAATAATCAGCGAAGGCGGAAAAGCCAAAGCTTTTGCCTGTAATGTTACAAATCAGGGTAAAGTATTAGAAGTATTTCAGCAAATTGGGCGAGTAGATATTTTAGTCAACAATGCTGGAATTGCTCACGTGGGAAATCTTGAAAATACTTCGGAAGATGATTTTGATAAAATTTACCAAGTAAACGTCAAAGGAGCGTATAATTGCCTTTATGTCGGTATTCCCATGATGAAAATCCAAGGACGTGGCGTAGTTTTGAACATGGCTTCGGTAGCGGCAAGCGTTGGAATTTCTGATCGTTTTGCGTATTCTATGTCGAAAGGAGCAATTTTAACAATGACGTTATCCGTTGCCAAAGACTATTTGAAAAATAATATTCGTTGCAATTGCATTTCGCCTGCTCGTGTGCATACGCCTTTTGTTGATGGCTTTTTGGCGAAGAATTATCCCGATAATATTGATGAAATGTTTGGGAAATTATCAGCATCGCAACCCATTGGACGCATGGGAAAACCAGAAGAAGTTGCTCATTTAGCCTTATATCTATGCTCGGATGAAGCAGGATTTGTAACCGGTTGCGATTATCCAATTGATGGAGGGTTTATTAGATTGAATAATTAATAATGCAGACTTTTGTCTGTCTATATCCATGTAAATACAAACCAAGAACTGTATTTCTAAACAAATAATCTCAAACAATGAAAAAAGCACTTCTATTAATTACTCTTTTTTGGTCAATGACTTCGTTTATTCAAGATAAACCCAAACGAATTATTTTCTTTGGCGATTCTATTACCCAGGCTGGTGTTCAACCTAAAGGCTACATTTCACAACTCAATCAAATGATTGAGCAGAAGGGATTGAAAGACAAATATGAACTTATCGGTGCGGGAATTGGTGGCAATAAAGTGTATGATTTGTATTTGCGTTTAGAGGACGATGTATTGAACAAAAAACCTGATATTGTGGTCATTTACGTAGGAGTAAATGATGTTTGGCACAAAGCAAGTTCTGGAACGGGAACGGATGCCGATAAATTTGAAAAATTTTATCAAGCTTTAATCAACAAAATGAAAGCTAACGGAATAACGTTGGTTTTGTGTACGCCTGCTGCCATCGGTGAAAGAACCGATGCGAGTAACCAACAAGATGGAGACTTGAACCAATACAGTAAAATAATCAGAAATTTAGCGACAAAAAATGGTCTTGAAGTATGCGATTTACGTAAAGAATTTCAAGATTATAATTTAAAAAATAATCCCGAAAATAAAGAAAAAGGCGTGTTGACGACCGATAGAGTTCATTTGAATGATTTAGGAAATCAATTTGTTGCTGAAAAAATGTTACCCTTAATTTTAAAATAAACTATGAAATTATTTAGATTTGGAGAGATTGGTGCTGAGAAACCAGGAATCATCATTAACGATAAAATGTTTGATGTTTCTCCTTACGTACAGGATTATAATGAGTCATTTTTTGAAAATAATGGCCTCGAAAAATTGAACGATTCGTTAGCTGAAATTCAGGATAAATTACAAGAAATTCCAGTAAATTCGAGAATCGCTTCTTGTGTGGCTCGTCCATCCAAAATAGTTTGTATTGGTCTTAATTTTGCAGACCACGCTAAAGAAACAGGTGCGGAGATTCCGAAAGAACCAATAATTTTCTTTAAATCTACCACCGCTTTATCAGGGCCAAATGACGTGGTTATTATCCCCAAAAACTCAACTAAAACTGATTGGGAAGTAGAATTAGCATTTGTCATCAGCAAAAAAGCACAATACGTTGAAGAGTCTGAAGCATTAGATTATGTGGCAGGATATTGCTTACACAATGACCTTTCAGAAAGAGAATTTCAATTGGAACGAGGCGGAAATTGGAGTAAAGGAAAAGGTTGTGATACTTTCGCTCCACTTGGACCCTTTTTAGCAACAAAAGAAGAAATTGCAGATGTTAATAATTTGAAAATGTGGTTAAATGTAAATGATAAACAGTTTCAAATTAGCAATACAGACCAATTAATCTTTAAAATTCCTGCCTTAGTTTCATATTTAAGTCAATTTATGACGCTTTTACCTGGCGATGTTATCTCAACGGGAACACCGCATGGCGTTGGATTAGGCTTTAAACCACCCATTTATTTAAAGGAAGGTGATGTAATGGAACTTGGCATTGAAGGCCTGGGAACTCAAAAACAAGTAGCAGTTAATTATAAATAATTTTTAATTAATGCTTTCCCTCAAGTATCTGGGTTACAAAACATCTGAAAACCAAACCCCCTAATACCTAAAATATGACGATTGACTCTCATCAGCATTTTTGGCAGTATAATTCACAAATACATGATTGGATTACGGATGAAATGAAAGCCATTCAGCGTGACTTTCTGCCTTCTGATTTAGCAACAATTTTGCAACAAAACAACATTGATGGTTGTATTGCAGTTCAAGCCGACCAATCGGAAGCGGAAACGGATTTTTTGTTGGAATTGTCGGATAATAATAGCTTCGTAAAAGGAGTCGTTGGTTGGGTTGATTTACTGGCTGATGATGTGTATGAGCGTTTAGAGTATTATTCGCAATTCAAAAATTTGAAAGGTTTTAGGCATATTGTCCAAGGAGAAAGCGATTCTGAATTTATGCTCAGGCCCAAATTTAAGAACGGAATTACTGAACTCGGAGCGTATGATTTCACGTATGATATTTTAATTTATCATGAACAATTAGAACAAGCAATTCAATTTGTAAAGTTATTTCCTGAGCAAAAATTTGTCCTTGACCATATCGGAAAACCCGACATAAAATCGGGTGAATACGCTGAATGGCAAGTAAATATCAAGAAATTAGCACTTCACCAAAATGTGTTTTGCAAAATTTCGGGCATAGTAACCGAGGGCGAATGGCAAGATTGGAAAAAATCGGACTTTAGAATATATTTAGATACCGTGGTCAAAGCTTTTGGCACTGACCGATTAATGTATGGTTCAGATTTTCCAGTTTGTTTGTTAGCCGCAAGTTATGAGCAACAATTAGAAATCGTTACGGACTATTTTGCCAGTTTCACCAATTTAGAAAAGAGAAAAATTATGGGTGATAATGCTGTGAAATTTTATGGTTTATAGAAACGAGCGGTAAAACAGCAAAAAGGGTAAATGATTTAAGGATGAAAGACTGCATTACTTTTTGGTTTTTCCCTTTTACCAATTAACCCATTTTCCATTATTATAAAATCATGAACTTAGGACTCAAAGAAAAAGTAATCATCGTTTCGGGTGGTGCCAAAGGCATTGGCGAAGGTATTTCGAGTGTTTTGGCAATGGAAGGAGCTTACGTTGCCATCGTCGGACGAAATGAAGTAGATAATCAAAAAACCATTGAAAAAATCCAAGCTGCTGGTGGACAAGCTTGGTCGTTTGTGGCAGAATTAACCCAACCCAACGAATGTGCCAAAGCAATTTTTGATGTAGTAGAAAAGTTTGGGCGAATTGATGGTTTGGTCAATAATGCAGGTGTAAATGATGGTGTTGGACTCGAAAATGGTACTTACGAGAAATTTGTTCAATCGCTTCATAGTAACCTAATTCACTATTATTTATTGGCTCATTACGCACTTCCGTATTTAAAGGAATCGAAAGGACCAATCGTAAATATTGGCTCTAAAACTGCCGAAACAGGACAAGGAGGCACTTCTGCTTATGCTGCCGCTAACGGTGGACGAAATGCACTCACTCGTGAATGGGCGGTTGAATTACTCAAATATGGTATTCGAGTAAACGCCGTAATTGTGGCAGAATGTTACACGCCTCTGTACGACCGTTGGATAAAAACACTTCCCAATCCCGAAGAAACTTTATCAAATATTACGGAAAAAATTCCTTTGGGAAAACGCATGACAACCGCAGAAGAAATTGCAAATATGGTAGCATTTTTGATGTCAAAACGCTCAAGTCATACTACGGGACAAATTATTTATGTGGATGGTGGTTACACCCATTTAGACCGAGCGTTGCTTTAAAATACGAACTTATTACAATTTATAACTTGACCTTGTAAGATAATTTCTTGCAAGGTTTTTTTATTTTCAACCCTGCAAAGTAGTATAAAAAGAACTTTAAATTGTATTTAATTTACATATTCCGTAAATTCATATTGTTACTAAGTCACTACAAAATTATAAAATGAAGAGAAAAAAGATTTACGTAATTGGAAGTTCCAATACCGATATGGTTATCAAATCCGAGAAATTACCAGCTCCAGGAGAAACCGTTATTGGCGGTAATTTTTTAATGAATGCAGGTGGAAAAGGAGCAAATCAAGCAGTTGCGGCGGCAAAACTTGGTGCGGAGGTAATTTTTGTGAGTAAAATTGGTAATGACATTTTTGGAAATCAAGCCATTGCAGGATTTAAAGATGTTGGAATTAATACTGATTTCGTCTTTGTTGATCATGAAAACCCATCGGGAATCGCTTTGATTTTAGTGGATGGAAAAGGCGAGAACAGTATTTCAGTTGCTTCTGGAGCAAATGGCAATTTAAAAATATCGGAAGTTGCCCAAGCCATTGAATTAATTGAAGAAAACGACATCGTTTTATTACAATTAGAAATTCCAATTTCAACGGTTGAAGCAACAATTAAACATTCTTTTGAAAAAAAGGCAATCGTTATTTTGAACCCTGCTCCCGCCCAAATGTTAGATGAATCCATTTTTCAATTCATCCATTTAATTACCCCCAACGAAACCGAAGCAGAATTATTAACGGGAGTAAAAGTGAGCGATTTGGCGACCGCAGAAATGGCTGCAAATATATTTCACGAGAGAGGAATTCCAAATGTAATTATCACTTTAGGTTCAAAAGGAGCATTTTTCCACTGTAAAAATATGCAAATGCTTATCCCCGCTCCCATCGTTCAAGCCATTGATTCCACTGCGGCGGGCGACGTTTTCAATGGTGCTTTAACCGTGTTATTATCCGAAGGACATTCCATCGAAAATGCGATTGTTTTTGCTTGTAAAGCCGCTTCAATTTCAGTTACTCGCATGGGAGCTCAAGCATCAGCCCCAACGAGAGATGAATTAAATTAACTTTTTAAAAACTAAACTATGAAAATTAAAAGTCTATTTTTCTTATTACTTTGTTTCAGTATCCAAGCTCAGAAAACCATTTCGCTGACAAAAAGTCAGTTAAAAGATAAAATTATGGGCGGTTGGGCTGGACAAACCATTGGTGTAACCTTTGGCGGTCCCGTTGAATTTCGATTTAATGGAACGATGATAAATGATTACCAGAAAATACCTTGGTACGACGGATATATAAAGAAAACAATGACTGAAAATCCGGGTATTTATGATGATTTGTACATGGATTTAACCTTTGTGGAGGTTTTTGAACGAGAAGGGCTGGACGCTCCTGTGAGTTCCCATGCGAAGGCGTATGCCAATGCAGGTTATATGCTTTGGCACGCCAACCAAGCTGCTCGTTATAATATTTTGAAAGGAATTTCACCTCCAGCATCTGGACATTGGCTCAATAACACGCACGCAGATTGCATTGATTATCAAATTGAAGCGGACTTTGCAGGTTTGATGTCGCCAGGAATGCCAAACACTGCTTCTCAAATTTCGGATAAAATTGGCCATATCATGAATTATGGTGACGGCTGGTACGGTGGCGTTTACATTGGAGCGATGTATTCTTTAGCTTTGATTTCTAACGATATGAATTACGTAGTAAATGAAGCATTAAAGACTATTCCCAAAGAATCAAATTATTATAAATGTATTGCCGATGTTATCAAATGGCACAAACAATATCCCGATGACTGGAAAAAAACATGGTTTGAATTACAACAAAAATGGTCGAATGATGTCGGCTGCCCTGATGGTGTTTTCAATCCATTTAACATTGATGCGACCATTAATTCTGCTTATGTTGTCGTTGGGTTGTTATACGGAAAAGGTGATTTTACAGCAACAATGGAAATAACCACTCGCTGCGGACAAGATGCTGACTGTAATCCTTCTTCAGCAGGAGGAATTTTGGGAGCTATGATTGGCTATAAAGCCATTCCCGAATATTGGAAATTGGGTTTGAAAGAAGCCGAACCCTTGGATTTTAAATATACGACCACTTCATTGAACGACGTTTACGAAATTGGTACTAAACACGCCTTACAAAATATAGAACGCAATGGTGGAAAAGTTTCGGGCGAAAATATTACAATAAAAATGCAAAAACCTATGCCTGTAAAATTTGAACAGAGTTTTACGGGACATTTTCCGATGGATAAATTATGGATTGGTAAAAACTTAGAAAATGAATACGAAGTAGAATTTGAGGGAAATGGTTTTGTTTTAAAGGGTGAAGCTCATCCCAGAAATGTAACTTCTTGGGATTCAAAAGACCAAAAAAACCTCAAAATGGAAGTTTATCTCGACGATAAATTACTTGAAACAGCAGAATTACCAACCAATTTTGTAACTCGTCGCCATGAATTGACTTGGAAATACCAACTACCCGACCAAAAGCATAAACTCAGAGTGAAATTGCTCGACCCAAATCCAGATTATGTATGCAGAATGAACGAATTAATTTGGTATTCGAGCAAACCACAACAAAAAATCACGATTGGTAATTTTGGTACAATCAAGCGAAAATCAGTCAATTAGTTAATTCAAAATTCCATTATTACTACTATTCCCAAAACTAAAAACGTATGTTCATCATTGAAAACTATTCGCTTGCTGTTGTCTTTACCATCATCACGATGCTTTGTTGGGGTTCTTGGGCTAATACCCAAAAGTTAACGAGCAGTAATTGGCGTTTTGAGACATTTTATTGGGATTACGTCTTTGGAATTGTAATAATGTCCCTGATTTTTGCTTTTACACTTGGAAGTTTAGGAGAAAATGGGCGGAGTTTTTTAGCTGATTTCGAGCAAGCAAATAGCAAAAATATTGAGTCAGCATTAATTGGAGGCGTAGTTTTTAATGCCGCCAACATTCTACTGGTTTCAGCGATTACCATCGCAGGAATGTCCGTCGCTTTTCCCGTAGGAATTGGCTTGGCTTTAGTTATTGGCGTAATTGTCAATTACTTAGACAACCCCGTCGGCGACAAAACGTTGCTATTTTTAGGTGTAGGGTTAATTGCGTTAGCCATCCTTTTGAATGCTAACGCTTACCGAAAAATGCAAAACGGAAATAGTTCCGTTTCAGCCAAAGGCTTAATTCTATCGGTCGCTGCGGGAATCTTGATGGGTTATTTTTACAAATACGTAGCCGCTTCAATGTTTCCAGATTTTAATATTCCAGAAACAGGAAAATTAAGCCCATACACAGCGGTGGTCATTTTTGCCATCGGAATTTTATTGAGTAATTTCATTTTTAATACCTATCTCATGTTCCGACCTTTTGAGGGAAAACCAGTTTCTTACGGCGATTATTTCAAAGGTTCATCCAAAAATCATTTAATGGGAATTTTGGGCGGCATGATTTGGTGCCTCGGAATGTCATTAAACATTATTGCTTCGGGAAAAGCAGGAGCAGCCATTTCTTACGGATTAGGTCAAGGAGCAACCATTGTGGCGGCTATTTGGGGGATTTACATTTGGAAGGAATTCAAAAATGCCCCAAAAGGCACCTCAACAATTTTGAATATTATGCTCCTTTGCTACTTCGTTGGCCTGGGTTTAATCATTGCAGCAAGATGATTAATTTTCAACGTTTGCAAGAAATGGCACTTGCGTTTCCAGAAACGGAAGAACTTCCTCACTTCGAGAAGACATCATTTCGGGTCAAAAATAAGATTTTTGCCACTTTTGACCCGAAAAAAAATCAAGCAACGGTCAAATTATCAGAATCCGACCAAGACATTTTTTCGCTTTCGGATAAAGATATAATATTTCCAGTACCGAATAAATGGGGAAAACAAGGTTGGACAATTATTAAACTAAATGAAATTAACGACGAATTATTTAGCGAAATTTTAAAATCTGCCTATTTTGAAGTTATTCCAAAACGGAGAACAAAATAATTACTATTCAAACCTAAAATGCAAAACAAACTTTTTAAGAATCAAGTGGCTATCGTTACTGGAGCGGGCGTAGGAATTGGCTTTGAGGTTGCCCATCAATTAGCGTTACAAGGGGCAAATGTTGTTTTAAACGACATTGATAAAGATTTAGCAGAATCAGCCAGTGATAAAATTAGAGGAAATGGTGGTATTTGTCAGGCTTTTGGAGGAGATATTTCTGACATAAATGTTATTAATTCAATCATAGATTTTACGATTGAGCATTTCGGGAAATTAGATATTTTGATTGCCAATGCTGGAATTACAACCTTCGGCGATTTTCTGGAATATCAACCAGAATCCATGCAAAAATTATTACAAGTCAATCTTTTTGGAACATTTTTTCTGACGCAAGCCTCCGCCAAACAAATGATTTCGCAAGGACACGGCGGCAGTATTTTACTGACATCTTCCGTAACTGGTCACATCGCTCATCAATTTTTAGCCGCTTACGGCATGACCAAAGCGGGAATCGACCAATTAGCCAAAAATTTAGTCATTGATTTGGCCCCCCACCAAATAAATATTAATACCATTGCACCAGGGGCAACTTTAACGGAACGCACCTTGGAGGATGCGGAGTATATCAAAACTTGGTCACGCATTACTCCGTCGGGCAGGCCAGCAACCATACAGGATATTGCCAATGCTTCGTTATTTTTGGTGTCTCCTTTTTCTCGTCAAATAATGGGACAGAGTATTGTTGTTGATGGAGGGTGGACTTCGGTGGGCGTTTCACCCTATTAATTATCCGAGTAAAACCGTTCCATTTCGCTCTTTTGACTATAATTATATCTTATTTATCATTTGAAAATTAAAAAATGAACACGCAAAAACCTTTCAAAAATCTTTTAACACTGACGATTTTTTTTCTCTCCGCTTCGACCATCGAGTCATTAGCCCAGAAAACACTTCGTCCTTTGGTTATTAAAGAAAACCCCAAAACCGCACTTTCAAAAGCAAAAGAAATTAGGGAGAAAACGGCCATAAAAGTAGCTGATGGACTTCAAGTGAGCCTTTGGGCATCAGATTCTTTAGCTCCTGACCCCGTTGCAATGTCGATTGATGATTGGGGAAAAGTCTATTTAATTAGGACAAATCGTCAGAAAAATTCAGAATTTGACATTAGAGGTCACCGTGATTGGATGACGGAATCCATTGGTTTTCAAACCGTTGAAGACCGAAGAGCATTTTTAAAAAAGACTTTTGCTTCCGATAAAAGCGATAAAAATGGATGGTTAAAAGACTTAAACGGAGATGGCGTACACGATTGGAAGGATTTAAAAGTCGAAAAAGATGAAATTTGGCGTTTAGAAGACAAAAATAATGACGGAGTTGCAGATATTTCTACTCGTGTTTTGAATGATTTCACTGAGGAAATTTCTGACGTAGCGGGCGGTTTGTTAATTCGTAAAAAAGATGCTTTTGTGAGTATTGCACCCGATTTGTGGCGTTTAAAAGATACCAATGGAGACGGGGTTTATGATCAAAAAACGTCAATTAGTCACGGATATGGCGTTCATATTGGTTTTGGAGGACACGGAATGTCGGGTGTTGTAGAAGGGCCTGATGGCAGAATTTATTGGAACATCGGAGATATTGGAGCAAATATTACCACGAAGGAAGGCCAGAAATTTGTCAACCCAAATTCTGGAATTATTGCCCGTTCTAATCCCGATGGAAGTGATTTTGAAATTTTCGCTTCAGGACTCAGAAATACGCACGAATTTGTTTTTGATGATTACGGAAATTTAATTTCTTCGGATAATGATGGCGATTACCCTGGCGAAAGTGAACGTTTGGTTCACGTAGTACAAGGTTCAGATGCAGGTTGGCGGTCGAATTGGCAATATGGAAAATATACCGACCCCAAAAACAATAAATACAACGTTTGGATGAATGAAAAACTCTTCAAACCACGTTGGGATGGACAAGCAGCGTATATTATTCCGCCACTGATGAATTATCACAATGGGCCAACTGGGATGGTTTATAATCCTGGAACAGCTTTGGGTACGGACTGGAAAAACAAATTCTTTTTAGTGGAGTTTGTTGGTACACCTACTCGTTCGCATATTTGGTCGTTCGGCCTAAAACCCAAAGGAGCAACCTTTGAATTAGACGGTGAAAAAGACGTTTTGAGCGGCATTTTACCAACTGGTATTAGATTTGGGCCAGACGGTGCTTTATACGCCGCCGATTGGATAAATGGTTGGGATGCCAAAAATTACGGTCGAGTTTGGAAAGTGGATGTAACTTCGGATAAAAATGATTTAGAAGGCGTTCGTAACGAAACAAAACGGCTAATTCAGTTGGATTATGCAACGCAAACAAATGATAAACTTTATACTTTACTCGGAAATGTGGATATGCGTGTTCGTCAGAAGGCACAATTTGAATTGGTCAATCGAGGTGGACTTGGTTTAACTTCTTTGAAAAAAGCAGTTGCTCAAACTGAAAATCAATTAGCCAGAATTCATGGTATTTGGGGAATTGGTCAATTAGCCAGAAATGATAAAACTATTGGACAATCATTTATTGCCTTATTAAAAGATTCGGACTTAGAAATCGTAGCTCAAGTAGCCAAAATGATTGGAGATGCCAAAATTACCTCAGCAGGCACCACTTTAATTCCATTATTGAAAAATAACAACCCGAGAGTTAAGTTTTTTGCGGCTGAAGCATTGGGAAGAATTGCTCATCAAGAAGCCGTAGAGCCACTTATTGAAATGTTGAAAGCAAATAATGATGAAGATTTATACCTGCGTCACGTTGGGGTTTTAGCCTTATCAAGAATCGGAAAAGTTGAGCCAATGATTGCTTTAGCGAAAAACGATAGCAAGGCTTTACGCACAGCAGCGATTTTGGTATTACGTCGCTTGAGAAATACGAATATCGCTATTTTCCTTAATGACCAAGACGAATACTTGGTAACCGAAGCAGCCCGAGGAATCAATGATGATTTATCAATTGAAGCAGCTTTACCAGCTTTAGCGGCCACTTTAAATGACAAAAGATTTACTTCAGAACCTCTTTTGAGAAGAGCGATTAACGCTGCTTTACGAGTTGGAGGCGAAAAAGAATTGGATATTTTGATTGCTTTTGCCACCAGAACGGACATTAAAGATGATATTAAAGCAGAAGCCTTAGCGACCCTTGGCACTTGGGTAAATCCATCGTTAACGGATAGAGTTGACGGACGTTATAGAGGAAAAATAACCCGTGAATCAACCTTAGTAAAAGCCAAAATTCAGCCACATATTGCTAATTTCTTGAAAGAAACAAATCCAGAAACAATTATTGCGATGGCAGGTTTAATTTCAGATTTGCATTTGACTGAAGCGAGCGGACAATTGGCGAAAATTTACGCAGAATCATCGAATTCGAAAGTAAAAATGGCGATTTTACCAGCTTTGAATTCGCTAAAATATGCAGAAATCGAAACTGCAATCAAAGCAGGAATGGAAGACAAAGAAGAAAGTGTAAGAACGGTAGCTTTGGGACTTTTAAATAACAATAATGTTTCAAAAGAGAATTTACCGATTATCGTAAATACGATTTTTACAAAGGGTGGCATTAAAGAACAACAACAAATGTTGGTAGTTTTAGGAACGATGGAGGCTGATAAAACCAAGGTAATCCTTTCTGATTTGATAGAACAATTGAAGAATAAAAAATTATCGCCCGACCTTACGTTAGAATTAAAAGAATCGGTTGATGCTTCTGGAATTGCGGATTTAAAAGCGAAAATGGCAAGTTTGAAATTAAACAGTTCTACATTGGATGAATACGCTGAATCACTTTATGGCGGAAATAGACAAGCAGGAAAGGATATTTTCAATTATAATAGCACTGCCCAGTGTGTTCGTTGCCACACTGTTGGAGCTGAAGGCGGAGCAGTTGGCCCTCCTCTAACTCACATTAGTAGTACATTGACTCGTGAGCAAATTTTACAGGCTTTAGTTGAACCAAGTGCGAGATTATCTCCTGGTTACGGAAGTGTAACGTTAAAACTCAACGATGGACAAGAAGTGAATGGAACATTATCGAAGGAAACTGCTACCGAATTAACGATTACAACTTCGGATGCTGAACCATTAATTATTCCAGTTGCGAGAATCAAGAAAAGAGAAAATATGCCTTCAAGTATGCCTCCAATGGGCAGTTTGTTGAACAAAAGAGAAATCAGAGATGTAGTAGAATATTTGAGTTCTTTGAAATAGAAAGTAAATATTCTTGTAAAAAGAAGAGGTTATATGTTTCGCAAACATATAACCTCTTCTTTTATAAGAATAACAAAGTCTTACTTTAAAATCCTTTTAGGAACTCCTTCAAATGTCATTTTAACATCTTTTATCGACCCGTCTGGATTAAAATATAAACGGTCAATGCAAGTTACACGATGGTCACGGTCTTGGTTCGGAATAGGACGACGGTGATAAACAATGTACCAATCATCTGTTTTAGGAATGTTCAAAACCGAATGGTGACCCGCTCCAGTAGCCACTTTTTCATCTGCCACCAAAATAGTAGCTTTCTTATCAAAAGGGCCAAAAACAGAGTCAGAAACACCATAAGCCACTTTATAAGTACCATCCGTCCAATTTCCTTCCGACCACATTAAGTAATACTTTCCTTTACGAACAAACATAGTTGCTCCCTCCACGTAATCTTTTGGGGTAATTTCTTTGACTAATTCTCCATTTTTGTACGGAATTAAACCTGTAAAATTTCGATTTAGTTTACCAATATTACAATGTCCCCAACCACCATAAATAATATAATATTGATTGTCTTTATCCTTAAAAACAGATTGGTCGATGGGTTGTGCTTTATTAAAAAACTGGTTAATCAAGGGTTTACCTAAATAATCTTTGTACGGGCCTTCTGGTTTAGAAGCCACTGCAATACCAATTCCACCTATTTTATCGTCATTTTCTGGATGATTCGCCCCCATTCCCTTTCTCTCTGAAGTTTGAATATCATTAGCCGAAAAAAACAAAAAATACTTATTATCTTTTGGAACAATACACGGAGCCCACATCGCTATTTTCGCCCATTTTATGGCAGAAGTATCAATGATTTTAGCATGTTTTTTCCAAGTAACTAAATCTTTCGAAGAGAACGCATCCATAAAAACTTGCTTCTCAAATCTTGCCGAAAACGTAGGAAATACCCAATATTGATTCTTTAAAATAATGGCCTCGGGGTCGGCGTACCAGCCTTCAAAAATTGGATTACCAGACGTTTTACTTTTTGTTTGTGCGGTAATATTTCCAGCTAAAAAAATTAAAAATAGAAAAGAGCAAGACTTGTTTAAATTCATTTTATGTATTTAAAGTTTGTTAGTTTTTACTAAAATAGAATCAAATTATTTCTTACTACTAAAGAAACTAAAGGTACCAATGGCATAATCTTGCAACGTTGAACCGTGCGTTCCACCTTTTGTTGTAAAAAGGGTTACATTTCCTCCTTTTGCCTTCATAGCTTTTTCGGCGGTTACTGAATTAGAATAAAAGACTTGTTGGTCAGCATCACCGTGAAAGAGTTGAGTTTCTACTTTTGGCCCCCAATCAAAGACATCATTATCTTTTACTGCATTTAAAAATTGAGTATCCGTTCCGTCGTTCACCGCCTTTTTAAAAGCATCATTAATCGCCAAATTAAAACTTACATTTACATTTGCATTATTACCATTTGCCTGAATATCAGTAGCATAAGGTTCTTTAAAATAGGTATTCATCAAACGGTTTAAACCATAAATACGGTTATAGGTTTGCGTTACCCAAATATACAACTGATTATATTCAGCGATACCATGTGTTGTATTGTTGAATAAATCTTTCATAAATTGAGATTTATTGTATGCCCCCGCCCCGCACGAAGAAGCTACCAAATTAAACTCTGTAGGAAACTGTTCTTCCATCTTTTTTTGTAAAGACATCGTAGCAAAACCGCCTTGCGAATACCCCGTAATCATCAACTTTTTATTCCAATTAATACTTTGCTTATTTACAAATTCGGCGGACGCACGAATCATATCCAAACTGGCTTGGGCTAAACTTTCTCGGTGTTCATAAGGGTGAAGAATACTTTTGGAAACTCCGTAACCGATATAATCTGGACAAGCAATAATATAGCCATTTGAGCCAAAAATTGATGCAATAGAATAAGCTTCGCTACTTGATTGATAATTTGAAGGAGCTTGAGCATCCGTTCTGATAGTACCGTGTTGCTGACTTATCATCGAAACCATATCAGTTGTAGTAGGAATAATTAAGGCTCCAGACGCTTGAATTTCAGTACCATCCGTGTTTTTAGTTTTATAGATAATCTTATAAGCCTTGATGTCGTATTTTAAAAGGCTATTAACAAAAGCCGTAATCAAAGCGTTATTTACACCACCCGTTAATCCATCCGCTCGAGACTGCAACGAGCTTTTTGAATATTCCCCAATGAGCGAACTGCTAACTAAATATTTATCCGCTTGTGGTGTAGGGTCAACCGTTGTGGAGGTTTTACAACCATTGACTATAAAAAATATCACTGTAAAAATGAAGTAACAGTGTTTCAGTGTTAGTTTTCTTGATGACATCTTGTTGAATTTTCTATTTTAAACGAAGTTAAATTCTATTTGTTATCTAATTTAAATTTACCAAAAATAACTAAAAATGAGAATAAAGACGCTACATAGTTAAGCCAATCATTTTTAAGGTTTAAAAATTCTTATAAACTACGTTTCAAAATGCAATGTTAGGATTAATTTTCCACCCTATTAATCCATAAACCGAATATTCCGAACATTATCTCAATTTTAAAGAACATTCTCAAGTAAACAAACAATATTTGACAGATTAGCAAATTCTCCTTAATTTTATCAATTACTACCATAAAAACGTTGAGATATGCAACTTTCATTGATTTCTGAAATGCCCGAACTGGAAAAGAAAATATTCTTGGATATTTATGCTACGGTGTATTACGATACTCGACGAAACCGCCCTCGTCTCAAAACCATTGATGGTCAGACGATTCCCTGCGATTTAAAGGTTGGTTGTCCCGCCAAAATCATCTCTGAATTCCCTGAAGGAACAATTTATAAATTAGATGCACGTTTAGTTCAAAAAAATGGTCGTCGCCCCTATTTTTTGACGATTAATAAAAATAAAGTTCAAAGAGCCATTGAGTTTTTTGACCATAATATTTTAGTTCAAAAAGGTTTAAAACTTGTACAAAAAGCAAAAAAAATAAAATTTGAAAAAGTAAAAAAAGATAAAGAAACCACTAAAACCTTGACCGAAATTTCAATATTTTAGTGCCATTATTATTTCCTTACAGATTGGCAGTTCGCCGACCGAAAAGCCCCATGAGAATTACCCTAATCATTATAATATTATTTTTTTCAATTCCCACATTTGCACAAAAAACCTTTTGGGCAAGCCGAGTAATTGCCTTTTCTACCGAATATTCCGACGCAAATACGACTAAAGAAAATAAAGCAATTCAAGCATTAGGAAGACCCAATAAATTACCTCAATTTGGTTTAAGCGTCTGTTCTTGGCAACCTCAAACCCAAGAAAGTCCCCTCGAAGAGTTTTTAATCGTTGGTTTTGATACGCTCATGTCTATTCGTCAGGTTGCAATTGCTGAAAATTACGGGCAAGGTTGTATCATAAAAATTGAAGCTTTTGATGAATACGATAATTTAAAACCTTTGTGGATAAATAAAAATGCTCCAACAGGTGAAGTCGGTAAAATGACCAATATTATTTTACCTAAACTGACTAATTTCAGGGTTCGGGGCATTAAAATTGTCTTGAATACTAACCGAGTAAAAGGTTGGAATCAAATTGATGCCATTGCCATATCTCAATCAGAAACTCCCATAAAAGCATCCATTAATTTAGCGAAAAATCTTCCCGCCGAAATTATTAAGGAAAATTTGGGGTCAAATGTAAATTCTGAATACCGTGAAATTGCACCCGTTATTTCTCCCGACGGCAAAACGTTATACTATACTCGCTGGAAACACCCCGAAAATTTAGGCAACACGAAAAATCAAGATGTTTGGTTTTCGGAACTTCAAAAAGACGGGAAATGGGGACTGGCCAAACCAATCGGCGAGCCAATCAATAATACTGAACACAACGCTATTTGTGCTATTTCACCCGATGGCAAAACCATATTATTGAACAATGTTTATTTAAAAGACGGTTCGATGTCAAAAGGGGTTTCAATGTCCACCAAAACCCCGACAGGCTGGGCTTTTCCTAAACCAATCAACATCAAAAACTTCAGAAATAAGTCTGAGTATGCCGAATACAGCTTTTCTCCCAACGGAAGAACCCTAATAATGACAGGACAATTCACCGAAACTCAGGGAGGAAAAGATATTTACGTTTCATTTTTGCAAGCGGACAATACTTGGTCAGAACCCAGAAATGTTGGAAAACGGATAAATACTGCCGAAGAAGAAAGTACCCCATTTATTGCAGCGGATGGAAAAACCCTGTACTTCTCGACGAAAGGTTTGAGTGGTTACGGCAACAATGATATTTTTCTTAGTAGAAGATTAGATGATACATGGCTGAATTGGTCGGAGCCAGAAAATTTAGGTTCAGTCATCAATACACCAGAATGGGATGGCTATTTTTCCATATCAGCATTAGGTGATTTTGCATTTTTTAGTTCTCAAGAAAATGCCATTGGTGAGGAAGATATTTTCAAACTACGAGTTCCAGAATCCATTAAGCCGAATGCCGTAATTCAATTGACGGGTGGTGTCTATAATATTATGGATAAAAAACCGATAGCAGCCAGAATAAATGTGCAATCAATGGCCGATGGTGACACAGTTTGCGTAACGTACGATCCACTCACGGGTGATTACAAAATGATGATTCCTTCGAAACAAAGTTATACAATTTCAGCTTCGAAAAAGGGATTTATGTCTGTTTCCGAGCCTTTAGATTTTACGAAAGAAAATAATTTTAAAGAAGTCAAAAAGAATATTTATCTCTTCCCGATTGAAGCTGGACAGAAAATGACCTTAAACAGTGTCTTTTTTGAGCAAAGCAAGTCTGATATTGTAGAAACTTCTTTTCCAGAATTAAATCGAATAGTTCAAGTGATGAAGGAAAATCCAACGATGGAAATTATGTTGGAAGGGCACACTGATAATCAAGGTGATTGGAATGAAAATTTGAAATTATCCAAACAAAGAGTTGAGGAAGTCAAAAAATATTTAGCTTCAAAAGGGGTCGATATGAAGAGAATTCAAACGCAAGGATACGGTTCAACTCGCCCAGTAGCAAGCAATAATTCAGAAGAAAAACGTAAAATGAATCGCAGAGTAGAATTTATGATTGTAAAAAACTAAAAATAGGTATAAATAAGATAATAGTTATTGAAAGTGCAGTGTTGAAATATTCCATTTTAAATTTATTCAAATCTGTAAAAATCTCAACATTGTATTTGCTATCTTATCTAAAACCTCATAACTACTCAAAACGGTATCATTTTTGCGGACAGGAAAAATAACCTTAATGTATGGTCTCAATGCTCAAAAAATCCGCCGCCTTTTTGTTCTTCTTACTAATCTTTATTTATCCCGCTTTCTCACAAAAAACTTGTTGGGCAAGTAAGGTATTAGAATTTTCATCCGAAAGAGTAATTCCATTTCAAACAACCGAGTATAAAGCTATCCAAGCTTTGGGAAAACCAAATGTTCTCCCCAATTATTCCGAAAGCACTGCCGCATGGCAACCTTCGCAACCCGACAGCCCAACTGAAGAATATATCACCGTTGGCTTTGATACCTTAATGCCTATCCGACAAGTTGCAGTTGCTGAGAATTTTGGACAAGGATGTATAAGTAAAATTTTAGCTTTTGATTCTCAAAAGAAATATCATATTCTCTACGAAAGCCCGGCGAATCAACCATTGCAGGCAAATGTAAAAGGTAAAATGCTCAATGTATTTTTACCAGAACTCACCAATTATAATGTTACCGCCATAAAGCTTATCCTGAATACCGAAAGAATTAAAGGTCCAAACCAAATTGATGCGATTGGCATTTCAGCGTCAACCGAACCTATCAAAGCGGTAATCAGAGTGGCTGCCGATGCTCCCAAAGAAGTTTATCGAGAAAACCTTGGCAAAGGCGTCAATTCAAGACATCAAGAATTTGCACCCGTAATTTCGAGCGATGGAAAAACACTTTTCTATACCCGAAATTATTTAACAATGTTCGGAAAAGAGAAAGACCAAGATGTTTGGTTTAGCGTTCAGGATAGCAAAGGCAACTGGGTGAAATCTAAAAATATCGGCTACCCAATCAATAATAACGATAAAAATGCCGTTTTTGCGGTTTCAGCAGACGGACGGGAAATATTGTTAATGAATAAATATAACAAAGATGGTAAACTTTCGCCAGGCATTTCTCACTCATATCGTACTCGTAGCGGCTGGGCGTATCCCGAAGAAATAAAAATTGATAATTATTACAATCAAAGTCCCAACGCAGAGTTTGCTATTTCACCCGATGGCTTGGTGATGGTGATGTCCATTCAAAGAAAAAATACGGCTGGCAAGCGTGATTTATACGTTTCTTTCAAAAAAGATAATAATACGTGGTCTGAACCAATTAATATGGGCAGACAAATTAATACAACCGAACACGAAGTAACGCCATTCATCGCTGCCGATAACAAAACCGTTTATTTTTCAACTCGAGGATTTCCAGGTTACGGAGATAATGATATTTTCAAAACGCAACGATTAGATGATACTTGGCAATATTGGTCTGAACCTGAAAACTTAGGTTCTGCCATTAATACTCCAAATTGGGATGGCTATTTTACCCTTCCAGCTTCTGGAGAATATGCCTATATTTGTTCCATAAATTCGTCAAAAAAAGAAGATATTTATAAATTAGAATTACCCAAAACAGCAAAACCAGAACCCGTTGCCATTATTTCTGGGAATATTTTAAGTACCACGGATAAAAAACCAGTGGAATCAGTTTTGACCATGACTCCACAAAATGAAAAGTTAAAACCAGAAATTAAAAATTATGACCCTGCTACGGGTTCATTTAGTTTTGTCGTTCCATTGAAGGAAGTTTACGACTTTGTTCCTTACGCAAAAGGCTATTTGGCCATTAATGAATCAGTGGATTTATCGAAAGAAATATCCTATCGTGAAATCAAAAAAGACTTTTATTTAATGCCCTTAGAAGTTGGAAATAAAGGCGTTTTGAATAGTTTTACCTTCGAACAAGGAGAATCTAAACTTCAAGCACCCGCCTTAAAAGATTTAGATAGAATAGCACAAGCAATGAATGATTTTCCAACCTTAGAAATACTTTTTGAAGGACACACTGACAACCAAGGAGATTTCCAATTAAACCTGAAATTATCCGAAGAGAGAGTCGTAGAAGTAAAGAACTACCTGATTACCAAGGGAATAGTACCAGATAGAATTACGATAAAAGGATGGGGACAAACTCGCCCAATTGCCAGTAATGCAACCGAAGAGCGACGTAAATTAAACCGCCGAGTAGAATTTACAATTACTAAAAAATAGACCGTTTAATATTTTCAAAGTAGATTCTGTGACTGTAAATCGTGCTACATTCATAAAAATCAGCTATTTTTGCAGTCGAATTACGTTTTTTTATAATTCTCAAGAAGACGAACCCAATCACTCAATGATAGCCTCAAAGCACAATACAATCAATTCATTTGCTGACTTAAAAAAGTTACAAGGAACGCTACGCCTCAAAATTTTGGACTTGTATTTTACAGCTAATGCTGGACATATTGGTTGCTCACTTTCTTGTATTGATTTAATGATTGGCTCGTTGATGTCTCACAAAACAGAAAACGAGGTTTTTTTACTATCTAAAGGACACGCCGCCGCATCTTTATACGCTTGCTTACACGAGTTGGGTGAAATTTCTGATGAAGTTTTAGCAACTTATTATAAAAATGGAACGGTACTTCCCGCCCACCCTGCTCCAAATAAAATCAAAGGAATTCCATTTGCAACGGGTTCATTAGGACACGGTTTTCCAATTGCAACGGGTATTGCCCAAGCCAATAAAATCCTTGAAAATAACGATTATACTTATGTTTTAATGTCGGACGGTGAAACCAACGAAGGAACAACGTGGGAAGCTGGACATTATGCCGTAGCCAAAGGCTTGGATAATTTGATTGTGATAATTGATAAAAATGGTTTGCAGGGATTTGGCAATACAGACGATATTTTAGGCGTTTCAGCCGATAAAAATAAGTGGGAAGCCATTGGTTTTGACGTAGTTGAATGTGATGGTCATAATGTGGAAGAAATTTACACACAAATCGACCTTTTTAAAGCTCGCAAAAACGGATTACCAAAGCTTTTAATTGCTAATACGATTAAAGGAAAAGGCGTTTCATACATGGAAAATCGTATGGAATGGCACTATTTACCGATGAAACCAGAGCAATATGAAATTGCTACGACTGATGTAAAAAATAATTACAACTAAAATCCTTACCCTCAATTAAATGACCGATTCGGTAAAAGAAAAAATCTTATCTCTCAAAGGACCTATCTTCGTTTATGGTGCGAGTGGATTTATCGGAGCAAATCTTTTCAAAGATATTTTTAGTATTCGTAAAGATTGTTACGCTCTTACGCATGATGCTCAGAAGGCTTGGCGTTTAAAATTACTTGATGTTCCCGCTGCAAATATTGTCCACTGTGACATTGTTTCTAATTATTCGGTTCAAGAGGTTTTTAATAGTTATAAACCTAAGACAATCTTCAATTTAGCCGCTTATGGGGCTTATTCCAAACAAAAAAATATTTCTTTAACTTACGAAACTAACGTAATTGGAACGGTTAATTTGTTAGAAAACTTGAACTCTGACATGGTTTATATCCATGCGGGAAGTAGTTCGGAATACGGTTTTAACTGTACAACTCCTAAAGAAACGGATACCCTTGAACCTAATAGTCACTATTCGGTTTCAAAAGTTTCTGCGGCTTATATGATTCGATTTTATGCCCGTGTGCATGAAAAAAACGCTATTAATTTACGACTATATTCAATTTATGGTGATTGGGAAGAGCCAGACCGCTTAATTCCTAAATTAGTTGAAAGCGTCAGAAAGCATAAATTACCCAATTTTGTATCTCCAGAAATCAGCCGTGACTTTGTATATATGTCCGATTGTGTAGAAGCATTCATTGATTCAGCCCTGAAAATGTCCCCTGACATTCGAGGGAAATCCTATAATATTGCCAGTGGCATTAAAACTACGATTGGAGACTTAGTGGAAGTTTGTCGCAAAGAGTTTGGCATCAAAGAAGAACCTTCGTGGGGAAGTATGGAAAACCGTTCTTGGGATTTAGCAGAATGGTTTGGCGACCCAACGGAAGCGAAAAAAGACTTAGGTTGGTCCGCAAAAATGCCTTTAAACCAAGGACTTAGACAATATTTCAACTGGCAAGAAGAGATTAAGTACGAAGAAAACCTATTACCTGCTTTTCAAAATCCGTACCTAAATCCTGTCATTACCGCCATTATTGCTTGTTATCGAGATGCAGAAGCAATTCCTTTTATGTATGAACGTTTGGTAAAAACATTCAACGAAATGAAGGTTCGCTACGAGATTATTTTCGTAAATGACTGTTCACCAGATAATACAGAAGAGGTTTTAGAGGCGATTTGTAACAAAGACCCCAATGTTATCGGCATAACTCATTCAAGAAACTTTGGTTCGCAAGCAGGCTTTTTGTCAGGAATGGAAATTTCGACGGGAGATGCAGTCGTTTTAATGGACGGTGACCTTCAGGATCCACCCGAAATTATGCCTAAATTCTACGAAAAATGGATGCAAGGTTATGAGGTCACTTACGGGGTAAGAGTTCAGCGTGAAATGCCAGCTTGGTTACACTTTTTCTACAAGACATTTTACAAAATCTTCAAGAATATGTCGTACATCAATATTCCAAAAGATGCGGGAGACTTCTCAATGATTGACCGTAAAGTTGTAAAAGAATTGGTTAACCTTCCAGAAACCGAACAATTTCTTCGTGGATTACGGGCTTGGGTTGGGTTCAAACAAACAGGAGTCGATTATATTCGTCCAGAAAGAATGTTTGGCGTTTCTACCAATAACTGGCGTAAAAACATTTGGTGGGCAAAAAAAGCAATATTTTCATTCAGTTTTGTGCCTTTAGAAATCATGTCGTATGCAGGTTTCTTTATGACATTGGCTTCAATTTTAGGGATTTTTTGGCAAATATTAGCGAAGTTAATTTTCTATCCAGAAACGCCTTCGGGGCTTTCAACAGTCATCATTTTAGTGATGTTTTTTGGGGGAATTAATATGTTGGGTATCAGCTTTTTGGGAGAATACATTGCTAAGATTTTTGAAGAAACAAAAAAACGTCCAAAATTCATCCGAACGAAAGTCAGAAAAGGTATAAAACGATACAATACTTCGGAGGAAATTAAAAGATTAGTAGAAGAACAAAGGAAATAAAAGTCGTAAATCTTAAATCACAAGTTGAGAAAACCAGTAATTTCTTATGACTACAAAAATATGAGAAGAGAATTTTCAGATGCCATCGAAAAAATTGCCCTTGAAGACGAGAAAGTTGTCTTTATAACGGGTGATTTAGGCTATAATGCACTCGAAAACCTACAAAAAACTTTAGGTAATCGTTTTATAAATGCAGGTGTTGCCGAACAAAACATGGTTGGTTTAGCCGCAGGAATGGCATACAAAGGCTTCAAAGTTTTTTGTTATTCTATCGCTCCCTTTGTAGTTTATCGTTGTTGGGAACAATTCAGAAATGACGTTTGCTTGCATAACCTGCCCGTTTTTTTAGTCGGAAATGGTGGTGGATACGGTTACGGAATTATGGGAAGTTCGCACCATGCTATTGAAGATTTAGCTGGTTTGAGTAGCCTTCAAAACGTAAAATGTTGGATTCCTGCATTTGCCGATGAAGTCGGCCCCTTCATAAGTCAAATCGTTGCCGATGCTCGTCCAGCATATTTACGCCTCGGAGCGGGAAAACAAACTCCTGCCAACGAAGGCGAATTTGGTAGCTTGAAATTAGTGGTAAAATCTAATCATCCCAAAGGGTCAATTGTTGCTTTGGGTCCAGTGGCAAATAACGTGGTAAGTGTTTTGCAGCAGGAAGAATTTGCCAATCAGTTTAACCTTTTCACGGCTCAAAATGTACCACTTATCATTAATTCTGAAGGTTTCAAATCATTACAATCCACTGATAATCTTTTAGTTATCGAAGAACACGTGAGTATTGGAGGTTTGGCTCAACAACTTTCGGTGCAATTAATGGAAAATGGAATTGCATTTAAAAAATTCATTAGTTTAAGAGCAGAAGGCTATCCTGATGGAACTTACGGTGACCAAAATTTTCACCAAACGCAATCAGGTTTAGATACTCAAAATATCGCCGAAAAGTTAAGACTATTTTTGTAATGCAACGCCGTATTTTCGCCGGAAATTGACCAATACGCATAAAACTTTTGTTACGAGATTTATAATCCTTATCGCTTGAAAAACAATAATTTAAAAAATATACTTTGGGGCTTTCTTATTTTCCTTCCGATTGCCACCTATTTTTATTTTCTTTCAGAATACGCTATTAATATTCCGAAATGGGATGACCATGCCTTAAAAGCATTTATTCTTGATTTTTTCAACGCTGATAACATTATTGTCAAAATTCAAACGCTCTTTAAACAGCACAATGAACATCGAATAGCATTTGATAGATTTTTCACATTGGCTGTTTTCTGGATTCACGGTAGTATTGAATATCGTTGGTTAATGTGGATTGGAAACTTCTCGCTCATCGGGGTTTTATTAATCTTTTATAAAATCTTCCAAAAACAGAAATTATCACTTGCCTTTTTTGTCCCAATTCCATTGATTCTCTTCCAATTACAACTGTGGGAAAATACGTTTTGGGGAATGGCCGCATTGCAAAATTTTGGAATCGTTTTTTTTATTTTAGGGTTAATTTATTTCATTAGTTCCGATAAAAAAAACTATTTCTACTTGGCTTTATTTTTTGCTTTTTGTGCAACTTACACCAGTGGAAATGGCATTACCGCTTTTCCTATTTGCATAGTTTTATTGGTTTTGCAAAGAAGATTTAGGGATGCAATCATTTTTGGGGTTATATCCGCAACACTAAGCTTTTTGTATTTTTATCACTATCAAATGCCTCCGAGTAATCCCCCGATGGTCGGAATTGGCATTGGAAAAATCATATTAGGATTCTTCTCATTCTTGGGTTCTGTTTTTGATTTAATACCTTCGTCTTCGGGAAGGATAAAACTCACTATTATTTTCGGAATAGTTATATTTATTGCCTCTGCTATTATTGCTATCTACTTGATTTTCAGCAGTAGCTTATTAAATAAACGCAGCAAATTAAATCAGAGTCAATTATTCATATTGGGAAGTTTCATGTTTTTGATTGGAACAGGAATCGTTGTAACTTATACAAGAATTAGCTTTGGAGAGATTGGTTTATTAACCAGTCGGTATAAAATTTATTCTATTTTATTGTTAATTACCCTCTATTTAGTAGTAATATCAAAATTAGATTTAAACAATCTAAAATGGGCTGCATTTCCAATAATATTAATTCCCATTTGCTTTAATTGTGTTGCTAATTACATCAATTTCAAAGAAGTAGATAATTTCAGAAATCAGTTAATTTCTTTCGGGATTAACTGGGAATTAGAACCTAAACAGGTAATTAATACTTCAATTATAAAACTTCACGAAGCACCAAAATTGATTAATGAAAATAGCGTAGCGGCATTAGAAAATCCAGTTTTAACCGCTCCAGTTTGGGGTGAAAAAATAGTAAAAACAGTCAATGCAAATGGCTATTTTATCCAAAATACGACCTTAAAATTACCAAAAAGTAAAGATATCGGTATATTTATGGTTGCTCAGTCCAGTAAAAGAACATATATAATTCCCTCACAGCTAATGAATTACCCATTAAAAACATTTGTAAAAACGGGTAATTATTGGCAAAATGGCTTTGTTGCCGAATTAAATAACAATGAATTTGAAAATGGCAACTATCAGTTGGGAATTTGGATTAGAGAAGGGCTAAATGGCAAAATATATTCTTTGGAAGACTCAATTATCGTGCAAAATATTAAACCTCGAAACGTAAAAACAAACTGGTAATTCATAATTCAATAAATTGCCTTTGCGAATTAAAACTTCATTCATGAAACAAGAAACTTACTTTTCACAACTTGATGGAATCCGATTTTTAGCCGTTGGACTTGTCTTAATTGACCACTGGTTGGCAGAAAAAAATGTCCTTCCTTTAGGGCCATTGGGAGTTACGATGTTCTTTGTTTTGAGTGGTTTTTTAATTACCCGAATATTAATTCAGAGTAAATTGAAGGATGATAACGTTGGAAGAAGCCACTGGTTTTCAGTTAAACAATTTATTATCCGACGGAGCATTCGTATTTTTCCTATTTATTTTTTAACCATTTTTGTACTCTACGTACTTGATGTTCCGCCAGTTAGAGACACTATCTTATGGTGTTTGACCTATTCTACCAATATTTACATAGCCACCAAAGAACATTGGATGGGTACAATTGACCACTTATGGTCGCTTGCCGTTGAAGAGCAGTATTATCTTATTTTTCCGTATTTGATCCTCTTTTTACCAACAAAACATTATCTAAAGGTACTAAGTGCAATGGTTTTAATTTCGGTTGCATTGAGAACATACCTATTTTTAAATGGCAACTCATGGATGGCTCAATACGTATTAATGCCAACGTGTTTGGATAGTTTTGGACTTGGTGGGCTTTTAGCTTACTTTTTTACCTTCCAAAAAGATACACTTTTCGATGAGTTTTGTAAAACAAAATATTTGATTGTGAGTTTAATTGTCCTCATTTCTTCCATGTATTTTTCTCGTGAGTATCAAATTTCAAGCAACCAAGTACATCATTTTGGCAATTTAGTTTTAGAAAGATTAATCGGTTCCATTTTTTGCTTTTTTCTCATTGCCAAAGCAGTTTCGGGCTATTCAGGAACGATGAAGTGGTTTTTAGAAAATCCAGTTAGCAATTATCTCGGTAAAATCAGTTACGGACTTTATTTATACCATAATTTCGTTTACAATGTTTATCACACGCCAGATACGAGTTATGTACTGAGAGTTTTGCATAAAATGCAAAGAATGATTCCTACTTTAACAGAAAACTTAGCATTTGAATTACTTTATTTCTTTGGGATAACCACTATCATTGCCACTTTATCTTGGTATTGCATCGAAAAACCAGTTAATAACCTAAAAAAGTACTTCACATATTGACCACTTGATAAAAACACGGTTAAGTTTTATTTAGAATTTCGTTAATATAAACCTTATTCGGTATTTTTGTAAAAATAAATTTCGTTTCCAACAACCCTTTTTAATGAGCATTAAATTAGCAATCGTCATGCCTGCCTACAATGAACAAGAGTGCATGGCAGACGTAGTAAAAATCTGGTCAGACCTTTTAGACTCTGAATTTGCAGGGGAAAACACTCGATTAATCGTTGTAAATGATGGGTCAAAAGACAATACAGGAAAAATTCTTGATTCTCTAAAACCTCTCTATCCAAAACTCGAAGTTGTACATCAGGTAAATGGAGGACATGGAAACGCAGTCGTACACGCCTACCGAAAAGCGGTAGAATTAGATGCAGAGTTTGTTTTTCAAACGGACTCCGACGACCAATTCATTCCTGAAGATGTAAAAAAACTTTGGGCCAAAAAAAATGATTCTAATTTCATCTTGGGTTACCGTCAAATTAGACACGATGATATTTTTAGATTATTGATTACCAGAATCTTACGTTATAGTATGTTCTTCGTTTACGGAACATTTATCATGGATTCCAATATTCCTTTTAGACTAATTAAAGGTAGTTTTTTGAAGAAATTGTTGGCTCAATTACCAAATCCTGTTCCATTTGCTCCCAATATTTTCTTGGCGATTATGGCAAAAAAATCAGGACAAGAATTATTTAATATTCCAATCGTTCATAAAGAAAGAGCAACGGGTGAGGTTTCTATCCAGAAAATGAAACTTCTAAAAGTTTGTTGGCAGTCATTTAAAGAGCTATTAGATTTTAGATTAGAGTTAAATAACAAAATCAAAAACTTGAAATAAGTATTAGGTATGAGGTTATTATGAAATAGCGAATGAAGTTCATTTTTATTCCTATTTACAACCTAATACCTACACCTTATTACCTTCATATATGAAACAATACGATTATTTAATAGTAGGTGCTGGATTATTTGGTGCTGTTTTTGCCCACGAAGCCAATAAAAAAGGCAAAAAATGCTTAGTTATTGACCGCAGAAACCACACTGGTGGAAATATTTTTTCAGAAGAAATTGAGGGAATTAACGTGCATAAGTACGGAGCTCATATTTTTCATACTAATGATAAAAGTATTTGGGACTACGTTAATTCTTTCGTAGAGTTTAACCGTTACACCAATTCACCTTTGGCAAATTATGAAGGCGAATTGTATAATTTACCTTTCAATATGAATACTTTCTACCAATTGTGGAAAGTAAAAACGCCAGAAGAAGCACAAGCTAAAATTAAAGAGCAAGTAGTGGCATCGGGAATTACTGACCCACAAAACTTAGAAGAACAGGCTATTTCATTAGTTGGAACGGATATTTACGAAAAACTTATCAAGGGTTACACCGAAAAACAATGGGGACGCAAGGCAACGGAATTACCCGCTTTTATTATCAAACGTCTGCCTTTGAGATTCACATTCGATAATAATTATTTTAATGACAAATATCAAGGCATTCCCATTGGCGGTTATAATAAATTAACCGAAGGCTTGCTTAAAGGTATTGAAGTAAAAACTGAAGTTGACTTTTTCCAGAACAAAGAAAGTTTAATGGCTTTGGCTGAAAAAACAGTATTTACTGGAAATATTGACGAATTTTACGAATATCAATTTGGTAAATTAGAATACAGAAGTTTAAAATTTGAACATGAGATTTTAGACCAAGAAAACTACCAAGGCAATGCGGTAGTTAATTACACCGAAGCCGAAATTCCGTACACTCGTATTCTTGAACACAAACATTTTGAGTTTGGGAAACAAGCAAAAACCGTTGTTACCAAAGAATATCCATGTGAATGGTCGGCGGGAATGGAAGCATACTATCCAGTAAACGACGAAAAAAACAACGAATTATTCAAAAAATATCGTGATTTATCTCGTCAAGAAGAAAATATTATCTTCGGAGGACGTTTAGCTGAATACAAATATTACGATATGCACCAAGTGATTGGTTCGGCATTAGTAACGGCAAAAAATGTTTTGGGAGAAATTTGAAAAGGTTAAGATAACTTGAAATATATGGCAAAATGATATTTCAAGTTATCTGATTATTTTTACAATTTTCAAATTGCACCAAATTCAAATTGAAAATAACCTTACTATGAAAAAAATATTGCTTTTCTTGGGTGTAGCTATTTTTGTGGTTGGAGGGTATATTTTTTATCAAAAAAGAAATCTACAAAGTAGTATCATCGCCAGTTTTATTCCTGATAATACTATCATTTTATTAGAAACTAACGAAATATCTTCTCCAAAAAATAAGGTAATTGCTCAATTACCACTACTTTCAAAAGCAGAACTCCAGTATCAAATTTTCAAGAAAATTGGTCTTAATGACAAAGATATCAGTAACCTTCTTTTGAAGAAGAACTTATATTTTGCCGTATTACCAGTGGGGAAAGACGATTTTGCTTTTGTGAATTATTTAACAATAACTTCCGATAATGAAGATTTCATCGAAAAATTAGAGAATTTAAACCAAAATACAACGGGTAAAAGAATCATTCCTCATACTACACAGGGATACAAGATTTCTGAGGTAATTGATGAAAATGCGAAAGCAATTTTTGCCTTTATCATTGAAAAAGATTTGCTAATATTTAGTTCTTCAAATTTAGCATTGGAAGAGGCCATTCTTCACAAGAATAATAAATGGGTCAATTCTCTAAAATTAAAGGATACTAATCTCGAAAATGATACTATTTTCACACAAACTCACTTCAACCAAGCATCTTTAAGCAATTTTTTGAATGATATTTCAATCGATAAAACGTCTGCAAATAATTTCCCATTCTTGCTGTCTAATTCATATCAGTGGCTAAAGCCCAGTACGAATGCCATTGAAGCGGTAAGTTTTGATGAGAACGTTTTTTTTGAAGGGCAGAAACCTTCCAATGTCGAAAACTTGAATATGATTCCTAATTCAAGCTCTTACCTACTGAATATTTCATTTTCAGATACTGAAAAATTTAGCAAGAATTTAGAAGAGAAAGTCGAAAATGAATCAAAAATAAATAAATTAAGGGAAAAGGCTTCCAGCAAATATGATTTCAACTTCATTGAAATTTATAAGCATTTTCAGGGCGAAATTAAACTGTGTAGTTTTGATAATTCAGAGCAATCAACGCAAAATAAAGTACTTATTATCAAGCAAAAGGGACTAATAAATCCGTTAAAAATTATTGCTCGCAATGTAGCTGAACAAGGTGAAGATGATGTATTTAGCGTTCAATACGGTAGTTTTTTAATTACTTCACTCGGAATTAAAGAATACCCCAATATGCTTTTAGGAGGCGAATACAGCGGATTTAAGGAATGCTATTTCACCGAATATAATGATTTTGTAATTTTGGCAAGTAGCCTAACCGTCATGCAAGATTATCTTATAAACGTTAGTAAAGGCGATGTTTGGAGTAATTCGGCCAAGAATAAATCAATCATTAAACATTGCGTCCCAGCGAATCTAACGTTCATTGCCGAAAATACAAAAGTATTAAAAGGGTTAAGTAAAATAGTTAATAACAAGTGGGCAGCAAAAGTTTCTTCATCCGAAAATACTTTAAACAAAATTCAAGCAGAAATATTACAGAAAAATTCAACGGAAAGTCGTTTAGTGTTGTTGAAAAATATTGAGCCTATAAAATCATCCAAAAAATTCTCAAATAAGTGGCTGAAATTAGGGGGAATTACAGTTTCGACAAGCTCTGCACCATTATTTTTAGTGAATCCTTACAATAAGAATTCCGAGATTTTAGTACAAAGTTCGGATAATAAACTTCATTTGTTTGAAAATGGTAAGCGAGTTTGGAGTAATCAGTTAGCAGGAAAATTAGTGGGACAAATCAAAAATGTGAGTTTTTCCAAAGCTAATGCACAACAACTTTTAGTCGTTACCAATGCTAAAATCTACATTCTGTTGAGAAAAGAAAAAGGGTTTGAAGTAAAAGAAGGCAAGAAAAATAAGGCATTCAAAATAGATAATTTCAGCGTTTTTGAAAATGAATCTGATAAATCTCAAAACCTTACCATTGTTGCTGAAAATGGGAATTCATTTAAAATTGACAAAGAAGATTTAGCTCTTACTCCTGCATTTTCTCACGGTCAATCTGGTCAGACACTTACGCCATTGCCGAGCGTGATTATTAAAGGAGTGGAAAATGCTATCATTTTAGAGAAATCGGGGAAGCTCACATTACAGAATGCAAAAGGTAAAGTTCCGAATGGTTTTCCGATTAATTTGAATGGTATTTTTACATCACCACCCATTATGGAAGGAGAAGATAATAATCTTGGAATTAGGGTCATAAGTGAACAAGGGCTTTTGTATAAACTCAGTTTAAGTGGAAAAATTCTTGAAAAAAGACAATTATACCGTCCCGATAATGATGCCAAATTTTCTTTAGCCGCCGACAATCGGAATTCAGACTGGGTTTTGATGCGAACAAATGGCAAAGAAGTTGTCGTTATTGATAAGTTTGAAAAAGAAATGTTTTCAATAAAGGATTTAACCTACGGAAAAAAAGTATTATTTTATTATAATTTAGGAGTTGCAGGAAAGTTTTTTGCCGTTAGTAATGGGTACACGACTTACCGTTTTTATAATGACGGTGGCGATAACGTTGGTGATTTACCAATTGAGTCTCAAAGCACTCCAAGTCTTTCATATTCAGATTCTTACAAAAAAATAATTATGAATATCTCCACACCAAGTAGCATTGAAACTTGGTCAGTGAAGATTCACTAATTTGAGAATTTCAAATTAATTGTATGTTATTTAACTCTCTTCATTTTTTTATATTCTTTATCATTGTTACGCTTGGCTATTGGTCCTTAGGTTGGGCAGGTAGATGGCGACTTCTCCTTTTTGCGAGTTGCTATTTCTACATGATATTCAAGCCAGAGTATATTTTAATTCTGTTTTTCACCATTGTTATTGACTATTTTGCGGGAATATGGCTCGAAAAAACAGCAGGAAAACAGCGAAAATGGCTATTAATTATCAGTATTATTTCAAATGTAGGAATTTTAGTATTCTTCAAATATTATAATTTCCTTACTGAAAATATTAATCACATTTTCGGGATTATTCATGTCCAAAAACACTTACGAGTTTTAGACATTTTACTACCCATTGGTTTATCATTTCACACTTTCCAAGCGATGAGTTATACGATTGAAGTGTATCGTGGAAATCAGAAAGCCGAACGTCATTTTGGGATTTATGCTTTATACGTGATGTTTTATCCGCAGTTGGTAGCTGGTCCGATTGAAAGACCACAAAATGTGTTACATCAATTTCACACGAAGTTCAAATACGACTGGGAAAAAACAAAAAGTGGTTTGATGATGATGGCTTGGGGACTTTTCAAAAAAGTGGTCATTGCCGACCGTTTAGCGATGGTCGTGGATTTTTCTTACCAAAACCCTGCCGAACATAATGGTTTAACGCTTTTGATTGCCACTTTTTTCTACACATTCCAGATTTATTGCGACTTTTCGGGCTATTCAGATATCGCCCTTGGCTCAGCTAAAGTTATGGGCTTTGACTTGATGGAAAACTTCCGAACGCCATACTTTTCAAAATCAATTTCTGAGTTTTGGCGACGCTGGCACATTTCCCTTTCGACGTGGTTCAGAGATTATTTATACATTCCGTTGGGAGGAAATCGGGTTTCTGAATGGCGACGATATTTTAATCAATTTTTTGTTTTCATGATTAGCGGATTATGGCACGGAGCAGAATGGACTTTCGTGATATGGGGTTCATTACACGGTTTTTACTTGATTTTAGCCGTTTTAAGAGACAAATATTTACCCAAGCTTTCCTTACCCAAAAACACTTTAGGCAATTCAGTAAATCTTATAACGACATTTATTTTGGTTATGATTGCTTGGGTTTTCTTTCGAGCAAAAGGTACACACGACGCTTTGACCATTTTGAAAAAAATCAGCACATTCTCATTTTCAGAAACACTAAAAACTCCATTGAACCATACCGAAATGCTATTTTCGTTGATTCTAATTGTATTTTTAATTTGGAAAGAGTTAAAATTTTTTCAAATTAACACGCAAAATACCATTCGGTTTTACGGATTATCTTTGGTATTTGCGGTGATGATTTACTTCTTTGGTGTTTTCAATACGAATCAATTTATATATTTCCAGTTTTAAACTGCAATTCGACACTTTTAAGTTCGATAATTACAGGATTAAGCAGTGAAATCTTCGAGTTCAATAAAATGCTTATAAAAATTTCAAAATATCTTTTTCTCTTCTTAGCCATTTTTCTGTGGCTGCAAGCGTATTCGCCTTGGGTTTATAAATCTACGGGGTTATTTCCCGACGATTACCGTTATGGCGACCTATATCGCTTATCGTATTTACCCGAATTTAAGGCAAAGCCGGTCAATTGTGATTCTACAACTACCTCAAAATCTGATTCCTCCAATACCAATCTTTACGTCATTGGCGATAGCTTTACTGAGGAAGCACGGGTCAAGAAAAGCGATTTCTTAAGTGAGCATTATACTTACACGCATTGGGAAAAACAAGCTGATATTCAATTAGATACCACAAAAAGAAATATCTTAATTTTAGAAACGGTTGAGCGTACTTTTAAAGACCATTTTTCAAAGGAAGTTCGTAATTTCAGTTTAAAAAATCAGCCCAATAGTAATTTAGTATCTGCATCATGGAAGCAGAATTTGAAAAATAAAGTCGCAGAAATAGTATTATTTTGTTTTCCTAAAGGAATTGAAGAACGCTTAGAACATACACTTTTTAATTACGATTTTTTCTTATCGTTTAGAGAATTTAAAGCCCATTTCAATTTGCTTTTTTTTAATCGAATTGAAAAGAAAGTTATGCTTTCAAAAGACAAAAAAAATATTTATTATTCAGAGGAAGCAGATTCAAACGATACGCATTCAGCGTTTTATCCCGTAAAACAAGCAGAAATTGATACGTTTGTTTCCACGATAAATGCAGCAAGGGAAAAGTACTTAAAGTCAGGGTTTAATGAAGTTTATTTGTCAATTATTCCGAACAAAGTAAGCGTATTATCGCCTGATTTGGGAAATTATAATCATTTAGTTGAGCGAATTCAATTAGATTCACGGGTAAAAACACCGATTATAGATACATTTTCGGATTTCAGAAAATCGCCTTCAAGTTATTACCTTAAAAGCGATACGCATTGGAATTGTGAAGGCAGAAATGTTTGGTTAGCGAAAATTAACTTGATAATCGAAAACAAAAAAGTCGATTAAAAACTTAAGATTCTTAATCGACTTTTTTGGCAAAATATTATTACAATAAAGTAATTACACTCTTTACAACCGCACCTAAACGTACAGCATCAAAAATACGTTGTTCCGTTGCTCCGTGTGATTTCACAGATGCTTCGTGTGAAGTAACGCATAATTCACAACCATTTACCGCAGAAATCACCAAACTCAATAATTCAAAAAACTCCTTTCCCAACACAGGTGACATCATGATTGACATACGAATTCCAGCAGGAATATTGGTATAACTATCTTTATTCATGAAGTGACGGAAACGATATAAAATATTGTTGGCATTCATCAAAGATACACAAGAAGCAACCTCCAGCAATTCCTTCTCCTCCACTCCTCTCGCCTTCGCTAATTCTTCAAGCGAAGCAATTAAATCATTGGACTTTTCATTAATTGCAATTGACAAAGCAATTAAAACCGACTCTTTTTCATTTAAAGTTTGAGCTTTTAACGAATTCGAAAGGTTTATTTTCAAATCTTTGATGTAACGATGGTCAAGGGCATTGAGACGATTGAGAAAAGTGCTTTCAAATTCAGCCGAAAGATTTAATTCAGCCAAAAGGTTTTTCTTTGTTTCGCTTACTGTTCCGTACATAATTTTAGGGGTTAATTAACGGTGTTTGTTTTCATTGATTACGACTGTTTTAAGACAAATCAATCGAAAACTATACGCTTAAAGTAGATTCGCCTTGTTTCCAGTTACACGGACAAAGTTCGTCCGTTTGAAGAGCGTCCAAAACTCTTAAAACTTCATCTACATTACGGCCAACCGATAAATCATTAGCACATACCCAACGGATAATTCCTTGTGGGTCAACGATATAAGTTACTCGGTAAGCGATTTTTTCATTTGCTTCCAAAATTCCTAATTCTTCCGCTAATGATTTTGAAGTATCCGCTAACATTGGGAATCTCAATCCACGAAGATCATCGTGATTATTTCTCCACGCTAAGTGAACAAATTCTGAGTCAGTTGAAGCACCTACCAAGATAGCATCACGGTCAGAGAAATCATCAAATTTTGCGTTAAAAGCAGCAATTTCAGTTGGACAAACAAAAGTAAAATCTTTTGGCCACCAGAACATTACTAACCACTTATCGGCATTTTTGTGGTCTTCAGAAGTAATGTCATGAAATTCTTTCCCTTTTTCAAGAGAAACTACGGCTGTTTTTTGGAAACTTGGAAAAGTTGAACCTAATGATAACATGATGATAAGTTTTTAAAAGGATTTATTAAATTTTTTATTAGAAAAATACAAAATAAGATTGCGATTGAATAAGCTGAGCGTTAACTCATCTTTAAAAAGTCTTATTATATATATTTTTACAAAATTGCATTCAAAAGGGTTAGTAAAACAAATTGATAATTTCGATATTTGTATAATTATAATCTATATCAATGACAATTACCCAATTAGAATACGTTTTAGCAGTCGAAAAACATCGGAATTTTGTACAAGCAGCCGATAGTTGTTGCGTAACTCAACCAACGTTGAGTATGCAAATTCAAAAGCTTGAAGATGAACTTGGTATTAAAGTTTTTGACCGCAGTCGTCAGCCAGTCGTTACAACTCAAATCGGCTTAGAAATTATTCAGCAAGCCCGAGTTACGGTATCGGAGTTTTACAAAATAAAAGAAACTGTCAACGCTGGAAAACACGAGATTTCGGGAGAAGTCAGATTGGGAATTATCCCAACGCTTGCCCCCTATTTATTACCTTTGTTTTTAATGGAGTATTTGCAAAAGTACCCTAATGTTGAGTTAAAAATCAAAGAGTTAACCACCGACCGAATAATTCATGGTTTAAAGAATGATGATTTGGATTTAGGTTTGGTTGCCACGCCCCTTCAACAACCAAATATCATTGAATATCCCATATTTTACGAAGAATTAGTGCTGTATGTTTCTCGTGATAATGCCATTTACAAGAAAAAATATGCTCTTTCAGAAGACATCAATCCCAAAGAACTTTGGCTTTTAGAAGAAGGGCATTGTTTGCGGTCGCAGATTGAGAATTTGTGCGAATTAAAAAGAAAAGCAATTGGCCGAAATCAATTTGAATATCAAGCAGGAAGTTTAGAAACACTGCGTAAAATGGTAGAAAGAAATCAAGGAATTACTATTTTACCTGAGTTAGCCACCATGGATTTTGACGAAGAAAGATTAAATTTGGTTCGGAGATTCAAATCTCCAGCTCCCGTTCGAGAAATCAGTTTGGTGGCTCATCGAAATTTTGCAAAAACTGGAATTTTAAAAGCTTTAAAAAGTAGCATTTTCGAATCATTACCCGAAAAACTAAAAACAAATACCGATACCAACGTTTTGAGTATATGAAAAACAACCCTAAAACCTTAACTGCTTGGACTATGTATGATTGGGCAAATTCTGTCCATTCTTTAACAATTACCTCCGCTATATTTCCTATTTATTTCCCCATTGCGGCAGTCATGATGCCGTCCAAAAGTACAAAACTTGATTTTTTAGGACTTCAACTCGAAAATACGGTTATTTATTCTTACGCTGTGTCGTTGGGTTTTCTTTTACTGGCCTTTTCAGTACCCTTGGTATCCGCCATTTCTGATTACACAGGTAGGAAAAAAGTCTTCATGAAGATGTATTGTTATTTGGGGGCGATTTCTTGCATGATACTTTATTTCTTCAAGGAAGGAAATTATTATTTAGGCACTTTTGCATTTTTATTTTCCATTGTGGGTTGGGGAGGTAGCATCGTATTTTACAATTCTTATATTCCCGAAATTGCTACTGAGGACCGCTATGATTCACTTTCTGCGAGAGGTTTCACGATGGGTTATTTAGGTAGTGTTATTTTATTAATTCAAAATCTTACCATGGTCTTAAAACCAGAATGGTACGGCGGAATTACGGGTGGAGAAGCATCAAGGATTTCATTTTTAACCGTTGGTATTTGGTGGATTATTTTTGCTCAAATTCCATTTCATTACCTTCCAGAAACCAAAAAAGTTCAAAAACAGGCAGGCAATTGGATTTTTAACGGATTTAAAGAATTAAAGAAAGTATTCGGAGAATTACAGAAATTAGAAATTACCAAGAAATTCTTATTAGCATTTTTCTTCTACAATATGGGAGCCCAAACCGTCATGTATCTCGGTGCATTATTTGGCGGTCAAGAATTGAATTTACCATCGGATGCTTTAATTGTCACTATTTTACTAATTCAATTAGTTGCTATTCCTGGAGCGTATATTTTCTCAAAACTTTCGGAGAAAATGGGTAACACCAAGTCGCTTTCAATCATTGTAATTATTTGGATTGTGATTTGCATTGCGGGATATTTTGTCTATTCAAGAAATGAATTTTATATTTTAGCCACTGGAATTGGCTTTGTGATGGGGGGGATTCAATCACTATCTCGTTCTACTTACGCCAAAATGTTACCCGAAAATACAGCGGATACGGCATCTTATTTCAGTTTTTACGATGTTTGCGATCGACTTTCAACGGTAATCGGAACGTTTATGTTTGGCTTAGTAAATCAGCTTTCAGGAAGTATGCGGATGAGTTTATTATTTTTAACAATAATTTTCACAATTGGACTGATAATCTTATCCCGAATTCCATCAAAGAAAATTTATTAATCGTGAATCAAAAATGTCAAAAATCATTGGGAATTCAAGAATTTTGATTGATATTTGCCAACCACAACGAGACATTTTAGGGCTGTTAGCTCAGTTGGTTTAGAGCGCCGCCTTGACAGGGCGGAGGTCATGGGTTCGAATCCCTTACCGCCCACTTAATTTCTTTCAAACCGTTTCAAACACCTTTAAATAGTGTTTTGAGACGGTTTTTTGTTTCAATCAAATTCGCAATGTTTCACTT
>JAZKDE010000109.1:0-46560 GCA_040387735.1 Bacteroidota bacterium
TTTATTCATTCTGGGTTTACAAACAGCTTTCGGTTAATCCAGAAAATGGAAATGTCATTTACGAAGATGTTAATAAAGATGGACAAATTACTGTGGCGGACCGACAAATTGTGGGCAGTATTTGGCCAAAATTCTTTGGTGGATTTACCAATAATGTCAGCTATAAAGGTTTTGAATTATCGGCATTTTTGGCTTTCCAATACGGGAATAAAATTTACAATCATAATAAATTCTTTGGTGAAGGTGGTGGAGCAAGAGATGCAGCTCGGATAATTTTTGCGAGTAATTTGGCCCGTTGGCAAAAACCAGGAGACGTTACTGATGTGCCAAGACCCGATGGAATTAACGTAAATAATTACCGAGATGGTGGAAGTCGTTGGTTGGAAGATGGTTCGTTTATACGTCTCCGTTCGTTGAATTTAGCGTATAATTTACCAAAATCGCTTGCCAAAAAATTAGGTGCGGATGCCTTGAAAGTTTACGTAAATGGCACAAATCTCCTCTTGATTACCAATTACACCGGGCTTGATCCTGAATCAAGTGCGAGTAGCGACCAAAATTCACAAGGTATTGATTTAGGAACGCCACCGCAACCTCGCAGTTTTCAAGTGGGTGTTAGTTTAACACTTTAATCCACCCATTTTTTCGAAATATTTTTAATTCAAAATTGATTCAACATGAAAATCTTAAAGTATATATTTTCGATAAGTTTGCTCACGTCACTTTCATCTTGTGAGAAATACCTTGATGTGAAGCCTCTGGAATCCATCTCCGATACCCAAACAATTTTCGATAAATCTTCTTCAGAAACGGCCATCAGAGGCGTTTATTCTGCCTTGGCGAGTACCAATTATTACGGAACAACTTTCCAATCGATAGGCTATTTATCGGGAGATAATATTGAATGGACGGGTTCACAATCGCAAGTTCAGGAGTTTATTAACAAAAAAGTAAACGCTGATAATTCCACCGTTCAAAGTGCTTGGACTGCCATTTACACAACCATCAATCGAGCGAATAACGTCATTGCAAAAGTGCCTGCCGTTACAGACCCACTTTTAACGGAAACGCTTAAAAATCAACTCATTGGCGAAGCGTATTTCATTCGTGCTTTAGCATATTTTGACTTAGCTCGTACTTGGGGTGGCGTGCCCATTATTACAAAACCAACGGCAAATCCAACTGAAAATAGAGGAATTGCCCGAAGTACACAGGCCGAAACTTACGCCCAAGTATTGAAAGACCTTGATACTGCAGAACCTTTATTGCCACTAACCACCGACCGTTACCGAGCAACTCGCAAAACGGTTTGGGCTTTGCGTTCACGATTTTATTTGTATCAAAAAGATTGGGCAAAAGCAGAGGAATACAGTACAAAAGTGCTGACAGATGTTAATTACAAGCTATTAAAACCCTACAATTCTTTCTTTGCGAATGATGTCAGAGGTACGCAAGAATCGGTATTTGAAATCTTTTATAGCAGCAACGAACCAAATACCCACCGAGGACAATGGCAACCACAAACCAATGGTGGAACACGCCAATGGGCTCCAAATGCTTCGATAGTTGCTTTATTGAATGACCCAAAAGTTGGTGGAACACGCAGTGCATTGGTGGCAAAAGATAATCAAAATCGTTGGTACGGAAATTTGTACTATCGCACGCCAGCCACCGACCCAACGTATGTGATTCGCATTGCTGAATTGTATTTAATTCGTTCAGAAGCGAGAGCAAACCAAGATAAATTAACGGATGCCTTGACTGATTTGAATGCTGTTCGTGACCGTGCAGGATTGGCGACAAGCACCGCTACGACAAAGGATAATATTTTACTTGCCATTGAAAATGAAAGACGGGTTGAATTTGCCCTTGAACCACATCGTTGGTACGACATTGTGCGAACGGGGCGTGCTTCCCAAGTCTTTAATATTACCGATGCCGATAAATTGATATTGCCCATTCCCGTTACTGAAACCTTAATTGATAAAGCATTAGTACAAAATCCTGGATATTAATTAGCTGATTGTAATCGACTTTAAGCAACTGATTTAAAGCCAATTACAATAGCATAAAACGATAAAACTATGTCAAAAATACTTGAACAAAATTCAAAAACTGAATGGAGTAAAAGCGAAAAGACAATTTTTAAATTCTTTTCCATTTACTTTTTCTTACAAGTGCTTCCTTTGGATTTGAGGTTTTTTAAGCACTTTTTCTCTATCAATTGGTTGAATCTTCAATACCGAGATATTTTTTATCTCTCGAAATATTCACCGTCTTTTACGGGCGATGACAGTTTCTTTAACTGGCTAATTATCGCCATTTTAGCTCTGGTCGGAACAATTTTATGGGATAAAATTTATACGAAAGAAACCAATTACGACAAACTTTATTATTGGGTGAGGGTATTGGTTCGTTATCGTTTAGCCATTGGCATTATCGCTTATGGATTCTTAAAATTCTTCCCGATACAGTCGCCATTACCCTCAATTAGCAATTTGAATACGAGCTACGGAGATTTCACGGCTTGGAAATTATTTTCTTTAGGTTTGGGCGTTGTTCCAAATTATCAGTCCTTTTTGGGATTGGTTGAAATTGTCAGCGGGTTGCTTCTATTAAATCGTAGAACAACCACCATTGCCACACTTATTATTTTACCCTTTGCGGGCAATGTTGCTATTTCAAACATTGCTTATGAAGGCGGAGAATACGTTTATGCTTTCTATTTAATTGCCCTTGCCCTCTACCTCTTTGCCTTTGATGGAATTCGTTTATTCAATTTACTTTCGCTCGATAAGCCAACTGAACCCAATCATTTTCAACCGATTTTTAAGGGTAAAATTGGGCAATATCGTTTGGTAATCAAGTCAGTTTTTATCTTAATTTTTGTATTTTTTTACGGATTCAAAACCTATTCTGGCTACAAGAACGGCGGTTATCATTTCCCAAAAACGAAAGGTTTAGAAAAAATCAGTGGATTGTACAATGTCAGTGAATTTAGGCTGAATAATCAAGAAATTCCTTACTCAAAAACGGATTCGATTCGTTGGGAAAATGTGGTTTTTGAAAAATGGAACACCATCAGTATTAAATCAAATAAACCAGTTATTATCAAGAATTTACCGAGCGAGGAAATTTTTAAAGATGATAATGACCGCATTTATGAATTGGCTGGTTCACAAGGTCGTCATTATTATTCTTACGATGTAAACACTTCAAATTCAACACTTTCACTGCATAATAGAAATAAAAATCATGCAAATGATCGTTTCTCATTATTGTACAAATTAGTGAATGATTCGACCATTGTACTTGATGGAGTAAATGGAAGAAGTGATTCTTTGCATGTTGTTTTGAATAAAATCAATAAAAAATATTTGACCTTTGAAGCTAAAAAATCGGGTCGTAATAAAGGTTTAAAACTGTAATTCTTGAACCTGCTTTAACTTTTCGTTTTGAATGGAAATTGAACTCATTTTGACTTTAACACTTCAGAATTTATGAAGCATAGCACAGCTATGTTGAATAAATTTTGAAGCATTAAAGTTAAAATGAATCTATTTACAACAGAAGGAAAAAGTTAAAGTAGGTTCCTCACCAAAAATCATTTAACATCATGTCAATTTCAAATTTAAACATCGAACGTGAGGATTTAGGTATAGAAATACCGGCAAACCACACAAATATTGAACTTACCAATGAAGGAAAAAATTGGTCAAATTGGCAAAAAATAGCGTTTAGGATTTCTTTCGTATTTTTTGTCGCCATGACGCTTCCGAATAGCATTGACTGGTACAAAGAGCTTTTTACTTTTGATTGGCTGCATTTACACTATCGAGATTTATACGATATTGCTCGTTTTGGCTCGGGACTAAGTTTTTTTGGGAATCGCATTTTTGGCTCAACACTGAACGGTTATGCGGTGTGGGTTATCACGTTCATTTTTGCCATTGTCGTTGGACTTATTTGGACAGTATTTGCACATTATCGCAGGAAAGAAAGCTCGGAATATAACCTTTTATATTACTGGTTAAAGGTCATTGTGCGTTACCGTGCGGGCATTGGAATTATCGGTTTTGGCTTCACAAAATTAACGCCTACCCAACTTCCCTATCCTTCTTTGGGCATTTTAAACACCAATTTTGGCGATTTGACTTTGCAAAAAATCTATTGGCTTTCCATCGGAATTGTACCTTGGTACGAGGTTTTTACGGGTGTTGTAGAAGTGGCTGCGGGAGCATTTTTATTCTTTCGAGTAACTACATTTTGGGGAGCAATTTTACTCTTTGGAGCCTTGGCAGATATTGTTTACGTAAACTTTGCGTATGACGGGGGTGTACACGTTTACAGTTCTTATTTCGTCTTATTTTCGGCTTTTTTATTGGTGGATTACATTCCCAAAATTTACCGTTTATTAATTCAGGAGAAATTTACAGTTCCGTTTACCTACTATCCTGTTTTCAAAGAGTCTTGGCAAAGAATTACTCGTGTTACTTTGAAAACGGGAACGATTGTCTTGTTTTTACCCGTGTTTTTGTATTTGGCAGTTGTCAATTTATTGTACGACCCATACAAACAACCTGCTTTGAAAGGCGTGAAAGAATTACGAGGAAATTATCACGTCACGGAGTTTAAAATCAATAATCAAGTCATTCCGTATTCTCCACTGGATTCTTTGAGATGGCAAGAAGCCACTTTTGAAAAATGGACAACGCTGACTTTCAAGGTGAATAAACCCACGGAATTGGATTTATCAAATGGCGGTGGAGCTCCCATGCGTGACATCAACCGAACTTTTGAATTGACGGGTGTTGCGGGTGGACAACGAGTATTTTACTACGAAGCCGATACATTAAATAAAGTGCTGTATTTGCAAGATAAAAATCGTGGAAATCGACAAGAAGGTCGTGAATTTTTAGGAAATAGAACCGATTTTGGTGGTGACGGTAAAACAAATGCGGCCGCCAAGAAAAAAGGAGATAAAGCAAAAATTGACAATTGGATTCCACAAGTAGCATTGGCAAATATTGGGCCAGAAGCCCCTAAAATTGAACCAATCGCTCAATCAACTCGTCGCATAAAAGGAATTGAGGCAGAAAATAAACCTGCAAAAAGAAAACATTTAATTCTGAAATATACCGTTTTAGATCATGGAAATAGAGTTTTATTGTCGGGCATTAACGAAAAGAAAGATTCTATTCATGTGATTTTAGACCGATATGATAAAAAATATGCTTTATCAAGAAGTTCGCTTGAAGCGGGGAAATATGATTAAGAAATAGCTAAAAATGAGGGTATTTTAGTTGAATCAAATACCCTCATTTTCAAATTTTGGCAATATTTTAGTATCTTACCGTAGTCAAAAAATATAAATAATTATTCAATGAAAAACGTATTGATAGCGATTGTATCCCTGTTTTTGTTTCAATCTTTTAAAGCCGAAACGCCATATGAAGTCAGCATTAAAAACTGGCAACAAAAGAGAATTGACGGATTGAAAGCAGAAGACGGTTGGTTAAATCTGGCTGGATTATTTTGGCTTGAAGAAGGCGAAAATACCATTGGTGGAGATAAAAAAAATACGGTTATTTTTCCCACCGAACACAGTGATGCTTTTGTAGGAAAGGCAATTCTGAAAAATGGAATCGTTTCGTTTATTGCTAACAAAAATACGGTTGTCAAATCTGGAACGGAGATGGTTACGAACACGGATATTTTTCCGTATAAGGATAAACCAATCGTACTTGCCCATAATTCCTTACGCTGGTTTGTGATTAAAAGAGGAGATAAATATGCCATTCGTTTGCGAGATTTGGAAAGCCTAACTTTGAAAGAATTTAAAGGAATTGAGACCTTTCCAATTAGTCAAAATTGGAAAGTGAAAGCAACTTTTGTTCCTACAATTGGCAAAAAACTAAGAATCCTTGACATTACGGGGCGTGCTTTTGAAGAAGATTCTCCCGGGAAATTAGTTTTTACAATCGATGGGAAAGAATATAGTTTAGAGGCAACTGGCACAAAAGAAAACCTCAGTTTTGTATTTGGTGATGCCACCAACAAACACGATACTTATGGCGGTGGAAGATTTTTAGATGCCGAAAAACCTGATGCGGACGGCATCATTTATTTAGATTTCAATAAAGCCTATAACCCACCATGTGCGTTTACGCCCTTCGCAACTTGTCCATTGCCAACAAAGGAAAATAAACTTCCAATTGCCATCAATGCTGGCGAAATGTATCACGGAAACCATTAAATCAAGCATAAATGAAAGTTTTTCTCTTTTTTACCTTCAGTTTTTTAAATACGATTTGGTATTTAAAACCTCCAATTCAAACGTCAAAACATAGTCAATTTAAAAGCAATAAAATAGACTCAACGCATACTTTTGGATTTGGTAGAAAAGCCACACATGCGGAGATTGAACGCTTGGATATTGATGTTCGTCCAGACGGAAAAGGTCTTCCAAAAGGCGAAGGTATTTCAGCTATGGGTAAAGTTATTTTTGACAATAAATGCGTGGCTTGTCATGGAGCTGGCGGTATTGGTGGCGTGAGTGGTTCTTTGGTAACGAATAAAAATCCAACGGATAAAAAAAAAGAAAAAACCATTGGTAATTATTGGCCTTATGCTACCACAGTTTTTGATTATATCCGTCGAGCGATGCCTTTTAATGAACCCAATTCATTAACCAACGAAGAAGTTTATCATTTGACGGCTTATTTGTTAAACGCTAACGAAATTATTGATGCAAAGACTGTAATCAATGCCCAAACTTTACCAAAAATTGTGATGCCCGCTCATAAAATGTTCGTTCCAGATGATAGAAAAGGAGGCGTTGAAATAAAATAATCATGGAGAAAATTATAGAAATTACCCAAAATTTTCCGAAGAAAATATCAAGACGTAGTTTATTAGGTGGAGCAGCAACTGCGGCGGTTGCCATCGTGCAATCGGCGAGTGGGCAAATCTTCCAAAAAGGAATTTCAGAGTCAAAAATATACGATGACCCAACCAAAAGGTTTGGGACACCTGCGGGAGAAATCGGTACTCGTTCGCCTTTTATAAAATCGGTCAAGAAATTTTCAGATATTTCTTCAAGGTCGCCTTTGCAAGATTTTTATGGAATTATTACGCCTTCCGACTTACATTTTGAGCGACATCATGCGGGCGTTCCTGCCATTGACCCAAGCAAACACGAATTATTAATTCATGGTTTAGTAGAAAAACCGATGATTTTTACGCTGGCAGATTTAAAACGATTTCCTTCCGTTTCGAGAATTGCTTTTTTAGAATGTTCAGGGAATTTTAGAGGTGGAAAAGAAAATTTAACACCCCAAGAAATTTGCGGTTTAACCAGTCAAAGTGAATGGACAGGCGTAAAACTTTCTACTTTATTCCGAGAAGTAGGTATAAAACCCAATGCGTCGTGGTTTTTGGCGGAAGGTGGCGATGCTGCCATCATGACCCGCAGTATTCCCGCCCAGAAAGGTTGGGACGATGCCATTATTGCCTACGCTCAAAATGGTGAACCACTTCGTCCAGAACAAGGTTTTCCAGTGCGATTATTTTTGCCTGGTTGGGAAGGAAACACGAATGTAAAATGGCTAAGAAGATTAGAATTATCGGATGCACCGTATTATACACGGGAAGAAACTTCAAAATATACCGAAAGCATCAAAGACGGTAAAATCAGAATGTTTAGTTTTGATATGGATGCTCGCTCAATTATTACTTTTCCAAGTTATCCACAGCAAGTTGAAAAAGGTTGGATTGAAATTAGAGGTTTAGCTTGGTCGGGTAGAGGAAAAGTCATTAAAGTTGAAGTGAGTACCAATGCGGGGAAAAATTGGCAATTAGCCAAATTGAACGACCCAATTTTGGATAAAGCGCACGTTCAATTTAGGCATTTATGGCAATGGAAAGGCGAAGAAACCGAAATTTTAAGTCGTGTTACAGATGAAACTGGATATACACAACCAACACTTAAACAGCTTTTCGAGGCTCGTGGGAGCGATAGTGGTTATCATATTAATCCAATAACGGCGTGGCAAATCAAAAAAGATGGTAAAGTGCTTTTTAAGGCAGAATCATTTAGGTAATGCAACAAGAATGATGTATTTTCAAAATCATTTAAAACCATCAACAACACATGAAACAGTCATTACTACTAATTAGCCTTGTTTTCGTAACAATTTTCAATACTTATTCTCAGCAAAATATCCCTACGATTGGACCAGAAAATGGAGCTTTGGTCATTGTAGGTGGTGGTAAAGTTCCTGCCGAAGTTTGGGCAAAATTCATTGAATTAGCGGGTGGCGAAGGCGCAAATATTGTGGTTATTCCAACAGCTTTGGGTGATTCAAGTATCAAAGCGAGTAAAGGTTTTTCTTCAGAAAAAGAATTACTCGAAAAATTTGGTCTCGCCAAAGTGACCGTTTTACACACCATTGACCCAAAAGAAGCTAATACCGAAGCCTTCGTTGCACCACTCAAAAAAGCAACGGGTGTGTGGTTTGTGGGTGGCCGACAATGGCGTTTGGCGGATTCATATCTCAATACACTCGCTCACAAAGAATTCAAAAACTTACTGAATCGGAATGGTGTAATTGGTGGCACTTCCGCAGGCGCAACGATTCAAGGTTCATTTCTTTTTCGGGGAGATTCTAAATCAAATACTATTTTAGAAGGCGACCACCTTGAAGGGTTAGATTTTATCCATAATGTTGCCATCGACCAACATATTTTACCTCGAAATCGTCAGTTTGATTTAATTTCTACCATCAAAAAACACCCAAATCTTTTAGGAATTGGCATTGATGAAAGTACGGCAATTGTCGTGAAAAAAGACCAATTTGAAGTCATAGGAAATTCAGTTGTTGCCATTTATGACGTTGCCAATTTTGAAGGAAAAGTAACAAATCCTTCGGGGGAATCTGGGAATAATGGGCCATTTTTCTTCCTGAGTAAAGGGCAAAAATTTAATTTGAAAGACCGAAAAATTGTAAAATAATCAAAAATTCAAACATATAATTTACTGAAATAAAAATGTCAAATCAAAAATCAACATTTACCCTAACCGAAGACTGGACCGTTGTCTTTTATGGTTTTCTAATTATTGGACTAACGTTAATCGGTTTAAAAATACCAAATCCAACTTTTGGCTGGAAAGACTCTTCTGAACTTTTTGAAAAAGTATTATCCGTTTCTAATTTATTAAACATCATTTTTGTTTTTTTAGTCGTTTATGCCATTGCTATTTTGGCATCTGTTACGCTTGGTAAAAGTGCAATTGCTACAGCAAAAGGTTTTCCGATTGTCTTTATTTTAACCACAATCGCCCTAATTTTAGCAGGAAACGCCTTTTTGAAAAATTGGAATCTCGAAGCGGTTATTTTTAGTCTTTCTATTGGCTTAATGATCAGTAACTTTTTTACCGTTCCATCGTGGTTAAAAGAGTCACTTTCTACCGAATTATTCGTAAAAATTGGCTTGGTACTTTTGGGAACCAGTGTCATTTTTGGCGACATTCTCAAAGCGGGTTCTTTGGGTTTAATCCAAGCTTTGTTAGTGGTGCTTTCGGTTTGGTATTTTGCTTTTTGGATTTCTAAGAAATTAGGCGTTGACGAAGAAATGGCGATTATGCTTTCCAGTGCGGTTTCAATTTGTGGTGTTTCGGCTGCGATTGCGACTTCTGGAGCCATAAAAGGCGATTCTAAGAAATTATCTTACGTCATTTCTTTGGTGTTAATTACGGCAATTCCGATGATTATATTCTTGCCATTTATCGCCAAAGCCCTCAATCTTTCTGAAGAAGTAACGGGTGCTTGGCTCGGAGGAACTATTGACACAACGGGAGCCGTAATCGCTTCGGGAAGTTTAGTGGGTGAAACAGCTTTGAAAATCAGTACAATTGTTAAATTTTCGCAAAATGTTTTATTAGGCTTTGCCGCTTTTGCCATTTCAATTTATTGGACCTACACCAATAATCAATCAGAAACAGCGAAAGAATCAAAACCAACGGTTGGCGTAATTTGGGAACGTTTTCCAAAGTTCGTGATTGGGTTTATCGCAGCCTCTTTGATATTTTCATTTGTGATTCCTGCTGAAACAATTGACAGCGTAAAAGGCGTGTTGAAATCATTACAAGGACTTTGGTTTGCCTTGGCTTTTACGAGCATTGGATTGGAAACAAAATTCTCAGATTTGTTTAACGAAGAGGGTAAAAAACCGCTTTATGCTTTTTTAATTGCTCAGTTATTTAATGTCTTTATTACATTGGCAATCGCCTATTTTCTCTTTGGGAAGTAACTAATTTCAAATACTTTTAATGATTGGGTAATCAATAAATAAATATTGATTACCCTTTTTTTTAAACTAAAATCCACATAGTCTATAATATCAATAGGATAATTAAAATATTTTTTCTAAAATTGCATTCAGAAACAAAAAAATCATGCAATTCAATATCAAAAACAAATCATTAACTGGTTTAATATAAACTACTTAACACTCAAAAACCATGAAATTCGAAACACTTCAATTACACGCAGGACAAACACCAGACCCCGTAACGAATGCAAGGGCAGTACCAATTTATCAAACAACTTCGTATGTTTTTAATAATGCGGAACACGGGGCAAACCTATTTGCCTTAAAAGAATTCGGAAATATTTACACCCGAATTATGAACCCAACTAATGATGTTTTTGAAAAGCGTATTGCCGCCCTCGAAGGTGGTGTTGCAGCTTTGGCGGTTGGTTCGGGACACGCCGCACAATTCGTAGCAATTAATAATATCACCACCGTTGGCGACAATTTTATTACCACTTCTTTTTTATACGGTGGTTCGTATAATCAATTCAAAAATTCCTTCAAAAATATTGGTGTTGAAGCCCGTTTTGCGGATGGCGATGACGTAAATAGTTTTGAAAAGCTCATTGATGAAAAGACAAAATTCATTTATTTAGAAACCATTGGAAACCCAAGTTTCAGCGTTCCAGATTTTGAGGCTTTTGCCAAATTAGCCCAAAAATATGACTTGCCTCTGATGGTTGATAATACTTTCGGAGCGGGCGGAGCAATTGCTCAACCGATTAAATACGGAGCAAATATCATTGTGGAATCTGCCACGAAATGGATTGGCGGACATGGCACAACGATGGGCGGTGTGATTGTGGATGCAGGAAATTATAACTGGGGTAATGGAAAATTTCCACAATTTACCGAGCCTTCACCGAGTTATCACGGCTTGGTTTTGAACGATGTTTTTGGCATCGGTGGACCATTCGGAAATATCCAATTTATCATTCGTGCCAGAGTGGAAGGTTTGCGAGATTGGGGTCCTTCTCAAAGTCCATTTAATTCATTTTTGTTGCTTCAAGGACTTGAAACACTGACTTTACGGGTGGAACGCATTGCCGAAAATGCACTGGCATTGGCTCAGTGGTTATTGGGTCATCCAGCCATTGAAAGCGTAAATTATCTTGGTTTACCCGATAATAAATATCATGAATTAGCCAAAAAATACTTGAATCGTGGTTTTGGCGGTGTGCTTTCGTTCCGACTAAAAGGCACAAAAGCCGATGCTGAAAAATTTGTGAATAGCTTAAAATTAATCAGTCATTTAGCCAATGTTGGCGATTCAAAAACGCTCATTATTCACCCTGCTTCAACAACGCATTCTCAACTTTCAGAAGCAGAACAAAAAGCCGCAGGCGTTGAAGAAACCCAATTAAGAATCTCCTTGGGAATTGAACATATTGAAGATATCAAGTGGGATATTGAACAGGCTTTGTTAGCATAAAATTTTGAAAAATAATCAAATCATATTTTATTAAAAATGGCAGAATCAAATAAAAACAAACAACAAACCGCTCTCGGTGACGTAGCCGCAAGGCAGTTAGCCATCGCAACCCGTAGTGTTCCTCAAATGGGAACCATTACACCTCGGTGGTTGACCCATCTTTTACATTGGGTTCCCGTTGAATCGGGCGTATTTCGACTCAATAAAGTAAAAGATGCCACGCAAATTGAGGTTGATTGTTCAGCACGTGATGAGCGTGTTTTACCGCAAACTTTCGTTGATTACATCGAAAATCCACGGGAATATAACTTGGCGGCCGTTCAAACGATTGTGGATGTTCATACCCGAGTTTCTGATTTGTACAGCAAGCCTTACAATCAAATTTCGGAACAATTACGGTTGGCAATTGAAACTATTAAGGAACGTCAAGAAAGCGAATTAATCAACAATAAAGATTATGGTTTGTTGAATAGTGTTGCCCCTTCACAAGTAATAAAAACCCGTTCTGGAGCGCCAACTCCCGATGATTTGGATGAACTTATCAGCAAAGTTTGGAAAGAACCTGGTTTCTTTTTGTTGCATCCATTAGCAATTGCAGCTTTCGGACGTGAGTGTACAAGACGTGGAGTGCCACCGCCAACAGTTTCATTATTTGGTTCACAATTCTTGACTTGGCGAGGTATTCCGCTGATTCCTTCGGATAAATTACCGATTGAAAATGGCAAATCAAAAATCATTTTATTGCGTACAGGTGAGAGCCGTCAGGGAGTAATTGGTTTAATTCAACCTGGTTTACAAGGCGAACAATCGCCTGGTTTATCAGTACGATTTATGGGAATCAACGACCGTGCCATTGCCTCTTACTTAGTTTCACTTTACTGCTCAATTGCGGTTTTGGTTGATGATGCCATTGCTGTATTAGAAGATGTAGAAATTGGTAAATATCATGAATACAAATATCAATAGTAATAATTTGCCCAATATTGAGGATTTGCAACATATCGCTAATGAGTTGTTTAAGGCTTTACCGAACGAATTTCCCAAAGAAATTTCGCTCGATCCAAGCCCAAGCGAACATCCAAGAGCAACCAAAATTGTGGAAACTTTACTCGACGGTTTAGGTCATGTAGAGCAAATCGGTTTGCCCCTCAGTAATTACGATATGATTATTGCACAAGCTGGTATTGCTCCTCCTGCTGCATCTCCGAATTTGGGTGGTATTCCGCTGGGAATAAGCCCTTTAGGCGTAAATCCTTTGGGAAATACGCCTTTGGGAGAAATTCCTTTGGGCGGTGGTTCGGTCAGTAGTTTTCCATTTGGTGATAGTTCATTAGGGAATTTTACATCGGTTGGAATTCCTCAAACGCCTCCATCAATTGGCGGAATTGGTCTTTCTCCTTTTTCGGCAGAAAATTATGCCAATCCATTTGGTTTTGAAAGACCTGAATTCGATTCGGGAAATCAAACCGATGAGCATTTTCATAAACCTTCAAGCGTAAATGGTGGTAGAATTCCTGCTTCGGTGGCGGGAAGTGGAGCGTCACCTTCATCGATTCAGCACGGAAATAATATCAACATTGATGATCCGCAAACCAGTTTTCCAGATGCAAATTTGAAAAATGGAAATGTCCCTAATTCATTAGGCAGCGGCGGTGGAATTCATCAGCCGTATTTACCTTACCAATCGGAACATTCATCTTTTGAAACAGAATTACAAAATGCCCTCAAAGCTATCAATTCTGATTTTGGTATTTCAACGAGTGGGCTTCAACCTTCAACGCCAAGCATTACCTCCATTGACCGTTTGAATGGTGGAAATGCCTTTTATTTTTTAGGGGAAAATCCTTTTGCCTTTGATAAGAAAAATCACGCTTTACCAACGGTGACTTCTACGCAAGTGAAAGAAAATGCGGGATTGAAAGGTGCTAATTTTAACGCTAATTTAATCAAAAAAGACTTTCCCATTCTTTCAGAAACAGTCAATGGGAAACCTTTAATTTGGTTAGATAATGCTGCCACAACCCAAAAGCCCAAGCAAGTTATTGAACGCATTACTTATTTCTACGAACACGAAAATTCAAATATTCACCGTGCAGCCCATGAATTAGCAGCTCGTGCCACGGATGCTTACGAAGCGGCTCGCCAAAAGGTGCAACACTTTTTGAATGCAGGTTCGATAAATGAAATTATTTTCGTGCGTGGAGCAACCGAAGCCATCAATTTAGTAGCTCAAAGTTGGGGCGACCAAAATTTAGTTGCGGGCGATGAAATCATTGTCAGTAATCTTGAACACCACGCTAATATTGTGCCGTGGAAACGATTAGCGGACAAAAAAGGCTTAATTCTAAGGGTAATTCCTGTGGATGATGATGGACAAATTTTGTTGGAAGAATACGCAAAATTGTTAAATTCTAAAACTCGTTTGGTGTCATTTACACAAGTTTCCAACGCTTTGGGAACTGTGACCCCTGCGAAACAAATTGTTGAAATGGCTCATGCCGTTGGGGCAAAAGTTTTAGTTGACGGCGCTCAATCGGTATCCCATATGAGAGTTGATGTGCGTTATTTGAATGCTGACTTCTTTGTGTTTTCGGGACATAAAGTTTTTGGTCCAACTGGGATTGGTGTACTTTATGGCAAAGAAGATTTACTGAACGCAACTCAACCGTGGCAAGCTGGCGGAAATATGATTCAAGACGTAACTTTTGAACACATAAAATACCACAACGCTCCCAATCGCTTTGAAGCAGGAACGGGAAATATTGCCGATGCCGTTGGTTTAGGTGCGGCAATTGACTATGTGACCAAAATTGGCATGGACGTAATTGGGCAATATGAGCATTTTTTATTGGAATATGCCACGCACTTAATTAAGCAAGTTCCGGGAATTAGATTAATCGGAACGGCAGCCAATAAAGCAAGCGTATTGTCTTTTACGTTAGAAGGTTACAGCAATGATGAAGTAGGGAAAATTCTGAATCAGGAAGGCATTGCCGTTCGGACGGGTCATCATTGTGCACAACCAATTTTACGCAGAATGGGCGTTGAAACAACCGTCAGACCCTCTTTAGCATTTTATAATACTTGCTCGGATGTGGATACTTTGGTGGCTGTTTTGCATCGCTTAAAAAGTGGACATAAAAATTGATTTTTTGTCAAATCTTAGCCCTCCCAAGTATGTAAAACCGCTTAGGAGGGTTATAAAGCCTATTTATTCTTACATTTTTTTACCTTATCGAATTCATGAAATATTCAAAATTTATCAATTTACTACGCAAAACCCATAACGCTGAGTGGGAAGCAACCCCTTCGGCACACGATGCGATTGCTTGGTTAAATGACCTTGTGCAGTTTTTGTTTCCGAGTAATCATTTACCCAAACAAACATCTTATGAGGGAATTTTGAAGAAAAATCAGATTGATTTGGAAAATATTTTACTCAGTTATTTAGACCCAAAATATTTTGACATCGAAGAAACGGTTATCGCTTTTTACGACCAACTCGAAACGATATATAATAATTTACGATTGGATGCCACCAAGATTTATGAATTTGACCCCGCTGCGACGAGTTTAAACGAAGTAATTGTCTCCTACCCAGGGTTTTATGCGATAAGTGTTTATCGAATTGCCCATGAATTAGTGCTATTAAATATTCCCGTCTTACCTCGAATCATTAGTGAGTTTGCCCATAGAAATACGGGAACCGATATTCACCCAAGTGCCAAAATAGGCGTTCCATTTATGATTGACCATAGCACAGGAATTGTGATTGGAGCAACAACCATCATCGGCAACAATGTATCTGTTTATCAAGGAGTTACCTTGGGAGCGTTGCAGGTTTCCAAAGAATTAGCAGAAACAAAACGACACCCAACGGTGGAAGATAACGTAATTATTTACGCCCGAACGACCATTTTAGGAGGAAAAACTGTCATTGGGGCGAATAGTATTATTGGTGGAAGCGTATTTTTAACCAAAAGCGTCGAACCTAATTCTCAGGTATTTAATACGCACCAATTGAGAATTTTAGCCCAGCGAGAATTAGTTTAAAGTCTGCCCAATAACATGGAAAATCAACCAACACATATTAATGAAAGAAAAGTAAGAGCCATTGCTTTTGTGGTGCTACTTTTGGGGCTATTGTATTTGTTAATTCCCAATCCGCTAATTCCAATTTTACTGGTGTTAGATTTTGGTTTACGCTCCTTCGATTTAGGGAAATATAGTCCACTTGCCACGTTGAGCGATGCTATTATAAATTATTTCAAACTTCCAGCAAAGCCCATTTTCTACCCTCCAAAACGCTTTGCGACAAGAATTGGATTGGTGTTTTCGCTAACTATTTTAGCCTTGCACTTAACCAGTATTAATGCCCAATTCATCGTCGGAATTTTGGTTTTATTTGCAGCTTTAGAATCTTTAGCGGGCATTTGTGCGGGTTGTTATGTGTATAATTGGCTACAACCCATTTTACAAAAATTCGATCATTAAGAGACACAAAATATTTTAGTCTGTCATTTTATTTTAATCTACTTAATTCATAGATATTATCTATTAAAAAATTAATCTTCGATAATCTATTCAATAAAACATCAAGCAAACAATGAAAAAATTAGCAATTATCATCGTCACTTTTCTTTTGACAAGTGCCAAAAGTCAAGCTCAGACAACACCCAATCAAGGTTTTTGGAGAGGAACATTTACACTCGCAAACGCTCAAGAGTCTCCATTCAATTTTGAACTAAAAGGGAACACCGCCTATTTATTAAATGGCTCTGAACGCTTTGAATTAAAGGGAATCACACAAAAAAATGACTCATTATTCATTCCAATTGAAATTTATGATGCTGTTTTAGCAGCTAAAATTGAAGGAACAAATACACTTTCGGGAGCATTTAAACGATTGGGAACAAATTCCATTGATGCAGGAATTCCTTTTAAAGCAGAACACGGAAAACGCTATCGTTTTTTTGAAAATGCACCTTCGGCGAGCGTAAGCTTGCAAGGAAAATGGGATGTAACCATCAGCAATACCAACGGTGGAACAAAAACTGTCGGCGTTTTTCAGCAATTAGGAAGCAAATTAACGGGGACTTTTCTCTCTACAACCGGCGATTATCGCTATTTTGAAGGTTCAGTACAAGGAGATGAGTTTTTCTTGTCTGCATTCAGTGGTTCAAATCCTTCTTTGATAAAAGGAAAAATCAGTGGCGATAATTTGACGGGTGAATTTATTGGTTTCAGAGGGAAACAAACCATTTCAGGAACTCGAAATGCTCAGGCAGCCTTGCCAAATGCTTATGAATTAACCAAAATCAAAGAAGGAACAACGCTTGATTTTAGTTTTCCCGATGCGTTTACGGGTAAGTCAGTTTCTTTAAAAGACCCAAAATATCAAGGAAAAGCCGTTATCGTTACAATTTTGGGCAGTTGGTGTCCCAATTGTCTGGATGAAGCTGCTTTTTTAGCTCCGTGGTACAAAGCCAATCGCAATCGTGGCGTAGAAATAATCGGTTTATCTTTTGAAAGAAAAAATGACCCTACTTTTGCCAAAACTCGTATCGAAGCTCTAAAAAACCGTTTCGGGATTGAGTACGATTTACTTTTCGCTGGATTAGCCGACAAAAAGTTTGCGTCATCGGTATTACCTGCACTTTCGGAAGTACTTTCCTTCCCAACTACCATTTTCATTGACCGCACTGGTAAAGTAAGTAAAATCCACACGGGTTACACAGGACCTGCAACAGGTAAATATTACGAAGATTTCGTGAAAGAATTCAACGAAGACGTGAATGGGTTATTGAAAACAACGACGAACAAAAAAACTTCAAATACAACAGGAGAAAAATAAAAAGCTTAAAATAATCCAACATTAAAATGCCAGTTTGGTGATAACCGAACTGGCAAAATCAACCCAACAAAAGTTCATTTATAAATAATTAGTTTGAGTACATTGAAAAATAAAGCCTCAAACAACAAAAGAAAATACGTAAAATAAGAAAACCAATGACTAAAGTAACTCAGGAATTACCCACAATTAAAAAGAACCGTTACCAATCCATTTTACTAAGAGGATTGTTTGTATTTGTAGCAATTACAACAATCCCATTTTTTCCTAAACCCTATTTTCAGGATTATAGTGATAGCTTTCAAACAGGTTCTCATCCTTGGCGAATTTTGGATGTAATTAGTCAAAATAGTCCGTGGTTTTTTAATAATACAGGCGGCAAGAATTACGTTGGCTGGCTTATAACAGTCATTATCAGCATTTTGGCAGGATTTATCTGGCAACTATTAGACCGCAAAAGAAACGATGATAGTTTATTGACTTATTGGTTTTACGTAATTGTTCGTTATGGATTGGCCTTGCGAATGTCATGGTTTGCCATTGCCAAAGTGCTTCCCGTACAAATGCCCTTTCCAACAATTAGTCAACTTAATACTAATTTAGGAGAATTTACCCCAGGAAAATTATACTGGTTGACTACTGGAGTATCGCCAGTTTTTGAGGTTTTTGCGGGTATATTTGAATTATTAGCGACAATTTTTATTCTATTTCGCAAAACAACGACGCTTGGAGCTTTGATGATGGTGGCGATTTTAGTACCTATTTGGTTTGTGAATATTGGCTACGATGCGGGCGTTGAACTCACCAGTTTACACATTCTTACTTTAGCATTAATCATTTTGGCAAAAGATGCGAGACATTTTTGGACGATTCTTATTGAGCATAAACATTCGATTATTCCTATTATCGAAGCACCTAATTTTACGAAAAAATGGCAACAAACAATCCGAATCACATTTAAATCAGCATTTATTTTGATATTTTTAGTGTATCGTGGCTTTGAATATAGTCGAGTTTATGTAGCGGAAAAAACCTTCAAATTACCCCTCACTGACGGCGTAAAATCATTTGTGGGCTTTTATAATGTAGCAGAATATCGTTTAAATAACCAATTGATTCCCTACGCTCCTACCGATATTTTACGTTGGCAAAATGTGGTTTTTGAGAAGTTTAATACTTTCAGCATTAAAGTGGCCAGTGAAACAAAATTGAATACTGATAATAAAGTTAGAACAACCGAATATTACGGAAATATCGGACGCTTGTATTATGCCTATGAAGTTGATACACTCAAACAGACATTCATCTTGAGAAATCGGGCGGATACAACCAAGAAAATTGTATTGAATTATAGTCGCCCAAACAATCAAACTTTTATTTTGAGCGGTATCAATGAAAAGAAAGACTCTCTTTATGTGGTTTTGAATAAGATAGATAAGAAATACCCACTCTTAGAGAAAAAAGTTTCGCTGTTTGCTAAATACGAATAGCAATGACTTTCTCAAATTTCATGTATTAGAACTACTCTATTCATTCTAAAAAGAATACTATTTACTAACAAAAATCATTTTATTTCTGATAAAATAACTTTTATATTTTTTTTATTCAGTATTTTGTTTGTAATTTTATCCTACTTAATCAATAGACTTTAAAGACTTATTTAGTGCTTATAAAGTCAGATTATTGATTAAATAAAAAAGCCAGTTTGGGTGCAACCAAACTGGCAAACATTAAACCAATAAAAAGCTCATCTCTTAAATGAAGTAAGCAACCATTTATCGTGATTGCTGCAAAACTTAGTTTTAATTTAACCGTGCAAAAGTAATGAAAAAAAACCTTTTAGCTCCCTCATTGATTAGTATTTTGCTATTTTCTGCGGCTTTATTGCCCAAAATACTTATTCAACCCCAAATGTTTTGCTTTCAGAAAAAAGCAGTAGCATACTCTTCGGCTCAAATTCCGACACCCCCCAAACAACAGCATTTCAATAATTGTTAAACAAAATTTTCAATCGTTAATTTCCCTTGAAATAGGTATTTATTTCTGTGCAAACAGCTATAACTTCCTACCTATTTCATGCTACAAAATACATTCCAACAATATCTTAAACAACTTATAATCAAATAATTAAACATCAGAAAACATGAAAAAGGCAACATTCATTTTAGCTGCGATTCTCAGCATTGCAGGCATCGCCCAAGCAGAACCAGGAAAAACCAAAGGAGATAATACCTTCACCGTCGATACTCAAAATAGCAAATTAGTCTGGATTGGTAAAAAAGTAACAGGCGAACATACAGGGATTGTTCCTGTAAGTGGAGGCTCATTAATTTGGGGAAATAGTAAACTCAAAGGTGGAAACTTCATTATTGATGTAAAAAATCTGACCGTAACCGATTTAACGGACGCAGGTTATAATGCAAAACTGGTGGGACATTTGAAAAACGACGATTTTTTTTCGGTGGAAAAATTTCCTCAAGCCAATTTAATTATTAGCTCGGTAACCCCTAAAGGCGGAGACAATTATGATATTGTGGGGAAATTAACCATTAAAGGAACTACCAGCGAAGTAAAATTTCCTGCTGTTGTGAAGGCTGAAAAAGGGAAATTAACCGCTCAGGCAAAAATCTCCGTGGATAGAACCAAATATAATATCAAATATGGTTCAAAGAGTTTCTTCGATAATCTGGGCGACAAGGCAATTGACAACGAGTTTCAATTGGACGTAAATCTGGTAGCAACTGCTGATGCTGCAAAGGCTTCAAGATAAAACTATTTTTTTGAATTGTTAATAAATCCCGTCGGGGAATTGCCCGACGGTGTATTTTTTGAATATACACAAATCTCAAACGAATATGAAAACATCCATTCTTTCTCTGATTTTTACGCTAATTGTTTCTTGCGGTTTTGCTCAAGAAGCGGATAAAATAACCCAATGGCAATTCAAATTCGCCCAGAACGATTTTAGAGTAGGCGAAGACGTAGAAGTAATTTTCTTGGCAACCATCGAAAAAGGATGGTCTTTGTATTCATCAGATTTTAAATCAGATATGGGGCCACAACCCACCGAATTTGAGTTTTCAGAAAATGGCACTTTTGCTTTACTCAAAGCCATTAATCCCATAACTCCATTAAAAAAAATTGACAAAAACTGGGGAACAGATATTACTTATTTTACTCAAAAAGCAGAGTTTCGCTCGAAAGTGAGAATCGAAGAAAATAAATACGACGTAGCAGGTACCATCCGAGGGCAACTTTGCAACGATAAAAAAGGCGTATGTGTACCCTTTCAAAAAGATTTTCACTTTCCCAATTGACAATAATACCATGAAAAAATACCTTTTAGCAGTTATTTCTTTGGGCGTATTATTCATGAGTTTTCAACAGCAAACAACTGATAATGAGCCACAAAGTAAAGCTCAGTTGGGAGAAAAATTATTTTTCGACCCCATTCTTTCTGCTAAAAAAACCATGAGTTGTGCCTCCTGTCACCGACCCGAATACGCATTTGCTGATACCTCACAATTTAGTTTGGGTGAAAATGGTGTTTCAGGCGACCGTAATACACCTTCAGCAACAAATTTAGCAGGACGATTACAATTATTTTGGGACGGACGAGCCTCCACTTTAGAAGAACAAGCTTTACAACCAATAGCGGCACCCAATGAAATGAATTTACCTATTACCGAAGCGATTGCTCGACTGAATACCAATCAATTTTATACAAAAGCATTTCAAAAGATTTTCAAAGCGGCACCAAGCGAAAAAACGCTCGCAGAAGCCTTGGCAAGCTATGAAAGAACCTTAGAAACTGCCAATACACCTTACGATCGTTACATCAACGGAGACGATAATGCTATGTCGGCAGAAGCAATTCGAGGTCGTTTATTATTTGTTGGAAAGGCAAATTGTGCCAATTGTCATTCAGGAGAAGATTTTACCGCTGACCGTTTTAAGAATATCGGCTTATACGACGGGCAAAAGTTTAGAGATACAGGAAGATTTAAAATTACCAAAGACAGCAGTCACATCGGGCATTTTAAAGTTCCAGGGCTTAGAAACGTGGCTTTGACGGCTCCGTATATGCACAACGGTTCGTTCAAAACACTCTCAGAGGTGATAGAATATTACAACCGTCCTGATGATTTTGTAAAAAATGCTCCCAATCGAGATTTGTCTTTAGGTTCACCGTTAGGACTTAGTAATCAAGAAGTTAAAGACATTGAAGCATTTTTAAAGGCATTAACCGACGATAGATTTACGAAAAACACTGAGTACAAAAAATAATTATCACACAAATACACAAACTCAATTTATTCCAATGAAACAATTCTCAACAATTGCCAAAGCGATTGCGTTATCGCTTTCGTTAGCTCCATCGGTTTTTGCAACCGAAACCCAACCATTTCTGAAAGAGGGAAAATGGCGTGGAGAGTTCAAATTGAACGAAAAAACACTTCCTTTCAATTTTGAAGTAAAAGGAAAAACAGCCGAAACTGCCACTTTTTCACTCGTAAATGGTTCTCGACGTGATCGTTTTGAGGTGAAATCCATTGAAGGAGATAGTATTTACGTAAAAATGAATACGTATGATGCCGCATTAGTGGGTAAAATCCACGAAGATGGAAGCTTTCGAGGCGTTTACAAAAGCCTTGTTCCCAATCCACGTTTCAACGGGAATAGGTTATCATTCGTAGCTGAATACGGAAAGTCATATCGCTTTGTAGAAGATAATCACGCTGTTCAACCCACCGCAAATGTTTCAGGAAAATGGAATATCAAGATTATCAGCAAAGACCCAAATGCTGCGAATTCAGTAGCATTATTAGAACAAAAAGGAAATAAATTAACGGGCGTTTTAATGACTGTGGTAGGCGACACCCGTGAATTAGAAGGAAATGTGATTGGAAATGAATTTTTCCTTTCGGGTTTCTCAGGGCCAAGTCCGTATTTAATTCATGGCAAATTGGGCGAAGACAAAAAAACCATCGTTGAAGGTGAATACAATATTGGTATTTATTTCTCCCAAAAATATGAAGGAAGTCGAGAAAAAAACATCGAATTACCTGATCCATACAAGCTCACATTTTTAAAAGATGGCTACGATAGAATCAATTTTGCCTTTCCTGATTTGAAGGGAAATACCGTTTCAATCAATGATAAAAAATACAAAGGAAAGGTAGTTATCGTTGAAATCATCGGAACGTGGTGTCCCAATTGTACCGACCAAACTCGCTTTTTATCACCTTGGTTTAGCCAGAATAAAAATAGAGGTGTTGAAGCTATTGCGGTTGGTTTCGAGCAAAAAGATGATTTGGAATATGCTAAATATACCCTCGGAAAATTAAAAGATTTTTATAAAATCGAGTACGATGTTGTTTTTGGTGGTATTGCCGATAAAAAAGTAGCAACCGAAAAATTTCAAGGTTTAAACCGCATGGCGGCATTTCCAACCACTATTATATTTGACCGTAGTGGCAAAGTTCGTGAAATTTATACGGGTTACACGGGTGAAATTACGGGTAAATATTACAAGAACTACGTTAAAAAATTCAATAAAGTATTGGATGGACTTATCGCAGAACCAAATCCTTATGAGGGACAAGAGTTGAGCCAAGTTGGTGCTGGAGGACAATAATCATTACCCTGACCTAATTTATTTTCGAGTGGTGTTTTGGTAAAACTTAGCACCACTCAATCATTCCCAATACTGATCCCAAATTCCTAAATCTCATTTATTTAATCTTCAAATACCACAGATTAAATTATTTTAAATACGATATGAATCATAAATATACATTTTTAAGAATTATTACCGTCCTCTTATTTTTGGTTGGACAGTCGGCATACGCTCAACAAAACATTACGGGAAAAATAACTGATTATGAAGAAGGAATTCCTATTCAAGGAGTTTCGATACAGATTAAGGGCAGTAATGCAGGGACAATCTCGGCTGCTGACGGTTTCTTTAGTCTAAAAGCAAAGTCGGATGATGTATTACTTTTTTCATTTATCGGTTATAAAAACCAAGAAATTAAAGTAGCAAATAAAGTAACTTTTGACATCAAATTGGCAAGTAGCCAAATTTCCCTTAATGAAGTAGTCGTGGTTGGTTCTCGGGGTGGACAAGCACGAAGCAATATCCAAACACCCGCTCCCGTAGATGTCATCACCGCCAAAGAAATTACCGCAACAGGTCGAGTAGATTTAACGCAAATCCTAAACTTTGTCGCTCCTTCTTTAGTATCAAACCGCCAATCGGGAGGCGATGGAACTGCTCATATTGACCCAGTATCACTCCGTGGCGTTGCTCCCGACCAAACTTTAGTACTGGTCAACGGAAAACGCCGACACAGTAGTGCTTTATTAAACGTTTTAGGTACGCCATCACAAGCTTCAGGTGCAGTTGATTTCAATGCCATTCCAATCGGAGCAATTGAACGCATTGAGGTTTTGAGAGATGGAGCCGCCGCTCAGTACGGCTCAGATGCCATAGCGGGAGTTATTAATATTGTCTTAAAATCGGATGTTGATAAATTACATATCACCACGACATCGGGAGGTTATGTAACTAATTTTCGCAATAAAAAAGATGGATTCACCTTTCAAACTGATTTGAATTACGGTTTTAGAATTGGGAAGAACGGCTTTATTAACGTGACAGGGCAAATCAATAATCGCCAAGCGACAGATAGGTCTGGTTTTTTTGAATACAAAAATCGTTTGACAGATGCTCCGCTTTATTGGTTTCCGTATGCAATAGGCACGAGTGAATCAACGATTCAAGCCAAAGAAAATTCAGTAGATAGATACAGTTCGGCAAAAAGTGGAAATGGGAATCAAGACAATGCAGGGTTATTTGTGAACGCTCTTTTTCCATTGTCAGAAAATTTGGAATTATATGCATTTGGAGGAGTCGCAAGCAAATTTAGTGTTAGTCCAAATAATGCTTATAGATTTCCAAATGGTACAACAACGCTCAATAGTGTTTCAAGTAGATACATTCCAGAACTTTTCCCGAATGGTTTTTTACCAGAAAACGCCGCTCGCATCAATGACCAATCGCTCACAGTTGGTTTGAGAGGCAAGAAAAATGGCTGGGATATTGATTTTAGCAATACCAACGGAAGCAATCAGGTAAATTATACTATTCAAAATACACTCAATGTTTCGCAAGGAATATCAAGTGGCACAAAGTTTAATAGTGGAGGCTTATCCTTTCAACAAAATACCAGCAATTTAGGCTTATCGCAAAGATTTGAAAACGTTGGGAAATTACGTTCGGTGAATGTAGCATTTGGGGCAGAGTATCGCATTGAAAATTATCAAATCATTGCGGGGGAAGAAAAATCTTATAAAAATTACGGTGATAATACCTATATCACAACTGCAGGCGGAACAACAAAAGGTACTCGTCCCGCTGGAGCTCAGGCATTTCCAGGTTATCAACCCAACGATGCACAAAACCAAACTCGGCACAACATCGGACTTTACGGTGATATAGAAGCTGAATTTAGCCCAAGATTGTTACTAACAGGAGCTTTACGTTACGAAAAATACAGTGATTTTGGCGATCAACTCACTTGGAAAACCTCTGGAATCTTAAAATTAGTAGATAATCCTTCCAGTAGTTTTGAAAATTTATCGCTTCGTGGTGCCATTAGTACGGGCTTTAGAGCTCCTTCATTACAACAACAATATTATTCAGCAACTACCTCTATCCCACAGGGCGATGGCAGTTTGATATTGTCATTAGTTTCAAATAATGCCAATCCTGTAACTCGGTCTTTTGGAGTTCCACAACTTTCCGCTGAAACTTCAAATAACTTCAGTTTGGGATTAACATCTCGTTTTCTCAACCACTTTACAGCCACTATTGATGCCTATCGAATTGACATCAAAAATCGGGTAACGCTCACGGGTTTCTTCGATTTTGCCTCAATCAATAGTACCAATACCGTTGTAAAAGGAGCAGCACAATTGGTAAAAGGGCTTTTAGTAAATTATCCTGATGTAAATTCTGCTCAATTTTTTGCCAATTCTATCGACACTCGTACGCAAGGAATTGACATTGTTTTAAACTACCGAAATCGAGTTGGTAATGGAGCATTAAATCTCTCACTATCAGGAAATTTTACTCATACCGAAGTAACAGATGTACACGTGCCAAATGGTTTAACAGCATCTGCTACGCCAGAAGTACAGCAGTATTTAAAAGAACGTATTTTCTTTGACCGCCTTCAACGTACTCGTTATGAGCGTGGTACGCCTCAAAGCAAGTTTATTTTTTCTGGCGGTTATACCATTGGTAGATTTACCCCAAATATCGTTGTCAGTCGTTTTGGTGAATATACGATTGCCGTTAGTCAAAGCCAATTGGATAGTCCAACGGGAGGACGTGATCAAACTTTTAGTCCAAAAACAATCACCGATATTACCCTTAATTATCAGTTGACGAAAGTAATTTCTTTTACTGCAGGGGTGAATAATGTCGGAGATGTTTATCCAGACCAACTGAGCAAAGAAAATAACCAAACTGGTACCGTTCCTTGGGGAACGAGTGCGGGTCAACAATTTGGCTTTAATGGTTCTTTCTATTACGGAAGATTAACATTTTCGCTTTAATTCCATAGTTTATTCTAAGATTTGGAGAAAATATTTCCACGCCAAATCTTAGAATAAACCTGATGTATAGGGAAAATATAATTTTCAATAAAACACGCTAAAAGTTTGCCGATTCAAAAGAATCATATTACTTTTGCCTTATAGTCTATCAATATTATAGACTAAGTATTTTAATTAATAAAAAATATCCGATTCGTTAAATTATTTCGAATATGTACTTAAAATGTAACTTGCAAATTTGACCCTAATAAGTATATCCATTTTCGAATTATTTTCCATAAAACACTTTCATCATGGTCAGGAATTTTGTCAAAACAGTGATTTTTTCACTTCTTCCAATAGCAACATTTGCTCAAAATTTTGCGTTTACGCCAAATTTACAAAATGCTTATGCTGAACTTACCAAGTTTAAACTCCAGAATGCCAAAGAATTACTCGCCAAAGAGCCATCCAACAATGGAATAAAAATTTGGCAAGAAGATTTTGCTGACATGATAACATTATTTACCACCGAAAATGAGAAAGAATACGAACGCTTGGAAAGTAAAGAAGATGAACGACTCGATGCGGTTGAAAAAATTGAGCCAAACTCACCCTACAATCGTTGGATACGGGCAGAAATTAAGTTCCACTGGGCTTTAATCAGAATGAAATTAGGACACGATACCAAAGCGGGTTTTAATGCGATTGCGGCTTATAAACTTTTGGAAGAAAACAACAAACTATTCCCCAACTTTACGCCAAACCTAAAAACACTGGGCGTACTCCACATTTTTGTGGGTTCTGTTCCCGAAAATTACCGTTGGATTACCAAATTTTTAGGTTTGAAAGGCAACATTCGACAAGGTATTCGAGAATTAGACATGGCGAGTCAAGATAAAATTTTCGGGAATGAAACCAAATTTTACAAGTTTTTCTTACAGGCAAATGTGCTGGGTTTTACAGATAAAAACCGTACAGAATTAGCTGATTTTGTAAATAAAAATCCTGATAATTTGGCGATAAGTTTCTTGGGAACTTCTCTAAATTTAAGGGATAATAATGCTCGAAATGCTTTCAAAATCATGCAAAATCGCCCAACTGATGATGTTTTTAATCTACCAATCTTTGATTTATACAAAGGGGATATATTACTTCAAAAAGGGGCTTATCCGCAAGCAATTATTAGTTATAACGCCTACTTGAGAAATTTTCATGGTAGCAGTTATCTCAAAGATATTCAGTACAAATTATTTCTTTGCCATTACCTCAATAAAGACGTTGACCGAGCTAAAGCAATGCTTTATTTGATTCCAAATGTTGGCAAAAAAACATCCGAATCTGACAAATTCGCTCAACGTTTTTTTGAAAATTTCCAAAAAACTAAAAATCTGCCAAATAGAACTTTATTGAAAGCAAAATTAGCATTTGAAGGTGGACACAACGAAGAATCGCTCGCCTTATTGGAAAGTTTGAACGAAGATTCTTTCGAGACAATATCCGAAAAAGCTGAGTTTCATTACAGCAAAGGAAGGGTTTTGCAAAAAATCAATAATTTCAATCAGGCCATTTCATCTTATGAGCGTTCGGTTTCTTTATCGGAAGACCAAAATTGGTATTATGCCCCTTTTTCGTGCTTACAATTAGGCTTAATTTATGAAGCTAAAAACGATAAGTCAAGAGCAAAAAATTGCTTTGAAAAGGCTATTTTGTACAAAAAACACGAATTCAAAAACTCAATAGACAACAAAGCCCAAGCTGCTTTGGCAAGTTTAGGTGTTTAAATATTGAGCATTTTTTTACTTTATTAATCTATAAAATCAATAGGACAACATTATTAACATTACCTTCATTAACATGAATTTCAACATTTTAGCATTAGCCATTCCCTTATTTTTACTTTTTATTGGCTTAGAATACTTAATTACCAAAAGAAAAGGTAAGGAATATTTTCACTTTGAAAATACCATTGCCAACCTCAACGTAGGAATTGCCGAGAGGTTGATTGATTCATTGACGGTTGGTTTTTTCTATTTCATTTATGTTTATTTATACCAGAATTTTGCCATTTTCAACATCACGCCGAATATCTGGATTTGGATTGCATTATTATTGTGTACCGACTTTGTCTGGTATTGGTATCATCGTTTAGGACATGAGGTAAATCTATTTTGGGCAGTCCATATTGTTCATCACCAAAGCGAAGATTTCAATTATTCGGTTTCTGCTCGGATTACCATTTTTCAGGCACTTTTACGAACCATATTCTGGGCAATTTTACCAATAATTGGATTTACACCTGGTATGATTACCACCATTTTATTGATTCACGGTTTGTATCCATTTTTTACGCATACACAATTAGTTGGCAAACTGGGCATTTTGGAATATATTTTCATTACACCCTCTCATCATCGAGTACACCATGCTTGTAATGAACAATATTTAGACAAAAACTACGGCGATATGTTCATTTTTTGGGATAAACTTTTTGGCACTTTTATAGAAGAAGATGAAAAACCCATTTATGGTCTTACAAAACCGCTGGATAGTCACAGTTTTGCATGGCAGCATTTTCATTATATGCTCGAAATTGGCTACGCCGTAAGTCATACAGAGGGATTTATCAATAAATTAAAAATCGTTTTTGGTCGCCCAGACACGGTAAATCCCAATATCAGGAAAGTATTAGAAAAGCGTTTTTTATCCCCCAATAAAATTAAAACTCAATCAAAAAGATTTAGATATTACGTAATTGGCCAAATGGTTTTCACCTTGACCTTATTATTTTTTGTACTATTTTTTGAGGAAGATTTGAGCATTTTTCTTACCGCAGTTACTTCATCATTTATTCTAATAACCGTGATAAACTGCGGAGCAATTTTAGAAAGAAAAGGTTGGGTTTTTCATCTCGAATATATTCGGGCATTTTTATTAGTTGCCACAGCACTTCATTTTTTCCCAAATCCAACGCTCCTATTTATCTTTTTCATTTTAGTTGGTGCAGTTATTTTAAGGTTCTCTAATATTCAGCGTCAATACTTAGAATTGATTTACGGAAAAGCCTAAAAATTAAGCATTACGAGAATCCACAAAGTAAAACATCATCTTTTAACCTTTAAATTTTACAGACATGAAAACGTTAGAAACAATCGAAATATTAGGTTTTAATCGCATTAATCTCGTCAACGAACTGACCAAAACCGTTGGTGGATTTGGTTATATTACTCAACTTAATTTTAACGCAAATGGCGTAAAAGCCGTTGGAAAAGTCGTTTTTCAGATGGAAGATACCAACCAGTTCGACAAACTAATTTCCTGCGTTAAGAGCATTACGGGTTTGGTAAAAGTGGTTAGATTATCTAACTCCGAGATTTCATAAACGGGTTTTAAGATGCTGAATTACCTCATTTCTGTTTTAAGAATTCCCGTAAAGTCCATTTCAAATTCTGAAATTTATCGTAGAAATTACTACCCAAGTATGGGTAAAAACGCCATTAAGAATTCATAGAACTAATTTGCCATTTTCAAAAGCAAATTAGTTTTTTATTGAATCACATTATCTTTTATAAATTCAATTCCTCTCATACCCCACAGACTCGGTAGAATAATTCCGATTATTTGTTAGTTTAGTGTATTATTTATGTCATCACCAAACGACATAAATCCCACCAATACCATCATTCTAACTATCCAATGAAAATGAACAATACTCGACGTAATTTTTTGAAAACTTTTGTGGCAACTTCAATTGCTCTGCCACTGGTTTCCTCAACGAATGCCTCTGCCAATACCGAGAAAAAATTGGGGATTGCCCTTATCGGTTTAGGTAATTATGCCACGAACAATTTAGCTCCTGCCTTTGCCAACACGCAGAATTGTTATTTGGCGGGTATCGTAACGGGGACTCCTGCAAAAGCAGAGGCTTGGAAAAAGAAGTACAACATTCCCGATAAAAATATTTACAACTATCAAAACTTCGATGAAATAGCCAATAACCCCGATATTGATATAGTTTATGTGGTTTTACCCAACGGACTTCACCATGAATATACTTTAAGAGCCGCCAAAGCTGGCAAGCACGTCTTTTGTGAAAAACCAATGGCTGTTTCAGTGAAAGAAGCTGAAGAAATGATTGCGGCTTGCAAGGCAGCAAAAGTACACTTAGCAATCGGATACCGCCTTCATTATGAACCATTTACCAATGAAGTAATGCGTCTTGCTCGTGATAAAGATTTTGGAAAAGTAACCTTTATAGAAGCCAGTTTTGGGTTTCCGCTTCGAGATAAAAAAGCTTGGCGAATGATTCCTAAACTTTCAGGTGGTGGCCCAATGTTGGATGTCGGCATTTATGCTTTGAACGCTGCTCGTTACGCTACTGGCGAAGAACCTATTTCGGTAACCGCTCAAGCTATCAAAACTCGTCCCGATATTTATGTGGATGGCATCGAAGAAACGATGTTTTGGCAAATGAAATTCCCGAGTGGGGCAATTTCAAATCATACCACCACGTATAATTCTTATCTACAACGCCTATATGTGGGTTATGAAAATGGCAATTTAGAAATGTCTCCTGCTTATGATTATGGCCCATTGAAAGGCAAAACGTCGAAAGGTGAAATGGATTTTCCAATTGTCCATCATCAAACTTTAATGTTAGACGGAATCTGTGGCGACATTATCAACAAACGTCCTATTCGTACCCCTGGCGAAGAAGGTTTGAGAGATATGAAAATTATGCGAGCGGTTTTTGAAGCCGCAAAAACGGGTAAAGAAGTTAAATTAGTGTAAGTTTGTACCGCAGAATTTAGTCTGTCGTAGTAAACAACAGACTAAATTCTGCGGTATAAATTCTAATAACATGAACGAAATTATCAATCAATTAAACCATCGAATTTCATTAGTAAATTCATACATTTCAGCACTTTCAGAAGAGCAATTACAGGCAAAAGATAGTCCTGAAAAATGGTCTAAAAAGGAAGTATTAGGGCATTTAATCGACTCCGCTCAAAGTAATATTCGTAGAATGGTAGTGGGGCAATATCAGGAAAATGCTCATATCATTTATCATCAAAACGAATGGGTAAAAGCGGCTGATTATCAACACTATAATTCGGAGGATTTACTCGGATTTTGGACATTATTGAACAAACATTTCTGTCAAGTTCTGAAGAATTTACCTGTCGAAAATTACCAAACAATTACCAATTGGGGCAGTGCAACCACTCCTATGCTTAAAGATGATTTAGTAACACTCGAATTTGTTGCTAATGACTATGTTCGTCACCTCGACCATCACCTCCGACAATTAGGCATGACCATATAATGATTTTCTCCCTTCAAAAAGCTACTGACGAAGACCTTGATTTAACCTACCAAATCAAGAAAAATGCCCTGCGTAAATACCTCGAAATGCTTTGGGGTTGGAACGAAAAAGCACAAGTAAATTTTCACCGTGAACACTACCAAAAAGAGCGTTTCCAGCTCATTATAACCCAAAATACACCAATTGGATATCTTGAAATAGAAGAATACCCAACGCATATTTTTTTGGCAAATCTGATGATAGTAAAACGATTTCAAGGAAATGGAATTGGCAGAATTATTCTGGAAGAATTGATTAAAAATCATCCAAATATTCAATTGGAGGTACTGAAGGTCAACCAACGAGCCATTCGGTTTTATGAGAAATTGGGATTTGTAATTGAGGAAGAATTGGAAGATGGTTTTAGAATGACATTAAAATAAATTTGCATTTCTAAAAATCATTTCACATTTTTACCAAACAATCGTTTGATAAAAATGAATCAATCCAAAATAACGATAAAATGCGAGGATGGCGTGGCACTTGCGGCGATTCTTTTAGTGCCTAATAATCAAGCAAAGGCAGTTGTTCAAATTCATTCTGCCACTGCCACGCCAAAAGAATATTATTTAGGTTTTGCTAAATTTTTAGTCGATAATGACTTTATCGTCTGCATTTTTGACTACCGAGGCGTGTGCGAATCTATGCCCGAGGGCGGTTTACGAGGCTGTAAATACGACTATATGATGTGGGGACAACTTGATATGCCTGCCGTTTTGGATTTTTTAGAAAACCAATTTCCTGACTTACCAAAGCTCATTATGGGGCATAGCGTGGGTGGCCAAATGATTGGATTAATGCCAAATCATCATAAAATTAAAGGCATGGTAACTTATGCAACCTCAGTTGGCTATTGGGGATTTATGCCTTTAGGATATAGAATTCAAACCCTCTTTTTCTTCCATATTTTTACGCCAATTTCAAATTTATTATTTGGCTATGTTGCCGCAAAAAAACTTGGACTAATGGAAGATTTACCCAAGCAAATTACCTTGGATTGGCGAAATTGGTGCAGTGTTCCAGAATACTATTTTAATGAAAAATATTACGCAGATACCGCTCAAAAGGGGTTTTACAAAGAATTAACCTTTCCCATACAAGTTTATTGGACAACCGATGATCCCATTTCAAATTCACGCTCAATACCGATGTTTTGGCAGTACATAAGGAGTTCGGTCGGAATAAAAATTGATTGTATAACACCCCAAGAAATCGGGGAAAAAGAGATTGGCCACTTTGGCTTTTTCAGAAAGAAATTTAAGCAAAATCTCTGGATGAGAGCATTAAGTGATTTAGAAAATTTTATAAAATGATTAATAGTCTCAACTGGGTAAATTCATTGAATTTACCTAAGTTTTTCATTTTTAAACAATCTTCCGAAGATGACCAAACAAGAAATTATCCAAAAACTGTCAGAAGGCTTCTCAATTGTTGAAACCACAATTAATAATACTGATATTTTTTATCAAAGAAAAGATGAAAAATGGTCGGTTGCTCAAAATGTAAAGCATTTAATTCTCTCCGTAAAACCTTTAAATTTAGCCTTTACATTACCCAATTTCGCCCTTCTATTCTTTGGAAAACTCAATCGTAATCCCAGAAATTATGAGGAAATTGTTGCCAAATACCACCAAAAATTAGCTGAAGGAGGTGTCTCAACGGGGCAATTTTCACCAAAAGAAGGAATTGTAAATCAAGACAAAGATGCTTTAATCAAGGAATTCCAAACGATTAATACCATCTTTTTGAGAAAAGTTGAGGAGTTTTCGGAAGAAGATTTAGACAAATACCTTTTACCACACCCACTTTTGGGAAAATTAACGCTTCGGGAAATGTTATATTTTACCATTTATCATACCTTGCACCATCATAAAGCAATCTTATTTCAAATCAATTAAACAACATGAATATTATTCCACTAATGCAACAAGGGTTTGCGAGCAATAGCAGAAGAGTTGCGAAAATTTCAGAAAATTTCTTGGGAGATGAAGTATTTTTTCGCCCTTATGACAAAGTGAACCATTTTGCGTGGGAGGTTGGGCATTTGGCCTTCATTCGAAACACAATTATCAAGTTATTAAATCCGACCGAAAAATTGATTTTTTTTGAGAATGAGCGGACTATTTATGCCCCAGGAACACCTTTACAGGCCCAAGAATTATTTCCAACTACGGCCATAATGGTTGAAGCTTTTCAGAAAAGAGGTGATAGAATCATTGAACTTTTACTCAACCTTAACCAAGACCATTGGAATACAGAAAGTCCATTTAAATTGCCGTTTGGGGATACCGTTGGACTACAAATTTGGAGCTTTTTCCTCCACGAAAACTTCCACTTAGGAGAAATGTCTTATTTAAAAAATATTATGCTCAGAACGAGAGCATAAATAAATTTACATCACCAAGCTCCTAAAAATCACGTCATTGTATTTTCATGATAGATTTATTTGGCGGCTTCCAAAGAAAAAGGCAAGTGAATACACTCGCCTTTTTCTTTAAGTTAAGGAAATTACTTTTTTACATTTTATGAATGTCGCCGTCAAATATGGCGATTGTTAATCCTATAAAAATCAGTGCCACGCAAGCAACTATTTTCCAGCAAAAGTTTAGAATATTTTTCATTTTACTTAATTTTAAAATTTACCCCAATATTGAATCCTATTTTATTGGGTTTTACTAACAAGAAAGCATTATTATCACTTTGTTGATTGAGAGAATAACTAAAGGTTGGTTCCACAAATAAGTAAGCATTATCCCCAATTTGCCGAGTTACACCGTAAGCAATATTAGCAAAACCATTAAATTGATGATTGCCATTAAGCCTATAAGCTCCTTCCACGCCCACGTTCACATAATGCGACAACGCTTCTCCTTTCAACAATATATATTGTAATTCAATTTTTGTGCCTAAATAATTGGCCGACTGCGAATACGTCTTATTTACCTCCGCAAAACTTACATCAACTCCTTTATTATCAAGTGATTGAACCACTAACGAATCTGTTCTAATCTGATAGTTAATGCTGTGATTTGTTTTAGTAAAAGTCAAACCAGTACGCAATTTAAATTTATCCGAAAGCGTAAAAACAACACCCGCTTGTGTATAAAATCCAAGTCGGTCAGCATCATCATTTACCGTTATTCCGTGAACATAATTCGCATCATTACCATTCGGCGTAATCGTATAATAATTCAATAAAGGCATGGCACTAAAATATACATCAAGCGGTTTAGTTTCTCTAAAATACTCCTCAGTTTTAGGCACGAAAACATATTTTAATTTTGGCTTTTTGAAATGATTTGCCAACAAACCGTACTGTTTTGAATCTAAAATGGTTAATGTGTACTTATTATTTATCGCCTTTGCAGGATTTTCATTCTCAATATTAAATACGCTCGAAACAGAATTGGTATTGCTTTTCGGGCTAAAAATATTTGAATTTATTTCTTTATCAGTATTGAAACGACTCTGGTTAGATTTTTCAGAATCCAAAAGGTTTAATCTTGTTTTGTATTTTTTTGAAAAATTGTTCGAGGCTAATTTATTGGCTGAATTATTTGTTTCTTCCTCATCTTTCGGAGAAGATACAACCGAAGATAGCCTTTTGATTTGTTTTTGAGCAATCACATCCTCCGAATTTAAACTTCCTAAAATCCGTTTTTCACTGTCTTTCTTTTGTACATTTGATGTTACTAATTGATTAAGACTAAGTTTACTTTCATCATCATTTTTAGTAGTTGTAATAGCTTTATTTTCGGTGTTCATCAGCGTTTTTGAATCCGTATTTTTATTTTCAATATTGGTCGATTTTTCTATATGGTTAACAGATTTTCCTGTCTTTTTCTCTATCGAAGCCTCTTCATTCAAAGCAGAAACCATTATCGATGAAGACAATGGTAAAATTTGTGTCTTGTTAAACACAGCCCAGCCAGTTAATAGCAAAATAAGTGCTACTGCCGAAATTTGCCAATACGGGTACTTCCTTGTGGGATTCACAGGGAGTTGAGGTTCTATTTTGTTCCAAAGTTGAGATGCTGGTTCAGATTCAAAATCAGCGAATCTGTCTCGGAACAAGTCCTCAAAAGGGTCGTTTTCGTTATCAAGTGCGTTCATAGCTGATAATTCCCAATGGTTTTAGTTGCTTTCTAAGCAGTTCTTTCGCTCGTGAGAGTTGCGATTTTGAAGTACTTTCACTCACGCCCAACATTTCTCCAATTTCCGCATGGCTGTATCCATCTATCACATAGAGGTTAAAAACCATTCGATAACCGTCGGGCAATTGGTTGATAAGTATTAGCAATTCTTCGTTTGAAAGAGTCGCCAACAGATTAGGGTAATCATCGTTGCTTAGTAAAGTGTTTTCATAATCGGTATTTTGCTGAAATTTCAGATTAGCATGGTAATAATTAATGGCCGTTCGGATAACCGTTTGGCGTACCCAAGCTCCCACAGCCCCTGCTTTTTCGAGGGTATGAATGCTGTTAAAAATTTTCACAAATGCTTCTTGGTAAATATCCTCGGCTTCGTCGGGCGTGCGGGTATAACGCCGACAAACACCCATCAACTTACCTTTATAAAGATTATAAAAGGCAGTTTGGGCTTTTCGGTCATTATTTTGGCAGGCTTTGACTAATTCCTGTTCGTTTACCATACTTACGGCTGTTAGTGATGGGTTTTGAGGTTAATGATTTTTTTTATTTCTTAATTTTAACGGTAAAATTGGCTTTCAATGTTTCTCCATTAATAGTCAAAACGATGAATTTAAACTGGTCATTATGCTCCTTTCCGTCCGATGGCTTAAGTTTATACAAAATTCTTTTACCATCAATACGTAAAGTACCGAAATTAGGTTGTGCCTCGAAATTCACTTCTTTTACTTCAACGCAACTCGATAAAAACAAGCTGTAGGGAATATCAAACTCCATTTCCTTCATTTGCCCTGCCGACACTTCCATTTCACCATTTTTAGCTTCCGCCTTACAAATAATTGGTTCTTTAATGTAAACGTCAACCCATGCTCTCAAAGAATTCTTACCATCTTTATCAGTAATGGCGTATTCAAATCCGTCCAAAATGGCTTTATTGGCAGTTTGGGTATATTCTATTTCACTATTTTTATTGACAATAACTTTTCCAAAACGAGGTTGTACCGTAATTTTTAAGCTACTCTTATCATAATTATCACATATTTTATCATTATCTAAAACCTTGATTATCTGCGAATTATTGTTATTTTTATTAACAATTAATAAATCAGGAATTAAAAAAGTTTTACAGGATGCTCCCGCAATATCCACTCGCACGCCTGCAATCATACATTTTGGAGACGCACCTCCCGTACAAATTCTATACAGAAATATATCATCTAAATACAAGCCGTTTCTGGGCGTGTATATTACCCGATTTTTCTCAATAACAGCCATTCCGAAAATGGGGGTTTCAACAATTGCCAACGTCGTAGAATCTAAAATAGCGTTACAAAAACGGTCATTCCCCAAAACGTTCAATATGGATGTAGTATTTGCCTTCACCGAATAAAAATCAGGAATTGCTCCCGCATTACACGGAATTTTGGAAAGGTCAGAAGTAATGATAATTTTAAGGGTATCTCGTTTATCTTTCTGAGCATCAGTATTAATAGCTCTGTAAAACAGCAGTTCTGTGGCTTCTGGTTTAGTGGAATCCGACTTATAAATCAGCAAACCCGTTTTACTAAAACTCATAATGCCAAATTGAGGAGCTGTCTCCATTTTCAAAGACGTAAAACCGAGACTTTTTGCCAATAAGTATTTGGTATCAAAAGCAACAAAATTATTGGGTTGGGTATAAAGAACTTTCGTATTAATCAGAGGCTGTTCCTCCGTTGGATTTTGAATCACGGGAGACGGAACTTCTTTGATTTCATCACACGACCAACAAAGGGTAGCGAGAATGCCGAATATCAATATTTTAAGCAATTTTTTCATTCTTTTATAGATTTGACAATTGTTGCCAATTGTTCAAATCCCAAATCTGGATTATTTATGAGCGTTTGCGATGATGCCGCAAACAAAATTATTTTAAATTAACCACGAAGACACAATGCTTATAAATACTTAATATTCAACACATTGCATCTTCGTAGCAATAATTACTATCCTTTTTTAGCAGCTAAAAATTTGCCGTCTTTATCAAAGTAAACGTGATATTTATCCACCCCAACGGTGATATAAACGTAATACAACTCGGTTACGCTATCCTTCAAGGTTATTGAGCCTTTGGTAAATATCCAACCTGCGTAAGTTTTATTCAAATAATCAGTAATAACTTGCGGTAAATCAGTAATAGCAATCACTTTATCTTCAAGTTTGGGTAACTGAATGGTTGGCGTTTCTATCACTTTTACAAATTTCCCATCTTTGTCAAAAATCAAAAGTGCTATTTTCTTATCCTTTGAAATTACAATTGAATAAGAATCAATTACGCCACCTTTTAATAAAATAATGCCTTTTTCGTACTTCCAACCTTGATAGTTTGCCGCTAAATAATCCTTAATTGATTGCGTTAAATCAGCCTCTTTCAGCACTTTATCTCCTACTTTTTTGCTTGGATCAAAACTGTCAGTTTTAGTCAATTTACCATCATTATCAAACGTAAATTCGTACAAAATACCACCTTTTTTAGCACTTACGAAATAGGTCTTTTTACCGTCAGAATTAGTTTTAACCATTGCTCCAATAAACTCAAAACCCGTCAATTGGCTCTGAATATTAGCGGGTAAATCCGTTAAACTCACACCAAAAACCTTACCTTTATCACCCGATGGATTGCTTTTAGGTTCGCTAAATGTAGCAACAACAGCCCCTTTATCATCGAAAATAATGGTTATTTTTTGGTCATTATACTGTATCAAAACTTTGTACGAGGTTTTGCCCGCCGCATCTTTCCCAACAGAAGCCTTTTCGAGTTTATAGCCACTATACGTCGTGTTCAAATAAGTTTTGATTGCATCAATCAGTGCCAAAGAATCAGCAGCGTGATAATCACTCAAAATCTGTCCAGTGGCAGAAATAGCTGCCTCATGCGAAATACCAGAAACCGAAAAATCACAGCCAAATACTTTTTTATCATCTATTGTGGAAACGGAAAGATTTGTAGCCGAAGGATATTCTGTTTTAACTACCGCCGAAATTCGTGCAGACGTTGTATTGTCAATCGTTGCGGTTTGGGGCTGAACAGCAGTATCTAACTTTTCTGTGCAACCAGATACCAAGCCAATCAAGGCAATTGAAAAAATAAAAATAAGTTTTTTCATGTCTTTTGAATAATCAAGAGTTTGGAAATCAGTTTAATAATTTTGTAGCTACGATTATTAGACAAGAACGTATAAGCAAAGGGTTGCATTGTGAAGATTATTTATTTCGGTACCACCAAAATCCCCCGAAAATTATAAGAAGAGCAAATCCCCAATAAATCCAGCTATAATTGGTGGAGATAGCTTCGGCATCGCCCACCAAAACAGCAGCAGCCCAAAAGGTTGGCAATTGTTTTTCGCCTGATTGACTTTGTAGAAATTCTACTTTGGCTTTTTGAAGTGAAATATCTTTGGCATAACCTTCGGATAAATATCTGTAAAACAACTCATTAAGAGCATAAGTCGATTGATTTTCAACGCTCCAAAGTGTCGTGAGTGTTGCTGGAATTCCTAAAGTCGCAAAGCCTCGAGAAAGACTCAAAATACCTTCTCCTTTCGCATTTTTACCAACGGCGGTTTTACACGCCGAAAGCACTAACAATTGGGTATTGAAGCGTTCTAAGGCATTTAATTCTGATAATTTCAAAACAGAGTCTTTAAAATAAATCATCGGTTCTTGGTCGGTGCTATCAGCCTGTGCGTGTGTATAAAGATGAACAATTTTATAGTCGTGAGCATTGGCTAAAAAAGCCTTTTTGGTAGCTTCATTTTTATCGAAAATTTTACCAAAAAAGAAATTAGAGGCAATATCCGATAAGGAAATATCTGACCCTAATAATTCCGTTTGATTCAAAGTTTTATTGAAACTGACGGGTGACATTCCCATAAACTTATGTCCCAAAGAAAAAGAGCTTTCACCTAAATTTTTCAAAAGAAACTGAACCGAATAAGTGTAACTAATAGCGTAATCATTCAATAAATATTCGGCATTTTTAGCTGATTTGGACAATGCTTCAAAGGGGAGAAAAAAGCCATCTTGAGCAATAATCAACCTTCCTTTTGGAATATTGATATATCTAAATATTTGTTGATATAACTGATTGCTAACCAATAAAAAAGCCCTATAATTCTTATTAGAATTCTGACTTTCAGCACAATAGCTCAAAAACAACTGAGCTTTTTCTTTATATTTTTCATTAGAAATTTTGTATAAATCTGTTTTATTATTAGAAATCTGCAAAGCATAAATAGCTTCATCTCCGACAAAATATTCGAGTAGTGTTTGGTCTGAGGACAAATACGTTTTAACCTTTTCCAAAGTCACCAAAGTAGTATCATACTTGTATCTAAAATAGGTAGGATTTTTTGCTTCCAAACTTTTAACAAATCGTTCTTGACTTGCTTGAATTTCAATCAATTGACTTTGGTAATCAGCGTATTTTTTGGAATTTTCAAGTTCAGAGATTTTTTTTTGATTAAGTGTCAAAATAGTTTGCTGAAAATCTTTTTCTTTCGCTAAATCTTGGGGAGAAAGTTGTTGTTTGGCAGTCAATTCGTTGAGACGGTCATTTAATAAAACGGCTTTACTTTTCTCAAAAAAATAAAATGCTTTTTCGTAATTTTTCAGCAAAAAACAAGTCTTAATGGCTTGTTCATAAAGGTGATGGGTTTTATTTCGCCAATACAGTTTTGATTGCGTACCAGTATGTTCAAAACGCATTAAGTCGATGAGTTTATCTGCAGTTAAATAAGTATTGAGAGCAATTTGTAAATGTTCCTGTTGCTTGGTTTTTTCGTAATATTCGAGCCAAGTATCGGCTTTATCTTGGAGCGTAGTGAGAAAATAAGTCTTAAAATCTGCCCCTTTTAAATTATTCACCGTAGGATTATCAAATAGTGTTTTGGCATTAAACCCAATTGGGGCAACGGAAAGGGCTTTTTGGTAGTTTGCAAAGGCCTTAGGATAATCTTTTTTCATCCAATAAACGGCGGCAATATCATCTAAAAAAATAACTTTCATAAATGGCCGTTTCATTATTTTCAACCCTTTTTGATAATTTTCTAAAGCTTTGTCGTACTGCTTCAAAAAATAATAGTTGATTCCAATATCCACAAAACTCAGAGCATATTTATCTTCATTTTTGCTTCTAAAATACATTTGCTGGGCTTGCTCATAGAAATTAATTGCCTCCAAATATTTCTTTTCTTTGGAAGCCGTTTGAGCAAAAAAGTAAAATGCTTTTGGTAATGAATCCGAAAATTTTTCTTTTTTCAAGTTATTTTTTGCCGCCTCCAAGTCCTTATTAGCTTTTGCTATCTCTCCCGTAAGCACATAAGCTTTGGCTCTTTCAATGAGACATTTTGTAATCAGAGAATCTCGCCCTGCTTGTTGAGCTAAATTGATACCAATATTGGCTTGAACAATTGCTTGTTCAAAGTCTCCTTTTCTACTCAATATACTCGCTTTTTGAGCATATATATACGGCTGAATAATTGATTTTTCTGGAAAAATAACCAATATTTCAATACAGCGATTATAGATTATAAGTGCTTCTTGATAATTGCCCTGCTCGTCTTTAATTTTGGCAAATAAGTTAAAATTATCAACCAGATTTGATTTTTTGATATTTTTTTGAGGCGAAGAATTTAATTTAATTGCCTCTTGAACCAATAAAGTGGCCGCTACAAAATCTTGTTTCCCCTGATAGTTTTTGGCAATTTCCTGAAGAATATTGGCGTAAGTTGAATCTCGAATATTACATTTTTGACAACTATTTTTAAGCTGAATAAGCTCTGATTGATTCTTAGCTTTTTGAAAAGAGAGCCAAATTTCCCTCGAATTTGGACAATTCGATAATGCGAAGAAGTTAGCAAGAAGGATTAATGAAAATATGAGAATTAACTTGGACATTTTGTCTTAAATTGAGATAATCACGAGGTAATAATCTCAATTTAAGACTTTTAGAGGAATCAAAGAAAGAAAACTTATATTTTCTGACACTAATACGCTCTAATGATACTCCCCGCTGGAATCGCTCCGATATATCCACTTTTTGAATACCCAGAAGACGACCCATTTATATAATTTATTAGTCCTGCGGTAACGTAAGGGGCCGCATACGATGTGCCAGATTCCGTCGGAGCAGTCATATTTCCAAGATTATCAGGAATCAAATGTTCACAATTTTTATTAGTAGCATCAACGGTTAAATCAATTTTTTTACCTGACAATGAATAGTTTTGACAAACCTTTTTATAATAGATACTGGTTACGGTTATTACGTGACTTCCTAATTCTGAGTGGTCGGCATAACAAGCAGGATAATAAGGGTGTAAGTCAATATCAACGTCAATGTTTCCAGCCGAACAAACGACTACCATATTGGCGGTTTTGGCACGTCTCAAAACTTCTTCAAAAACGGGAATTGGCTTTTCACTAAACGCTCCCCAACTGGTATTCACAACTCGTACCTTGTGTTTAATTGAATATAAAATCGCACATAAATTATCATATAAATTACCCACTTTGGTGGTATCGAAAGTTTTTAGAGCTACAAGATTCAAATTCTTTAGTCCTGTATTTTTAAGGATAATACGGGCAATTTTTGTCCCGTGTTCAAGCGTATCTCTCACATCGACATTTTTTTTCAAGAAATTATAATTCAATGAGGTATTTACATAAGGTGTAATAAAACGCTCATTTTTAGTAACAATCTCATCTCCAAAATTCACTCCTGAGTCAATAATTCCAACTAAAAAAGGAGCTTCTTTTCCATCACCTCCGACCTCAGGGTCTTTCTGTGGTAATTTCAAAAATTGCCCTTGACTTGCTATGTCTTTTAAGTTTTTAACATCACTATCAATGGTATTTCCTACCGCTCCACCATCAGGATTTAAGGTAGTCTGGATTAAATGCAAATCCTTTCCCGCCAACAACAACAACGCATCATCACAGTCGCAGGTTTTATTGGTATCACGTACTACATTGATGGCATCAGCAACTTTAAACACATCCAAAACCCTTCTAAAAATATTCTTTTCAGAAGAATTTTTTTGGCTCTTCATTCTGTTATTTTGACCTTCAGTCGTTATTTCTTCAATATCTTTTTTTCCAATTAAAATTTGCCACTTCCAATAACTTTCTAATTCTTTTTCTATGGATTTAATCGCTTCTGCTCGACGAGATTGGGCGGTATCTTGACCAACAAATAATACAATTTTTCGGTCTTTTAATACGTAACCAGCACCTTCAACATAAACATACGAAGCATTTTTTTGAAGAATTGGGTTAAAATTACCCTCCTTTGGGTTAGCCACCTCCTCTCCTACTATTTGAGGTTTCGTTCCCAACGAAAAATAGAAGAAGATAATAAAGAGTAAAAAAAGCATAAACAGGATAATCAGTGGGCGTCTCATAGTTGAATAGTTAAAGGATTTAGTAATATAAAACTGTTATAAGATTTAGTCGAAATTGTCCGAAGAAAGGGAAACATAAAACCTTTGAAATTTTAAGATACAACTTTCTCAAGAGAAGAAATAAAGTATTGGGGATAACTTATTTAACGGTTCATCACTAATGGTGTAAAAAATGAAATACACCGTATTAATTCATTGCGTACCTTTGCCCAATTATTACAATTGAATTGTTTGATTAATAACTGGTTCACGTTACCAAACTTGAACCGAACTGAGCGTCATCGCTCAGGAAAGACAAAAATTAGCATATTTCACAATGGAAAAAATTAAAGTTGCCAACCCCGTCGTCGAACTTGATGGCGATGAAATGACTCGAATTATCTGGAAATTCATCAAGGATAAATTAATCACTCCGTATTTGGACGTAGATATTAAATACTACGATTTGGGCATGGAATATCGTGATGAAACCAACGACCAAGTAACAATTGACGCTGCTGAAGCTATCAAAAAATACGGCGTAGGTATCAAATGTGCTACTATTACTCCTGACGAAGCACGTGTTAAAGAATTCAATTTGAAACAAATGTGGAAGTCTCCAAACGGAACAATCCGTAACATCTTAGATGGTACAGTTTTCCGTGAGCCAATCGTTTGTGACAACGTTCCAAGATTAGTACCAAACTGGACTGCACCAATCATGATTGGTCGTCACGCTTTTGGTGACCAATACAAGGCAACGGATTTCGTAGTAAATGGTCCTGGTAAATTAACCATGAAGTTTGAAGGAACAGACGGAACAGTGCAAGAATTTGATGTATTTAACTTCAAATCAAGCGGTGTTGCAATGGGTATGTACAATGTAGATGAATCAATCCGTGGTTTTGCTCACTCATGTTTCAAAATGGCATTAGGCAAAGGATGGCCATTATATTTATCAACTAAAAACACCATCTTGAAAAAATACGATGGGCGTTTCAAAGATATTTTTGAAGAAATTTATCAAGCAGATTACAAAGCACAATTCGATGCAAAAGGTATTGTTTACGAACACCGTTTGATTGATGACATGGTTGCTTCTGCCTTGAAATGGAATGGTAACTTCGTTTGGGCTTGTAAAAACTACGACGGAGACGTTCAGTCAGATACAGTTGCTCAAGGTTTTGGTTCATTAGGTTTAATGACTTCTGTTTTGATTACTCCAGACGGAAATGTGATGGAAGCTGAAGCGGCTCACGGAACGGTAACACGTCACTACCGTGACCACCAAGCTGGAAAACCAACTTCAACAAACCCAATTGCTTCTATCTTCGCATGGACTCGTGGTTTAGAATTCAGAGGTAAATTAGACGGTAATGATGCTCTTATCCATTTCTGCCAGACTTTAGAAAAAGTTTGCGTTGCAACGGTAGAATCAGGCAAAATGACGAAAGATTTAGCGGTTTGTATTCACGGAAATAAAGTGAATCATGGCGAACACTATTTATACACAGAAGAATTCTTAGCAGCAATTGATGAGAATTTGCAAGTGGCGTTAGCGTAATTCATTTAGTGAATAAGTGATTTGTGATTGAGTGAATTACTCCACAATTTAAACCCCCACGAGATTTTAATATCTTGTGGGGGTTTGTTTTTATGTAGATAAATATCAGTAAAAATCAAGACTTTTATCCAAAATCTTAGGGTATTATTCAAACAAAGCCTGCTTATCTTTGTTTAGATTTTATTAAGCGTTATCATAAAAATACATGAAAGTAATCGTAATCGGCTCGGGTTTTTCGGGATTGGCAGCAGCTACAAGTTTGGCAGATAAAGGACACGAAGTTATTATTTTAGAGAAAAATAGCGTTGAGGGTGGTCGTGCAAGAGTATTTCATGAACAAGGCTTTACCTTTGACATGGGACCCAGTTGGTATTGGATGCCCGATGTTTTTGATAATTATTTCGCAACCTTTGGCAAAAAGACTTCCGATTACTATAACTTAGTTCGCCTTGACCCTTCATATTCGGTTATTTTACAAGGAAATGAAACCATAGATTTACCTGCAGGCGTGGAGAAATTAGGCGATTTATTTGAAAGTATGGAAGCGGGTAGCCGTGTAAAATTTCAAGAATTTATGCGTCAGGCAGCATATAAATATGACGTTGGCATCAATAATTTTGTTTGGAAACCTTCACGCAGTATTACCGAATTTTTAAGCGTGAAGTTATTGTACGATGTAACCCGCTTGGATGTATTTCAGTCTTTTTCTTCGCATATTCGGAAATTTTTTACGGATGAAAAAATCCTAAAAATTATGGAATTCCCTATCTTATTTTTGGGAGCGACGCCTGAAAATACACCCGCCATGTACAGCTTGATGAATTACGCCGAGATGGAAATGGGAACGTGGTACCCGATGGGCGGAATGCACGAAATTGTGAAAGGAATGGTGTCTTTGGCAGAAGAAAAAGGCGTAAAAATATTATTGAATAAAGACGTTCAGAAAATTGACGTACAAGGTAATAAAGTTAGTAAAGTTATCACCAATGACGGGGAATTTACGGCTGATGTAGTAGTGGCAAGTGCTGATTATCACCACGTTGAGGATAAATTATTAGGAGAAAAATACAGAAATTACGATGAAAAATATTGGGATAAACGAGTAATGGCTCCATCGTCCTTGTTATTTTATTTGGGTGTAAATAAACGAATTGAGAAATTAAAGCATCATAATTTATTCTTTGATGAAGATTTCAAAATTCACGCTCACGAAATCTATACCGAGCCAAAATGGCCTTCAAAACCCCTTTTTTACGCTTCTGCTCCATCAAAAACCGATGACAGTATTGCTCCAGAAGGTTGTGAGAACTTGTTTCTACTAATTCCCGTAGCACCAGATTTAGAAGATACTGAAGAAATTCGAGAGAAATATTACCACATCATTATGGAACGTTTGGAAAAATATTGTGGTGAAAATATCAGGGATTCTGTAATTTACAAGAGAAGCTACGCTCACCATGATTTCAAGAGTGATTATAACGCCTTCAAAGGAAATGCTTACGGATTAGCTAATACTTTGATGCAGACGGCACTTTTGAAACCAACCTTAAAGAGTAAAAAAGTAAAAAATTTGTATTATACAGGTCAATTGACCGTTCCAGGACCTGGCGTTCCACCATCTTTGATTTCGGGATTATTGGTTGCAGGGGAAGTTGAAAAAGAGAATAGTTTGTAAAACCGTAGGAGCGTATAGCATACGACCTATGATGTCAAATTAGGCGTATGCTATACGCCTCTACCATTAAAAAATGGATTTATATACCAAAACAACGCTTGAATGTAGTAAGCTCATTACGGAGCA
>JAZKDE010000110.1:0-14510 GCA_040387735.1 Bacteroidota bacterium
TATACGTATATTGATTCTCTTGAGGTGCAGTATAATTTAATGCGACAAAATCAAGAGAAAAATTCTGCTTGTAACTGAGATTTATTTTCTTCGCAATTGATATTGGTTCAGTAATCTCGGCATTTTCGTCTGGATTTATGCTTTTATGACCAATTTTTAAATCCGTAAATACAAGCAAGGGTATATTTTTATTCTGATTGAGAGACGTAGGATTAAAATAATTAAATCCTTCATTTCCCCCAAAATACATTTCTCCAGTGCTGGTTTTTAGCCCCGCACCGATATTAAAATTACTCTGTTGAATACCATTATGATAAGTATAATTCTTGAATACCTTTTTCTGAGTGTCAAAAACACTAATTCCTTTATTGGTACTCACCCATAATTTACCCGAATCATCTTCCAATATTTTATAAATAACATCATTTGAAAGGAGATTTTTTACACTATACTGTTGGAATTTTTGGGTTTTAGTATCATATAAGCATAATCCTCCCCCAAAAACCCCCACCCAAATTTGCCCCAATTTATCACAATGAATCGCCAATATCATATCTAATGGCAGATTGCTATTATCATGATTAAATACGATTTGTTTGTTTTGCGTTGGATTATACATAATCAAGCCACCGCCATTTGTACCAATCCATAAATTGCCTTGCAAATCTTCTTCAATAGTCGAAATGTAGCCGGTAAATAAAATATTCTTGATTTCTTTTTGCTGAAAAATTTGGCTAAAATGAATCAATTCGCCCGTTTTGATGTGGTATTTATAAAGTCCTTTACCATTAGTTCCAACCCAAATATTCCCTTGTTTATCAGCTCTCAAACAATTCACAGGAATATTTGAAATATCTGTATTACTTTTTGGAATACGAATATTCTTGATTGCCTTTGTTGATAAATCCATCATGAAAATACCATACAAATAAGTACCAATCCAAAGTGTATTCTCCGAGCGTTCTAAGGTCAGAATAATTCCCGTTTTAGCCTCCATTCCTGACAGCGGAATGGGTTTTAAGAGTCCAGTTTTTTTATTGAAAACATTAAGCCCTTTATCATCAGTACCAATAAAAATATCACCCGAAGGACTTTCGGCGAATGAAAAAACAGAACCAGCACTGAATCCTTCAACGTCTATGTAATTAAGTTTCTTATGGTTGAAAAACGCCAGATTGGTATCGTATTTATTTACGCCTCTCTGTTTAGTTCCAATCCAATAAATACCACAATTATCCAAGTAAATATCTCGGATGGAATGCCCCACAAAACTACCTATTCCGCTATAATTACTTGATGTTGACTTATCTATCCTAACCGTTTTACCATTAGTCGGGTCAAAGATATTCAGGCCATCTTCCGTACCAACCCACAGTTTATTCTCCTTGTCAAAAGAAATTTTATAAATACTATTGTCACTCAATGTTTGCTCATCAGATTTTACACTTTTGAAGTTTTCAAAAGCCTGAGTTTTTACATTCATTTTATCAAGTCCTGCCCCCGTGCCAAGCCAGATATTTCCTGCTTTATCTTCCGCTATCGACCTTATTACTCCATTAGAGATACTCAATAAATTATTCTTATCGTGTATAAAACGGGTGAATTTACCAGTTTGAGGATTCAATAAATGTAAACCAGCATTTGTGCCAACCCACACTCGATTTTTACTATCCTCAAATACAGATAAAATTACATTTGAGTTTAACTTATCTGCTCTTAACGGTTCGGCTTTATACGTAACTATTTTCTTTGTTTTAGGGTTAAATTGATGCAACCCTGTATAAGTGCCAACCCAAATATTGCCAAGATGGTCTGCTTCCAAACTTCTAATCCAACCAAGTTTACTAAAGTCAAAATTGATAAAATTATTTAAACTTCTATTGTATAGCGATAAGGTGATATTCGTTCCAACCCATAAATTTCCATTTTTATCTTCTTGCATCGCCATCACAATGCCCCTTCCAATACTGGCAGAATCGGTTTCGCCATGCCGATAAACAATAAAATTTTGTCCATCAAATTTATTTAGTCCGTCATCCGTACCAAACCACATAAATCCATATTTATCCTTCAAAATGGTATTGACCGAATTTGATGATAAACCGAGTTTACTGTTGAGATTGATAAAGTTGTAGCTTTTATCTTGTCCAAAAGTTACTTGGGATACCAAAAGTAAAATAAAAAGAAGATACTTATTTCCCATGGTTAATCATATTGTCCACCTTTGAATATGACGCTATATACTTAAAGAACAATTGTGTTTAAAGTATTATTTAATCAAATGTGGAATTGTGTGTTCGATAACGTTATTATTTCTTAGATACTAATTTGCTCATTATTTAGACTTAGTAATTGTAATAATATTATATGACTTGCAATTTTGTAGTAACCATCATTTTAAGTTAAAAGGTTAAAGCAAAATGTGTATAATTGACACAAAAATAAACAATAAATACAATTTTAAGAATTTTATTCAAATAAATATTGAATAAGTATAATTTATGAGAAAAAAAGTTACAATGGTAGGAATAGAGGAAGTCCTGTTAACTTGTTATGCAACTATTCATAACTTATTGTTATAAACGAAAAGAAAGCGTTGCCCTTGAGTTAACCGACAAAGGTTTTTGTTCAACCAAGGGCTTACACTATTTCGTTGTTAAACTTCACGTAGTAGCAAAATATAGAAACAACAACCTGCCTTTGCCAGAATATATTGGAGCTACGCCCGACGGTACTTGAGACCAGTATTACTATATATTTAAGACCGAAATGTTATTGCAGATAAAACATGTAGTGATGATGAGCAATTAAATTGAAAATAGCTTTCAGATAATTACATCCATTAAAGATAAAAAATGAGATGAACCCTGTTCTTAAGAAGTTTAACCAAGTATTTAATGACTTCTTTTCAGCAGAAGTTTCATCTCTGTGTCATCTCAATTTTGCTGAAAGTATTATTATTTCTCCAAAATTTGAGATTCCTAAAATGAAAATATTGTAAGTTAATTTTAGATCAGATGACATTTATAGTAGCGAGAAGTTTTTGGAAATTATTCAGAAAATAATTTTTACTAAAATTGACAAAGAATCAAATTGGTAAGTATTTCTCACTTACCAAATTCGAGTTCAATTTATCCTACGTATTTCTGCCAGTTATGTTGTTCTTTAAATCCCAAGACTTCACGGATTTTACGATTTGAAAATAAGGCCTCATGCTCCTCCAATTCCCGAATAATGGGTACATTGGGAAAAAACTTTTCAGCCAATTCTTTGCTGGGGATAATAGCACCATTGTGATCATTTCCAGCATTGAAAACCTGATACCCCAGTCCGTCATTTTTCAAACATAAATCCACTATCTGTCCTAAGTCACGTGCATCTATGTAACAGAAGGCATTCCTGCGTCGTACTTCAGGATGATTCAAATAATGAGGAAACAGTTCTGCATACTCGTGAGGTTCGATCACATTTCCGATGCGAAGGGCATAAATATCAAAACCTGAGCGTCGCTGGAAACTCCGAGCCGTTTTTTCATTTACAACCTTCGATAACCCGTAGCTATCCATCGGGTCAACGTCATAATCTTCCTCCAGCGGTAATACTTTAGGGTCGGTTTGTCCATCTGAAAAACAAATACCGTAGGTAGTCTCTGACGAAGCAATAATAATCTTTTTAATACCAAGTTTAACCGCCGCTTCAATCACATTGTAAGTACCTATGGTGTTGACCCGAAAGGTCTCATTATCAGGTTTTAGTAAGATTCTGGGTACAGCAGCAAAATGTACAACCGCATCAAATTTTGGTACGCCATTGCCTGCTTCCAATTCGTCTAAGCCAGTGTAGGAACTCATCGCATTAAACATTTGTCCAGAATCTGTAATGTCAGCTATCAGATTATCTACCTTTGGGTAATTTAAAGGCGTCAAATCAACGTTTAGCACTTTATGTCCTTGGTCGAGAAGGTAGGGGATTACGTGCCTTCCTGCTTTTCCCGAGCCTCCTGTAAAAAATATTCGCTTTTTAGTCATGGATTGTCTATCCGATTTAATAATAATTTTACTGATTATTTATCTGTTTTATAAATCTCCGTTTCAATTTTATATATTCTTTTTGAAGAGATTAAGAATCATGTTTAACGGCTTGTATTAAGAAAGAAGGCTGATGATTTGCGAGTATATCATACTAAATTAAAAGTTTTTGATTTTGAAGGACACCTCTCACCTTGGGAAATATTTTACTTTCTTCTAATTACATCCAGACTTCAAAGCTCTTAGTATTTTTAAGCGATAGCCTGTTAAGCTCCCATATTTCCGCAACCTACTACAAATACTTTTATCGCTTGTGTTGAGGTGTCATGAATTGAAAATAGATGATTGAAAATAGTCATCAAATTTAAGCAGTTCAATGCATATTTTTATCCTGTTTTAAGACAAATCTGTTATTTGAATCCATTCTCTATATCTATGTTGGATTTCATGTAAAGTATTGATTATTAATCGGTAACATATTTCCGTACAGGTCAAGCCACTATAAATGATGTAGATTTAAAACATAGATTTGTACAGATGTATCATTAATAAATCTAAAAAAATATGAAAAGACGCTCTGCAATAAAAAACTTATCAATGGCATTAGGTGGTCTGGTAAGTTTACCTACTTGGGCCTCTGGTTGGTCGAGCCAAAGTATAGGACAATTCTCTAATTTAGCTACCAACGAAGAGACGCTTCTTGCTGAAATTGTAGAAACAATTATTCCCGAAACGAATACACCCGGAGCAAAATCGCTGAAAGTACATCAGTTTGCGATGCGGATGATTAATGACTGTTACGGAGAAGCGGCACAAAATACATTAAATCAAGGTTTGGTTTTAATCAACGAACTTTCTCAACAGAATTGTCAAAAATCCTTTTTAGAAAGTAGCATCCCACAGCGAACGGATACTTTTCTAAAAATGAGTACTTCTTCAAATTCCGTAGCGAAACAATTTGCTGATATGATAAAGCGATTGACGATTCAAGGATATACCAATTCAGAATATTACATGGTCAATCAGTTGAAATTCAATATGGCACCGGGATATTATCATGGTTGTGTACCGATTTCAAAGTAGTTTTTAGCCGTCTGTCATAAGCTTTGGCTTAGGGGTTTTAGGGCAATGGCAATTTACAATTCATTCAATTACTAAATTTATCATAACAATGTCATATCTGAATATAAATGCTATAAAAGACCGAACTTTTGATGCCATCGTAATTGGTTCGGGTATTAGTGGCGGCTGGGCTGCCAAAGAACTTACGGGCAAAGGTTTGAAAACACTTGTTTTAGAACGTGGACGTGATGTAAAACACGTTACGGATTATCCAACCACGATGATGCAACCTTGGGAATTTGAACATTTGGGACAATTACCAAAAGCTATCAAAGATGCGAATCCTATTGTCAGCAGATGTTATGCTTTCAATGAAGATGCGGCACATTTTTTCGTTAAAGATGCCGAACATCCTTATGTTCAAGAAAAGCCTTTCGATTGGATTCGTGGTTATCAGGTAGGCGGAAAATCATTGATGTGGGCAAGAGGAACGCAACGTTGGTCGGAGCATGATTTTGATGGCCCCGCTCGTGATGGCTTTGCCGTAGATTGGCCGATTCGTTATGCAGATATTGCTCCTTGGTACAGTTATGTAGAAAAATTTGCAGGAATTTCTGGGAATAAAGACGGACTGGCGAGTTTGCCAGATGGAGAGTTTTTGCCACCACATGAGATGTCTTGCGTAGAAAAACACTTCAGCGAACAAACGGCTAAACATTATAACAATACTCGTCCCGTGATTATTGGTCGTTGTGCGCATCTAACAAAGCCACAACCCATTCATTTACAACAGGGTAGAGGTCAGTGTCAAAACCGTTCCTTATGCCAACGTGGTTGTCCTTATGGCGGATATTTTAGTAGTAATGCTTCTACGCTTCCTTGGGCGGCACGCACTGGAAAAATGACTTTAAAGCCAGATTCTGTTGTGCATTCTATCATTTTTGATGAAAAGAAAAACAAGGCTTCGGGCGTAAGAGTGATTGATGCACATACCAAAGAAATGACTGAGTATTATGCCAAAATCATTTTTGTGAATGCCGCTACTTTAAATTCTAATTTGATTTTACTAAATTCTATTTCAAACCGTTTTCAAAATGGTTTGGGGAACGATAATGGTTTATTGGGTAAATACATCGCTTTCCATAATTTCCGCACTACAATTTCGGCTGAGTACGAAGGTTTTTTGAATAGTACCACCGATGGTATTCGTCCGAACAGTAGCTATATTCCACGTTTTAGAAATGTTTTCAAGCAAGAAACTGATTTTTTAAGAGGTTATGCTGCTGGTTTTGGTTCAAGCAGAATTACATCAAATGATACTTCGGGCATCGGTGAATCTTTGAAAAATAGTTTGAATGAACAGCAATATGGTAATTGGCGAGTAGGTTCGCACATGATGGGCGAAACCATTCCGAAAGAAAGTAATTATGTGGCTTTGGATAAAAATTTATTAGATCCTTGGGGAATTCCACAACTGAAAATTTCGGTAGCTTATGATGATAACGATGAAAAAATGATTCAGGATTTCCATACAGAAATGGCTGAAATGTTGACGAAAGCAGGTTTCAAAAATATTCAAACACATGATAAACCAAGTAAAGCTCCTGGATTAGATATTCACGAAATGGGCGGAGTACGCATGGGAAAAGACCCTAAAACGTCGTTATTGAACAAATGGAATCAGTTACATACTTGTAAAAATGTATTCGTCACGGATGGTGCTTGTATGACTTCTACTTCAACCCAAAATCCTTCATTAACTTTTATGGCAATTACGGCTCGTGCGGCAGATTATGCCGTAAAAGAAATGAGAAAAGGAAACTTATAGCGTTGAGTTTTGAATAAGAAATGATAAAGTGAGTGCGTCAAAAGTACCTGGTAAATGATTTTTGATGTACTCACTATTTATTTAAAATACTGTTATGTTCGAAAAAGATATATTTTTATTTTGAAATAATAAACCAATCGGTTTATATTTGTTATATGTTTTCAAAATCAGATATTACAAGACAATCAATTATAGAAAAATCAGCACCGATTTTTAACACAAAAGGGTACAGTGCTACTTCTATGAATGATATTTTGCTTGCAACAGGCCTCACCAAAGGGGGAGTATATGGAAATTTTGAAAGTAAAGATGAAATAGCGATTGAAGCATTCGAACATTCTATTGGAAAATTATTGGAAGCCTTGCGTTTTAAAATTAAAAAAGAAAATACCGCAAAGGATAAGTTATTTGCTATTTTAAGCTTTTACAAGAATTATAGCCTAACTCCACTCACTGAAGGGGGGTGTCCATTACTTAATACAGCAATTGAAGCGGATGATAATCTGCCTTTCCTGAAGATAAAGGCACAAAATGCGTTAACTGAATTACTAAGTGGTTTAGAAATGATTATTCAAAAAGGCGTGCAAACCAATGAGTTTAAAGCAGAAATTGAACCAAATAAAGAAGCAACTTTAATCTTTAGCGTAATACAAGGTGGTTTAATGATGAGTAAACTTTCAGATAATCCTAAAATATTGAATAGTTTACTTGATAGCCTAAAAACAACCATCACTTTACAATATTTGAATTGATTTTTTTGCAATATAATAAACCAAACGGTTTATTATATAATATAGGTAAGATAATAACAATAGCATAATTCTATGGAAAATCAGTATTCCAGTTTAGTATTAGTTATTATTCATTGGGTTTTAATTAAAAAATAAATGCTCTTTTAAAATGAAATACGTTTTAATCATACATGAAGTAGAAGATTATCAGTTATGGAAACAAGTTTTTGACAAAGCAGCCAAAATCAGGAATGAAGCTGGTGAAATTTCTTATCATCTACTCAAATACGAACAAAATGCAAACAAAATCGTGCATTTCTCGAATTGGACATCACTTGAAAATGCAAAGAATTTCTTTGAATCGCCACAATTAGTACAAATTAGGAAGGAGGCTGGAGTGAAAGCTCCAGAATTTATTTACTTGGAAAATTTAGAAGAGGGAGTTTTATAAAGGTCAATTTAGATGGAAAATAATTATTTAGGCAGTACAATTAAGCAATTTGAGTATTACAAAATGCTCGCAGAAAAGACCTTTGAACAATTAACTGAAGAGAAACTTTTCTGGCAATACAATGAAGAAAGCAATAGTATAGCAATAATTGTAAACCATCTTGTTGGTAATATGCTTTCACGTTGGTCAGATTTTTTAACAACCGACGGAGAAAAAGAATGGAGAAACAGAGATGCTGAATTTGAAAATAATATTCAGACAAAAGTAGAATTATTAGAAAAATGGGAATCGGGATGGCATTCCCTTTTCTCTGCTCTCAATTCCCTAAGTGAAAAGGAGCTGAACACAATTATCTATATTAGAAACCAAGGACATACCGTTCAGGAGGCTATAAATAGACAATTAGCTCATTATCCTTATCATGTTGGACAAATCGTTTTTATCGGCAAAATGATATGCAATGATAAATGGCATTCCTTATCCATTCCTAAGGGAAATTCTGAAAAATACAATCACGATAAATTCTCAATTGAGAAACAAAAAATACATTTTACGTCGGAGTTTTTAAAATAAATGAATATGCCAAAAACTGAAGTATTTGCAATCAGATAATTTTTTTGCAAGATAAAACAAAGTTTAATAATGAAATATCTCATCTTTGTTCTTATAATAATCTTATCAATTAACGTTGATGGACAAGTATTCTCAAATTTACAACAAGATACTTCTCCGATATAAAAACTACAAACGGTTTTGATTGGTATAAGTCTATGACCCCATTGGAAATTTTCGGGAAATTACATCAGAATAATTTCTTTTGGAATGAAATAGTACAGCATCCCAATTATGATAATTTTTGGCAGAAACGAAGTGTAATTCCCCATCTCAAAAATACAAAAAAGACCCCCGATACTTAATCCTTATTACGAAACAAAGCGACCCGTATTTGAACCATTATTTGCTACTGCCAAATCGGAACTGCTATCCCCATCCAAATAGCCAATGGCTACTGTGTATGGAACTGGACCAGTAGTGAAATTTACTTGGCATTTAAACTAAACACATTGTGCTCAAATTAATACTTTATTCTCACTATCACTCAAACAGCGAAATTAGGTGACATTCTTGCTATTTTCCTATTATTCAAATAATATCGTTTACATTATAGTAATATTAAAGGTATTTATTTGATAATATTATGTTCATTGAACATTTGATGCGTAGTTATAACGATATGTGCTATTAATTTTTTTATTCATCTACTTACTTTGTATCCTTCAAAAAGTATTTAGATTTAAACATTTAATAGTTTTATTTCTGAAATGTTTTGATGGAAGTTTATGGATATATGTGGCTAATTCAAATTATTATCATAGTGTGGCTGATAATGTTAGAATTCAAAACATATCAGTAAACAAAGGTAAATAGTAAAAAAACGTATTATCAATTAGAACATATATCATAATGAGAATGAATTATCGTAAAAAAACAAAGTCATTTTTTAGCACAATAGTCATCTGTGCTTTAGCGTTTAATCAGTCTTTTAGTCAGGACAAAACCCACAGTCTTAAATCTGTTTATCAAGAAGATTTTCTGATTGGCACTGCTTTGGGAACAGAACATATTCTCGAAAAAAATGAAAAAGCTAATCAATTGATTAAGCGAGAATTCAATGCCATTACGCCCGAGAACATTATGAAATCTCAGCTAATTCATCCTGACCAAAATAATTACAACTTTAGTCTTGCCGATAAATACGTTGAGTATGGACAAAAAAATAATATGTACGTTGTAGGTCATACATTAGTTTGGCATTCACAATTACCCACTTTTGTGGGTAAAATTAAAAGTGCAGATTCATTACGTATATTTATGACCGAACACATTAATACAGTTGCTGGTAGATACGCTGGAAAAATCAATAGTTGGGATGTGGTAAACGAAGCATTGAACGAAGATGGTACGTTAAGGAAATCAGTTTTTTTAAATAAATTAGGAGAAGGCTATATCAAAGAGGCGTTTGATTTGGCAGCCAAAGCTGACCCGAAGGCGGCTTTGTATTATAATGACTATAATATTGAGCAACCAGCCAAACGCAAAGGAGCGATTGAGCTCATTAAAAAACTTCAAGCGAGTGGTACAAAAATTAATGGTGTGGGTATTCAAGGACATTGGAGCATCAATAGTCTTAACCTCAAAGAAATCGAAGAATCAATTATTGAGTTTTCAAAATTAGGCGTTAAAGTGGCTTTTACAGAATTGGATCTTACAGTATTACCTAATCCTTGGGATTTGAAAGGGGCCGATGTAAATCAACGATTTGCCGAAAACCCCGCCATGAATCCCTATAAAGATGCCTTGCCAGATTCGGTTCAAACGGTGCTTGCAAACAGTTACAAAGAAATTTTTAAGATTTTCTTGAAACACCATGATAAAATTAGTAGAGTAACTTTCTGGGGAGTTGATGATAGTCATTCATGGTTAAATGGTTTTCCAATCCGTAATCGTACTAATTATCCTCTGTTGTTCGATAGAGCTTTAGAGCCTAAAAAAGCCTATCAGGCTGTATTAAATTTAAAAGCAGCAAAATAACTCAATAAATATGAACATGAATAAGGAAGTACAGAAATTATCAGTTTTGGAAAAAGTAGGCTACAGTCTTGGAGATTTAGCAGCCAATTTGATATTTCAAACATTAATGACATTTTTAGCCTATTTTTATACTGATGTCTATAAAATACCCGCAGGAAAAGCCAGCATTGTAATTTTTACAGGCGGAATTATTGGCGCATTTTTTAATATTGCCATGGGCTTAATTGCCGATAGAACCAACACTCGTTGGGGAAAATTCCGCCCGTGGATTCTTTGGACTTCTATTCCTTTTGGGGTTATTGCACTTTTAGCATTTTCTACGCCCAATTTTAGCGAAGACGGAAAAGTGATTTATGCTCTAATTACGTATTTATCGTTGGTACTTGTTTATTCTGCCAATAATTTACCTTATTCTGCTTTAAGTGGCGTAATGACGGGCGATATGTCCGACCGCAACAGTTTATCATCGTATAGATTTGTGGCGGTAATGGTTGCTCAATTTATTATACAATCATTATTATTACCCTTAGCGATTTCACTTGGTCATGGCGACAAAGCAGCTGGTTTTGAAAAAGTTATGTTTTTCTTCGCTACGGTTGGGGTTGTTTGTTTCTTAATCACATTTCTTACTACCAGAGAAAGAGTAATTCCTGCTAAACAAGAAAAAAATAGTGTTTCACAAGACCTATCCGATTTAGTGAAAAATCGCCCGTGGGTAATTATGCTTTCATTAACGATACTGATTTTCATTACTTTATCGCTAAAAGGCGGTATGTATATTTTCTATTTCAAATATTATCTCAATCCAGCGGCTCAAGCTACTTTTTTGCAAGAAATTGGTTTTAATCATTTCATTGAAGGGTTAAATAATTTCATCACTGGGTTAGGATTAGGAAAATTTGAATGGCCCGAAGATGCGCCAACTTCAGCCAATAGTTTATTCAATGCTGGCGGAATTATTATGATGATTGTTGGTATTATGTTTTCTAAACCTTTGGCTGACAAATTCGGGAAGCGTAATATTTTTGGCATATTTCTGACACTTTCAGCTTTATGCTTAATCATGTTTAACTTCTATTCCAGAGATTCCATCGGAATGGTATTTATCACTCAACTTTTTCACGGGCTTACTTACGGTGTAACTATTCCATTATTATGGGCTATGATTGCCGATGTAGCCGATTATAGCGAATGGAAAAATAACCGTCGAGCAACTGCCATCATTTTTTCTGCTATGATTTTTGGTCTGAAAGCAGGTTTAAGTATTGGTGGAGCAATTGGTGCTACTTTATTATCAACATCAGGATATGTAGCAGAAAAAGTTGACCAAACCGCAGAAGCAGTATCAGGCATTAAAATGTCAGTAAGTATTTACCCAGGAATTATTTTTATTTTAGGGGCGATTTTGGTGATTTGGTACGAGATTGACAAAAACATGGAATTGAAACTTGAAAGAGAATTAAAGGAAAGAAGAAACGCATAAAATTGCAAAAAAATGCCAGAAGAAAGCATAATACATATTGATTTTGAGGAGTTGAATCGTAGAGCCATTTCTCAACCGCTTGTAAAACATATTTTTACCGCCGACCCATCAGCTCACGTATTCGACGGTAAAATTTATATTTATCCCTCTCACGATATTGAGGCTGGTATTCCATTCGATGATTTAGGTAGCCATTTTGCGATGGAAGATTACCACGTAATTTCGATGGATTCTGTCACGAGTGAAGCCGTTGATAATGGTGTAGCGCTACATGTAAAAGACGTGCCGTGGGCCGAACGCCAAATGTGGGCACCCGATGCTGCCCATAAAAATGGGAAATATTATCTGTATTTTCCCGCTAAAAAAGCAGATGATATTTTTCAAATTGGCGTAGCAGTAGCTGATTCGCCAATCGGGCCATTCGTGGCAGAACCTCTACCTATTGAAGGAAGTTATTCAATTGACCCAGCCGTTTTTGAAGATAAAGATGGTTCTTTTTACATGTATTTTGGCGGACTTTGGGGTGGACAACTTCAAAGTTATCGCAATAATCAATATTCAGCCGAAAACCAAGAACCTGAAGCAACCGAAATAGCACTCAATCCATTAGTGGCCAAACTTACCGATGATATGCTGGGCTTTGCGGAAACACCGAAAGAAGTATTAATATTGGATGAAAGTGGTAACCCAATGTTGGCAGGCGACAATGATAGACGTTTTTTTGAAGCTTCTTGGATGCACTTTTATCAAGGAAAATATTATTTTTCATATTCTACGGGCGACACACATTTCCTTTGTTACGCTACTGGCGATAATCCGTATGGCCCATTTATTTATCAAGGTCGTATTTTAAATCCCGTAGTTGGTTGGACAACCCATCATTCTATTTGCGAAATAGCGGGCAAATGGTACTTATTTTATCACGATTCAAGTCTTTCAGAAGGCATAACGCATTTACGCAGTGTAAAAGTTACTGAAATTACCTACGATGCTGATGGAAAAATTCAGACCATTGAGCCTTATCGTTAATACTTCTGGTATTTTAAGAATGGGTATTGCAAACAATACCCATTCTTAAAGTTTAAATGACATCAAGCATTTTCTTCAACACGATTATTATTTAGTCAAAAATTACTGGCCGAATTTGGTGCAAATCCATATCATTTTTTCAGATGTGTCTGGCTTGCCTGTGCTTTATTCGGAGATAATAATTTTAAAATAAAATTGCGTAACCGAGTCTCAATTGATGTAATCGTTTTGAATTACCACTTCTATCTATATTGATAGAAAACCAATTTTACTTGAATTAATAAGCTAAAAATTACCTATCTGAAAAATATTATTTTCAGATACTTCCCATTTTTAAGTATTGTATTTTCAATCATTTCAAATGAGATTTATGCCCAAAGTGATGCTTCATTTTATAACGAAGTAAAAACCTACGTGAACCCTGTTTTGCCTGGCGACCATCCCGACCCAACAATGATAAAAGTTGGAGATGATTTTTATCATTGTGGCTCAAGTTTTCATTTTACGCCTTATTTGCCTATTTATCATTCCAAAGACCTTGTTCATTGGAAAATAATTAGTCGTGTATTACCACCACAAAAAGCCAATTGGGTAACCGACAAACCATCCGCAGGAACGTGGCAAGGAGCAATTACTTATTTTTATGGCTCTTATTGGATTTACTTTTCAGCAAATGGGCAATGGTTTTCAAAAGCGGATTCTCCCACGGGTCCTTGGACTGAACCCGTTCAAGTAAAATCAAATCCCAAAACTGGACCTTTGGGATACGATAATTCCATCTTTGTGGATGATGATGGCAAACCTTATATGGTCATTAAAAATGGTCAAAAAACGAATCGTTTACAAGAATTGGGGAAAGATGGGCAACTTACTTCGTCAGTGATAGACCTTGATTGGGTGAACGCCAAACTACAATATAGTTGGGCCGAAGGACCAGTAATGTGTAAACGCAACGGCTATTATTATTATTTTCCAGCTGGTGATGTATCGGGTGGTCAATACGTACTTAGAGGAACGGCTTTAACTGGTGATTCAACTAAATGGGAACGCCTTGGCGAGTTTTTTAAACCTATTTCTGACACCAAAGTAGGTTTCCGTCGTCCAAATCATATTTCTGCCCCGATTCAATTGGCAGATGGTACGTGGTGGACAGTCGGACAAAGTTATGAAAAATACAATGGCGATGATTGGTCGGGCTTGGGTCGTCAAACTTCCTTATATCCAGTTATTTGGGAAGGCGACAGGCCGTGGGGGTTGGGATGCCACTAATAATGGGGCAGGAATTTCTGTAACAAATAGCACTGGT
>JAZKDE010000111.1:0-5985 GCA_040387735.1 Bacteroidota bacterium
CCTGAAGATTTGAATTGCCTATGATGGTTACGTTTTTATAAACTACTGTTTCTTAGCTCGTTTTTCCAATTCAGCTCTCGGAATACTCAACATTCTACCCAAAGGCTGTCCGTTGCGAAGCGTAATCACTTTCAACGTAATATCGCCTTTCGGGATTTCAATTGAAGTAGTAAATTTTGGTGAAAATTTATCAGGAAATGAATCGTCAATGGTATAAAAAATATCAACGCCTTGCATATCGGAAGTCATTTCACAAATCAATTTTTCACCGTCCTTTTTAGTTGTTACGATGGCATCAAAAATGGCTTTACTAACCTTCAAATTCGCCGCATCAAAACGCATAAATTGATTTTCAGTTCTGCTAACAAATCCATTCCAATCTTTCTTTTCTTTCGGACTCCAAAGGGACTCTGAAATTGCCCACGCTCTCGGATAAGTCATGTACAAAGCGTGACGGTAATTTTGCACTTGTTCTGTCCATAAATTGCCTTGTCCTCCCAAAATATATTTAGCATCCGTACTATCAGGAACTGGCTCAAACTGATACGATTTTTTCAATGATAAACTCGCATAAATTGGTTTCTCAACCGTTGGGTCGCCCTGGGTATAATCTAAATAAACAAACGGAGCGGGAGTCATTACTACATCGTGTTTCTGTTTTGCGGCTTCAATACCTCCTTTCATGCCTCTCCAGCTCATTACAGCAGCATTTGGGGCAAGTCCACCTTCTAAAATCTCATCCCAACCAATTAAAACTTTACCTTTTTTATTGATAATTTTTTCTACTCTTTTCACAAAATAACTCTGCAATTCATGTACATCTTTTAAGTTATTTTTCTTCATAAATGCCTGACAACCTGCATCTTCTTCCCAATAACCGTGGTAGCATTCATCACCACCCATGTGAATATATTTATTAGGAAATAAAGCCGCTACTTCCGTAAATACTTTATCCAAAAACTCATAAACTTTTTCATCCGATGGATTCAAGGTATTTTCAATATTCATTTTGAAAGTCCCATTTGGAAACCAGTCTGCAAATTTCGTCCCTGGGTCAACGTACCTTTTCAAGTCCTTCTTCGTTGAAAGCTCTGGATAAGCCGCTAAAACAGCCATACTATGCCCTGGAACATCAATTTCTGGTACAATCGTTACATTTCTTTCATTGGCGTATTGAATAATATCTTTCACGTCTTCTTGCGTATAAAAACCGCCATAAGGAGTCGCTTCTCCTTCTTTTGGCGATTCACGATTACCAAAACCGCCAAATCTTTCTACCCGCCAAGCACCTATTTCGGTCAATTTAGGCAATGATTTAATCTCTATTCTCCAACCATTATCGTCTGCCAAATGCCAATGTAAAGTATTAAGTTTATAGCGAGCCATCAAATCTATGTAATTTTTCACCTCATCTTTCGTAAAAAAATGACGGCTCACGTCTAACATTAATCCCCGCCAGCCAAAACGTGGGTAATCAATTATTTTACACCCCATTATCGGAAACATTCCCATCGAAAACTCCTTATTTTCTGATTGTGCGGGCATCATTTGACGAAGCGTTTGAACGGCATAGAAAAGCCCTCCGGGTTTATTGGCGTTCATTTTTATCATTGTTCCATCAACTTCGAGGCTGTAACCTTCATTGCCTAATTTCGGATCTGGCATTTTATTGATAGTAAAAATCATCACTTTATCCTGCATCGTGGGGGCAGGGACTTTTTTGAAAGCCATTTTTTGTCCTCCCATCAAGCCTAAAGAATTTGCAAAATTTTCCGCTATTCTCTTTGCATCAGGATTATCATCGGTCACATCTATGCTCGTCCGAGCATCCAACATAAACATATTCATACCACTTGATGTAGGAATTTCATAACTAACAGGAGCAGGAATAATTGTATTTTGGGCAAATACTGAAATAGAACTCAGTAATAAGAGAAAGATTTTTTTCATGTTTTTGTTGATTTTGAGCAATTTAAAATGGTTTGCAAAAATTTCTTTTCAAGAATAAAGTTAGCTAAAATTTCACTTCTGATTATCCTGTCGTAATAAAACATCATTAATTTTCACAAATTAAAATACCAAATAGAGATGCTAAAGTAATTGGTTTCATTTATCTTTTTTTCAACAATAAGTTATCGTATTCACGAAAGTCCCTAAACATTAGTATTTTTACCTTTACATCATTAAATTTTTATATGCAAACGAACATTTATTTAGGGACAGCGTGGCTTATTTATGGAACTATCCATTCTTTATTAGCCACAGACTCAATCAAAAACACAGTTTCTTCAAAATATTATCGCCTGATTTACAATACCTTAGCTTTTTTATTAATCCTTCCAATTCTTTATTTACAAATAACTTTACCTTCAACTAATTTGATGCAAAGTTCATTTTTGAGTAAATCGTTAAGTGGTATGATGGCTCTGTCGGGTATTTACCTGATGTATGTTTCTCTTAAAAATTACGATTTAAAAGAATTTTTAGGATTAGATTTTAATCAGAAAAAGCAAGTAAATGAACTACAAATAGAAGGTGTTTCAAGTATCATCAGACATCCACTTTATACAGGAATGTTAATGTTTTTTTGGGGAACTTTCGGATATTTTGGCACCGAATCTTACTTGATTTCAGCCATTGTATTGACTATTTATATAAGAATTGGGATCCATTTTGAAGAACAGAAATTAGTCCGTGAATTTGGTAAACGATACGAAAAATACCAAAAGGAAGTTCCAATGCTGATTCCAAAATTCTAAAAACAAAAAGGCTACATTCTTCATGAAGAATGTAGCCTTTTTGTTTTTCAGTAGATTATCTTTCAATCTCTTATTGTCTAACACCTAAAATATCTATTGGTGTCTAACTAATAACTTCTTCGTTACCAAAGACTTACCATCTGCTGAAAGCTGATAAAGATAAATCCCGTTATTCCATTCCTTCGTTGAAATTCTTATTTTTCTTTGGTCTTTTTCCAAAATTTCTTCTTTCATTTCATTCCCTAAAATGCTGTAAAAAGTAATCTTAGCTTCTCCTACTTGTGAAGAAATCGCATAGTCAATATCAGCATGGTCATCAGCAGGATTAGGATAAATATTAGAAACTGTCAACTTATCACTCGAAAACAATCTGTCTTCCGAACTAATAAATTCTTCAATTTTATTTTCAACGGTTGGAGTATTTTGAGCACTTTCATTTTTAACCGACTGTATTTTAGTGGGTTGCAAAAGAAATGAATTCGTAAAATATTGATTAATATAAGCTGAACGTTGGTAATTAATATTTCTATCAAGCGTCAAGAAAGACGGCTGAAATTTTGAAAAAGCGTTTTTCTTGAAAACAACAGGGGATGAAAAAGTTGTTTTACTTTTCGGCTTTATGTCCAAGCGACTTTTATGGCGACTATCAGTTTGTGCGTAAGTCTTCACGCCAGACAGCGTAACTGTTAGCATCAAAAACATCAGCGTATTTCTTAGTATAGGTTTCATTGCATTGTAAATATTCTATTCAAATATCTTTGTTTTATACCTTTAATAATTTGCTTACTATTGGCTTGTTAAATTCTACAAAAATCGTGCGAAAGTCTTATTTTAAACTCTCATTACTTATTAGACTACAAAATTACGTAAAAGGTTGCACTCAGGATTCTTAAAAATTGTTAATTTAGTTCAAAATATTTCCAAAAAACGCACTTAAATATCTAATTTGCTTATTATCAATCACTTGATTAATCAACCTTGGAACAAAAATATATTAAAATAATTCTATTTTCAAAGTTTTGACCTTAATTTTTTCTTAGAATTATTCAATGGTGTTTTTTTAATTTCCTTTACTTCTGGTTTTATAACAATTGAATCCTTCTTTACGGGAATGTTTTTTACTTCAACGGGAGCTGCTACTATCTTCAGAATCATCTCCTTCGTGGGTTTTTCAGCCACTCGCCAACGAAAACCATCCAATTCTTTATCATCTGCTTTTATTTCTTTTGGAGGAATAAATCTGCCATCTGGTTTAGCTAAAAAAGCAATTTTACTCACTTTATTTTTGGCGAAATTAATGTTCATTTTACCGCATTGTACTCGATTCATACCCGTAACGGTATTTTTCTCGTCAACTGCATAGTAAATACTTTCTCCGTTGCCTTCTACCGTTACTTTATCAATTTTTGAGTTATCATTAAAATTAACCACCATTTTACGCCCTTTTATTTGGTTATAATTCACCAGCGTATCAAGTGAAATCACGAAAGACTTTCCTTTCATATTCATGATTTTAATTTTATCATTTTTCAAACCAACATTAATTGAATCGGCTTCCGACTGATTTTTAGTATTCCATAAAATCGGCTTTTGATAGAAATAAATGGTGGAATCTGAAACATTATAACTCAAAGAATCGCACTTTGCCGACATATCCGATTTGTACACCAAAACCTTTTTGTAAGCGTACATTTTCTTGGTTTTCGTCTCTTTGTTATCCAATGATACAAGCGTATCGGCATTGATAAAAAGCGTATCATTTTCTAACACATTTTTCAATAAAGCGTGTCCAAATACCCGAGTAATACCCGATTTTTTAGAATATCGTCCTCTATCGCCCGTCAAAATGGCTTTATCTTTCTTGGAAACAAACAAAATATTTCCATTTGCTACTCCAATTTCAGTTGGCGGGTCGTAAATCATCGTATCGGCCGTCATGGTGTAGTCTTCAGTTTTTACAGTAGAGCGACCTTTGAGATTAGAAATTTTTGTGAGCGTATTATACTGACTGCCGGGATTGGCAAAAGTTGTGTCTTTTTTATTAACCACTAACGTCGGAGCGACGAAAAAAGCCTCCTTCGAGAGCGTACTATATCGCAGGGAATCCGCCGATAGATTTCCGTCTTTATCCAAGACTTTTACGTTAGTTTTAAAGTTCACTAATTTTGTAACCGTATTGTAATATGCTTCCCGGCTGGTCAGTGTACTTTTCTTATCAATCACTTTCCCGCCCGTGCTATAATACGCTGTACTGGCGTTAAGATCGTAATCTAACTTATTGGTATTCAATACAATAGTTCGATCATCCAACTTTACTCGTCCATTAACAATCGCCTTACGTTCATTCCCAAAATAGTAAGCAGTATCACCCGTAATGGTCACGGTATCTGCCTGAATAATTTTGACTTTTCCGTAGGCTTCCAGAATATTAGTCGTTTCATTTAGCACGGCTAAGTTACAATATAACAGCGTTGTACCTTGTCGAAGAGCCACATTTCCCATCAACTTTCGTACCGACATAAAAGGCTGATTTTGCCCTACTAAACTATCCGCTTTGATAATTTCTACTTGATTTGGATTAGTCGGAGTTTGAGCTTGTGTATTTTGGAAACACAATAGAAGCGTGCTTACAATTATTAGATTTATAAGCACAATAGAAATTGGCTGAAATCTAAACTTTATTTGACGTATTTTTGCGAGATATTTCATATTTTTTGATACTACAAAATTACCCAAATAAAACGATGCTCAACGAGTTTTTAACTTTTATTAACAAACAAAATCTGATTCAATCGTCTCAGAAAGTGCTTTTAGCGGTCAGCGGTGGCATGGATTCGGTGGTAATGTGCGACCTTTTTAGTAAAGCTAAATTAGATTTTGTGATTGCTCATTGCAATTTTGGACTGCGTGGCGAAGAGTCGAATGATGACGAAATGTTTGTCAAAAAACTCTCCATAAAATATAAAGTTCCATTTATTATCACCACTTTTCAAACCAATGAGTTTGCCGAAAATGAGAAAATTTCAACGCAAATGGCTGCTCGAATTTTGCGTTATGAATGGTTTGAGAAAGTCAGAAAAGAACAAAATTGTGATTATATAGCCACTGCCCATCACCAAAATGATGTCTTAGAAACCGTCTTTTTAAACCTAACTAAAGGCACAGGAATTGCGGGATTACACGGAATTAAAGTTAAAAATGGACGTATTATTCGACCGCTTTTATT
>JAZKDE010000112.1:0-34167 GCA_040387735.1 Bacteroidota bacterium
GTGTCAATTCGCAGAAAGAATTTGTGATAAAAGAAACCGTTGAAAACGAAATTTTACAAGCACAAACGGTTTATGTAGTAGTGGAAGAAACCGATTTGGCAGAATTAGTAAAGAAAACTCGAATGTCCAGTTTTATCGTTGGGAAAGACATTGGAATTATCTCTTTCAATGAGACAACTTTAAAAGAATTATTAGGAATAACCGTTATCACAACCGATTTCGAAACGATGGGCAGAACGGCCGCCGCTTTGATGTTGGACAATATAAAAATCAAAGTGAAAAATCCGTTTTATATGATTCGAAGGGAAACGCTTTAAGTGGTTAATGGAACACGGATTTTACGGATTGAACACGGATTTTTATGTTTCCAATCTATTAATTCAGGTTTATCTTAATTTATTATCTGGTTAAGCGATATTTTGCTCTTAAATAAAACCTTAATCCGTGTCTAATCCGTTAAATCCGTGTGCTATAAACCATGTATCTTCAACAAATGAAAACACAAGAAACCATCACAAAATCCCTCATGGATAGGCTCTGGGAGGGCTATTGCAAGAGAGTAACTTACGCCAAACAATACGCTGATATGGTGCTTGCACAAGGTGGAAATGTTGTCAATGACCACTGTGCTTTCCGTACTTTTAATACGAATACGGGCGGACAACCTGCGGGGATTCGTGCGATTGAGGAAGTGTTGGAGGCTTTGGGTTATGTGAAAATTTCACCGTATAGTTTCCCATCAAAACACTTAAACTCTTTTCATTATCAACATCCGACTAATATCAATTTTCCTAAGTTTTTTGTCACTCAATTGGAAGTAAAAGAGTTGTCGGAAGAAGCACAAAATTTGATAAATGAAGCCGTAAAAGACACTCCAGATTTATTGGCAGGTGAGCCTCGACAATTGTTGGCCACGCTCAAACAAAACAAAGAACTCATCAGTGCGGAGGCGGATAGACTGGTGGATGCTTTGGTGAATTTCTTTGCTCGCCCGTGGAAACCAGCCAAAAAAGAAACGATTTTGGCTTTGAATAATGAGTCGCAATTTGCTTCGTGGACTTTATTACATGGAAATTCGGTTAACCATTTTACGGCATATATCAATTACCAAAATGTACCTGCTTGGGGAGATATTGAACAAACCATGTCGATTTTAAAAGAGGCTGGCATTCCGATAAAACCCGAAATTGAGGGTGCAAAAGGCTCAAAATTGCGTCAAAGTTCTACTCAGGCGATTGATGAAGATTGCCCTGTAATTGATATAGATGGTTCTGAAACGACGCTTCGTTGGTCGTATGCTTATTACGAATTAGCTGAACGTGGCTATCTTGAAAATGATGGTCAGAAAGTTTGGTTTGATGGATTCTTAGGCGAACAAGCTACCAATCTTTTTGAAATGACCAAGAGAGGGGTTTAGGGGTTATGGGGATTGTGGGGTTTAGGGTTGAAGTCAATATTTATCCTAAATTTGATTAATTTTGATTTTAGGATGTACTAAATACCTACCCCGTTCATCCTAAACCCCTTCACCCCCTGATAATCCTCAAACCAACCCCCAACTCAATGCAAAGATTTTATGATTTAGAAGCTTGGAAATTAGCGAGAGAACTAAAAAAAGATGTCTCAAAAATTACTAAGAAATTTCCCGTTGAAGAAAAATATTCACTTGTTTCTCAAATTATTAGGTCTTCCAGGTCAATTACTGCAAACATATCAGAAGGCTATGGAAGAAATAATTATAAAGAAACTATACACTTTTGTCGCATGGCAAGAGGTTCAATGGAAGAAACATTAAATCATTTAATTGATGCTTTTGATGAGGAATATATTACCAATGAAGAGTTAAAAACTTTTAAAGAAAAAGTTGATGTTTGTCTCAAAGTTTTAAATGGATATATTGGCTATTTAAGAAAAAATCAAAAAAACAAAGGAAAAAAAGATGATGATGATTTGTAACGCAGAAGTCCTAAATCCCCAAACTCCTTAACCCCATAAATCCCTAAAATGAAATCAATCTTAGTAATTGGAATGGGCAAAGTCGGCTCATTGGTAGCTACGCTTTTGTCGAAACGTTTTGAAATCAAAGGATTAGACAAACAAAATCCTGCCACAGAATTGTCTTTTGAGGTTATCCAAGGTGATGTTTCGGACAAAGTTTTGTTAGAAAAACTGATCCCTCAATTCGATGCTGTGGTGTCGTGTATGCCTTATAATTTGAATTTGACAATTGCTCAAATCGCCTACGAATCAGGGAAACATTATTTCGATTTGACCGAAGATGTTCCCACAACCACCGCCATCCGAGAAATGGCAGCGAAGGGAAGTAAAGGTGTTTTAGCTCCACAATGTGGGCTTGCTCCTGGGCTTATCGGCATCGTAGGGGCGGATTTAGCCAATCGTTTTACTAAACTCCGTGACATAGAATTACGAGTTGGAGCCTTACCAAAATATCCGAATGGACTTTTGGGATATTCCTTTACGTGGTCGCCAGCGGGGGTAATTAACGAATATTTGAATGATTGCGAGGTGATTCACAACGGCGAAAAGAAATTGGTTTCTGCACTCGACGGACTCGAACACATTAATATTGAAGGCAATGAATTTGAGGCTTTTAGTACTTCGGGCGGTCTTGGTACGATGTGTGAAACCTACGAAGGGCGAGTTGATACGCTCAATTACAAAACAATTCGTTACCCTGGACACGGTAAGTTAATGAAGTTTTTGTTGTACGAATTAATTCTAAAAACCCGTAGAGAATTGATTGAGGAAATCCTGACCGAAGCCAAACCGCCCGTGCAAGAAGACGTAGTATATGTATATGCGGTAGTGGAAGGATGGAAAAATCAGTCTTTGGAAAGAGAAGAATTTTATCGGGCTTATTCACCTAAAATTATTGACGGAAAGCACTGGCGAGCTATTTCTTGGACAACAGCGGCTTCCATTGTGGCAGTTGTGGAAATGGTAGCGGACGGAAAATTACCGCAAACTGGTTTTATCAAACAAGAAGAAATTGACTTTGCTAAGTTTTTGGAAACGGAAACGGGGAAGTTTTTCTTGTGATATTTTTGCACGCAAATGACAATATCATTTGCGTGCTATTATTTTTACTGCATAACCAGATTTGCACTCATCCTCAACAGCTTTTCGTTCTCAATAATTATTTTAGAATTTTTAGGAATGCTGACCTGCGTATTGACCACGCATTCGCCACCTGCAATGGGTTTTATCGTGATAATAGTATTTAGTAGAGAACTTGATGGTGGAACGGTATTATTGCTCCAATTTGATGGGTCTGTCCAGTTGCCATTGCCAATAAAATCGTATAAAGCGGTATCATCAGTTTCTACTCTATATGCGTTCCCACTGCTCAGAGACGTTACAAAAAGCTCTCCGTCTTCCGTTTCGCCAAAATCGGAAATGGTATTTGGGGATAGCGTTTGTGAAGAAATATTGTAGGTATAAGTCAATGAATCGAACTTGATTTTGAATAATTTACCCGAATAAAAATCAACGCCAAAATAATAGCCTTTCATCGAATTAAATATTTCGCCACGATAAACTGTACCGCCAATGACTGACGAACCAACGCTCGGATTTGGGTAAGCCACCACTGGAAATCTATAATTTGAAATAGCTCCGCATCCCGTAGTATTATAGGGGTTATTACCTTCATAACACCGCCAACCGTAATTGGTCGCCAAAGAATCTCGGTGACTCCGATTGATTTCTTCAAAAGCACTTTGCCCTACATCGCCAATCCACATATCGCCTGTAAGTCGGTCAAAATTCCAACGAAAAGGATTTCTTAAACCATAGGCTAAAACCTCATTTCCGAAAGGATTACCAGAAGGAATGCTATAAAAAGGAGCAGTTTCGGAAGTATTTACGTTGAAGCGGAGGATTTTTCCAAGCAATACACTCGTATTTTGAGCATTATTGTTTGGGTCGCCTCCATTGCCACCGTCTCCCGTCGAAAGGTATAAATATCCGTCTTTCCCAAAGCGTAAAGTTCCTCCGTTATGATTGCCATAGGTAGGGTGAGGAATCGTGACAAGAATCTTTTTGGAGGAGAAATTTGCCACATTTATATCGTTACTAACTTGATAACGAGCTACTTCCAAATCTCCCGAAATATTGGTATAATAGACAAAGAAAAGTCCATTTGTTTTATATTGGGGATGAAAACACAAACTTAGTAAGCCTTGTTCTCCGCCCGTTTGAATATTAGTCACCGTCAAAAAAGTACCTAAAGCATTAAAGTTTTTATCGAAAATGATAATTTCTCCCGATTTCTGCGGAATAAAAATTCGCCTTGAGCCATCGCCCGCATTGACAAATTGCATGGGTTGCGAAAGTCCCGTAATCACTGATTTTAAGGAAATATTGGGTTGAGCAAAAATTTTGTAGCTTAACAGCAAAAATAAGAGAATAGAGAACAGCTTTTTCATAGTAAGATTGTGTGTTTGAGGACAAAATCAAATGTACGAAATAGGGGTGAAATGGGATCTTCCGATTACTCATTTCTCTCCAATAAAAGAGGTCGTTGAATTTTGTTCAACGACCTCTTTTATTGGAAAGTAGCTCTCCAGATATTATACGTAAGAGGCTTGCAATGTATTAATAATCAAATGCTTATTTGCTTGTGAGAAATTTCTTGTGGGATGCCAACCACGGACATAAGTTCTATAGTATAGGAAAATAATTCAACTATATGTCCCAGAGTTGTTCTTCGAAACAACGTGCGTGAAATATGGCAACATCAATCGCTCGCCCAATGTCATTAAGTTAAGAAAATAAGTCAGAATTGAGAACAATGAATGAAGAATGATGAAGTAAAATATCCTTGGCAAAACTTCTAAAATCTACATTCGTTGACCAGAATTCTTAATTCAAAATCTTTAACTTAATGACATTGGCCGAGTGACTGATGGTGATTATATTTCTTTTTATTCCTTAATTACAATAGTTTCCCAACCATCATATTCTCCATTACACTTTTTTGAAACCTCCCTTAAAATAACCGTAGTTTGATTAATTGAATTCAAATCAACGTATTGCTCTTTCCAAAAAAGAACAGAGTAAGGGAAAGTATTATCACTATTTTTATTAATTTTTTCAATCTGATAACCAATTTTTTGAATTTCATCTTTGAACTTTTCTGCATCTTTTTTAGAATTAAAATAGGCAAAATGATTAACTTTTCTTGCTTTGATTAGCTTATCTCCATTTTCTACAAGGCTATAAACAACTTTTGAATCTGTCATATAATTAATAGTCTCCTCGTTTGGGTAAAGAAATTCTTTATACCCTTTCCAATCAGAGTCATTTCTTATATAGATATAATTTTTAAATTTATTATGTTTTAAGTTATAAAAACTCTTTAAAGTCTCTCTTACACCAATAGTGTCTCGCAAGTAGAAATATTCAAGCCTTTCGTCATTGTATGTAAACGAGCCTACATAAACTTCCTTAAAAGTAGTTCCTATTACCTGCTGTAATTCATCTCCCACTTTTTGAATAGCCGATAAGGTTTCTTTATTAGGGAGTCCGTCGGGGTTTTTACTTTCATAAGTTATGCCCGTTACGAGAATAAATTTATATTCTTTCAAAGGTGCTGATTTGATTAAATCCATTCGCACTACTACCAAACCTGGTTTATTCTCAAAAGTTGCCATATAATTATCCCATCTCTCAGTTGTAGCTTGAGCAGATAATTTTTGAGACATTAAGGTAATAAGGAGTAGCCAATAAGTTGATTTCATTAATAGTAAATTTTATTTTATCAAGCAATATAAATACTATTTCTAACTCTCCCAATCCCAATTTATCAAACGGTAAAAACACAACCTATCAAAATCTTCCCTAACTTAGAGCAAACAAATAAAACCATTCCATGCAGTTAATCCTTCATCAATTCAATTTAAAACTTCGTCATACTTTTACCATTACGCACGAGTCCCGTGATGTACAACCTACACTGATCGTCGAGCTTCGAGATGGGGATTTTCGGGGTTTTGGGGAGGCTACCGAAACGCCTTATTATGGGGTTACAATGGCAAAAATGATGGCTCAATTAGAGGCTGTTCGTCCGCTCATTGAAAATTATGACCTCCAAAGTCCAGAACAATTTTGGGTGGATATGCACCCGCATCTCAAAGACGACCATCCTTTTGCCTTGTGTGCTTTGGACATTGCCGCCAACGACCTTTGGGCAAAAAAACAAGGACAACCTTTGTATAAATTGTGGGGTTTAGATGCTTCTAAAAATCCTATTACCGATTATACCATCGGCATTGATACCGTTGAGAAAATGGTTGAAAAAATGCAGGAAGTGCCATTTCCTTTGTATAAAATTAAATTAGGTACAAAAGACGATATTAAAATTGTTCAAGAATTACGTAAACATACTGATGCTGTTTTCAGAGTAGATGCCAACACGGCTTGGGGCGTGGAGGAGACTTTGCAAAATGCCATTGCCTTGAAAGATTTGGGTGTAGAATTCATTGAACAACCCATGAAAGCCGATAATTGGGAAGGCATGAAACGAGTTTTTGCGGAATCAGTTTTGCCTATTATGGCGGACGAAAGTTGTATCGTGGAAGAAGACGTGGCTCGTTGTTACGGATTTTTCCATATTATCAATATCAAACTAATGAAATGCGGAGGACTTACGCCTGCTCGTCGGATGATTGCACACGCTCATCAATTGGGCTTGAAAGTAATGGTTGGTTGCATGACCGAGTCGAATGTGGGTTGCTCTGCCATTGCTCAGTTATTACCGCTTTTGGACTATGTGGATATGGACGGAATCCTCTTGGTGGACGACCAAGTTTCTACGGGTATTACCATTGATTACGGAAAAGTGATTTATGCGGAAGAGAACGGAACGGGAGCAGGGTTGAGGTAATGGTGATTGATTGATTTTAGGCATTTTATAAAAACATAGTTCAGACATTCATCAATGACACATTTACTCATAACTACTTTACTTTTCATCGTTTTCCAAACCATCAATCCCACAGGAAAAATAGTTGAAACTCGTTTTAATTTGCCTGTTGGCTATCAGCGTGTGAGTGTAGTAAAAGACTCATTTGGAGCGTATTTGCGAGATTTTCCTTTGAAAGAAGATAAAGCGAAAGTCTATTTTTATAATGGTCAGGAGAAAACGAATGCTCAACAAATGGCGGTTTTAGACATTGACCGAGGCACGCAAGACCTCCAACAATGTGCCGATGCTGTGATGCGTTTACGGAGTGAATATTTGTATGCAAAGAAGCAGTTTGCGGATATTTCTTTCAAAACATTCGGAGGTGTAGCCATGACTTACGACAAATACAAAAACGGTTATAGAATTACCAATAAAGGATTTGTGAAGGCGAAATCAGCGGATAATTCTAAGGCAGGTTTTAGGAAATATCAAGATATGGTTTTTAATTACGCTAATACCTGTACGCTTGAGCGTGAAATGAAAACGGTTAAAAACTTAGCTGATTTACAAATTGGCGATGTTTTTATTGTGTCAAATCCAAAGTCGTATGGACACGCCATGATTGTTATGGACGTGGCAGAAAACCCGAAAACCAAAGACAAAATTTTCCTTTTGGCTCAAAGTTATATGCCCGCTCAGGATATTCACATCGTCAAAAATCCCAAAGGTGGAGCTTGGTACAGTGTGAAAGATTTGGATACCCAACTTTCCACGCCCGAATGGACGTTCCCGTTGACTTCATTGCATAGATTTTAAATAGAATGATGAGTTATGAATGATAAATGATAAGAGGGTTTTCTTTTAACTCATCATTCATAACTCATCATTTATCATTAATTCATGAATTACACAACCCAACATCTTCCAAGCCGTATATTAACAACCAATAACCAAGAATATCTTTGGTTTAGTGGTACGTCGTACTTGGGAATGCCTCATCATCAAGGATTTAGAGAGAATTTCATCCAAGCGTTCGCTCGTTATGGTACGTCGTGGGGAAGTTCTCGCAATAATACTGTTCGTTTAGAAATTTACGAAAAAGCAGAAATTGAACTCGCAAAATTTGCCCAAATGCCCGCCGCTTTAACCACTTCTTCGGGAATGTGGGCGGGACAATTAGTGTGTAATTTCCTGCAAAAACCAGACACCCAATTTTTCTACGCCCCCAAAACGCACCCTGCTCTTTGGAATGAAGCAAGTCTAACATTACAAGATTGGGAAAAGGGATTAAGTTATTCCGAATGGGCATTGAAAATTGTAGGAAAAATAAAAGAATGTCCCACCCAAAATATTGTCATTTGTACCGACTCAGTGGGCTCTCCGTATGTAGAACATTTTGATTTTCAGTGGATTAATTATTTACCCAAAGATAAAAATATAACGATAGTCATTGACGCTTCGCATAGTTTTGGGGTCAATCACTCAATCATTCAATCACTCAATCACTCAATCATTATTACCTCCTCTCTCAACAAGGCGATGGGAATGACAGGCGGAGTGATTTTTTCTGATGAAAAAACGCTTGCCGAAATCCGTCAATTTCCCATGTTTGCAGGAGCGTCTCCGATGATGCCTGCTTTGTTAGAAACCTTTGTAAACTCTGTCGATTATTTCCACGAACAACGACAAATATTAATGGAAAACATTGCGTATTTTAATGCTCAAATTCCTACAAATACCTTTCTTGATTCCATCGAAAATTATCCTGCTTATTGTACGCATCAGTCGAGAGTGCATGAGTTTTTGATAGAAAATGGCATTATGACGGCTTGCTTTCCGTATCCAACAGCAACGGATTTACCCGTTACTCGTTTGGTTATCAGTGCTTTGCATTTGAAAGAAGATTTGGATAAATTGGCGGAAGTCTTGAAATAAGTTTAAATGATGTCATTTGTAGATTCTTAGAAAAATAACATTTCATCCACAACAATTATGAAAAAAATATACTTCATCTTTTCAATTTTGTTAATGAATACCATCATTTCCAAAGCCCAAAAAATCAATACCGATTTTTTGCCTAATCTTTTGGCTACCAAACCCGAACAGTTCAAGGAATTGTTGGATAATCCCGAAAAGTACCGTTTGCAAATTCTTTATACGCAAATTGATAGAGATAAAAACAATCGCCCAAAATTTACGTCTTACGGCTATCGAATTAACAATACAGAATATTTTTATCCTGCCAGTACCGTAAAGTTTCCTGCGAGTGTTTTGGCTTTGGAGAAAATTAACAATCTAAATATCAAAGGATTAACAAAAGAAACGACGATGTTGACGGGAGCAGAATATGAGCGTCATACACCCGTTACAAAAGATACAACTTCTGAAAATGGAATGCCATCAGTGGCTCATTACATCAAAAAAATATTGATGGTTTCGGATAATGATGCTTTTAACCGTCTTTATGAATTTTTGGGACAAGATGGCTTCAACGATGCTTTACGCAAGAAAGGCTACGAAAACACTCGCATTTTTCACCGCTTGCAAGTGGGGATGAACAAGGAACAAAATCGTAGAACTAATCCGATAAAGTTTGTATCGGGTAATGAAGTTCTCTATCAGCAACCAATGGTAATTTCTGAGAAAAATTATAGTTCAGTAACGCCAATTGGTATTGGCAAAGGCTATATGCAGGGCGATTCCGTAATGAACACACCGTTTGACTTTAAGGATAGAAACTTTTACCCCTTGCTCGACCAACAAGCCGTCTTGAAGGCTATCATTTTCCCCGAAGCAGTGGAGGCTAAAAAGCGTTTTAATTTGACGGACGAAGACTATAAATTTCTATACAAATATATGTCACAAATGCCGACGGAAAGCATCTATCCCAATTACAATCCAAGCGAGTTTTACCCGACTTACTGCAAATTTATGCTATACGGAAGTGGTAAAAATGAAGTAATAAATCCAAATATCAGAATATTCAATAAAGTAGGAGATGCCTACGGCTTTTTGTTGGACAATACTTACATCGTAGATTTTGAAAAAGGCGTAGAATTTATGCTCACGGCAGTTTTGTTGTGTAATAAAGACGAAATTTTCAATGATGATAAATACGATTATGACACCATTGGTTTTCCATTTATGAAAAATTTGGGGCAACTTATTTATAATCATGAACTTACCCGTACACGTAAACACAAACCAGATTTGAGTAAATTTAAAATGGTTTATGATAAGTAATAATTGGGATTTACGAGTAAAACTACAAAGTAGAAATTCTTAGTTTATTTCTACAATTAATCCTCTATCAGAAATAGCTTTCAAACTTCGATTTGAAAGCTATCTTTATTTAAATATGTCAATTTCTTGGCATATTTTTTGCAAAAATATATTTGACTCCTTACGTCAAATATCCACAACCCATGAAAAAATATATACTCATTTGTCTTACAATTGCTTCATTCGCCTTGTTTGGTGCTGGCCCAACAACACCTCGAAAACTATCTCCCAAACGCATAAAAGCTGATTCTTCGATAACGCAAATCATTGAAAGTTTCACCATGCGATTTGCCCCAGATAAGCGTACTGCCATTTTTCAAGTTGATGCTTTCAGACAAAATAATCATGTAATTCTAACGGGAAGAACCAATTTATTCGGAGCAAAAAGTTTCTTGCTCGACCGACTAAAAATAGAGAAAGTACCCATAGTTGATGAAATAAAAACCCTTCCAGAACCTGAGTTGGAAGATAAAATTTATGGGTTAGTGGAGGTTTCTGTTTGTAATATTCGCTATTCTCCAAAACATTCGGGCGAATTGGCATCGCAAGCTTTAATGGGTACGCCCGTGAGAGTTTTGGAAAAAGAGGATAATGGTTGGTTGCTCATCCAAACGCCCGACCAATATATTTCGTGGGTGGACAGAGGAGCAATTACCTTAATGAATAAGGAGAAGATGGATAGTTGGAAGGCCGTTCCAAAAATCATTTATACTCAGGCTTACGGTTCGGCATATTCCGAGCCAAACGACGAATCGGCTACGGTTTCGGATTTGGTAGCGGGTTGTATGATGGAATTGGTGGCCGAAAATGGCGATTTCTTTCAGGTACTTTTCGCTGACCAACGACAAGGTTATGTTGCCAAGCGTGAATCGAATCTTTATAATCAATGGCTTTCAGAAAGAAATGCGACTGAGGATAATCTCGTAGCAACTTCCAAAAGATTGATGGGCGTTCCTTATTTATGGGGAGGAACGTCTTTCAAAGGGGTAGATTGTAGTGGTTTTACCAAGACGGTTTACTTCCTAAATGGTGTTATCTTGCCCCGTGATGCTTCACAACAAGTAATGATTGGCGAAACTATTGATAAAACTGGCAATTGGAGTGAACTGAAAGTAGGTGATTTATTATTTTTCGGAGAAAAAAGAGAAGATGGGTCAGAGCGAGTTGTCCACGTAGCGATGTGGGTGGGTAATGGTGAGTTTATTCACGCTTCGGATAAAGTGCGAGTGAGTAGTATGATTGCAACCGCTCCAAATTTTGATGAATATAATGCAAAAAGATACCTTCGGGCTAAAAGAATTTTAAAGACAGGAATGGCAGGTGTTGGTGTTTTGAAAGAAAGTACTGTCTATTAAGAAAAAAGGTTATTGGTTGAATTTGTGATGAATACAACCAATAACCCCCAATTATTAACGAAAACTAAGCTCCGAAAATACCTTTTACTTTATCCCAAATTCCAGCCGCAGCTTCTTTGGCTTCTTCAACTTTTTCGGCAGCCGCTTCTTGTAAATCTTCTAACTTTTCAGCCGCTTCAGCTTTCAATTCATCCGCTTTTGCAGATATATCTCCACCCGTCAATTCAGCAATTTTGCCTGTGATAGCTTCTTTTGCATCATCAAATTTTTCGGTAGCAGATTCGGTTAAACCACTAATTGTTTCAGAGGCAGATGCTTGTAATTCTTCAAATTTTTCAGTTGCAGCAGTTGCTAATTCATCAGCCTTCGCTGATACGTCCATACCTGTTACTTCTTTAATTTTGTCAGCAGCAGCATCTGCTAAACTTCCTAATTTTTCAGAGGCAGTATCTTTTAATTTATCTAATTGGTTGTCTGCTTCGTCTTGTACGTTTGCCATGGTTGAGGGATTTTGGTTTTTAAATTAATGAATTAGTATCTCTGCAAATATGCTATTTTTTGAGCAAAATGCCTAATAATCAGGCATTTTGTGTATCTTTTTTTCTGAAAGCGTAAATTAAAATACCTGCCCCAAATAATATAGCTGGAATACTCAAAATTTGCCCCATGTTGAATTCCATTCCGTTTTCAAAACTTACTTGATTCTCTTTCACGAATTCGTACAAGAATCTAAGCGTGAAAAGGATAATTAAAAAGACACCAGTCATTAAACCTTGGCGAGTGTTTTCTTTCTTCACTGACCATATCCACATCAACAATATAAACAGCAATATACAAGAGAGACATTCGTATAATTGTGCGGGATGACGTGGTAATACATTGAGATAATCATGTCCCAAAGAAGGATCATTATAAAACATAAATGCCCAAGGTACATTGGTTGTTTTACCAACAATTTCAGAATTCATCAAGTTACCAAAACGAATAAATGCTCCTCCCAGTGCAACCGTAGGGACAATTCTGTCAGTTATATACAAGTAAGGAATATTTCTTTTCTTTGAGAAAATATAAAAAGCCAAAAATAAACCAATACCAGCACCGTGTGAAGCCAAACCCGAATAAGGAGGTACAATCATTTCTACAAAAAACTTGCCTGGGTCACTGAGCAATAATGGATATTCGTAGAAAAAATAATGTCCCATTCTGGCTCCGATTACCGTCGCAATCATTGCATATAATAGTAATTCATCAGCTTGTTCTACTGGGCGGCCTTCTTTCTTGAAAATATAACTAAGTATTTGATAACCAGCCAGAAATGCTCCTGCAAACATTAAACCGTACCAACGCAATGGGAAACCAAATATCTCAAAAATTACGGGAGAAGTATGCCAATTAATGTATGTTAACATTAGGAAATTGTGGATTTGTATGGTGAATAATTTTTCAAAAATAACGCTTTTTGTAACCATTTAGACATATCGGTCACATAGTTTTTTAGAGAGTAATAAAACTGGAACCATATAGCTTTATATCGGACACATAGTTTTTTAGCATCACAAAACGGCAACTACATGACTCACATCGTTTTTAGGTAATAGTGAAACAACTATCTCTTGGTCGAATAGTCCATGTCTCCTACCCAAATTTCGTAGTTATAATGTCAAATATGCCTCTAAACCACCTGCCAAATTACGAAGATTTAAAAAACCTCTTTTAGTCAAAATTTTACAGGCAATTTCGCTCTGTAAACCTGCGTAGCAAATAATGATAATCTCCTGATTTTTCAGTGACTCTATTTTTTCAAGACTCAAAAGCAACTCATCGAGTGGAATTTGAAAGCCACCCATATCAAATTCTTCAATTTCGTAAGGTGTGCGAATATCAAGAATGGTTAGTTCGGAAAGACGTTCTTTAAATTCTTGAGGGGAAATTTTCATCGTTTTTTGCAGTAAAAAGCCTGTAAAATTAAATTTTACAGGCTTTTTAAATGGTAAAATATCTTAGTCTAATTCGTTATAAGCCATAATTCCACCTAAAACATTGCGAACATTGGTAAAACCTTGTCCTTCCAAAAACGCTTTTGCTCTGGCTGACCTTGCCCCAGAACGACAATGTACAATTAGCTCACTGTCTTTCCAATCCGTAATTTCTTCAACACGGTCGGCCAGTTCTCCGAGTGGAATTAACTTTGCTCCGAGATTTTGTTCGTCATATTCATAATCCTCACGCACATCGAGGAAATTTAAGGCTTCGCCTTTGTCGAGTCTTTCTTTTAGTTCTTGTACGGTTATGTCCATTTTTTTTGAGTAATTTAATATTAATAATTAACTGTTTAAAGACTTGATATCCTGAAAATAAAACATCTAAAACTACTCTTTTACAATTTTTCTTACAAAAGAGTTTCTATCATTTGAAAGTCGTAAAAGATAAGTCCCTGTGTTTAAATTTTGCAGATTAACTTCTTGGCTTTCGGTCTTTTCTTGAAAAATACTTCTACCAATCATATCAAATATTTCTACATTTTTCAAGCTCGAATCGTTCCATTTGAAGATTCCAGCGGAAGGGTTTGGCGAAATTACTAAATTTTTCTCTTGAATTTCTTCTTCCGTAGCTAATGGTTTCGGAATTATTTCTTTTCCTGCCATGACAGGACGAATCATCAAACTACCACGAATTGGTACGAAGGTGCTGGTTTTCTGAGCGTCGGTTACATTGACCCATTCGTTACTGATATTGTAGAAGCTACGATTGGAAAATTGCGTTGAATTGACGTCCAAACCAATCGTCAGCGGTTCGTCGTCCGTGAGTTGGACATAACCCACATAAAAAGTATCAACTACCGCCACAGAATCAATTTTGTATTCAATAAAAGTATTAGGTGAATTGGGGTATTTAATAACGGTGGTCGTATCTGAAATGGTCTTTAAAATTCTTCCAGGTTTCCCTTTATCATTCGCCAAAATCTGGAAGGTTATTCTCTTTCCCGTCAAATCCGTAACCGTTGGTTGTAAATTAATTCTAATAGCTGTCACGGCATCGGGTTTATTGAGAACAAACTGAACGGTAGCCCGGCCGAAACCTTTCTTCAAATAAGCCGCTTGTTCGGCTGTACCATCGTCATAAGCGTAAAAGTTGTCCAATGTTACCGTTCTACTGATGGTATCATTGATGCTAAAAGCGGGAGAATCACCCGTTTTGACATCAAATTTCAACTTCAACTGAGCTTTATCTCCTTTAATTAAATTGGCCAGATGATTCTTCAATTCAATCACCTGAGACGAAACTGACTGGACGTTTACTTTTGAAGAATCGTCTTGTAAAAGCTGATTGGTCAGTAAATTTTTAACCGAATATTTGAACGTTACAATATTTTGGTTTCTGAAAAGGTTAAAAATATCACTTTGGATAGTTTCGGCAAATTCCGCCGTTGGATTCACCAATAATTGCCTCATTGGCATGGCGTTATATCGCTTTAGAATGGGCGAAATTGGATTTCTACAAGCAATATCTTGCGTATAAATATCTTTGTTTGTTCGATTTTTATCTAAATAAATGTAATCGAGGTGCCAAACATCAAACTGCCCTGATTGTCGTCCGAATGCTTGAAAACTAAATTTAAAATCACCGTGCAGATAAACTGATTTGCGAATTGGAATCAAAACTTGAATAAATTTATCCGAAATAACTTTCCCTGAGTCGATCCAAACCGTTTCCCATTTTGCCCCATTCGTCAGAAATTGTAATCGCAGAGAATCCGTGGCATCGGGACGCTCTCCGAGTCCTTGTTTGGTATAAAAAAAACTCAAATAAAGCGAATCTTTTAATTGATACTGAGACAAATCTATCGAAAGAGAACTCAGCGAATCAGTTTCTCCTTGAGCCAGTGGATTGTAAAAATTATACGGATTTCCATCAGCTTTGAGTCCATCAAAAGTAGCAACATTAAGCGTTGGATGATTGGTCGTGAAAGTATTATTGATATAAACACCTCCACCTTTTTGCCATTTATTGAGGTTTTGGCGATTAGTTGAAGTAGAGAAATCGTCAAAAAACGGTAAGCTCAAGCCCGCTGTTTTTCTGGCTGCCGATAGCTTCTGAGGCGTTTGACTTTCAATTTGTTGTAATGGAATCGTGTTGAACTGAGCCAATGAAACCTGACAAAAAATGGGAAGGAGTAGAAAAGTTAATGTGTATTTAGTGATAAACCGTGTCATCATTTCTTTAATTTGTTATCATTCCTTGACAAAATTATTCTTAGATTCGAGTGTAACGAAGGACGGCTTCGCATTGAGCGAAGCCGTCCTTGAAAACACCATTATATTGATTTTCAGAACATTAACGCTATCATATTAATTGGGTTGTTCGCCTGCTACCCAAATATCAACCATTTCTCCAGAACGAATTTTATTTCCATCACCACAAGCTGGGTTTTGTCGGAAAACAGTTCCTGCGGGCTCGGTAGAAGTTGGATCATAAATAACTGTACCAATCTGTAAACCAGAGCCTTTGATAATTATTTGAGCTTCGTCATAAGCTTTTCCTTCTACGCAAGGTACATCAATTTCTACATTTCCCGTTCCATTGCCTACCACCAAAGTAACCTTTGAACCTTTTGCAATTAACGTACCAGCGTCGATTTTCGTGCCTTCATATTTAACTTCTAATACTTCATTTTCACGAATGTCGTCTTGATATTCCAAATTAGGCTTCAAAAGCCCCGAAACTAACAATTGTTGTTCGGCACTTCTTACGGACATTTCGGTCAGTTTTGGCAATTTTATCATTGGAGCGGTTTCAGTATTGATAGTCAAGTAGATTTTACGCCCCTGTTTTACTTTTGAGTTTTCTAACGGATACTGAGAAAGGACCGTCAAGGGTTTTAAGCCAGGAGTAAAAGTGCTATCTGTTACTTCAAAATCTAAGTTACGGTCATCCAAAAGATCCTCAGCTTCTTCCATTGACAAGCCTTTTAAATTGGGAACCGTAATTGCTTCGCCGTGATTAGTACTCCACGGTAAATAGAGAAAGAAAAAGCCAAAAAATAGTACCAACAACAACGAAATGATGATGGCAGCGTGCGTGTAAACGTCTTTTTTGGAATTGGTTGAAATTTTCATTAGATACTTGTTAAGAATAAGTCGAATTAGGAATTCGATGCAATTTATGAAATTAGTGGGTTAATCTAAAAAATTAAATATCATTATCATTCGTAGAGACGTTGCAGGCAACGCCTTTCCCTCCTTTATAAATTGGTTTTATTCAATACTGCAACGTCTTTTCTCCTTTATAAATTGGTTTTATTCAAAAATAAAGACGTTGCAGGCAAGGTCTCTACGGATGACTGCCAATTTGTCTTATAAAACCTATCTGGAATTCTTTTTGCAATCATCTCCCACAGCAAAATTAGCGTATTATTCATCTAAAAAGTGACAAAATGACTATGCAAGAAAAAGGCAATATCTCGATTCATACCGAGAACATTTTTCCGATTATTAAAAAATTCCTTTATTCAGACCACGAAATTTTTCTTCGTGAGTTAGTTTCAAATGCCGTTGATGCTTCACAGAAAATCAAACGATTGGCTGCTATTGGAGAATATTCGGGTGAGTTGGGCGAGTTGAAAGTGAAAGTTTCTTTCGATAAAGAAGCTAAAACAATTACCATTTCAGATAATGGATTGGGAATGACTGCCGACGAAATTAAAAAATATATCAATCAAATTGCGTTTTCAGGAGCTACTGAATTCGTAGAAAAATACAAAGATAAAGGCGATGAAAAAGCCATTATCGGACACTTTGGTTTGGGCTTTTATTCTGCCTTTATGGTAGCTGAAAGAGTTGACATCATCTCTCAATCGTACAAAGAAAATACGGATGCTGTTAAGTGGACTTGTGATGGCTCAACCGAATTTGAAATCTCAGAAGCTACTCGTGAAGGACGTGGTTCTGACATGATTTTGCACATTGCCGAAGATTCTTTGGAATTCTTGGAAGAGTTCAGAATCAAGCAGGTACTGGATAAATACTGTAAATTCCTTCCAATTGAGATTGAATTTCAAGAGAAAATCATCAATAATCCAAATCCAATTTGGACAAAATCTCCTTCTGAATTAACAGATGAAGATTACTTGAAATTCTACGAAGAATTGTATCCATTTACAGAAAAACCACTTTTCTGGATTCATTTAAACGTTGACTATCCATTCAACTTAACGGGGATTTTATACTTCCCGAAAGTAAAAAATGAATTACAGCTTCAACGTGAAAAAATACAATTATACAGTCGTCAGGTTTTCATTACTGACGAAGTAAAAGATGTTGTACCAGAATTCTTGATGTTGTTGCACGGCGTTATTGATTCGCCAGATATTCCTTTGAACGTTTCTCGTAGTTTCTTACAGGCAGATGGAAATGTAAAGAAAATTAATTCGTACATCACTAAAAAAGTGGCGGACAAATTGGGCGAATTATTTAAGGCTGACCGTGTAGCATTTGAAGAAAAATTTGAAAACATTGGTCTTTTCGTAAAATACGGAATGATTTCAGATGATAAATTTTATGACCGTGCCAAGGATTATTGTTTAGTTCAAAACGTTGACAATAAATACTTTACGTTAAATGAATACGCTGAATTTGCCCAAGAAAATCAGAAAGATAAAGATGATAATGTCGTTTATCTTTATACAAATGATGTAAAAGCACAAGACAGTTTTATTCAATCAGCAACCAAACGTGGTTATGATGTTTTGAAATTAGATACTGTTTTGGATAGTCATTTTATCAATATGCTCGAAAGTAAATTGGTAAAAACAAATTTGAAACGGGTTGATGCGGATACCGTTGAGAAATTAATCGACAAAGGAATTGTTTTGGAATCGGTGCTTTCTGAAACGGATAAGGAAACCGTAAAAAAGGTATTTGATGCGGTAATTAATGATACTACGAAAGTTGTAGCTTTGGAAGCTATGCCAGTTGATGAATTACCAGCTGTTATTACCCAAAACGAATTTATGCGTCGTATGAGCGATATGTCACGTGCGGGTGGTGGCGGAATGAGTATGTTTGGGAATATGCCGAATAACTATATTGTGTCAGTGAATGCCAACCATGCAACGATTGATAAAATCTTAAAAACAACCGACGTTGAAGAGCAGAAAAAATTAGCGAAACAAGTATATGACTTGGCATTATTGTCACAAAATATGCTAATAGGAGCTGATTTGACTGCATTTATTCAACGGACTGCGATGAATTTATAATCCGATTCTTCTGAATTGGTTGATATATTTTGGAGAGATAAGGCGGTGCCTTGTCTCTTTTTTTATGTAAAAATCCATTTACTAAGTTACAAAGCAGATAATTAACCCAGTATCATTAGGTAATTATGTAATGAACACCTTTACAATCTATTTTGTAAAACACAAAAATCACAACCATGAAAAATATTACTCTCCTTCTTTTTATCTTTCTCTTTTCTTCGGCAACATTTGCCCAAATATCTGTAAATCCGTTAAAAAATACCCAATGGAAAGGTACCGTTAACGTCCCTGATGCAACGGGGACAATCATAACTTTTGATAGTGTAAAAGTCGTTTTCAAAGAAATGATGACGGGAGCTCCCATCGAAGAACTAAGCTATACGATTGAAGGGAATATTATTAGTATGAAAAAGACGGCGGGGTCAAGTCCATGTACGGAAGCACAAGTTTCTAAATTATCATTTGAAATATTCAAAGATAAGATGATTTTAAAAGTTATTTCGGATGATTGTACCATTAGAGCTGTTGCTTTTACGGATGAAAATGGTAATCCATACGGTTGGAGCAAAGAAAGTATCCAGACAAAATAGCACGTCTATCAACAAAAAAGCCCCGCACAACGGAGCTTTTTTGTAAAACTATTCACCTAACCTAAAAAACTAAAAATGAAATATTATTAGTTTGAAAATATTATTTTACCGCTAAAATTCTGAACTCAGTTCTGCGGTTTTCTTGATGCTGACTTTCATTACACTGTACGCCATCCACACATTCGTTAGTTGGCTCACTTTCTCCGTAACCATTTGATACCAAACGGCTTGGATCAATTCCTCGCTGCGTTAAATAATTAACTACGGCTCTCGCACGATTTTCCGATAATTGCATATTGTAGCTATCTCCCGAACGGGCGTCTGTGTGCGAGCGTATCTCGATTTTCATATCTGGATACTTGTTCAAGAGCGGTAAAACTGACTTTTCTAACTCACGTGCAGCGTCTGGACGAATGAAATATTTATCTAAATCATAATAAATATTATTTAGTTTGAAAATATCACCTTCGCCGTACATTCCTTGGACGTTTTGGTACTGAGTAGGATTTTTACCAACCTTACTGATAGTTTCGTTGTTCGTGGCATATTTATCTTTTTGGGCTGTTAATTTATGATCGACTCCAGGTTTTACTTCAAATTCATAACCACCATCTTGACCCGTTACGACCGTTTGAGTAGTTTTATCTTTTTGGTTTTCAAGGGTTACTTGCACTCCAGAAATTGGTTTTTGATTCATCTCAGATTTAACAACTCCTTTCAAAACGGACGTATTTGATTTTTCTAAATACATTTCCAAAGTCGTTTGTTGCCCGGTATTACTTTTCGTTGAATACGTTATCGAATTCATCTGATAACCCTCTTTGATGGCTTTAAATTCGTATTCGGATTCTGACTGTAAGCAAATTGAAGTTGAACCGTCGAGTCCAGTAACTTTCAAATCTTGATTTTCCCCGTTAATTACACTTCTGATATCCACATTTTCGAGCGGAGTTTTAGTTGTTGCGTCATAAACAATCAAATTTAATGGGCGGCATTCCCTGCGGAAACTATAAATATTATCATCGTGAATCCCTCTTTTACGATTGGAAGCAAAGAATCCAGAAGCACGAGTAGCATCAGTAATTAAACCAAAATCATCTTTTTCTGAATTGAGCGGAGCACCTAAATTATTAACACCTTTGTAAGCAATTCCTTCTTTCATTTCGGCATAAAAAAGGTCAAGACCACCTAAGCCTTCATGTCCATCGGAAGAGAAATACAGGTTGCCACTTTCATCGACAAATGGAAACATTTCATTGCCTTCTGTGTTGACTTCTTTTCCTAAATTTACTGGGGTTCCCCAAGTACCATCATTGTATTCTACGATATATAAATCCGTGCCTCCGTATCCTCCAGGCATATCCGACACAAAATACATTTTGGTATTATCAGGCGTAAGTGCTGGGTGTCCACAAGAATATTCGTCGGAATTGAAAGGAACTTCTTTTACATTACTCCAAGAATCTTTGACCAAATCTGCGGTATAAAGTTTCAAGCGATTTGTTCCATCTTTTGATTCTCTGGCACGTCCTTTATTATAATTATTTCGGGTAAAAACGACTTTTTGCTCCCCTTTAAAGAACGTCATTGGGCCTTCGTGATATTTGGTATTTAACACTCTACTAAACTCCTCAACCTTGGTTAATTTTGCTTCGGGTGTTGGTGCATCGGCATTGCTGGCAGACATTCCACCGAGTGCCTGAGCAGATTGCAAACCGTTATGAATACTTAATTGTGAGGTATCTGGTACAAAATATAAATCTAAAAATGGGGTCTGATTCCAAGCAAAAACTCTTTTTATCGCTCCCGTTTCATCTCTCGCTGAACAAAAAACTAACCCACCTTTATAAAACATTGGGCTGAAATCGGCCTGACGTGAGTTGATGGACAGATATTGAACTTTATAAGAAGATGAATCACGATAAAAACGTCCCATATCCATTAAAGAAACCGTAAAGCGTTTTCCTCGGAGGTCGGCGGTTTGTTTTTCACCGTAAATAGAATAGTATTTTTGTGATTCTTTGTATTTCTGATTGGAAGCTAAAGCTTGAGCATAATAAAGATAATTCTCCGATTCTACATCGGGATAATCACGAATTAAGTCAGCATAAGCACGTTCTGCATTGCGAGAATCCTGCATTTTTCGGTAAGAATACGCTAATTTTTTTAGTCCCTCCTGACGAGTCACTGGGTCTTTTGCATCACGAAGGAATTCCTCATAAAGACGGATTGCGTCAATATAACTCAGGTTTTCAAACTGACGATTGGCGGCTTTTAGCTTCGCTTGTGCGTGTGTGTTTCCGCAGGCAAGCAAGAAAAGCAATGCCACAACAGAGACTATGTGGATAATTTTGTTCATAATCGGGTTCGCTTAGGCGGAATAGTTTGTAATCTACTCTGTAAGGTTTGCCAATCTAAAAAACAAATAGCGTGCCAAAAATGTGAGTTAGGGGTTAGTGCTTGTAGATATGAGGTTTTAGGTCATAGGTATTAGGCATTATTAATTTAAAAGTATTGATTTTAGAGAATAACTATTTTACAATATCCTCTAAGGCAAATTAGGTCGTAAAATAGAGTTCTTCCCCATTTTACGACCTAATTCCTATTAACTAATACCTAAATTAAATCTTAACTGCCTGACGAGCTAATAATTGCCATTGGCTTTTTACCTTTACGAATACCAGTAAAATTGATAATTTAGCCGTTCCAGGAGTACCACCATTAGCAGTTTCTGCAAATAATTTATGACGAACAATAGCTGTTTTACCATAAACTTTAATAGTTTGGTCAGTCAAGTCAATCGTTTTAAAATCCGATTTTCCAGAACTGATAGCCTCCACAAACATCGCCTTTGTTTCTATGTTACCGTTCGAGTGGCCATAAGTCAAGCCTTCGTGAGCAATTGCTTCCAAAGAAGTTTTATCTCCGTCAATCATAGCTTTTTTGAGGAAATCTACTGCTTCCGCAACCTTCTTTTCGTCAGCACTTTGAGCTTGAGTAAAAGCAAGATTGAAAATAAATAATGCAAATATTAAGATTAGTTTTTTCATTGTTTCGGGGTTTTGCCGTGTAACTTGGATTGGCACTTCGAGTGACTGTAAATAATTATTTTTTCAACAACCAAACCGCTAAATTTTTAGCCGCTTTAAAGTTTTCGAATTCCATTGGAAGTCGTTTCCCGTTTAAATATTCGTTATAAATCCAAGGGTCACCGAGAGCCAAAACTCTTCCTTTTCCAACATTAGCAACTGCCATAATATCGTCGCCACCTTCCGAAAGAACAGCGTGAGCAGGGGATTTTAACGATAAAATAGACAATTCTTTTACAAAAATCTTCTTTGGATCTTTAAAAATAGCATGATTGGCAGGAATCATTATTTTTCCTTGCTCATAAACATCATTTTTGACCATATTTTTACTCTTATTGGTAAATTCAATACCAAATCGAGCGGCTAATTGATTGAAATGAGGAAGCTCTACATTAGCAGAATCATTCGCCAACATCACCAACGTTCCACCTGCTTTTACCCATTTTTCAATGGCATCAATATCTTCCTTTTGAATAAAATTCGGATTAGCCGTTTCCTTTTTTGTGTCGGGGTCAACGATGATATAAACATCTGAACCTTTTAAATTATTGGCTCTTGGAGCCTCAGGCACATTTGTGAGTGTTGCTCCATAATGTTCAAAAATATCACCCAAAAGCATATATCCTGAATCTTTACCATCTTCCCAAGTATAATGAAATGGTTCTAAACTACCATCTTTAGTTTTACGAAATTCGTGATTAAAATAATAATCCAAAGCTACTTTTTTACCTTTCCCAACACTTTGTTCTTCGGCAATTTCCATCTCAACGCTTGCCATGATAAATGGTGCAACACCTTTCAAATCATCTCTACGAATAGGTTCTTTTAGGTAATATTCATAACTACCATCACGGTACGGATTGCCACCCAAACCACTTACTAAAACTACTTTTTCGTAATGAGGAATTCCTTTAGCATCCTTTGATATAAAGTTTTTCAACATTCCTTGATAGCCTTTTTTTGCATTAGCCATATACGCTTTATCAATGTAACCCATGCGTACGCCTTTTGCCAAACCATAAACAAACATTGCCGTTCCAGAAGCCTCCATATAATTTCCTTTGCCATTAATTTTATCCATTACTTGATACCAACAGCCTTCTTTTGAATCTTGGTATTTAACAACAGCAGGGATTAACCTTTGGAAAATAGCAATTAATTCGGGGCGTTTTGGATGGTTTTTAGGAAAAGTATCTAAAACATCAACCAATGCCATAACGTACCAGCCCAAAGCTCTATCCCAAAAATTCGGAGAATTTCCTGTGGTTTTATCCGCCCATTTCTGCTCACGACTTTCATCCCAACCGTGATATAAAAGTCCTGTTTTAGCATCTCTGGCGTGTTTTTCCATCCAGATAAATTGATTGGCAATGTCATCAAAATTCGCTGTTTCGTTGAACGCTTTGCTATATTCGACATAAAAAGGTTCGGCCATATACAAGCCATCTAACCACATTTGATTGGGATAAATCTTTTTGTGCCAAAATCCACCTTCTTTGGTTCTGGGTTGGTTTTTGAGTTGATTACGTAGTAAATCAGCCGCCAATTTGAATTTTTCTTTACCCGTTTCCCGATAAAGCATCAAAAGAATTCGTCCACCTGTAATATTATCAATGTTAAATTGTTCACCTTTATAAGTTCTGATTTCACCTTTATCATTCACATAAGAATCCATATTCTTCAAGATGAAACGGAAATATTTAGCATCACCTGTACGATACCAAACTCTTTCGAGGGCTTTCAACAAAATGGCTTGTTCATAGTCCCAACGGGCAAATTTACCTTCTTCTTTATACGTGATGGAATCTTTGTGAGTTTCCATCATGGCATCCGCCATTTTCTCCGACCAATTGGTTTGGGCGTGAACACTTTGGTGAAAAAAGACAATAAGAATTAATAAGAAAAATAAACGTCTCATAAGAAGGAAGGTTTACCGAAAATAGAAAAAACTCTTTTAAATGAAAGAAGAAGAGACGCTTTGCTCTTCTCCTTTTCAATGATGCTGACGAAATCTGTTATCTAAATATCTACTTTGTCCATTTTTGGTACTAAAAGGTGCATAATCACCCAAGCCAATAAATAGGCTCCCGCACAAATAGCGAACATAATATAGTAAGCCGTTTCGATTTGGTTGATACTTCGATAGTAAACAAACATATTTTTTTGTACTGCCCAAGTTAACAAAATACCGCCTAAACCACCTGCCATTCCACCAATTCCCACGATTGAAGCCGTTGCTTTTTTAGGGAACATATCCGAAACCGTTGTGAAAATATTAGCACTCCACGCTTGGTGAGCTGCTGCCGCAATACCAATCACTAAAACGGCCAACCACATATTTACTTTTCCAGCAACTTGTGAGAAAATAACGGGAATTACAAACAAAGCAAAAATGAACATTGACGTTTTACGTGCTTTGAAAACAGGCATATTTCTGTTGATTAATGCCATTGGCAAATAACCACCACCGATACTTCCAATTGTCGAAATAATATAAACTACCGCTACTGGAAATGAGATTTCAAGCAAGGTAAGTTTGTATTCGCTTTGTAAAAAATCGGGCAACCAGAAAAGATAAAACCACCAAACTGGATCGGTCAAAAATTTACCAAAAGCAAAAGCCCACGTTTGACGAAAGCCTAAGAGTTTAACCCAAGGCACTTTTTCTTCATTTTTGATATTTTCTTCTTCCTCTTTATCCGAGTGAATATAATCGTATTCTTCTTTACTTAATTTCTTAGAATCCTTGGGCGAAGTATAGTAAACATTCCATAAAATCAACCAAAGAAAACCAATCAAACCCGTAATAATAAACGCCCATTGCCAACCCCAATATACCGCAATAAGTGGCACAGAAAGCGGTGCAACGATGGCTCCGATATTGGTCCCTGAGTTGAAAATACCCGTTGCTAAGGCTCTCTCTTTTTTAGGAAACCATTCAGCCGTTGATTTGATTGCGGCAGGAAAATTTCCTGCTTCCGTAAGTCCCAAAGCGGCACGAGCAATCATAAAGCCAAAAGCAGAACTGGCGAAAGCGTGTCCGATGGCGGCTAAACTCCAAAGTCCCGTTGCCCAAGCATATCCCTTTTTTGTGCCGAGTTTATCAACAATACTTCCTGCAACGAGCATCCCGAAAGAATAGAAAATCTTGAAGGTGATTTCAATGTTGGCGTAATCACCATCATCCCATTTTAGGTCGGTTGATAAAACAGACTTCAAAAGGCTAATTACCTGTCGGTCGAGATAATTGACCGTTGTTGCAAAAAAGACCAGACTACAAATCGTCCAGCGATATTTACCAATTGTGGTTTGCATGAATTTTTAGCGTTGAGTAATGAGAATTATGAAAATGAGAATTGTGAAAGAGATTACTTCCATTTCTACCCATATTTTATTCCTCCTTAAAATTTGAAATATTCTTTTGCGTTGTTGTAACAGATATTTTGCACCATCTGCCCAATCCATTCAATATCGTTTGGTAATTCTCCGTTTTCGATTTCATTACCCAAAAGATTACAAAGAATTCTACGGAAATATTCGTGTCTTGGAAATGATAAGAAACTACGTGAATCAGTAAGCATACCCACAAAACGACTCAAAAGTCCCATGTTTGAAAGGGCATTCATTTGGCGTTCCATGCCGTCTTTTTGGTCTAAAAACCACCAGCCAGAGCCAAACTGAATTTTCCCAGCGATTGAACCATCGTTGAAATTACCAATCATCGTAGCCATTAATTCATTGTCTCTTGGATTGAGATTATAAATAATGGTTTTTGCTAATTGGTCATTTTCATCTAAACGGCCTAAAAATTTGGATAAACTCTGTGCTTGTGACCAATCGCCAATCGAATCCCAACCTGTATCTGGACCTAAAGTACGCAAAGCACGGCTGTTATTATTTCGCAAAGCTCCCAAGTGAAATTGTTGCGTCCAACCCAATTCATGGTACATCACGCCCAAAGCGTGAAGAATCGCAGATTTATAAGTCAGCGCTTCTTGAGACGAAATATTTTGTTTTGCAATTACTTTTCTAAATACGTTATTGGCAGATTCTTCGGTAAAACTAATGGCATAAATTTGCTCCAAACCGTGGTCAGCTAAACGACCGCCCAAAGAAGCAAAGAAATCCGCCCGTGAGCGAAGTGCCTTTAATAAGTCAGCGTATGAATCAATCTCAATATTGGCAACTGAAGCTAATTTTTGGACGTAATCCGAGAAATTAGGATTCTCAATCAAGATATATTTATCAGGACGAAAAGTTGGTAAAACCTTCGTTGATACCGTTCCGTCTTTGATAATTGCTTGGTGATGTTCTAATGAATCCGTTGGGTCATCGGTGGTGCAAGCAACTTCTACGTTCATTTTTGATAATAAACTTCTCACCGAAAACTCAGGCGTTTGAATTTTAGCCGAACATTCATCGTAAATTTTCTTAGCATTCTTCGGACTAAGCGTTTCGTACACATCAAAATAACGTTGCAATTCTAAATGCGTCCAATGATATAATGGATTACGCATTGTGTAAGGTACCGTTTCAGCCCATTTTTCAAATTTTTCGTAATCAGATTTTTCGCCCGTGCAGTAACTTTCATTAATGCCATTTGCTCGCATTGCACGCCATTTGTAGTGATCGCCGTAAAGCCAAATTTGCGTTAGATTTTCAAAATTCTTATTGCTCGCAATTTGGTCGGGCGGTAAGTGATTATGATAATCAATAATAGGCATATCCTTAGCAAACTCATGATAAAGTCGGCTGGCAGTGGAAGTTTGTAAGAGGAAGTCTTCGTTTAAAAATTGTTTCATGATATATATATTCCAAAATAAATTATTGGTCTTATTAATCAATAACGCCAATAAATGATAATGTTTTGGGTAATGATTTGGACGTAAATTTAAGGTTGTATTTTGGTGGATGAATCCAGAAAAACGCTACTATCTCCATAAAGAGAAAATGATTATTTTTTTACTCTAAACTTCGTAGTCAAACCTCAGAATCTTGAATGACTGCTCGTAAATTGAAGATTTTATTGGCCAAGAAAACGTAAATACAAACGGTAATGACCCAACCCGTAATCATCATCGGAAAGTTGAGTTCACTCATCATAAAAATGGAAGGTGAGGGTAAAACGCTGTCGGGATATGAAACAATGAGAAAAGAATAAACATTATTGGCTGCGTGAATGCCCATTGGTAGTTCTAATTTTTTATCGAAAACCGTCAGGAGAGCAAAGAAAAGGCCAACGCCAATAAAATAAATCATGGCAATGGCAAATCCAACTTTTTGAATTTCAGGATTATAACCGTGAGCCAAGCCAAAAATTGCAGAAGTAACTATTATTCCCGCCCAGATATTTTTCGAGCCAATTCCTTGTAAAAGATAACCCCGACAAAGTAATTCCTCCGCCGTACTTTGAATAGGAATTAACAAAACACCAACTACAAAAGCAGGTAAAAATTCCTCAATATTGAGCGTAAAACTGTACATTTCTGGAAATATTCCGTAAAATAATAACTCCACAACCGCTGTAATGGCAAACCAAAGTCCCGCCGATTGAGCGATACGTTTCCAATTAATGGATTCAAAAGGGGTAATTAATGTTTTGAAAGAGCGTTCGTGAAGAAATTTCATGACCAACCAAAGAGCCAAAATAATTCCAACGAATTGCAAAAGTGCCACCGCCATGTATTGGTATGCAGGCACGGTCGGCTTTTCAGTTTTGAAGTCGGTAACGAAAATGGTTGGATACGAAAAAAGTACGGCAACCACCATAACAATCAAAAAGCCAGCTCCATATAGCCAGCTATTATTTTTGCCCGTGCGGGCAATGTCAATAAATGCGTTTTTCATAGATTATGTAACCCGATGTTGGATGGCACTTCATTTGGCTATACAAAAACATCGGGTTACAAATTTATAAACTTACCCCTCTTTTCCAAGGGATAAAGTCATCTTGTCCATTTTTTACGGCACAAATTTCGATTTCACCACTGGCTACTTTGATGGCGTATTCTAAAATACGTTCGCCCGCTTGCTCAATACTTTCATCGCCTTCAATGATTGTTCCCGTGTTTAGGTCAATAATATCCGACATTTTATTGAATAATTTAGTATTCGTCGCAATCTTCACTACGGGCGTAATTGGGTTGCCTGTTGGCGTGCCTAAACCCGTCGTAAATAACACTAAATTCGCACCAGAAGCTACTTCAGCAGTCGTTGATTCTACGTCATTTCCTGGCGTACACAAAAGGCAAAGTCCTGGCTTGGTCACTTTGGCTGGATAATCCAAAACCGAAGTTACGGGCGAAGTTCCTCCTTTTTTAGCTGCTCCCGCCGACTTAATCGCATCCGTAATTAATCCGTCTTTGATGTTGCCCGGTGAAGGATTCATGTCAAAACCAGAACCAACGGCTTTGGCACGGTCGTTATAAGTTTTTACTAAATAACTGAACAAAGCGGCATCGTCACGACTTACACAACGGTCGGTTAATTCTTGTTCAACCCCGCATAATTCGGGAAATTCGGCAAGGATAACCGTTCCGCCCAAACCTACCAATAAATCGGACGTGTAACCAATTGCAGGATTGGCTGAAATACCAGAAAATCCGTCTGAACCGCCACATTCTAAGCCAATGGTTAATTTGCTCAAAGGTGCTGGCTGACGAGTATTTTGATTGGCTTGCATCAAACCCGCAAAGGTCTGTTTCAATGCCTGAGCCATCATTTCAGCCTCAGTACCAATATTTTGTTGTTCTAAAATATATAAGGGCTTTTGAAAATTGGCATCTCTTTTGGCAATTTCTGCCTTCAATTCTCCCACTTGAGCATTCTGACAACCCAAACTTAAAACCGTTGCTCCCGCACAGTTTGGGTGCGTGATATAACCCGCCAACATGCCACAAAGTGCCGTAGAATCTTGACGTGTTCCCCCGCAACCACCGTCGTGAAGCAGGAATTTTACGCCATCAACATTGGGGAAAAGTTGATGTTTTTGCGTGCCATCCGAAGTATTTTGTAAATCTGCCGATAAGATTTCTTCCACCGTTTTCCCCGCTCTGTACAAAGAAATTAAATCATTGGTTTGGTTTTGGTAATTATGCTTACGAGCGTAACCCAAATCATCCACGAGGGCTTCACGGAGGACTTCAATATTGCGATTTTCGCAAAAAACCAAAGGAATCACCAACCAATAATTTGCCGTTCCAACTGAACCGTCGGGACGATGAAAACCGTTGAAAGTACGTCCTGTAAATTTCGACAAATCAGGCGCTTGCCATTCGGCGTGATTTTCACGTAATTCAAAAGAATTGACAGCGTGTTTTACGTTGAAAATATTGATACTTCCGCCTCTCAAAATGGGCTGATTAGCCTTTCCAACCAAAACATCGTACATTTTTATTTCTGAGCCAACCTCAAAATCGTACATGGCAAATTTGTGTTTGGCAGCAATATCTTCCGTGAGGGTATAAGATTGACCGTCTAACGTTACAGTTTCACCTTTTTGTAAATCGGTTAGCGCAACAATTACGTTGTCGTTGGGATGGATTTTTAATACTTTATTTTTCACTTTCTTATCATTTATGCTTTCTTACATTTCAAAAGGCAATTTGTGAATTGCTTTACTCAAAATTAGGCAAGAAATGGTTAGGAATGCGTTTAATTTACCGTTTAATAAATGAGGTTGGGGGTATGGTGGGAAATGGGTAAGTTTGGGGTGAAAATCTTTGTTGAAAACTTATAAATATTATTTCAACAATTCAAAAGTATGACTAAAATTTCGTGTAATATAGATTAAAAGTTATGCTATGATGATAGACATTTAACCAAACAAAAGAAATAAATGACAAGAAGTTACTACTCAAATTCTATATCTTACTTCCTAAATGATGATGGAGATAAAATACTTGGACAACTAATTAGAAATCACAGTTTTGCTACTGAGAACTTACAAAGAAATGCTTGGATAAAACAAATAGAAATCCTTAAAATTGCATTATCACTATTTAAAAAAGGACAAATTTATTTTGAATTTTCAATTCCAAGAATGGGTAAGCGGGTAGACAACATTCTTATTATTGACGAATTTCTTTTTGTTTTAGAATTTAAAGTTGGAGACAAAGAATATCAAAAGCATTCAATCGACCAAACTGTTGACTACTGTTTAGATTTACAAAATTTTCATGAAGCAAGTCATTATGAAAAAATAGTTCCAGTCTTAATTTCAACTAAAGCATCGTTTGTTGAAAATAAATTTGAAGTAAATAATAATTTATTCGAACCATTAAAGGCAAATCAAGATAATATTGCTCAAATAATTAATCAAGTACTTTCATTAAGCCAAGGAGGTAAAATAAATTCAATTTTATGGGAGAATTCGATTTATAAACCAACACCTACAATAATTGAAGCATCTCAAGCCCTATATAGAGGACACTCTGTTTCTGAAATATCAAGAAGTGATGCAGGTGCAATAAATCTTTCGAAAACTACTCAATGTATTAATTATATAATTGAAAAATCTAAAAATATTTCTTTTAAATCAATTTGTTTTCTGACGGGTGTTCCTGGTGCAGGAAAAACTTTAGCAGGACTCAACATCGCAAATGAAAGAAGAAAAGCCCATGAAGAGGAAAATGCTGTCTTTTTATCTGGAAATGGACCCTTAGTTTATGTATTAAGAGAAGCTTTAGTTAGGGATGAAGTTCAACATTCAAAAGAAAAAGGAGAATCAATAACAAAGAAACAATCTGCAATAAAGGCTAATGCTTTTATTCAAAATATTCATCATTTTCGTGATGATAATTTAATTACAAATCGAGCACCAAATGAAAAAGTTGTCGTTTTTGATGAAGCTCAAAGAGCTTGGACAAAAGAAAAAGCTGTTTCATTTATGAAATCAAAAGGTAAGGAATTTGACATGTCTGAACCCGAGTTTTTAATTGATGTAATGAATAGGCATAAAAACTACTGCACAATAATTTGTTTGGTAGGTGGTGGTCAAGAAATTAATACAGGTGAAGCAGGACTTTCAGAATGGATAATAGCTTTAAAAAATCATTATCCAGATTGGAATATTTATTATTCAAGCCTTATTACTGAAGACAATAATTATCTAAATGATGAGACATTAAAAGCTTGGTTAAAAGAAAATGGTAATGCTGAAAATGAACTTCATCTTTCTGTTTCTGTTCGTTCTTTTCGTTCAGAAAAAATATCCAGTTTTGTTCATCAAGTTATTGACGGTAATGCCAGTCAAGCAAAATCTATTTTTTTAGAAATTAATAAACTGTTCCCAATTTATTTAACAAGAGATTTTAGCACAGCCAAAAAATGGCTACGTAAAAATGCAAAAGGAACTGAAAGAATTGGTATAGTTGGAAGTTCTGGTGGAAGGAGATTAAGACCTTTAGGCATTGATGTAAAAAATGAGATTACGGCTGAAGATTGGTTTTTAAATGATGCTTCTGATGTTCGCTCTTCTAATTATTTAGAATTAGTTGCGACTGAATTTGATATTCAAGGATTAGAAATTGATTATGTATGCTTAGCTTGGGATATTAACTTCTTCTTCAGTTCTGATAAATGGAACTATCAAAATTTTGCAGGAACAAATTGGAAAGCCATTAATAGTGAGATTGATAAATCCTATTTAAGAAATGCTTATAGAGTCTTAATGACAAGGGCAAGGCAAGGGTTAATTATTTTTATCCCTTATGGTGATGACTCAGACCGAACAAGACCAAATAATCTGTATGAAAGTACATTTAATTTTTTAAGTTCGTGCTGTATACCTACAATATGAAATAAATACCTGCTCGCCCCGATTTGTAATCGGGGCGGAAATGGTTTTGCGACTGTGTCGCAATTATATTTTTGCGTTGTAAACGCAAAACCACCCCACACCCGATTGCAAATCGGGGTGAGCAGAACATCCATTAACCACCAAAAGAAAATAACATGAAAGCCATTTTCCTATTTCTATTCACATTTATTGGAAGTTGTTCTTTTAGCCAAAATGGCGTTTCTCAAAAGACTTTTGTGCCTATTAGTCTTGTGAATAAAATTGAGTTTCATGAGGCTAAATTTAACCAGCCTAAGTTTAGCTGTGCTTTTTTGCTAACTTACAAAAATGATACTTTTGCCATAACCGCAAAACATCTGTTAAAAATTATAAAAACGGATAAAATGAATGCGGTTTCATTCGAGAATGAAGTAAAAAACTGGTCATTCTATCCACTTAATCATACAAGTGAAACGATTGTGGCGGATAAATTACTCAATGAAAATAAAGCTGAATTATTAGAAAGTAAATCTACCTTTGATAAAGATTGGCTCATTTTTTCTATCAAAGAAAATCATGCGAACATCAAACCATTGCAGCTAAGAACATCGCCTTTGATAATGGATGAAAAGTTGTACGTAGTTGGGTGGACACGTAAAATGGAAGAGGGTGAACAACGAGTTTATGAGTTTGAATACCATAAAACAATTGGGAATCGGATATTATTAAAAGAGGTTATTGTACCCGAAAAATTCGGTGGTTTGAGTGGCGCTCCATTGGTGGACGAAAAAGGTTTGGTGGTTGGCATCGTATCAAACGCAACAATTGACCCCGAATCAAACGAAAAATACTTTTCGCCTTGTACTTTAAATGGGGTAATCTCGGTCATTGAACAATTTCAAAAAGATAAATAATTTCGCCTTAGTTGGAGAAAACTCGCTCGACCCGATTTGTAATCGGTACGGAAATGGTTTTCGACTGTGTCGCAATTATGTTTTGCGTTGTAAACGCAAACACCCGATTGCAAATCGAGGTGAGCAAGATAAATAGCATAATTTACCAATAACCAATACCTACTCATGAATTCTAAAGTCGATTTTTATTTTACTAAATCCGAAAAGTGGCAGGAAGAATTGGAAACATTGAGAACAATTATTCTTGATTGTGGACTGTCCGAAGAATTGAAATGGGGCGTTCCTTGCTATACATTTCAGAAAAATAATGTTGTTTTAATCCACGAGTTTAAGGAATACTGTGCGATTTTGTTCATCAAAGGTGCTTTGTTGAATGATGCCGAGGGAATTCTCATTCAGCAAACGGAAAATGTACAGGCAGCACGTCAGATTCGGTTTACCAATGTTCAGCAAATTGTTGAGATAGTAGCCACTTTAAAAGCCTATATTTACGAAGCCATTGAGGTAGAAAAAGCAGGTTTGAAAGTAGAATTGAAAAAGCCTACTGAATTCAAGATGGCAGAAGAATTTAAGCAGAAATTAGATGAAAATACTGCTTTGAAAACTGCTTTTGAGAAATTAACCGCAGGCAGACAAAGAGCTTATCTTCTTCATTTTTCAGCCCCAAAACAAGCCAAAACTCGGGAGGCGAGAGTTGAAAAATGCACGGAGGCAATTCTGAATGGGAAGGGCTTGAATGATTGAAAATGGGTATTCGTTATTCGATGCTTGATATTAGGAAAATGCCGAATAGTGTGATTATATTTATACCCAATTTATTAAATGCCAAAATGACTATTTGGTAAGCATAAGTAATTAAAAATCAAGCAAATACAGCAATCATAAAAATTTAAACAATCTTAAACGTCATGGAAATAATACTTGAAATCCTATTCGCAGCTTTCACGACGAATTGGTCAAAAATGAAAAGTGT
>JAZKDE010000112.1:34177-36787 GCA_040387735.1 Bacteroidota bacterium
CTATAAACTTGCCAAAGAAATCAACCGCCAATCAAGGTATATTTTCCTCCTTTCACCGACATAAAATCCACTAAAGAATTGCCTTTTTGCGTTAACAGTTTTGCATTTCCAGTCAATTTTAAGGTATTTGGTACTTTCAATTTGCAGATTCCACCCAATGAAGAACGGATGGTTAAAGCCGTGATTTTCTTATCTTTCCAAGTCATATCTACTTCAAAACCGCCCTGTGCTTTCAAGCCTTTTATCTCGCCCGATGCCCAATCGTCTGGCAAAGCGGGCAAAATATTCAATAATCCATCGTGACTTTGCAACAACATTTCCGCCATGCCCGATGTTCCACCAAAGTTTCCGTCAATTTGAAAAGGAGGGTGCGCACAAAATAAATTCGGGTATGTACCACCGCCTTTGGTGTAATCTGTGCCTTCCATACCCGTCAATTTCAACAATTCACGTACCAATTTGTAGGCGTGGTTGCCATCGTGGAGTCTCGCCCAAAAGTTGATTTTCCAAGATTTACTCCAACCCGTTCCGTCATCACCTCTAATTTCGAGGGTTTTCTTGGCAGCGTTGGCAAACTCAGGCGTGCGAAGTGGTGAAATTTGTCGCCCAGGATGCAAGCCAAATAAATGCGAAGTGTGGCGATGTTGCGGTTCAACGTCTTCCCAATCTTTATACCATTCTTGCAAATTGCCTTTTTTACCAATTTGCAAAGGGAATAATTTTGCTCGTTTTTCGAGTAATTCCTTTCTAAAATCCGCATCAATTCCCAATACTTCCGAGGCCTCAATAGTATTCGTGAAAACGTCCCAAATGATAGACATATCCATCGTAGTTGCCATTGAAACCGAGGCTTTTACGCCTTTGTCCGTAATAAATACGTTCTCGGGAGAAGTCGATGGAGCCGTTACTAAATGCCCTTTCCCGTCTTGAATCAACCAATCTTCGCAGAAAATAGAAGCCTCTTTCATCAACGGATAGGCTTGTTCTTTCAAATATTTTTTATCTCCTGTGAAGGCATAGTGCGTCCATAAATGCTGACTCAACCACGCTCCGCCCATCGTCCAGTTTGCCCAAGTTGGCGAGCCTTTTCCCAAATCTCCCACGGGATTTGAAAGTCCCCAAACGTCCGAATTATGGTGAGCCACCCAACCACGAGCGTTATAGAAATTCTTAGCGGTTTCCTTACCCGTTTCAGCAATACTTTTGATGTGTCTCAACAAAGGTGTGTGCAAATCCGAAAGATTACACATTTCAGCCAACCAATAATTCATCTCAGTATTGATATTAATGGTATAATTTGAACTCCACGGCGGACGAATTGAGTTGTTCCAAATGCCCTGTAAATTGGCAGGCAGGCCGTTGGGACGAGAACACGAAATCAATAAATATCGCCCAAATTGGAAATATAAACTCTCCAAAGAAGGGTCTTTTGCTCCTTCAGTATATTTCAAAAGTCGTTGGTCGGTAGGTAAATCAACGCTTGGATTTCCGTTCAACGAGAAACTCATTCGCTTGAAAAAACCTTGATAATCAGCAATATGAGCGGTTTTTAATTCCTCGAAAGATTTATTTTTACTCAATTTTAAATAATTGTCGGCCAATGCTTTTTCGTCTTTTCCTTCCGAGTCAGGACATTTATCGAAACCGTTAAAACTGCTGGCAGCGGTGATGACAAAAACGGCTTCGGTAGCATCAGAAATTTCAATGCCAGAGATGTCAGTTTTAACTTTTCCATCGGTAGATTTCAACACCAAACGCCAGTCGAAACGAGTGCCTTTGCAGTTATTCACATCTTCATAAATGACGGGATTTTTTCTATCACTTACGTAATTTGGAGTTGCCGACGCAGGCGTTTTTCCCCGCATGATTATTTGATTTTTGCCAATAGTCGATTTTAAAATTGGGTGTAAACTTTGCGTAGAAGCCGTAAAATTTAAAGCTCCCTTGGTGCTACTTTTCAGTCGTATAACCATCGCTTGGGCGGGAGCAGATACGAAAAATTCACGGGTAAATTCTGTATTGCCAACTTTGAAACGAGTCGTAGAAATGGCATTTTCAATATTCAAATCTCGATAATAATTACTGACTTCGCCTTTGAATTTTTGCTTCAAAACCAAATCTCCCAAAGGTTGATATGCCTCTGAATACAGCCCCTGCAATTGTTTGGTTAATTGCTCCGCTTTCTCAAAATCTTCCGCAAAAATAGCGTCTCTGACTTCCTGTAAGTGTTTTGAGGCTTCTGGATTTGGGTTTCTATTCACTGGTCCACCCGACCAAAGCGTTTGTTCATTGAGTTGAATAAGTTCGTTTTCGGGTCTGCCAAAAATCATTGCTCCGATGCGTCCGTTACCGATTGGCAAGGCTTCGTTCCAATTTCGGGCGGGTTGTTTGTACCACAACGTTAGGTTTTTTTGGGCAAAAATCGGTACTTGTAATAATAGAAAAAAGAGAATCAGGAAGGTTGATTTTTTCATCGTTTTTGAAAGAATTATTGAGGAGAATTTCTAAAAACACAAGTTAATGGAGTTGATACGGGCGAATTATCAGGATTTGTGTCCATAATATCCGCCATATAAGCCCACCATTTTTTCATGATTGGTAAGGTTGGAA
>JAZKDE010000113.1:0-5952 GCA_040387735.1 Bacteroidota bacterium
TTTTGATTATTGGTTTGTGGATGATGAATACAACAAGAAATTTTTAGATGAAGTACGAATCGGGAAGTTGTCTTCATTTTTTGCGGGGCTTGCCATTTTCATTTCTTGCTTAGGACTTTTTGGATTAGCTTCTTTCACGGCAGAACAACGTACAAAAGAAATTGGCATCCGTAAAGTTTTGGGGGCAACGGTCATCAATCTTTGGCAATTATTGAGTAAAGATTTTGTGGTTTTAGTCATAATTTCTTGCCTAATCGCCACGCCAATTGCCTATTATTTTATGCACAATTGGTTGCAAAAATACGATTATCGAACTTCAATTTCTTGGTGGGTTTTTGCACTTTCTGGTTTGGGAGCGTTGGTAATTACTTTATTAACAGTGAGTTATCAGGCCATAAAAGCCGCTTTGGCAAATCCTGTGAAGAGTTTACGGACGGAATAACCCCATGTGAAGACGTTGAAAGCAACGTCTCTACCAAAAAAATATCAATCATGCTAAAAAATTACCTAAAAATCGCCCTACGAAACCTTAAACACAACAAGGTATTTTCGTTTATCAACATCGCAGGACTGAGCATCGGTTTGGCGTGTTGTATGCTAATTGTACTTTATACCAAAGATGAAGTCAGTTACGACCGTTTTCATCAAAATGTGGAAAATATTTACCGTATCACTTCTACTGAAACTTCACCCGAAGGGAAAGTGAATAAATTCGGTATAACAGGCATGGTTCCTGGGCCAACTTTTGCCCGACAAATTCCTGAAATTGATAAGTTTGTGCGCTTACAAGGCGACCGATTAAATATCAAAAAAGGAACCGACATACTCGCCCAAGAAGCCACAAAAGTGGATAGTTCTTTCTTCTCGGTTTTCACGTTTGATTTTGTGGAAGGTTCTCCCAAAACAGCTTTGAAAGACCCGCAATCTATCGTGATTACGGAGGAAGTTGCCGAGAAATATTTTGGCAAAAAATCTGTCCTCGGCAAAACATTATCCGTTGATTATGATGGTGGTTTTCAGGAATTTACCATTTCAGGAGTTATAAAAAAATCACCCCAAAATTCTTCGATAAAAGTGGAATTACTGTTCCCTTTTCACCGAGATAAAAACCCTGACAAAGAATGGATTAATTTCTATTTGAATACTTTTGTAACGTTAAAACCCTTAGCAAATCCGAAGGCGGTAGAAGCAAAATTTGCTCGTATTTACGCCCATGTGCCAAAGAACAAATCGCAGAAGCCAAGAAGAGTTGGAATTATACCAGTAAAATTCAATACGGATTACAACCCATGTTGGCAATGCATCTTTCTACAGATTTTAAAGCTCAAAATGGTTTGTTTGATGATAGCAATCCTATGTATTCGTATGTTTTGACAGGGCTTGCGGTATTTTTATTGTTGATTGCCTGCATCAATTTTATCAATTTAACCGTGGCTCGTTCCGTAAAAAGAAGTAAGGAAATTGGCATTAGAAAAGTAATTGGCGGTGATAGAAAACAGTTGATTTATCAGTTTATGGGCGAATCTTTTGTACTGAGTTTAATTGCCTTTTTACTTGCCTTTTTGTTGGTTGAACTCACCTTACCCCTCTTTAATTCCTTAGCAAACAAAGACCTTTCTTTGTCATATCTCTTTGATTATAAACTAATTATAGCCTATTTTCTATTATTTATTTTAACAGGATTTTTAGCAGGATTTTATCCCGCATTGGTACTTTCAGATTTACGACCTGTAGATACGCTTTATGGTCGTTTTAAGTTTACGAGTAGAAATTATTTGCAAAAAAGTTTGGTCGTTTTTCAGTTTTCTTTGGCCGCTTTCATGATGATGGCAACGCTGATTTTGTATTACCAATTTGATTTTCTGACGCACCAAAATTTGGGATACGATGATAAAATTATTGAAAAATCCTGATATTCAGCAAGTTGCCCCAAGACAAGGTGGCTTTTGGTTTACATTAGCAAAGGTGAATGTCAAACAAGAAATAAATTTTGCAGTAGATGTTATTGACCATGATTATTTGCCCACTTTTAAAATTCCAATCACCCAAGGGCGTAATTTCTCAAAGGATTTTCCTTCCGATTCTTCACAATCGGTGATGGTCAATGAGGCATTTGTGAAAGAAGCGGGTTGGAAAAATCCGATTGGACAAACCGTTGATTTCTTTTTTAATCAGCGTAAATATCAAGTAATTGGTGTGGTGAAAGATTATCATTATTCTTCACTATACGAAAAAATAAAACCTCAAATGTTCACTACCGACCCGCAGAGAAGTGATTTTGGCATGTTGAACATCAAAATAAAACCCACTAACATACCAGCAACGCTCAAATATATCGAGAAGATATTCAAGCAATTACGCCCAACCCGACCGTATTCCTACGAATTTAAGGATGATTCGAACTTGAAACAATATGAAAAAGAAGCAAAATGGAAGCAGATAATTACCTTTTCGGCTGGCTTGATTATGTTTATTTCTTGTATTGGGCTTTTCGGTTTAGCAACTTTATCAGCCGAAAAACGCACCAAAGAAATCGGAATTCGGAAGGTTTTGGGTGCCAGTGCCATCGTAATTGTAACGATGTTGACGAAGGATTTTTTAAAATTAGTGTTGATTTCGGTAATCATTTCCTTTCCTATTGCTTGGTTTTTAGCCGATAAATTCTTAGAAGATTATCCGTACAGAATTGAAATCACAGGCTGGATGTTTGGCTCAGTAGCGACGCTTTTGATAATTATCACTATTCTAACAATTAGCTCTCAAGCTCTAAAATCTGCCTTGGCAAATCCAGTGAAGAGTTTGAGAACAGAATAATTAAAAAATACTTCTAAAACACAACCTCTGAACTTATACAAGTAGTCAATTCTCAATGAATTGGCTACTTTTTTATTTTCCAAAATGTTAAAAAAAGTTAAGGCAAATTGAACCCATGAGTCAATAAATTATCTTTATAACACATTCAAAATTAGGAAAAACATGATTCAAAATTACTTTAAAATAGCTTGGAGAAACTTAATGAAACGCAAGTTTTATTCGTTTGTTTCTATTCTGGGATTATCAGTGGGAATTACTTTTACGCTCTTAATTGGTATTTATATTTGGGGAGAATTACAAGTAAATTCCAATTTAAAAAACGCTGATAACCAATATTACATTCAAAGTAAATGGAGCAAATCTGATATGGGTTTAGAAATTACAACGCTCGCCCCGATGGCAAAAAACCTCAAAGAAAGTTTCCCTGATTTGGTTGAAAATTATTACAGTTTTGATGGCATCAGTTCAACCATTGCAAATGGAGACAAAGTATTCAGAGAAGGTATCCAAATTGGTGATTCTACCATTTTGAATATGTATGGATTTCCGTTGGTTTACGGTGATGTACGCACGGCATTGAACCAACCTTATACAATGGTTATTACCTCGGAGCAAGCCATTAAATATTTTGGAAAATTGGATGTGGTCGGAAAAACTTTATCCGTTGAATCTAATGCTGGTACGAAAAAGGACTTTACCATAACGGGTGTTTTAGATAAAATTCCGTCCAATTCTATTACTAATTTATTGGCTGACCCTAAATTTCCAATCTTAATGTCATTTGTGGGAAGTAATGATTTTTGGGGCAGACAGCAATCTTTTACATGGACAAATCCATATTACGCAGGCTACATTGAACTCAAAAAAGGCGTAAAACCAGAAGATTTGACCAAACCAATGGCTCAATTAATCAAAACGAACGCCCCTGAAACCATCAGTGCCAATTTACAAGCTTACCTCACTCCTATCAAAGACGTTTATCGGGAAGCCAATAATGGTATTGTCCGAAAAACAATATTTACACTTACGATTGTGGCACTTTTTATTTTGCTCATGGCAATTGTGAATTTTGTCAATATTGCCATTGGAAATTCATTTACCCGACTTAAAGAAATTGGCGTTAGAAAAATGCTCGGCAGTATGAAAGGGCAAATTATACGGCAATTCTTAGCAGAATCCATCCTAATCTCTCTTTTTAGCTTACTTGTCTCGCTGATTTTATTTGAAATTTCTCAGCCTTATTTTGAGCAAATTTTGAATAAAGATATTCCTTCTTTGAAAACAGTCTCACCGTATTTTTTCCTTTTTTGCATTTTACTTTCTTTATCAATTGGCTTATTATCAGGAATTTACCCTGCATTGGTTTTAGCTAATTTACCCTCTATTGATTCCATTAAGGGAAAGCTAAAGTCGGTTAAAGAACATATTTTCTTCCGACGACTATTGATTGTTTCTCAATTTGCTATTGCTCTTTTTGTTTTTGTGGGTGCGGTTGTTATTTCAAAGCAAGTCAATTTTTTCTTCAATAAAGATTTAGGTTATAACAAAGAATCCATCGTAACTGCTAAAGTTCCCCGTGACTGGTCGCCCGCAGGAGTTGCTAAAATGGCAACTATTAGGCATGAATTTGAGCAAATCCCTGTCGTCAAACACGCAAGTATCTCGTATGATATTCCCGATGGTAGCCCAGGAAATAGCAATGCACTTTATCGAATGGGACAAGATTCCACGAAAGCTGTTTACATTCAGACGATGGCAACCGATGAAAAATATACTGAAACCTACCAAATTCCAATGGTTTCAGGCGTGTTCTTTCAAGGGAAACAAGAGAATTTTCAGTCAGGAAATATCGTTTTGAATGAATCAAGCGTAAAAGCCTTGGGTTTTAAAAATCCGACAGATGCCATTGGAAAACTCATTCGGATGCACTTTGTAGCTCAGCCATTCAAAGTTGTAGGTGTTACCAAAGATTTTCACGTTGGCTCGATGCACAAAAGTATTTCACCTTTATTTTTCTTACATCTAAAAGACAACCCACTTTTCAGATTTATATCTTTCAAAATTCAAACAGGAAATTTAGCAGAATCCATTCATGAGATTGAGCAAAAATGGAAAAAATTAATGCCTAATTCGGTATTTGAATATACCTTCATGGATGATAATCTTCAAAAACTGTATCAATCTGAAATTCAACTCAAAAGGGCTTCACTATTGGCTACTCTTTTATCCATTGTCATTGTACTATTGGGAATTTTGGGCATGGTTTCGATGAGTATCGCCCGTCGCACAAAAGAGTTAGGAATTAGAAAAGTTTTGGGAGCGTCAAGTATGAGTATTATTATGCTTTTTTTGAAGGAATTTATCGTTTTAATGTCCCTCGCCCTACTTATTTCTTTCCCGTTAGTCATCGTCAGCATGAATCAATGGCTACAAAATTATGCTTATAGAATTGAGTTGAATTGGCAAATTTTCGCAACAGTTGGTTTCTTTTTTGGGCTAATTATTGTTGTATTTGTATCTCTTCAAACTTATAAAGTAGCTTTAGCAAATCCGATAAAAAACTTAAAACAGAGTAATTAAGGAGTTCACATAGAAAAAGCCATCTTACGTTTGGATGGCTTTTTCTATGTAATGAATTATCAAAATTATAATCCCAGTCCAGCTAAACTCGTCTTTGCAGCCTCATAATTTGGTTGGATGGTCAAGGTCTTTTTGAAATCCGTAATTGCCCCCGCCCTATCGCCCAAAGTTTGCTTTGCCAATCCACGATTATAAAAATGTACGGGGTCTTGACTTCCGTCCTTGTCAATCACCTGATTATAATTTTCTAATGCTTTGGTGGCATTTCCAGTAGCTAAATAAGCCGTTGCCAAAAATCCCCTTGATTGAATAATTTTGTCATTTTTCATCGTCAAAGATTTCTCAAAATCGGGTAAAGCTTTGGCAGGTTGATTGAGGTTAAAATACGCAATTCCACGGTTCATATACGTCTCTCCCGTACTTGCTCCACGCTTAATGGCTTCCGAAAAATATTCAATAGCTTTTTGTGTATCACCTTTAATTCCGTAAGCCGTCCCGAGGTTTTCCCAAGGGCCTGCATCATCATTATAGCCTAATTCAATGGCTTTTTTATTTGCT
>JAZKDE010000114.1:0-6601 GCA_040387735.1 Bacteroidota bacterium
GGTGGTTATTCATTGAGAAGTTCGGGAAAATTAGAACGAAATGCTGATTATTTGACGTACTACAAAATTGCTCGTGACGAATGTGCAGATTTATTGGCAAAACGTGGAGAACATACGCTAAACCCAATTTTTGAGGATATTTGGAAGAAATATTTGAGTTCATTTACCTACGATCCAGCGGGTGAAATTATTTTTGAAGTAGGAGCGGGTGGTTCAAACTCAACGTCGGATAGTAGAATGGCAAATTACAATGGCCCTTCGGTAAATGCAGCGTCAAGATACGGAACAGGCGGAGGCGGTTTGTTGGCATTGCCAAACTATTTCTATGCTTTTGACTCAACGGATACTCGCCGTGATGTAACCGTAACTTTATATTCAATTGCTGCTACCAACATCAAAGCACCTCGTCGTTTGGCAGAACTAACCGATGGAAAATTCAGAAAAGATTGGAGAAATCCTTTGTTGCCAGGAACGGCTTTGAACCCAGGATATAACTGGCCAATGATTCGTTTCTCGGACGTATTATTGATGTTTGCCGAAGCAGAAAATGAATTGAATGGAGCGCCAACTGCAGCCGCAATTTCAGCTTTTGAAGAAGTACGAAAAAGAGCTTATTACAAAAATGAAACTAAAATTGGTAAAACGCCAACCGATAAAGCAGGATTTTTTGATGCCCTTACCAATGAGCGTTATTTAGAATTTGGTAGTGAAGGAATTCGTAAATTCGACTTAATTCGTTGGAATTTATTGGCTCAAAAAATTGAGGAAGCTCGTACTAAAATTCAAAATATGCGTGATGCCAAAGGCGCTTTTGCCAATGTGCCGAAGTATATTTTCTGGAAAAATAATGGTGAAGAAATACAATTCTTAAACTCATTTTATAAACCAACTGCTTTAACAACTGCTCCAACGGGTTGGACTCGTTTGGATTGGGGACAGCACTTAACGACCAACGTAATTGACGGGGTGACTTTAGATAAAGCAATGGCAAGATTATTTGTAACAGGCAAAAGTGAATTATTTCCTTTCGACCAAGCAACGGTTGATTCGTACCAAGGGAAATTGAAGCAAAATCCTGGATATTAGATTTGTAGCGGCGTATCGCATACACCCTTTTATGTACATTATATCCCGTGTTTGGTGGAGACACCAAATACGGGAAAATGACTTCTGGAAAACTCTTCGTACAAATTATCGAAGAAATAAATTTCTGTAAAAATTAGTAGAGGCGTATGGCATACGCCTTTTTACGTTTATATCGAGGTGTGAATTATACGCCTCTACTAACATGGTTAAGAACATATCATTCATTACATTTTTAATTTTATCGGCCTTTTCATTACAAGGACAAGTTGTGACCGATTCCACGGCTGAGAAAATGTTATCGTATCAACGCAATAATGGCGGTTTTCCGCAACCCCACGGAGATGCGATTAGGTACGAAAGACCCATTTCGCCTGCTTTAAAAGCACAATTATTAGCAGAAAAAAATGAATTAGATGCTACCATTGATGATGAAGCCACTACTCGGGAAATAAAAGGATTGGCTTCAGCTTACAAAAAAACGCAGAACCCTATTTATTTGAAAGCCGTTGAAAATGGGATTAAATATTTATTAAATGCCCAAAATTCAGCGGGAGGTTGGGGGCAATTTTATCCCGATTCGAGTGGTTATCACAAACATATTACCTACAACGACAACGCTATGATTGACGTAATGTGGGTGTTGAAATACGCTTCTGAATGTTCAAATGATTTTGAAAAAATTGATAAATCACTCTCTCAAAAAGCAAAAATTGCCGTTGAAAAAGGCATAAAATGTATTTTGAATACGCAGTTTATTCAAAATGGAAAATTGACCGCTTGGTGTGCCCAACACGACCGCCAAACCTTGAAACCTGCCAAAGCCAGAATGTTTGAATTGCCTTCTCTTTCGGGCAATGAAAGTGTGGGAATTACTCGCTTTTTAATGGCGATAGAAAATCCTTCTCCCGAAATTAAAAAATCAATTAATGCCGCAGTAGCTTGGCTTGAATCCGTAAAAATTGTGGGCATTAAAACCAAAGATATTCCCGATGCAAGTCAGCCAAAAGGCAAAGACCGAATTGTGGTAGAAGACCCCAATTCAACGGTTTGGGCAAGATTTTACGACCTTGAAACGGGAAAACCATTCTTCACAGGACGTAATAGTGTTCCTAAAAATACTTTAGCAGAAATTGAAAATGAAAGACGGGTTGGGTATGCCTATTATGGAACTTGGCCTAAAAATTTAGTAGAAAAAGAATATCCAAATTGGGTACAAAAATGGGGTAAATAATATCCTTATGAGAGTACTTAAAATAGATGCAATAATACCGTAAATATCAACTCTCATGTAGTAGAGTACAGGACGGTTTGGGCAATATTTTTTTATATTTTTGATGAATAAATATAACTTATTCAAGAACTTTAATATTTCATCTTACTCCTTTTATTATCTGAAAACAACAAAATTAATATCTTAATAATGAAAAAACACATATTCTTATTTTTTGCTTTTTTTACTCATGTTACGTTACTTTTTTCTCAACGAAATGTAACGAATGCCAATGATTCTAATACGCCACTTCACCTACTAAAACCAGATTACCCAATTGCTTACGGAATTCCTAAAACGGAAGAAATAAAAGTCGCTTTAGACAAAATTCATCATTATCTCAATGAGGTAACGCCAGCCGAATTTGTTAATTCAAAAACGGGCGAAACCCTTACTGATTTATCTAAAATCGACGAAAATACCGCTTTAAAGAAAGGTGATTATAGAATTGTGAGTTATGAATGGGGTGTTACTTACGGTGCAATGTTGCTGGCAAGTCAAGCTACGGGAGATAATCGTTTCAAAGAATATTCTGAAAAACGCCTTCAATTTATCGCCAATGCAGCGCCATATTTCAAAAAAACGACCGAAGACCACGCTGACTGGGGAACAAAAGGACCTTTGAAAGGATTGTTGACTCCTCACGCATTGGACGATTGTGGAGCCATGTGTGCTGCCATGATTAAGGCTTCTCGTGATGGAAGTAAAGCCAATTTTCGTCCATTAATTGATTCACACATCGACTATATTTTGAACAAAGAACACCGTTTGAAAGATGGTACTTTAGCAAGAAATCGTCCGCAGCCAAATTCGCTTTGGTTGGATGATATGTTCATGGGAATTCCTGCTTTAGCACAAATGGGAAAACTGACTGGCGAGGCAAAATATTACGATGAAGCCGCTCGTCAAGTATTGTCTTTTTCTAAAAAAATGTTCAATAAAGACAAGAACGTATATATGCACGGGTGGATTGAAGGCATGACTGAACATCCACAATTTCACTGGGCAAGAGCAAACGGTTGGGCAATCCTTACCAAAGTTGAATTATTGGAAGTTTTACCAGAAAATCATCCTGCTCGTCCCGAGATTTTGGCCTTGTTGAAAGCCCACGTAAAAGGCTTGGCAGGTTACCAGTCGGGTTCAGGTTTTTGGCATCAATTGCTCGACCGTCAAGATTCATATCTTGAAACTTCGGCTACGGCAATTTATACGTTTGCCATTGCACGTGCTATCAATCGTGGTTGGATAGATGGGCTTGCTTATGCTCCAATGGCACTTTTGGGGTGGAATGCCGTGGCTACTAAAATTAACGAAGCTGGTCAAGTTGAGGGTACTTGCGTAGGAACAGGCATGGGTTTTGACCCCGCTTTTTATTACCATCGACCAATAAGTCCATTCGCTGCTCATGGTTATGGCCCAGTTATTTTAGCGGGTTCGGAGGTAATTAATTTACTAAAAAGCAAGAAATTTGAGATAAACGATAGCTCGGTTCAGTTGCTACAAAAATGAAAATACTTCTCTTCTTGGTTGGGTTAATGACTCATTATTCATTTGCCCAAGTGCCTCAAAAGTTCAATTTTGGAGCATCAGATAAAAAAGGCTTTGTAACTATTAGCCCAGAGCAACTATATACCTCAGCCAAACCTTTTGGGTATGTTAAAGGCACAAATAATCATTTTTTCACCCTTGATTTACCCGCAGGAAATTATGATGTAACGATGTATTTGGGAAGTGAAACCGAAGCCGCTGAAACAACGATTAAAGTTGAAAATCGAAGGTTGGTTTTTGAAAAAATACAAACTCCCAAAGGAGAAATTGCCAAAAAAACCTTCACGGTAAATCTTAGAAATGCTAAGATTGATGAGACAAAAAGTGTTAAATTAAAACCCCGAGAACTTACCTATTTACATTGGGATAATCAGTTAACGTTTGAATTTTGTGGAAAGAATCCTGCCGTTCAATGTATCGAAATCAAACCCAATAGTAAGGCAATAACGGTATTTTTAGCAGGAAATTCTACCGTGGTTGACCAAGTTGCAGAGCCATTTACTGCTTGGGGACAGATGATTCCTCGGTTCTTTGAACCACATAAAATTGCCATTGCTAATCACGCAGAATCGGGAGAATCATTAAAGAGTTTTGTGAGCGAAAATAGGTTTGAAAAGGTGTTTTCTCTCATGAAAAAAGGAGATTATTTATTCATCGAATTTGCCCATAATGACCAAAAAATCAAGGATTTTCGACCATTTTTTGAATACAAAGATTTATTAAAAGAGTACATTTCCAAAACTCGGCAAAAAGGTGGAATTCCAGTTTTGGTAACCTCAATGCACCGTAGAAATTTTGACTCAACGGGACAAATTATAAATACATTGGGCGATTTTCCAGCAGCAATGCGACAAACGGCTAAAGAGGAAAATACACCATTGATTGATTTGAATGCGATTAGTAAAATTCTGTGGGAAAGTATGGGAGTAGAATTGTCTAAAAAAGCCTTTGTTCATGTCCCCGCAGGAACGTACCCGAACCAAGAAAAAGCCATTGCTGATGATACCCATTTTAGTAATTACGGAGCTTATCAATTGGCAAAGTGTATGGTTGAGGAAATGAGAAAAATACAATTACCAATTGCTAAATATTTACAATCAACGCCCACTTTTGACCCACATCAACCCGATGATTGGCAAACGTGGAATTTTCCAGCAAGTCCCGCAATACCCGTGATAAAACCAGATGGAAATTAGTGATGGTTCAATAGCGATTTATATTAAAACCGAAAGTCAAATCCCCTATAAATCATCAAACAACTATTCTTTTAAAGTGTTTTAAAATGCCCAATAATGTGTCGTTACGACACTAACAATTTATATTTTCACCCAATTTTAATTATCAAAAAATGACAAAAAAATTACTACAATGGATGCTGTTTGGATTTTCCCTCTTATTCTCTCAAGGGCTACTGGCTCAAGAGTTGAAAGGAACGGTTACTTCAACAGATAAAAATGAGGTCTTACCAGGCGTAAACGTCATTATTAAAGGAACAACGGTTGGTACCACCACCAATTCAAATGGTGTTTTTACCATCAAAGTGTCAAACCCAAAAGCAGTTTTGGTATTATCATCAGTGGGTTTTGTCAAGAAAGAAATTTCGGTTAATGGACAAACTCAGTTAAATGTTACTTTACAACCCGATGAAATGAGTTTATCGGAAGTTGTGGTGGTGGGTTATGGTGAAGTAAAACGCAATAACTTAACGGGTGCGGCGGCGAGTTTATCCGCAAAAGACATCGAAGACCGTCCAATTTCTCGTTTAGAAAATGCTTTGGCGGGACAATTACCAGGCGTAGATGTACGTACAAACTCAGGTGAACCAGGGGGAGATATTCAGATTCGGGTGCGTGGAGCGGGTTCAATCAACTCTTCCAACGACCCTTTGTATGTAATTGACGGCGTGCCAGTAGATGATATTAGAGGTTTGAATCCTGGCGATGTAAAGTCAATTGATGTATTGAAAGATGCGGCTTCGGCAGCAATTTACGGTTCTCGTGGTTCGAATGGTGTGGTGATTATTACCACCAAAAGAGGCAATAAAGGTAAATTAAATATCCAATTTAATGTTACCAAAAGTGTCATGCAGAAAGAAGGAAAAATTGACATGATGAATCCTGAGCAATGGATTCAACAACGAAAAGAAGGCGTTGATGAATCGTGGGTTGCTCGTGGTGTTTCATTGAAAAAAGACTACAAAGCAACTGATACACAAGCATTTAGAGCTTCAGAATTGGCTATTCCACTTTCTACGCCCAACACAACTTATATGTACGATCCAAAATGGGCGTATGGAAAAGATAGTTTGGATTATGTAGATTGGAATCAAGCGTTTTTTGGCAATACAGGAATTTTAGATAATTATAATTTAGCTGTTTCGAGTGGAACAGATAATATGAATTTCAGCATTTCTGGTAGTTATGTCAACCAAACGGGGATTGTCGCAAATACGGGCTATAAAAGAGGAACTTTACGGGCAAATATTGATGCTAAAATCAATAATTACCTCAAATTTGGTCTGACACTCGCTCCTTCAATTGAATGGTTAAATGGCTCAGGTTCGGTGGATGGCAAGGATAATACGGCAATGCAAGCCATTCAAGAACCACCAATTAGTCCTTTGGGCATTGGTAGTGATGCGGGCGCTCAACCTTATCCAACGTATCCGTGGTCGGGTAGATATTGGAGTCCGATTGC
>JAZKDE010000114.1:6701-10569 GCA_040387735.1 Bacteroidota bacterium
GGACAAGCAACGCTTAATTATTCCAAACAAATCAAAAATCACAATATCGTAACTTTATTAGGTTATTCGGTTGAAACGACGAACGGTTCGGGAAGCATTCAAACAAATACTCGTTTTCCAAATGACTGGTCGAATCTCTTTGACCAAACATCTTCTACGGTTTCTACGTCGAGTATTTCTGCCGATAAAACGGCCTTATTATCTTATTTTGGACGGGTTCAGTACGATTTTAAGGATAAATATTTATTCTCAGCGAGTTTAAGAAGAGATGGTTCTTCAAAATTTGGGGCGGACAATCAATGGGGAATTTTCCCAGCGGCTTCGGTGGCTTGGAAAGTTTCGCAAGAGAAATTTATGCAGGGCGTTCAATTTATTTCTGACTTGAAAATCCGTGCCAGTTACGGAGTTTCGGGGAATAACCGTATTCCTTCAAATGCTCAATTTGCTTTATTGAGTAATACCAATTATCCACTCAATAACGTAATTTATTCGGGTTATGCCCCTGGTTCATTCGAGAATCGTAGTTTGGGTTGGGAAACCAATACAAGTTATAATGCAGGGTTAGATTTTGGTCTTTTCAGAGGTCGTATTCAAGGTTCACTTGATTATTATACTCGTACCACAACCGATTTATTATTGAAAGCACCCGTTTCGTCTTTAACAGGTTTTACATCGAGTTGGCAAAATGTGGGGGATATTCTTAACAAAGGAATTGAGCTGAATTTGAATACTAAAAATGATATCGGACAAGTGCGTTGGATGTCAACAATTAATGCATCTTACAATACTAATCAGGTGATTCGAATTGGTTACGACAATACACCAATTGCTTCTGGTTTCTCTGGTTTAACTTCTACGATTGAAGTAGGACAGCCTTTATTTGCCTTCAAATTATACGATGTAATTGGGGTTTATAAAAATCAAGCGGAAGTGGATGCTGGTCCCAAAATGGCAAAAACCGTTCCTGGCGATTCAAAATATCGTGATGTAAATGGTGATGGAATCATTGACAATAACGACCGAGTTATCAAAGGTAATCCACAAGCGCCTTTTACTTTTGGTTTTAGAAATGATTTTTCATACAAAAAATTCTCGCTTTCATTCTTGATGAATGCCCAATTAGGCGGTATGATTTACTCAATGATTGGCCGCTCAATTGACCGTCCAGGCATGGGATATTTGTATAATAAATTGGCGAAATGGGAAAATCGTTGGAAATCAGCCGATAGCCCAGGTGATGGTATGACCCCAAGTATGCTTGCCACTACGGGAGCGTATTATGACACTCGTTGGTTGTATAGTTCTGATTATCTGAGGGTTAAAAACATTACATTCGGTTATAGCATTCCAAAACAAAAATGGTTTAATAATGCTCGTGTATTTATTTCAGTCGAAAATGCTTTCATCTGGCATAAATATTCGGGAGGTTATACACCAGAAGCAGCTAATAATGAAGGTGGTGATTACGGCGGATATCCTCAAGCAAAAACCTTCTCATTGGGTCTAAACTTGAACTTGTAAATACCATTTATTTGCCACGAAGACACTTAGAAAAGTTATGCTGAATAGTCGAAAACTTGGAGTCTCAGAGCCTTTGTGGCTAATTCAAAAATAGAAAAAATCATGAAAAAAATACTAATAATAATCACTGGGCTATGTTTCGGATTGACTTCTTGCAAAGAAGACCTCATCCAAATTACGCCCCTTACAAATAATACAGCCAACGATTTTTACGTAGATGAGTACCAACTCAACCAAGCTACGTTATCAATTTATAATGCTTATAATACCGTTCCAGTAAGTTCAAACTGGTATTTATCGGAAGTTCGTGCTGATAATACGCACGAAATTAACAGCGGTGGCGCTCAAAGAGATTGGGCTGATATTGGTTTATTTCAAGCATCTTCACAAACGGGTGCTTTACAAACCGCTTGGACAAATTTATATTCGGTGATTTATCGTTCCAATATTCTGTTGGAAAAAAGCACAAAATTTAAAAGTGCTCTTGCCCTGCAAATGCAAGCAGAAGCTCGTTATTTTAGAGCTTTAGCCTATTTCGACTTAGTTCGTTTTTGGGGTGATGTGCCATTAGTTACCACCATACTTTCGATTAATGATGCCAAATTTACGGCAAGAACGCCCCGTGAGGAGGTTTATAAAAAAATCGTTGATGACCTTCAACAAGCAAGTCAGATTTTACCAGAAACTTATGCCGCTGTTGATAAAGGCAGAGCAACAAAATACGCTGCCAAAGCGGTTTTGGCTCGTGTGTATTTAACAATGGCAGGATTTCCACTTAAACAAGCGGACAAATTAGATTTAGCGAAAAAAGAATTAGCCGACATCATTGCCCAAGAAGCTAAATATTTTGCTTTCCCTGCAACATACAAAGACCTTTTTACGGTAGCTGGTAAGAATAAATCTAATGTATTTGAGGTTCAATATATTTCGGGCGGAACGGGTTTAGGCAATCAAGTACCTGCGGTTCAAGCGTTTCAGTATCCTTCGCAATGGTCTGCTTTTCAACCAATTGACGGTTTTGATGGTGAGCCAGATCCTTTGTTAGTTTCGGCTTACGGTAAAACGGATGTTCGCAAAGTAGCTACGTTAGATTCTGGTTATACAGATACGAAAACGCTTGCCAAATCGGGAAGAGTTCAGTTTACTAAATTCTTGGAAAAAGGCTCAACTTTACCTACAAATAACCGAGATTATGCGACTAATTTTCCCGTTGTTCGTTACGCTGATGTTTTGTTAATGTACGCTGAAATTTTAAATGAACAAGGTTCATTGACAGAAGCGAATGCTATTTTGAATCGGGTTCGTGCGTTTGCAAAAGCTACGGTAATTGCGCCTAAAACACAAGCAGAATTTCGTTTGGCCATGGAACAAGAACGCCGTTTAGAATTTGCCGCCGAAGGTTTGCGTTGGCATGATTTAGTACGCACAGGAAGAGCCATAGAAGTAATGAATGCTTTTGCGCAAATATATTCTATCAAATTGGCGAAACCGATTAATGAAAATGACCTTATTTTCCCAATTCCATTAAACGAAATGAATATTAATCCTGGTTTCTGGAAACAAAATGCGGGGTATAACTAAGTACACTGTGTAATTAGTTTTCTGATTGGGCAACTTCCCGAAAGTTATTTACCCGCAATGGATATTGTTTCGGGAAGTTGAATTCTCTGAAAGAACTTCTCGAAAGTTCCTTCTACTTTCGAGAAGTTGAAACAACAAATTAAATAGTGCAATTAACTTCTCAAAATAGTACTTAATAATAAAATTGGGATTTTTACATAACCCCGACAGCGATTTTAAAACCCTGTCGGCGGTTAATGTTTCAACAAATCAATAAATTGATGAATCTAAAACTATTAATACTGCTACTTTTCTCTTCCTTTTTTTGCTTCTCTCAAAGGTATATGGAAAGCCTCAATCGAGGATTAATAGCCGTGCGAACAAGTCCCAATCAAGTATTTTTGAGTTGGCGATTATTGGGTACAGAACCCACTACCACCACTTTTAATGTTTACCGAGATGGTAAAAAAATAAATACTATACCTTTAGCCATTACCACTAACTTCATTGATAATTCAGAAAATACGGGTATTTACACGGTGCGAGCTGTCGTAAATAACATCGAACAAAAAGACTCCGAAAAAGCCAAAATTTGGGAGCAACAATATTTAGATATTCCGCTAAAAGCTCCCGCAGGTGGCACAACGCCCGATGGCGTGGAATACACTTATAACGCCAATGATTGTAGCGTTGGCGATGTGGATGGTGACGGAGAATATGAAATAATTTTGAAATGGGACCCTTCAAATGCGAAGGATAATTCTCAAAAAGGTTATACAGGCAATGT
>JAZKDE010000115.1:0-16007 GCA_040387735.1 Bacteroidota bacterium
TTTTTGTCATTTTAGTTTTTGTATGTTAGGGTAAAATTAATGCTTTTGGCATTCTTAAAACCTAACAAATATCATCTAATTCCCTTTTAACATTTTAACAAAGTCATCTTCGTATTGTTTCAAAGCCTTTAATAAAACTTGAAGTTCAGCGTATTCTGGCGTACCTTTTTTGGCATTGAAAATTGCATCAGCTCTGTCGGATGCCTTTTCATATTCTGATTCGTTTTTTATTTCTTTCATGGAATTAATTTTAGATTCACAAAAATACAAAAGCCCACGGATTATTCGTGGGCTTTTGTGGAAATGAGGAACTTATAAAGTAATAGACTCATTAAAATAAGATTCAGTATCAATAATGGGATAATCAACCATGAATAATCATCTGCTTTTCTTTCGTTTAATTGTTTATATTCCCTCAATTTTATTAAACTATATTGCCAATCTTCTAAGTTATTTATTCGTTTATAAAGAAAATGATTTTCAAATTCTAACCTTTCAATCGGGGTAAAAGATGAGGGTATAGGTGGAGTTGGAGGATGAATGTCTGACAAAGCTATTGAAGAACTACACATATTAATATAAATGGAATTATCTTTTCCCAAATTGGCATAAATAATCCAATATCCCATTTTAGGAAAAATTGAACAATCATTATTGATAATTCCGTTTATGTAACTCTCTTTATAATTCCCTTTAAAAACCTCAATAATTTTAATTTTGTACTTCCATGAAATTGAATCTACCGATATAACTTCACCGTAAAAAACCATGTCATAATTTCTCAATCCCTCAGCAACCAAAGTGTCCCTACTTATTTGGGGACAATCACAAGCTACTATTTGTAAGTGTATAAGCAATATTGAGACGAGCAAAATAATGTTTATGTGCCAATTAATCGTCTTCATTTTCTATACTTCTAAAAGTGCAAATAATCGTAAAAATAGAAAAGGCTTCGCATAAATACGAAGCCTTTCATAAAAATCTATTTTATCCTTACAACAACTCAAAAACCCGCTCCATACTCACAGCAAACCCAATTTTCTCACGAAGTTCTGAGATTTTTACTCTCTCTTGTTCCATTGAATCACGGTGGCGAATGGTTACGGTTTCGTCTTCCATTGTTTGGTAATCAACCGCAATACAGTAAGGTGTTCCAATCAAATCTTGACGAGTGTAACGCTTTCCAATGGCTCCACCATCATCGTAAGTTACATTGAATGAGCGTTTTAACGCATGATAAATATCTTGTGCTTTTTCAGCTAAACCATCTTTTTTCACCAAAGGCAACACCGCTGCTTTGATTGGAGCAACCGTTGGATGGAATTTCAAATACGTTCTTTTCTTTTCAGTTTCTCCTTCACCCGTAGTTTCTTCGGTATAAGCATTACACAAAATGGCTAAGAAAAGACGGTCAGCACCTACTGACGTTTCTACCACGTAAGGAATATAATTTCCGTAAGGTTTGCCGTTTTCGTCAAGTTCAGCATCAAAATATTGTTGCTTCTTTTTCGATAAAGTCTGATGAGCCGTTAAATCGAAATCTGTTCGAGAGTGAATTCCTTCCATTTCTTTAAATCCGAAAGGAAATTTATATTCAATATCTACCGCAGCATTGGCATAATGAGCCAATTTTTCGTGGTCGTGGAATTTTAAATTTTCAGCAGGTAAACCAATCGCTTGGTGGAATTTCAAACGAGTTTCTTTCCATTTGTTGTACCATTCCATTTCAGTGCCAGGGCGAACAAAAAACTGCATTTCCATTTGTTCAAATTCACGCATACGGAAGATGAAATTTCTTGCAACTATCTCATTTCTAAATGCTTTACCAATTTGAGCAATTCCGAAAGGCACTTTCATCCGTCCAGATTTTTGAACATTTAGAAAGTTTACAAAAATACCTTGTGCAGTTTCTGGGCGAAGATAAATCAAGGAAGCATCTTCTGAAACTGCCCCAACTTGGGTAGAGAACATCAAGTTGAACTGACGAACTTCCGTCCAGTTTGCGGTATTTGAAATCGGACATTTGATGCCTTCATCCAAAATAATTTGACGTAAACCTGACATATCATCAGCTGTCATGGCTTTTGCCATGGCTTCCAATAATGCTTTTCCTTTTTCTGGTGAACCTTCGGCTTCGTATTGTTCGGCTTTGGCTTCCAATAATTGGTCGGCACGGTAACGCTTTTTAGAATCTTTGTTATCAATCATCGGGTCGTTGAACGAATCTACGTGACCAGATGCTTTCCACGTAAGCGGGTGCATAAAGATGGACGCATCAATACCCACAACATTGTCGTTGAGCATTGTCATGGCTTTCCACCAAAGTGCTTTTAGATTATTTTTTAGTTCAACGCCATTCTGACCGTAGTCATAAACGGCTTGAAGACCATCATAAATTTCAGAAGAAGGAAATACGAAGCCATATTCTTTGGCGTGCGAAATAATGTCTTTTAACGTTGAAGCGGTATCTTGCTGTTTTGGTTCTGCCATTTTTATTCAGTTAACAATTATCAGTTATCAGTAAACAGTTAGCAATTATCAGTAAACAATAGTTTGTTGCAAATTATTAGGTATCAATTTCATTATTATTTACCGATAATTATTTACTGCTAACTGTTTACTACTAACTGTCCACAAAGTTATCAATTTTGCCTTGAATTGTCCGTTTTCATCTTCAGAATAATCATGTAAAAGCTTATAAAGTGTATCTTTGTCGACAATATTACCTTTACTTATATGACCAAATTCTTAATTATCCGTTTTTCATCCATTGGTGATATTGTCCTGACAACGCCCGTTGTTCGTTGTTTAAAGCAACAATATCCCGAGGCTGAAGTACATTATGTTACCAAAAAATCGTACAAAACGCTACTCGAAAACAATCCATACATTGACAAGGTTTTTACGTTGGAAAAAAGTCTTAATGATTTGGTAAAGCAATTAAAATCAGAAGATTATGATTATGTAATAGATTTGCACAACAACCTCAGAACGAGCATTATTAAATTTCGTTTGGGCGTAAAATCATTTAGTTTTGACAAATTGAATTTTCAGAAATGGATTTTGGTTAAATTCAAGAAAGACATCATGCCGAAAGTTCATATTGTGGACAGATACATAAAAACGGTGGAAACTTTGGGCGTGAAAAATGATAATAATGGCTTAGATTATTATATTCCCGAAAAAGATGAAATGCCTTTGGATTGGCTTCCAGAAAATTTCAGAAATGACTATGCTGTTTATGCCATCGGAGGGCAACACGAAACGAAGAAATTGCCCTTAAATAAAATGGTCGAACTTTGCCAAACGATTCAATTGCCTTTGGTGTTAATTGGTGGAAAGGAGGATTCAGTTATCAGTGAACAATTATCAGTTATTAGTAAAAATAGTCCAATTTTTGATACTTGCGGAAAAATGAACTTAAATCAATCCGCTTCGATTATTCAAAAAGCCACAATCGTATATACTCACGATACAGGGATGATGCACGTGGCTTCTGCCTTGAAGAAAAAGGTGATTTCTATCTGGGGAAATACCGTTCCTGAGTTTGGAATGTATCCGTATCAGACTGAATATGAAGTAATTGAGAATAAAGACTTAAACTGTCGTCCGTGTTCCAAAATTGGTTATAGTAAATGTCCGTTGGGTCATTTCAAGTGTATGAATGAGTTGAAATTTTAGTAATAAATAATGAATAAAAAAATAAACATAGGCTTAGTCCAAATGTCGTGTACCGCTGATGTACAGGCAAATATGCAAAAAGCGATTGCGGGAATTCGTGAGGCGGCTCAAAAAGGAGCAAATATTGTTTGTCTCCAAGAATTATTTACTTCACTATATTTTTGTGATGTGGAAGACCACGAGAATTTTAAATTAGCCGAAGCCATTCCCGGCCCTTCAACTGATACCCTTTCGGAAGTTGCCAAAGAATTAGGCGTCGTGATTATCGCTTCACTTTTTGAAAAACGTGCCGCTGGTTTATATCACAACACAACGGCTATTTTGGATGCCGACGGAGCGTATTTAGGCAAGTATCGTAAAATGCACATTCCCGATGACCCTGGATATTATGAGAAGTTTTACTTTACACCGGGAGATGCTTCACCAGAAGATTCAGGGTATAAAGTTTTTCAAACCAAATTTGCCAAAATTGGCGTGTTGATTTGTTGGGACCAATGGTATCCAGAAGCATCAAGAATTACGGCATTGATGGGTGCTGAAGTGCTTTTTTATCCAACAGCAATTGGTTGGGATACAACAGAAACGGATTCAAGTATTAGTCGGGAACAATATTCTGCTTGGCAAACGATTCAACGCTCGCACGCTGTGGCAAATGGCGTACACGTAGTATCGGTCAATCGGGTTGGACGTGAAGCTGACCAACAGTTTTGGGGTGGAAGTTTTGTGGCAAATCCTTTCGGAACACTTTTATATTTAGGTTCGCACGATCAAGAAGAGGTCCATGTACAGGAAATAGATTTAGACAAAACCGAATATTACCGTTCGACTTGGCCGTATTTACGGGACAGACGAGTGGATAGTTATCAGCCAATTACGAAGCGATTTATTGACTGATGAGGTATGAATTATGAGGTCGTAAGTCAGACCTCATAATTCAACTTCATACCTAAAACCTAACTCTTCCTAACCCCAATTAAAGCAATCATTCGTCCCGTTTTTCCTTTCTCTTTTCGATGAGAAAAATAATTTTGATTATCTAAAACGGTAGAATACGGCGAAACTTCAATTTGATTTTCAGGAATGCCACATTTTACTAATTGAGCTACATTGGCTTTTTTCAAATCAACGTAAAATTTGGGCTTTCGACCACTTTTATCCAGTTTTTTGAATTCAAAAGCAAATTGTTCTGCTACATTTTCCCCGACCTCAAAAGAGCTCCCGTCTATACACGTTCCCACATATACGTAACAATCTTTGGGATCTGTTTTAAATTCATCCTGCATCTGTTGTAGCGTTTTGGCGGCAATATCTAAAACTGTCCCTTTCCATCCTGCGTGAATAGCAGCAACGGCTTTATTCTTGGCATCATAAAGCAAAATGGGGGTACAATCAGCAATAGTTACGGATAAAAAGCTATTAGAATTTTCTGTTATCAAGGCATCGTAACCTTCATACGCCTTACAACGAGTTACTTTTAGAATTTTGTCACTGTGAATTTGATAACTATGAGCAACTCTACTTTTCCTAATTCCGAGGCCATTAAATAGGCGTTCTCGGTTTTCAAGTACATTTTCTGGATTGTCATCGGTGAAAATTCCCAAATTTAAAGAAGAATATGGCGTCTTGCTGACTCCTCCGTGTCTGGTACTCTCAATGGCAATCAATTCTGGGAATTGTTGGAAAATTTTGGGTTGTGTGTACATTGTATCAATTATTGTCTGTTAGTGTGTTTAATAATAAACGTAAAATTAGTCAAAACGGTTGCTTTTTAATAGTTTAGTAACATTTTAGGTTAAAACAGTTATAAAATTATTGACTTATATCAATAATTCGTTTACTGAAATGACTAATTGGGATTGGTTTTCAAAAGTATCTATCTAATGCAAAAATGTTTCTATTACATTTTTTTTATCCTTGTCTTGGAATCTTGCGGAGAAAAGAAGATTGTAAGAAATGGAGGCATTGCTATTTCTTTTGACGATAGATTTGTGAAGGAATGGTATCAATTACGTCCGCTTTTTCGGAAGTACAACGCTAAAGTTACCTTTTATATTACTCAACCCGATAGTTTGTCTACGGAGGAGGTTCAATTATTACATCAATTACAAAAGGATGGACACGAAATCGGTTGCCACGGGGCAATGCACGTGCGGTCGATGTATTATATTTGGGATAATTCATTGGAAGAATACTTGGAAAATGAAATATTTCACGCTCTCAAAACGATGAAAAAACGAGGTTTCCTGCCAAAGACATTTGCTCACCCCGGAGGTTCTCAAACTTGGTATTCTGACCGTGAATTATTAAAATATTTTACGCTTCTTCGTGATGTTTCCATGAAAACTCGAAATCTTTGGGGATACCATTATACTCGTGAAATAGAGGATATTGACGAGATTTATTACCAAGGAAATACTTCTAAAGTTAATGCTCTATTGATTGATACGAATGCTCACTTAACGATACTTGATATTAAGAAAGGTTTGCAAAGAGCAGCAAAAGAAGGTTCTGTTTTAATGATTTTTGGGCATCGTCCGCTTACAAAAATTACAAATAAACCTGAAGAATATGGCTTTGAGATACGATTTTTAGAAGAAATCTTAGCAGAAAGTGCTAAATTGAACTTGAAAACTTATACAATGCAACGTTTGTAGTGTGTTCTAAGTATTTGGTATTAAGTAAGGCTTGATATATGTTAATTATTTTAGCGTTAAAATACTCAATAGATTAGAATTATTACAAAATTTAACTTTTATGAAAAAACAAACAACCTTCATCACAACAATCATTTTATTATCAATCTCATTATCAGGTTTTTCACAAGATAATGATTCGACCGTAATTCGGAAATTCTTCAATGAGGCTCTCGGAAAGGGAAAATCTTATGAGTGGCTTCGTGAACTTACTACCCAAATTGGACCCAGATTAAGTGGTTCAGAGGGTGCGAAAAAGGCAGTTTCTTGGGGAGAAAATCTCTTGAAATCTGGTGGGTACGATAAAGTTTTCTTACAAGATGTTCTGGTTCCTCATTGGGTTCGTGGCAAAAAAGAGGAAGGCTATATTTTGAATGGAAAACAAAAAATAGCTGTACCATTAGTTGCTTTGGGAGGCTCAATTGCTACTCCCCTAAAAGGAATTACAGCGGAAGTTATCGAAGTGAAAACGTTCCAAGAACTCCGTGATTTGGGTAAAGAAAAATGCCAAGGTAAAATCATTTTCTTTAATCGTCCAATGGATGCTACCAAAATTAATACTTTTGAAGCTTACGGACAAGCGGGCGACCAACGTCGTAGTGGAGCTAATGAAGCAGCAAAAATGGGAGCGATTGGCGTAATTATTCGCTCTTTGAGTAGTACTGAAAATGATTATCCCCACACTGGTTCGATGCAATATGCAACGGGTGTGGCATTAATTCCTGCGGCGGCATTGAGTACTAATGCGGCAACTTTATTGAGTAAGACATTGAAGGAAAACCCAAGTTTGAAATTTTATTTCCGTCAATCGTGCGAATCATTGCCTGATGCACCTTCTCATAATGTAGTGGCTGAAATTAAAGGCTCTGAAAAACCCGAAGAAATTATTGTAGTGGGTGGACATTTGGATTCTTGGGATTTAGCACAGGGTGCTCATGACGACGGTACTGGAATTGCTCAATCAATGGAAGTTTTGAGATTATTTAAAACATTGGGCATTAAACCAAAACATACCTTGAGAGTCGTTTTATTTATGAACGAAGAGAACGGAAATCGTGGTGGGATGAAATATGCAGATTTGGCAAAAGCTAATAGCGAAAAGCATATTTTTGCGATGGAATCAGATAATGGTGGTTTTACACCAAGAGGTTTCGGAATTCAAGGTGGTTCGGCAGAAGTTGTTGCTAAATTACAAGGATTTCGTACCCTATTATCGCCGTATGGCTTGAACGAAATTGAGCGTGGTTCTGGTGGTGTGGATATTGGACCTCTTGCTCCACAAGGTACCGTTTTGGTAGGTTTTAAGCCTGACCCACAGCGTTATTTTGAATATCACCATGCTTCAAATGACCGTTTTGAAACCGTTAATCAACGTGAATTAGAAATGGGAGCCGCTTCTATGGCTTCTATGATTTATTTGTTGGATAAGAATTTTTAAGTAACCGCATCGTAACATGAAATGAATGCACCCAAGTATTTTAAAACGCTTGGGTGCATTTATTTTAGAAATATGTTTTATCTCAATAAAGTAATTGCTCCCGAATGGTAGCTTATTTCGCCATTTTTCATTTCAGCCACAATCTTATAGGTGAATACGTCTGACATTAAATTCTTCCCTTTATAGCTACCATCCCAACCATGCGAAGTATCGGCAGTTGGAAAGTTTTCATCTCGAAATACCAATTCTCCCCAACGGTCATAAATATTCATTTCTTTGATGAGACTTACGCATTTACTCCCTACGATGTAAAAAATATCATTCATCTGGTCATTATTGGGTGAAAATGCCGTTGGAACGTAAATCCCGCAACTAATAATTACTTTGGTTTCAGCCTGTTTGATACATTTGCTATTAATGGCCGATACGCTCACGATATAAGTAGTTGTGATGGGTGGTTTGGCCCACGTATTGATACAGGAGGTACAAGAAAGTGTTTCTTGGGGAGTCCAATTAAATATGTAATTACCAGTTGGTTGTACGGATGCTGTGATAAGGGTGCTGTCTCCTTTTTCGAGAATTACGTCGGGGGCGGAGGTTACTTTGAAGGTATTTTCAATTTGGATAGTTGTTGTTACAACGCTATCGCAAAGATTAAGTCTTTTAATTGTGGTAATATAGGTGCCAGATTTTTTATAGGTTGAATCGCCAATACGAACTTTTTCGCCCTCACAAATTGAAAAGTTATTACTGATTCTTGGAATAGGAACGACCTTTAAGTTTATAGTATAAATGCTGTCACAAGCATCGACTGAACTTACAGTTTTGTAAAAAGTACCAGTTGAATTGTACGTATTTCCCTTAAAATTATAGCTGTTTCCTTCACAAATATTAACATTTTTGGTAATTTGAGCAATTGGAATTACACGTAGATTTAGTGTAATGACACTATCACAAGAACTGGAATTGCTAATTATTTGGGTGTAGGTGCCAGCGGTATTATAGGTTGTTCCTTTAAATACAAAATTTTCTCCAACGCAAATGGCTTTATCAATGAGTACGGGAATTTCGGGTCTTGGAACAAAGAAATCAAGGTGTAAATTACAGTTTTCATTTAGGCTGTTAAAAGGAAATAATTTTACCGAAAACTGATTGCCCATCGTAGCTTTTACTTTAATTTCTCGTTCGGTTTCTCCCGTACTCCAAATGTATTTTTCAAAGCCTTCGGGTGCTTTCAGTGTAATATCTCCATTGCTATCGGGACAAGGTGTTTCTGGTTTTACTTCCGATTTAAGACAATAAGCATTGAAATAACCGTATCCGTAGTGGACTTTTTTGGTACATCCGTGAACGGTAGCTTCAACAGTAACGGTTTGTCCGACGTAATTTCTTAGATCAATGGCAACCGTTGTCCAATTACGATATTCTAAATCTCCTTGAACTTTAAATCCTTCAACGGTCGAGGTAGCTTGTAGTTGTACATCGTAAAAACTGCAACTAATATCGTTTCCATTACTGTCGAAGATTCTGACGTTAAAACCTGGTTTTTCATAAGAAGCGTGTTTTCCAAAATCATCTTGCAAAATGACGGCAAATTGATATTGGAATAAAGTGTTTTCTTGATTTACCCTGAACGATTTGGTCAATCGGTCAAACTTTGAACCTCTCGTAGTATTTCCAAAGCGGATAGAATAATTACTGCCTGGAGCAGCCATCGGGATAGATTCAGAATAGATTTTTGGGTCATTTCCATCCGTTTTTTTTGTAATCAAATGCTCATTTTCTATTGTTCCCGTAACTTCTGCTGTGTAAATTACAGCCGTTCCACTATTTGCAATTGTTCCGTTTGATAATATCCAACCAGTGGTTGAACCATCTTCAAAACCACACTTTGCTTGTCCATCAACGAGGGATGGAATAGAAGATATAATGAATGCAAGTAAAATTATTCTCTTCATAATTTTTGATTTCCCTTTAGAATACACAAAAAAAACGGCGAACACTGGTATAATTTTAAAAGTATATTTAAAAAAGCGGTATCTATTGATGAAGACAGGTGGGAAGCTTGATAGGCTGCTGATGGAATTGACAATCACTTATGAAGAAGAATTCTGACATCTATCTTATATTTACAAAAATATCTAAATATAGTGACAAAAGTCAGAGAATTATCTGTAAATAAATGAGTACCTTTGTAAAATTAGGGTAATTCATATTTTACTCATATTTGCTTGTTACAAGCTGTTCACCAAACCACGAAAAGACCAATCATGGAAAAGCTAAATGAAAGAATTGAAGTAATGAACCACCTCGCCCTCGGTATGGATGGCATTGTGGATAAGTACTTGATTCCGATAGAAACCAACTGGCAACCTTCAGATTTTTTGCCAGACCCTTCAAAAGATACTTTTTTTGACGAGGTTAAAGAACTTCAACAGGCAGCTCGTGAGCTTCCTTATGATTATTGGGCTGTACTAATTGGTGATATGATTACGGAGGAGGCTTTACCAACTTACGAATCTTCAATTATGATTGTTCAAGGGGTAGATATGATCAAAGACCCACAAGGTTGGGCTCGTTGGACACGTGCGTGGACAGCAGAGGAAAACCGTCACGGGGACTTGTTGAATAAATATATTTACTTATCTGGAAGAGTAAACATGAAAGCGGTTGAAACGTCAACTCAATATTTGATTGCTGATGGCTTTGACATCAAAACTGATGATGATCCTTATAAGACATTCGTTTATACTTCGTTCCAAGAATTAGCAACTAATATTTCTCACCGTAGAACGGGAGCATTAGCCAAAAAAAATGGAAATGCTTCTTTATCGAAAATGTGTGCGATGATTGCGGCTGACGAAATGCGTCACCATAAGGCATACAAGAGTTTTATTACCAGTATTTTTGAACTTGACCCTTCGGAAATGATGTTGGCTTTTGCTGAGATGATGAAACAAAAAATCGTAATGCCAGCCCATTTTCTTCGTGAATTAAACGGTGAAAAAGGTGGTATTTATGGCCATTTCTCTGATGCTGCTCAACGTTTGGGCGTTTATACAGGAAAAGATTATATTGATATTTTAGAGATTTTACTGAATGATTGGAATATCTCAAGCATGACTGGTTTGAACGGTGCGGCCGAAAAAGCTCAGGATTATTTAATGCGTTTGCCAGAGCGTTTGACTCGTTTGACAGATAGAATCAAAGTCCCAGAATTAGAATATAAATTCTCTTGGGTGGATTAAGATGAATACATAAATTAAAAAGGGCAAGGAATTTAAAATTCCTTGCCCTTTTTAATTTATGTATGAGAGAAGAAGTGTTGTGTTCTCTACACATTTTGTAATTGTTTAACTACTGAATCATTAAATAGCTTAATTTTATGATCTAAATTTTTAATCAATTCTTCCGAACCTAAATATGCCATACTTCTCTGGTGAATTTCTTTAGGAGCAATATCTAAAATGTCTCTCAATCCATCGGTTGCTTTTCCTCCCGCCTGCTCGATGACAAATGCCAAAGGATAACATTCATAAAAAAGTCGTAGCTTTCCGCTTAATGCTTTGCGAGTTGGTGGGTAGAGATAAATACCGCCTTTCAATAAATTTCTATGAAAATCACCTACTAAAGAACCAATATAACGAGCCATACAGCCCGATTCTTGACGCATTTCCTGAATGAATTCTCTAATTGGATTGGCGAACTCATCGAAATAAGCTTCATTTACCGAATAAATTTTGCCGTGTTTGGGTATTTTTATTTCAGCGTGGGATAGAAAATATTCACCCAAAGAATTTTCGTAGGTAAAGCCATTTACGCCTTTGCCCGTTGTATAAACCATAATGGTTGAAGAACCGTAAAGAATATAACCCGCCGCAATTTGTTTTCGTCCACCTTGGATAAAATCTTCTTTGGTAGCAGGCGTTCCAATGGGACTAACTCTACGATAAATGGAGAAAATTGTCCCGATTGATACATTTACATCAATGTTTGAAGAGCCATCAAGCGGATCCATTGCCACAACGTATTTGGCGTTCAGATTGTCCGTTTGGATAATTTCGTCGTCTTCTTCGGAAAGAATTCCAACGACTTGCCCACCGTTTATCAAAGCTCTGATAAAACGAATATTAGCAATCATATCCAATTTTTGTTGCGATTCACCCTGAATATTTTCACGACCTAAAGCTCCCGTAATATCAATTAATCCTGCCCGATTTATTTCACGGTTAATGATTTTTGAAGCGAGAGCAATATCTCTCAATAATTGAGAAAGTTCGCCCGTAGCGTACGGAAATGCTTCTTGCTGACGCATAATGAAGCGGTCGAGGGTGATGCCTACGGGAAGAGCTAATGTATTATCTTGTTGCATTGACTATCGGGTTTTCGAGAATGAGAAATGGCTTTAGGGTTATGTAATAAGGCTTAAGTATTAGGTATTAAGAATCTGTTGAAGAATCAAAAACGTAGGACTTTACACTTATTACACAATCTCTAAAGCTCAAATTTTAGCTATTTTTTATAAAAAGCCTCCCTGTACTATTATGTTACTTGATAATTCGCTGATAATTTTCTTCAAATGAAATGGCTAAGGCTTTAGCTTTCACATCGTAAGCGTTTTTATCGACCCAAGTATTACGTGGATGTAAAATCTCTTCGGGAACATTTGGACATCTATCGGGCATTTCTAAGCCAAATATTTCATGTTTGGTGAATGAGATTCTTTCAAAATCGCCTTTTAATGCAGCTCTAATCATGGCACGAGTAAAAGGAAGTTTCATTCTTGACCCAACTCCGTAGCCTCCGCCAGACCAACCTGTGTTGACTAACCAGACTTTTACATCGCCCGATTTAATTTTTTCGCCCAATAAATCAGCATATTTTTTGGGAGCAAGTGGTAAAAAAGCAGCTCCAAAACAAGCTGAAAATGTTGCTTGAGGTTCTTTAACACCCATTTCTGTACCTGCTAATTTTGCAGTATATCCTGCTACAAAATAGTACATCGCTTGTTCAACACTTAATTTTGAAATGGGAGGTAAAACCCCAAAAGCATCGGCTGTTAAAAAGAAAATATTTTTGGGTGATGTTCCAATTGATGGTACTGCCACATTGGGAATATAATTAATTGGGTACGCTGTTCTTGTGTTCTCTGTCACACTTTGATTGGCGTAATCAACGGTAATTGTATCTTTTATAAATCTGGTATTTTCTAAAATTGCTCCGTAACGAATAGCACCAAAAATCTCTGGTTCTTGTTCTTTGCTTAAATTTACTACTTTGGCGTAACAGCCACCTTCAAAATTAAATACTTCATTGTCGTCCCAACCGTGTTCGTCGTCTCCAATTAATTTTCGGTATGGGTCAGCCGATAATGTTGTTTTGCCCGTTCCAGATAATCCAAAGAATAAAGCGGTGTCACCCTCTTGTCCAATATTAGCCGAGCAGTGCATTGAAAGTACTTTTTTCTCTTCGGGTAAAATATAGTTCAATACCGAGAAAATACCTTTTTTCATTTCTCCAGCGTAGCCTGTTCCTCCGATTAAAATTACTTTGTCCGTAAAATTAATAATTGTAAAGTTTCCTTGACGAGTACCGTCAGTAATTGGGTCGGCTTCAAATTCTGGAATATTTAGAATAGTCCATTCTGGTTGGAAGTTTTCTATTTCTTCATCCGTTGGACGTAAAAAAAGGTGATGGCAGAATAGATTATGCCAAGCTAACGTATTTATTACGAGAATATTAGTTCTATGATGTTCAGAAGCACAAGCGAATGAGTAACGAGCGTACAGTTTTTTATCCGCCGCAAACGTAATCATTTTCTGATATAATTGTTCGAATTTATCAGGGTCAATCGCTTGATTGATTTCTCCCCAAGCTACTGTGTCCGCAGTCTTGTCATCGTAAACGATAAATTTATCCTTGGGCGAGCGACCTGTGAATTTTCCAGTATCACACATGAATGCACCTGTATCTGTGAGCGTACCTTCGCCGTTTTGCAAAGCTTCATCTACCAAGGTTGATACTCTCAAATTTAAGTGAATATCGGAGTGAAGACTAAAACGTGGATGATTGATTATAGGGTTGGCTGTTTTGCTGAGGTCAGTTGTGAGAATGTCATGTTTCATCGTTTTGTTATTTTAGATTTCACCAAAGTTTTGTTCAGAACAGAGTCTTCAAGTTCTTTTTCTGATTACTGATACAAAGGTATGTTTGCGTAAATTAAAAATCAAGCGAAAATTCGCTAAATAAACTATTTCTACTGAAATCTTGAAATAGTACCATGAAATAGCAGTAATTCACTTAGTATTGGGTCAAAAGTAGAATGTAAAAAGCCTGTCACACAAAGTGGACAGGCTTTTCTATATTCCCCAAAACTAATTTACTACTTATTATTAATGGAATTGTTCTTCTTCAGTAGAGCCTTTTAATGCTCCAGTTGAAGATAAACCACTGGTTACCGTATTCTGAACAGCATCAAAATAACCTGTTCCAACGAATGCTTGGTGTTTGATGGCTTTGAAGCCTTTCGACTGTAAAGCAAATTCTCTTTGTTGTAATTTTGAGAATCCAGCCATGCCATTAGCTACATAGTCAGATGAAAGCTCGAACATAGCAGTGTTCAAAGCATGGAAGCCGGCTAAGGTAATAAATTGGAATTTATACCCCATTGCGGCTAATTCTTCACGGAATGTTCCCATTTGTTCCTCGTTCATGAATTTTGCCCAATTAAACGAAGGTGAACAGTTATACGCTAACATTTTTCCTGGGAATTTGGCGTGAATTCCTTCGGCAAAAGCACGAGCCATAGCTAAGTCAGGATTGCCTGTTTCCATCCAAATTAAATCGGCGTAAGGAGCGTAACTTAAACCACGGTCAATTCCTTGCTGTAAACCGTTTTTTACGTGATAAAAACCCTCTGAAGTTCTACCTTTCTCATAATCAACGAATTGAACGTCTCTTTCGTCAACGTCAGAAGTGATTAAGTTAGCCGCTTCTGCATCAGTACGAGCAATTACTAAGGTTGGAACACCGCAAACGTCAGCCGCCAAACGTGCCGCTACCAATTTATTAATTGCTTCTTGTGTTGGTACTAAAACTTTGCCGCCCAAATGACCACATTTTTTAGCCGATGATAATTGGTCTTCAAAGTGAACGCCCGATGCACCCGCTTCTATCATCCATTTCATTAATTCAAAAGCGTTTAAGTTTCCACCAAAACCTGCTTCAGCATCTGCTACGATTGGTACCATCCAATGAATATCTTGGTCGCCACTTACTGATTGAATTTGGTCGGCACGCAACAAAGCATTGTTAATGCGTTTTACTACATTTGGAACGCTGTCGGCGGGATATAAACTTTGGTCAGGGTACATATTTCCCGAAAGATTTGCGTCGGCCGCTACTTGCCAACCGCTCAAATAGATCGCCTTCATACCCGCTTGAACTTCCTGTACGGCTTGATTTCCCGTTAAAGCCCCCAAGCCAGCAACCCACTCATCGGTGTGTAATAAATCCCAAAGACGTTCAGCACCCATACGAGCGATGCTGTAATCAAATAAATATGAACCTGCCAAACGAGCAACGTCTTCGGCGGTGTAAGGACGTTCAACGCCTTTCCAACGTGGGTTAGTTGTCCAATCTGTAATTAATTGTTGAATGCGGTCTTCTTGTGAAATTTTCATGATTTTGTTTTGTTATAAATGCTTGATTTTTAATTAATAATGAGTGGTGAAATGTGAGCTGCGTTTTACGATTCACAATTCCACTAACTTTTTATGCTTCTATTTCTTCTGTTGCCAAAAGTGTACTGTAAGCTTCGGTGGTTAGGAAAAGGTCGAATTTCTTTTGCGTAACCAATTTATCAAAAAGGTTAATGGCATCGAAAAATTTTCCGTTAAAATAATTATCCTCACCGACCATTTCTTTTATTTTTTGTATTTCGTCTGCCAAATAAAATTTGTACATTGAAATATCAATTGTTGCTCCGTAATACGTTTTTGCTCGGTGGTGAAGCCATTGCCAAAGTTGAGCTCTTGAAATTTCAGCAGTGGCAGCATCTTCCATTAAATTATGAATTGCTGCTGCCCCGATGCCTCTCAACCAAGATTCAATGTATAAAATCCCAACTTGGATATTCATCCGAATGCCTGCTTCGGTAATTGAACTATCTGGAATGTTAAAATCACTTAACTGTG
>JAZKDE010000115.1:16017-80198 GCA_040387735.1 Bacteroidota bacterium
TAATTACTTCATTTTCCAGTAGTATGTGCTTTTGGTGTGGATTATCGCCCAGTGCTTTGTTGAACGGTATTAATGCAACGGGTACCAAGTCTGGATGAGCAACCCAAGTGCCGTCAAAGCCCGTTGATGCTTCCAATTCTTTATCCGCTGTAACTTTCTCAAAGGCAAATTTATTGATACTTTCGTCCTTACGACTTGGTATATACGCTGACATTCCACCCATAGCGTGTGCTTTGCGTTTGTGGCAAGTTTGTACCAATAGTTTGGCGTAAGCTCGCATAAAAGGTACTGACATAGTAATCTGCGAGCGGTCGGGTAGAATGCAATTTGAGAAACGATGAAATTTCTTAATGCAAGAGAAAATATAATCCCAACGACCTGCATTCAAGCCAGCAATGTGTTCACGGAGGACGTATAAAATTTCGTCCATTTCGTAAGCCGCCATAATTGTCTCAATCAAAACAGTAGCCTTAATCGTTGCCCGAGGCATTTCAATGGTTTCTTGAGCAGAAATAAATATTTCATTCCAGAGTTTTGCTTCGAGGTGACTTTCCATTTTTGGGAGATAAAAATACGGGCCACTTCCACGTTTTACTAATTCCCAAGCATTATGGAAAAAATACAAACCAAAGTCAAATATTGAAGCTGAAATAGGTTCTCCGTCAATTAAAATGTGGTTTTCCTCCATGTGCCAACCTCTTGGACGAACTTTCAATACGGCAATATTTTCTTTCAAAGCGTATTGCTTTCCATTGTCAGCGGTAAAGTCGATTTGTTTTCTGATGGCATCACGTAAGTTGATTTGCCCGTCCATCAAATTATGCCAGGATGGCGTATTAGCATCTTCAAAATCGGCCATGAATATTTTTGCTCCTGAGTTCAAGGCATTAATTACCATGCGTCTATCTACGGGGCCAGTAATTTCCGTTCGTCTATCTTGCAAATCGGCAGGAATCGGAGCAACTACCCAATCAATATCTCTAATGGCAGCGGTGTTAGATAAAAAATCTAATTTTTCGCCTTTATTGATGGCATCTTGACGGTCAATTCGCTTTTGCAAAAGGCTTTTACGTTGCTTGTTAAACATTCGGTGTAAATCCCTAATGAATGTTAACGCATCGTGAGTTAAAATATCTTCGTATGGAAGAGACATTTCTCCTAATATCTCTACTCCTTGGACTGTTGTAATCATAATTTTTGGGGCTTAATGATACTGTATATATATTGTTTTGTTATGGTCACTCATCAGTTTTGCTGTTGGAGATACTTATTAATGTTCCTGTGCCTGATTTCTTTGACAAACATACTAAAGCGAAAAATATAAAACAAGCGAAATTTCGCTAAATATATTTTTTAAGTATTTTTATTGAAAAAATCATGTTATTTTTTGAAAAAGTACAATAAAATAAAAATAAAATAGTAGATTTATCATAATAAAGACTTTAGATATTGAAATATATTTAAAAGCGAATTTTCGCTAAATAAATAAATTTGCATTGTTATTAAACAAATATTAGTATTTTTGTAAAAAAGATATAGCTATGAGCGTCAACAGCGATAAAGTGAAAATAATTTTCGGACTAAAAATTAGACAATTACGTCTTGATCGAAAACTCTCTTTGAGTGAAGTTTCGGAAAAGTCCAACCTTTCCATTTCTTATCTGAATGAAATAGAAAAAGGAAAAAAATATCCGAAAACGGAAAAAATAATGGCTCTTTCCGAAGCCTTTGAGGTTGATTATGATTCGTTGGTTTCTCTGAAATTAAGTAAGCAATTAGAGCCTATTGCTGAATTATTAAATTCAAATATCCTGACGGAGTTGCCTTTGGAGATTTTTGGTATCGAGCCTTCCGATTTTATCGAATTGATGTCCCAAGCTCCTGCTAAAATTTCGGCATTTATTAGTACGATTATTGAAATTAGTCGAAATTATGATATGCGGGTTGAGCAGTTCTACTTTTCAGTCTTGCGGTCGTACCAAGAAATGTATGATAACTACTTTGAGGATTTAGAACAGTCGGCCCAACAATTTCGGAAACTCTTTGAAATTGGTAATACTACCGCTCCCAATGAAAAATTATTGGCAGAAATCCTCGAAAACTTTTATGGTTATCATATAGAAGAGTTTTCAAAAGAAGAATTTCCCGATTTGGTAAGTATTCGCTCAATTTTTGACCCAAAATCGTCTAAGTTGTTGATAAATAAAGATTTGAGTACTGAGCAAAAAACGTTTACCTACGGAAGAGAAATTGGGTATCAGTTTCTGCAACTCAAAAAGCGGTCTTATATCTCATCAGTTATTGAGGTTGAATCTTTTGAACAAGTTCTGAATAATTTCAGAGCTTCGTATTTTGCGGGAGCAGTTTTGATAAATAAAAATATTCTGGTTGACCGTCTGACCTATTTCTTCGCTTCGCCCAAATGGGATTCGTCAATGTTGCTCAGTATTATGCGTTTATTTAGTGTAACGCCCGAAGTTTTTATGCACCGTCTAACAAACATAATGACGAGTCATTTCAAGATTAAAAATCTGTTTTATCTGCGTTTTAATAATCAAGTCGATAATAGTTTATTTCATCTGACCAAAGAAATGCACCTTACCAAGTTGCACACGCCGCACGGTACGGTTATGAACGAGCATTATTGTCGTCGGTGGATGTCATTGACTATTTTGAAAGATTTAGAAAATATCCAAAAGCAATCAGGGTATCGTTCCGAAGAAATATTGTGTAACGCACAGATTTCGGAATACATTGATACGGAAAATAATTACTTAGTGATTTGTCTGGCAAAACCATCTCCGCCAAACAAAAAAATGAATAGTAGTATTACGATTGGTTTTGCGATTGATGACAATTTAAAAAGCATTGTAAACTTTTTGAGTGACTCATCATTGACTCGTCGAAAAGTAAATGAAACTTGTGAACGTTGCGGATTAATGGATTGTCAGGAGAGAATGGTGGAACCAATTATTTTACAAAAATATCAAGCAAGGCAAAAATTGAAAGAAGCAGTTGCGAAACTGACAATTTAATCTTGGATAAATGCAATGGTTTGTAGTTGTAGTTGTACAAAACGAATAATATTTGGCTTATTTTTGGTTTACAGAATTTTATTTTGAAAAATTAGTGTTTGTCATACTTAAAGTATCAATATTTTTTGTTTTAAGTAGTTATTGTTTTGTTGCTTATTTAATATAGATTTGCTAAATATACTATATCACATTATTTATATGAAAAATCCTAATTGTCCACGTTGTGATGGTAATAATATAACAAAAAGTGGTGTTATCAATGAAAAACAACGCTTTAAATGTAAAGACTGTAATTATAATTTTACCGTCGAGAAGTTGGGTAAAGGTATCTCAACTTATTACGTAATTAAGGCTTTACAGTTGTACATTGAAGGAGTCAGTTACCGTGAAATAGAACGTCTTTTGGGGGTTTCACACGTGTCAGTGATGAATTGGGTGAAGAAATACCAGATTAAAATCCCTAAAAATTCGGAGTATTATCCTACTTATAAAATCATGAATCACAGGGAATTAGTGGCTTTTTATACAGATAGAGAAAATCTTCGTGATGCTGGTATGATTGTAACGGAACTGGGTGATAAGTTTATGCTCATTAAATGGGAGCGTTTGAAGCACTAATAAAATTGCCTTCCTCACGAATATCCGTCCTGATGAAGTTCTTAAAGGTATTTTGTTTGAATAATTAATTAAAACTATACATATATAGCAAGACTATACCATTGCTATTGACAGTATAGTTTTTTTTGTGACCTTTGAATCATGATTGTACAAAAAAGAGATTTTTTAGTACAAAATTATAACAAAACAAAACCATAAGAAACCATTAGTATCATGAAGAAATTATTACTCTGTCTGTTGGGCGGAGTGTTGGCTAATAGCCAAATTTTCGCCCAACAAGCACCAGCAACCACCAGTACAAGTACAACAACTGCTACTCCAGCTCCTGCACCACCCGCAGAACAAAAAGTGACAGTTTACGGATTTTTGAGAAATGATATTTACTATAATTCTCGGAGAAATCTGGATTTGAGAGATGGCGTTTTGGATGTGTATCCATCGGATGCGACTAATCTTCCGACAAGAACTGGAACATCGTTGACCCCAAATGGAAATGATGATGCCAATGCAATTCCACAATTGGGATATTCAGCAATTGTTACACGCTTGGGAGTAAGAATGGGAGGCATAACTGCTTTTGGAGCTAAAATCTCTGGTACTTTAGAAACGGACTTTTTCGGAATTACCAACGGTGCCGCCACTGCTCCAGCAGGAGCTTCGGGGGGAGGAACTGAAAATTTATTAAGACTTCGTCATGCGTTTGTTTCAATGGATTGGACGAAAAATCAATTAATGGTTGGACAATATTGGAATCCGAATTTTATTCCAAAGTGTTTTCCAGGAACTGCTAATTTTAGCACAGGAATTCCTTTTAATCCATTTTCATTCGTTCCACAGGTTCGTTTGACGCACAAATTGGGAAAAGAAGTATCATTAATGGGAATGATTTTCGGCTATGATTTGGCTGGTTTTAGTCCAGCAGGAACATTATCATCGGGTACGGGTGTAGATGCTCAGAAATTCGCTTCAACTCCTGCTTTTGCAACGCAACTTGGTTTTGAAAACAAGAAGTTTTTAGCTTCAGTTGGACTTGAAGGAAATACGATTAGACCAAAAATTATTGATACTCAGAATACAACAACGGGTGTTTATGGTGGAACAGGTGCTGGTAATGTTCAGAAAAATATCGCTTCTAATTTGTTCACACTTAATTTATTAGCTTACGCAAAATTAACAACTGATAAAGCGACAGTGAAATTTCATACTACTTACGGACAAAGCTATACGCAATATGTTGGAATGGGTGGTTTTGCAGAATACAGAGATGCAACAACGGGCGAATGGAAATATGAAGCTCAAAATCAGTTGAATATGTGGGGAGAATTTATCTCTACGGTTTCTAAGAAAATACAACCTGCTATTTTTATTGGTTATTTGCAAAACTTAGGATTGGCTAATCCAATTAATCAAGCAAATGTAAAGGCGGGAACTTTAGCATTTCAAGGCCGAGGAATTAGTACAGCAACTGGTCGTACGTTTGATAATATGTTAAGAATTACCCCAAGAATTGATTTTTATTCAGGGAAAATGAAATTCGCACTTGAATATGAATTATCAATGATGAAGTGGGCAGATATCGACGGAACAGTTCCAAATGCAGACGGTTCTTTACCAGCGACTATTTCATTTAAAGCGGGTACTGGTACTTTAGCCAGAGCTTTTGATGCAACCAACAATCGTATTTCAGCCGTAATGGTTTATAATTTTTAGAATAACAGAAATGAGATTTGAGCAATAAGTTTCTATTATTTACAGGAAAGAAAACTGTTTCTCAAGTCTCATTGCTTAGCAATTTGCAATCACTAAAAAATCACTCAAATAACCCCTTTTTACTGTTATGTCAACACAAATAGAAAAAACTTCGACCAAAGGATTAGCTGCCATCATTGGGGCATCTTCGGTGGGAACACTCATCGAATGGTACGATTTTTACATTTTTGGAAGTTTAGCCACTATTATTTCCACACAATTTTTCCCGAAAGATAACCCTACTGCGGCTTTTCTTTCAACATTAGCAACTTTTGCCGCAGGTTTTGTAGTACGTCCTTTCGGGGCATTATTCTTTGGTCGTCTCGGCGATTTAATTGGTAGAAAATATACTTTCATGGTGACGCTTGTGTTGATGGGAGGAGCTACTTTTGCCATTGGTTTAGTACCAAAATATGAGACGATTGGTTTCTTTGCCCCGTTAATTGTATTGGTTTTGAGATTATTACAAGGCCTTGCACTTGGTGGTGAATACGGTGGTGCAGCTACTTACGTGGCAGAACACTCGCCAGCAGGACAACGTGGTTTCTGGACTTCTTGGATTCAGATTACGGCAACCGCAGGTTTATTCATTTCATTAGGTGTTATTTTGGTAACAAAAAACTCAATGGAAAAAACTGCTTGGGAAGATTGGGGATGGAGAATTCCATTCTTGGTGTCAATCATAATGGTTTACGTGTCAGTATTGATTCGTAAGAATATGTCGGAATCTCCGCTATTTGCTAAAGCTAAAGCGGAAGGTAAGACTTCAACTAATCCATTAAAAGAATCTTTTGGTAATAAATTGAACTTCAAATTTGTATTGTTAGCTTTATTTGGAGCAACAATGGGACAAGGGGTTGTTTGGTATACGGGGCAATTTTACGCTCAGACGTTCTTGTTGAAAATCATGAATATTGATTTTGACCAAGCCAATACTTTATTAATTGTAGCTTTGATGATGGGTACTCCGTTCTTTGTATTATTTGGTTGGTTATCGGATAAAGTGGGTCGTAAACCAATTATGTTAGCGGGTATGTTATTAGCGGTTATTTGTTATCGTCCGATTTATGAGAAAATGTATCAGACTTCAAACTTGAAAAACAAGGAAGAAATTGTTGCAGAAACGAAAGTTGAAACGAAGAAAGAATTAGCACCAAAATCAACTACGGATTCTTTAATTACGACTACGACGAACAAATCTTACGTTGACGGAACTACTTATAAAGAAGTTAAGAAAGTGACAATCGTTGCGGGTAAAGCAGAAGCGGACCAACCAAAACCAGATATTACTAAAACAGTAAAAATCAATGATTCTGATAGATGGACTTTGATTATGATGGTATTTATTCAATTGATTTTCGTAACAATGGCTTATGGTCCAATTGCAGCGTTCTTAGTTGAAATGTTCCCAGTAAAAATTCGTTATACATCAATGTCATTACCATATCACATTGGTAACGGTATATTCGGTGGATTGATGCCAGCTATTGCAACGTATTTAGTAACGACTGCGAAAGATGCGAATACAGTGGCTGAAAAAGCAGGTCAAGCTGTGGTAAATGCACAACCATATTTGGAAGGTTTAAAATACCCAATGATTGTAGCGGCTATCTGTTTTGTTATTGGATTAATCTATATTAAAGAAGATAGAAGTATTAGAGACTAAAATTAAATTTAGTGATTGAGTAAATTGAGATTTAGTGATTAACATTACTGAGTATTTAAAGTCTAACTCAATTATTTTAAACGCAAATAAAATTACAATTTTTGAACTCAACTATCTGAAAGTCAATTTTTTTAAAACTTAAAGCCTTTCAGATAGTAAAACATACAAGAAAATGAACGGAATCAAAAAAATATTAGGAGTAGTTTGGATACTCTTGGCTTTAGCTACTGCTTATTTCGGTATTGCGGTATTGGGCCTTCCAAAATTTGCCTCTGGCAAGCAAGAAGACTTGGTATTTGGTATCATCATCATGCTTGTTCTTACGCCCATCATCACGGGTGGCTTGTTGATTTTTGGTCGTTATGCTCTTTCAGGAGAGTACGATACTGAAAATTAATAAAAATACTGAAACATAGTTTTAGGGATAGATGAGTTGAGTAAAATATGCCACAGAAATCTTTGAGAAATCAGGGTTCTTGGCATATTTTCTTTTTAGCTATATATTCTTAGCAAATATAGTCGCTTGAATATGAAAATAGTATCAAAAAATAGCTAAATTGTTATAAAATAGAAATGTGGGTTATAAGAAAATAAGAGAGTAATAGAAACGATTATTTTACGTCCATTTGCCTTAAAGCATATATTTTAAATCTCACAGTTTATCGCAAATTCAAATGTATGAAAGACCAGAAATTATTGATAGTGAGTGGATTATTCTTGATACTTTTTAATTTTCCCGTACTGTCAATATTTAATAATGGCGGTACTATCAACGGAATACCTTCGCTATATCTTTATATTTTCGTGGTTTGGGTTTTGCTGATTGCGACCATTTTTAGAGTGATTAAAAAAGAAAGTAAAGAAAACCAAAAAGATGAATAGCGTTGTATTAATAATGGTCTCTTTGCTTTATCTGGCATTCCTTTTTGGAGTTGCATATTGGGCAGAAAAACAGTCTGAAAAAGGGAAAAGTTTAGTCACGAACCCATACATTTATGCCTTATCGTTAGCGGTTTATTGTACCGCTTGGACGTTTTATGGTTCGGTTGGTAGAGCAGTCAGTAATGGGATTGAATTTTTAGCCGTTTTCGTTGGTCCAACCATTATGATGCCGCTTTGGTGGATTGTTTTGCGGAAAATTATCAGAATTTGTAAAGTCCAAAGAATCACTTCAATCGCCGATTTTATTTCTTCAAGATACGGGAAAAGTGCAACCTTGGGCGTATTAGTAACGCTGGTTTGTATTTTAGGCGTTTTGCCATACATTGCCATTCAACTAAAGGCGATTTCAAGTAGCTTTTTGATTGTTGCACGTTCATCAGGTGACCAAAATGCGGATAAACTTTTTTGGGGAGATTTGGCATTTTACATCGCAGTTGTCTTGTCCGTTTTTACAATAATTTTTGGAACTCGAAAAATTGATTCAACTGAACGCCACGAAGGAATGGTAACTGCCATTGCGGCCGAATCAATCATTAAATTGATGGCTTTTGTAACGACAGGAATCTTCGTGACATACATCATTTTCGACGGTTTTGGGGATATTTTTCAGAAAGCCTACCAAATTCCAGATTTGCGAAAAACGTTTATTTTTAATAATGATGGCGATTTTTCGGGATGGTTTTGGCACATTTTTCTTTCTATGGCTGCTGTTATGTTTTTACCCCGTCAATTTCAAGTTGCTGTGGTAGAAAATGTAAACGAAAAACACCTCAATAAGGCGATGTGGTTGTTTCCGTTGTATATGTTGCTGATTAATATTTTTGTAATCCCAACGGCTTTGGGTGGTGAATTGATTTTCTCGAACCACACCGTAAATCCAGATAATTATGTGTTGGCCATTCCGCTAAAATACAACCAAAAGTTTCTTACATTATTTACTTACATTGGTGGTTTTTCTGCCGCTACAAGTATGATTATCGTAGAGACAATTGCTCTCAGTGTGATGATTTCCAATAACTTAGTGATGCCGGTAGTTTTGAAAAGTAAACGGATGCAAGAACGTTTTAAAGGTAATTTAAGCAATTTGGTTAATAATATTCGTCGTACTTCCATCGTCCTGATTATCCTTTTGGCGTATTTATATTACAAAACTATTGCCGAACATTATTCATTGGTTTCTATCGGAATGGTTTCGTTTACCGCCGTAATACAATTTACGCCTGCCATTATTGGGGGGATTTTCTGGAAGGGAGGTAATCGAAAAGGGGCATTAATTGGTTTGATTGTTGGGTCGTTGATTTGGTTTTTTACACTCGTATTGCCTTCGATGGTTGGAGCGGGGATTTTTCCAAAGTCGATCATTGATAATGGTTTGTTTGGAATTGAGGTTTTGAAACCGTTTTCGCTTTTTGGTTTAAAAGGTATGGATAATGTTTCACACGGAATGTTTTGGAGTTTGTTGTTCAATCTAAGTTGTTATTTATATTTTTCTCTTAACAGTAAAGAGTCATCCATTGAACACAATCAGGCGGTAATTTTTGTTGATATTTTTAAATATTCTGAGCAATTAGAAACCTCTTCAATTTGGCGAGGAACAGCTTATGTGGCTGATATTCAGATACTTTTAAATAATTTCTTTGGAGAAAAACGTTCGGATAAAATATTAAAACTCTTCGCTCAGAAACACAGAATAAATTTAAATAGTGAAAAAGCCGACCCTCTTTTAGTAACCTATGCCGAAAAACTTTTGGCTGGTGTAGTCGGAACGGCTTCGGCTCGAATTATGATTTCTTCGGTTTCAAAAGAAGAAAAAATTTCAACTGAAGAAGTAATTAGTATTTTGAAATCGTCGCAAGAGTTATTGTCAGCCAATAAAAGTTTGAAGAGAAAATCGGTCGAATTAGAAAGAGCGACTTCTGAATTAAAAGATGCCAACGAAATTCTTAAAAGAACCGATAAACTGAAAGATGATTTTCTCTCGACTGTTGCTCACGAAATTCGTACTCCGCTGACATCAATTAGAGCTTTATCCGAAATTGTTTACGATAATCCAGATATGGAAATTGAAGAACGAGAACATTTTTTGGGAACGGTTGTCAAAGAATCTGACCGATTAAGTAGGTTGATAAATCAAGTGTTAGATTTAGAAAAATACGAGTCGGGCAAACAGAAGTTAGTTAAAGAGGAAGTTGATATGCAGGATATTATCAAAGATTCGATTGATACTTTATTCCAACAAATGAAAGAAAAAGGAATCAAAATTGTATTTATTCCTGATCGTTTTGCTCCCAGATTTGAGGCTGACCGAGATAAATTAGTGCAAGTGGTAGTCAATCTTTTATCCAATGCCATTAAATTTTGTGAACCTCAAAAAGGAGAAATAATCATCGCAACGCATTATGTGGAAGGTTGTATTTACACAAGCGTACAGGATAATGGCGTTGGAATTGATAAAAATTACCAGCGATTGATTTTTGATAAATTTTTCCAAGCCGAAGACCAAACTATCAAAAAACCGAAAGGTAGTGGTTTAGGTTTGGCAATTTCTAAGAAAATCATCGAGCTTCATAATGGTCAAATTTGGGTAGAAAGTGAAGTCAAAAGAGGGTCAAAATTTACATTTATGATTTCAGTGGTGTAGCTTCGATATTCGAGTTTCAATATCTGATATTCGTTATTCGATGTTCGGAAGAAAATAGAATAACCAACATCGAAACTCAAAATGCAAACATCGAAAACCTAACATCAAACATCTAAAAGAAATGAAAGAGTTAATAAAAGTATTAATCGTTGATGACGAGCCGAGTATTTTAATGTCATTGGAATTTCTGATGAAAAAGGAAGGCTATCAGGTGTTTATTGCACGTGACGGTTCTGAGGCGATGGATATTATAGAAAAAGAAGTGCCTTCAATTATTTTATTGGACATTATGATGCCCAACGTTGATGGTTACGAAGTTTGTTATCATGTAAAAAATAGCCTCCGTTTTGAACATATCAAAGTCATATTTTTGAGTGCAAAAAATAAGGAAAGCGACATGGAAAAAGGTTATTCTGTTGGAGCAGATTTGTACGTTACCAAACCTTTTTCAACCCGAACTTTAGTTGCCAAAGTTAATGCCTTGGCGATAAATGTGGTATCGGGAAGTACAAAAATGGAGTGATAAAATTTATTCGCTCTTGCAGTATCAAACATTTATATAAGAGAAATGAAATATCAAGAAAAATATAATCACAGCATCACTAATAAAGAACAATTTTGGGCAGAGCAAGCGGATAAAATTGCATGGTTCAAAAAGCCAGAAACCATTCTTTCTCAAGATGAAAATGGATTTTATCGTTGGTACGAAGGTGGGAAACTAAACACATCTTACTTAGCGCTCGACTACCACGTAGAATCGGGGAGAGGAGAACAAGTCGCATTAATCTATGATTCACCCGCCACTCATTCCGTTAAAAAATATACCTTCAGAGAATTGCGTGATGAAGTTGCAAAATTGGCTGGAGGTTTAAAAAGCTTGGGCGTAGAAAAAGGCGATACCGTAGTCATTTATATGCCGATGGTACCCGAAGCGGCTATGGCAATGTTGGCTTGTGCCAGATTAGGGGCGATTCATTCCGTAGTTTTTGGCGGTTTTGCTCCCAGCGAATTAGCAATTAGAATTGATGATGCTAAACCAAAAGTTATCATTTCGGCTTCGTGTGGGATTGAGTTTGAAAAGGTTATTCCATACAAACCACTATTGGATGATGCCATCGAAAAATCTGAATTTAAACCTCAATATACCATTATTTTACAACGTACTCAGGCTATTGCAAGTATGATTGAAGGTCGTGATATTGATTTTTTTGAACTTCAAAATAATTCAGAACCGGCTGATTGTGTGGAAGTTGATGCCACGGACCCACTGTATATTCTCTATACTTCTGGCACAACAGGCAAACCAAAAGGAATTGTACGAGATAATGGTGGACACGCTGTTGCACTCAATTATTCAATGGAAGATATTTATAACGTAAAACCAGGGAATGTTTTTTGGGCAGCATCGGATGTAGGCTGGGTTGTAGGGCATTCTTACATTGTTTACGCTCCGTTAATTTATGGCTGTACGACCGTTTTTTTTGAAGGAAAACCCATTCGCACACCCGATGCAGGAACATTTTGGCGAGTGATTGAAGAGCATAAAGTTGATTGTTTTTTTACCGCTCCAACGGCTTTTAGAGCTATCCGAAAAGAAGATCCAGAGGCTAAATTAATGAAAAAGTATGATTTAAGTTCATTAAAAAGCATTTTTGTTGCGGGTGAACGCTGCGACCCAGCAACCTTAGAATGGTTACAAAACATTTCAAAACTACCAGTAATTGACCACTGGTGGCAAACAGAATCGGGCTGGGGAATGGTGTCAAATATGATGGGTGTTGAAGAGTTTCCTGTAAAAATGGGTTCTGCAACAAAGCCTGTTTGTGGTTTTGAATTGAAGATTTTGAACGAAGCAGGTGAGGAAAATAAAGCTCACGAAGAAGGATATATTTGCATAAAATTGCCGATGGCTCCAGGGAGTTTACCAACGCTTTGGAACGACCACGAACGTTTTAAAGAGTCGTACCTAAATACTTTTGAAGGTTATTATCTTACGGGTGACGGCGGATATATAGACCACGAAGGATATGTATATGTAATGGGACGTGTAGATGATGTCATTAACGTAGCTGGACACCGACTTTCAACTGGTTCGATGGAAGAGATAATTGCTTCTCATCCAGCCGTAGCAGAGTGTGCTGTTTTGGGTATTGCAGATGAATTGCGTGGACAAAGACCTGTTGGTTTTGCGGTATTGAAAGATGGACAATCGATTGATGAAACAAGCCTTGAAAATGAGACAATTGCCCTCATACGTGATAAAATAGGGGCTGTTGCCTTTTATCGAAATACTATTTTGGTAAAACGTTTACCCAAAACACGTTCTGGAAAAATCCTAAGAAAAGTAATTCGGCAGTTGGCAGATGGTGAAAATTTTACAGTACCATCTACGATAGATGACCCTGCAATTTTGGATGAAATTAAACAAGCTTTACGGACAAGGAAAATTGGAAATATTATTTAGATAAACGATATTAATTTAGCAAGATATAATATATTATTTTAGCGTAATACTTTCAAGTAAGGATAGATTGTGTAGAATTGGGTTGTAATTTTACAAGAGAAATTTGAAGGATATTGAGATGTTGGTATTCAGAGATTTGAAATAACATTTTCAGAAAACCACGTTCGACATTCTTCTAAACTTGATTGCCCAGAGGCGATTTTGATGATGAAATCATAAAGTTTTGAATTAGGCATTGACTTATCTAATCTCATACTATTCAATTTTAAAAAGCTAAAGCCGATTCTAAGCCAGTACGTTTATTGCCATCTGAAAAGATATGATTGCCAATTATATTGTAGCAACAAATGACAGCTTTATCGGAAATTGTTGGATATAGTGGTTAGCCAAATATTTTGGCTTGGACGGCTTCGAGAAGGTAATCAAGATTTTCTTCGTGTAGAAGGTTATTGGGAGAGTGAAATTACCACCGTGTTCCAAAACTGTTCTTTGATTAATGTAGGTTACGTCCTCTTTTCTAAATATTGAATCACGCTAATGCTTTAAAAACGGCTCCATATTCTTTAAAATCTTCATTGATAATATCTTCCAGACGTTGTCTTTTGGATTTTTTTTAATCAATATCAATTTCAGAAATCAATTCTCTGACAAAATCTGGCTCCGTTGCTGCCAAATCAATGAGAGATTTTCGTAAAAGTTGTTTATCTATTGTCGCTGTTATACTATTAATTATTTTACACAAAACGTTTTATTACATTTATTTCGTTCTATTTAGAGAATTAATAGGAAATAACAAATTACCATTAGAATTACGATTTACTTTGCCTTTGGGTAAAAAACTGATAATTAAAACCAATAGTACCATAAAAATGAATTTACAAATCTCATCTTTCGAAGAATACGAAGAAGTTTATAATCAGTCAGTTACTGACCCAGAAGGATTTTGGGCGGAAGTGGCGCAGAATTTTCAGTGGCGTAAACCTTGGAAGAAGACCTTGGAATGGGACTTCTCTAAAGCAAGTACCAAGTGGTTTGTCGGTGGTAAAATGAACATTACCGAAAATGCTATCGACCGTCATTTGGCAACCCGTGGCGATCAACCCGCTATTATTTGGGAATCTAATGACCCAGAAGAGGAATCTATTACTTTGACATACAAGATGTTGCATCAAAAAGTATGTCAATTTGCCAACGTTTTGAAAAAACACGGAGCAAAGAAAGGGGATAGAATTTGTATTTATATGCCGATGATTCCTGAGTTGTCGATTGCAGTTTTGGCTTGTGCCAGAATCGGAGCAATTCATTCGGTAGTTTTTGGTGGTTTTTCGGCTCAATCCATTGCCGACCGTATCAACGATGCTCAATGTAATATCGTTATTACGTCAGATGGTTCTTTTAGAGGAAATAAAGAAATTGCCTTAAAATCTACGGTTGATGATGCCTTGATTCAATGTCCATCAGTACAAAAAGTTATCGTTTCAACTCGTACCCGTACTCCTGTTTCCATGATTAAAGGCCGTGATGTATGGTGGGAAAACGAAGTGAAAACAGTATCATCTGAATGTCCAGCCGAAGAAATGGATTCAGAAGATATGCTTTTTATCCTTTATACTTCTGGTTCAACGGGTAAACCCAAAGGTGTGGTTCACACTTGTGGTGGTTATATGGTTTATGCAACTTATACTTTTGCCAATGTTTTTCAATACAAACCTGGTCAAGTCCATTTTTGTACGGCGGATATTGGTTGGATTACAGGACATTCGTACATTGTTTACGGGCCACTTTGTCAGGGAGCAACAACCTTGATATTTGAAGGAATTCCAACGTATCCAGATGCTGGTCGTTTCTGGGATGTAATTGATAAACATAAAGTTGATATTCTTTATACTGCTCCAACTGCCATTCGTTCATTGATGAGTTTTGGCCCTAAGTATTTTGAGAATAAAGACCTTAGTTCTTTAAAAACACTCGGTTCAGTAGGTGAGCCAATCAACGAAGAAGCTTGGCATTGGTACGATGAAAACATCGGAAAAGGTAAATGTCCAATTGTGGATACATGGTGGCAAACCGAAACGGGTGGAATTATGATTTCACCAATTGCCGGAATTACTAAGACTAAACCAGCTTACGCAACATTGCCGTTACCAGGAGTTCAGCCAATTTTGGTGGATGAAAGTGGTAATGAAATTTTAGGCAATGGCGTATCAGGAAATTTGTGCATTAAATTCCCTTGGCCAGGTATTATTCGTACCACTTATGGTGACCACGAACGTTGCATCCAAACGTATTTTTCAACCTACAAAAATCTGTATTTCACGGGTGATGGTTGTATGCGTGACGAAGATGGTTATTATAAAATTACGGGTCGTGTGGATGATGTAATGAACGTTTCAGGACATAGAATCGGAACCGCTGAGGTTGAAAATGCGATAAATATGCACTTAGGCGTGGTAGAATCTGCCGTAGTTGGTTTTCCTCATGATATCAAAGGGCAAGGAATTTATGCTTATGTAATTTGTGAAAAACATCTCGGAGACTTAGATTTAACTCGTAAAGATATTTTGGCAACGGTAACTCGTTTGATTGGTCCAATTGCGAAACCTGATAAAATTCAGTTTGTAACGGGCTTACCAAAAACTCGTTCTGGAAAAATCATGAGAAGGATTTTAAGAAAAGTTGCCGAAGGAGAGATAGGTAGCTTAGGCGATACATCAACACTACTTGACCCGACAGTTGTGGAAGAGATTATTGCTGGGGCATTGTAATCGATTATTGTAATTTGCGGAAGTCATCCTGTTGAAGGATGACTTCCGTTTTTATTGGTAAATATTGTTTAATCTGACTACGTACATTTTTAGCGGTGTAATATTTTGGTTAGTTTTGAATAATTAAATTATTCGAAACTAACCAGTTATTTATCAATGCAAAATCAAAAATAGTTATATTTATAACGCTCTCAAGTGTTTAAACGCCATTTTACTGAAATTACTTTGGAAGGTGATGTGATTTTTGCCTATTTTCACGGAATCAATTTAATTTCCCTAAAAAATGAAAACTTTTACTACTTCCTTAGACAAATCTAATAAAATCACGACTACTGCTGTTCTTGCTCTGATAATCATAATTGTTGGTTTTTCCTTGTATAAAATTGGGCAAAGTGATCAAGAAATTTTAACGATTACCATCATTCCAATTATAATTATCTGCCTAATCGCCTATCTCTTCCGTCCTAATAATTACGCTGTCTCTGATGATAAATTATTCATACATCGCATGATAAAAGATGTTGAAATTATGAGAAACGATATTAAGTTTGTAGAAATGATTGACGAGTCAAAAGTAAAAAATAGTATTCGTAAATTTGGTTCTGGTGGATTTTTTGGAAGCTACGGTATGTTTTGGAATTCTACTTTAGGCAGTATGACATGGTACGTAACTCGCAAAAATAATTTTGTATTGGTTGAAACAAACGACCAAAAGAAAATAATTTTAACACCCGATAATCCAGAAGAGTTTGTGGCTTCTTTGTCATCCTAAACTTTGAACAACTACCCTTTATCATTAGTTTTGTAAGAAAACATCAACAAAATAATGTCATTTCAAAACACACTTCAGTACGCTCAGCAACTCGACCAAGCGGATGAATTAAAAGACTTCCGAAATCTCTTTCATATTCCTGTTCACAATGGGAAACTACAAATTTATATGTGTGGGAATTCTTTGGGTTTACAGCCAAAGTCGGTTCTTCAATATCTTGACAATGAATTAGATAAATGGAAGAATTTGGGCGTTGAAGGTTGGTTTGAAGGTGAAGATAATTGGATTGGCTACCTCAAACATCTTAAAGAACCTTTAGCCAAAATAGTAGGAGCAAAGCCTGCAGAAGTTACGGTGATGAATAATCTGACCGTCAATTTACATTTAATGATGGTTTCATTTTATCAACCTACTGAATCTCGCTTTAAGATTTTGTGTGAAGGCGGTGCTTTTCCATCCGACCAATATGCTTTAGAAACGCATTTGAAATTCAGAGGAATTAATCCAGAAGAGGCTCTTATTGAAGTTTTCCCGAGAGAAAATGAATTTACTCTTCGGAAAGAAGATATTTTACAGAAAATTGAGGAAAATAAAGACTCGTTGGCTTTAGTGATGATGGGTGGAATCAACTATTATTCGGGGCAAGTTTTTGATATGCAGACAATTACCCAAAAAGCACAAGCGATTGGGGCAAAAGTGGGTTTTGATTTGGCTCATTGTGTCGGAAATATTCCTTTACGATTACACGACTGGAAAGTGGACTTTGCCGTTTGGTGTTCTTATAAATATCTAAATTCTGGTATGGGTGGAGTTTCGGGTATATTTGTCCATGAAAAGTATCACAAAACTGATTTACAGCGACTTGCGGGCTGGTGGGGTTACGAAGAAAAGACTCGTTTCAAAATGGAAAAAGGTTTTGTACCAATGAATGGTGCAGATGGTTGGCAACTGAGTACGCCTACTATTTTGGCAATGGCGTGTCATCGAGCGGCGTTAGAAATTACCGATAAAGCAGGAATTGAAAATCTACGAAAAAAGAGTATAAAACTGACTGGCTTTTTGCGATTTATTTTGGAAGAATTTAATCAAAAGAACGGACAAGTTCTGATTATTATCACACCCGAAAACTCTCAGGAAAATGGGTGTCAATTATCCATTTTAGCGAAAAAAGGAGGGAAAGAATTATTTGATAAACTCATTAATAACGGCATCATTGGCGACTGGCGAGAACCTAACGTTATTAGACTTTCACCAGTGCCTTTGTATAATTCTTTTGAGGATGTTTATCGAATAGGCGTTGCTTTGCAGTAATTATTCTGCTTTTTTCTCTTCTCTTGGACCTCTCATGTGAATAACCAAGCCATTGAGAAAGTTACGGAGAATTTGGTCACCACATTTTTTGAAATTTGGATGGTCTTCCGCTCTGAAAATATCACCTAACTCTGCCTTTGAAACGGTGAATTCCACCAATTTCATAATCTCAATAATGTCATCATTACGAAGACTTAAAGCAACTCTTAGTTTTTTGAAAATATCGTTATTCGACATATTTATTTAGTTTAAAAGCCCCAAAAATTATAGGATAAAGTTCTATACTTTTTTCAAAAATGCAGTTTTCAAAACCATTACAGTTTTCTCAACTTTCCCTTCGATTTCGTCTTCATCATCAGTTAAGCGAATATTTTTTACCACAGTTCCTCTCTTTAATACCGACGAAGAACCTTTTACTTTTAAGTCTTTAATCAAATGAACCGAATCGCCTTCGCTTAATATTGTTCCATTGCTGTCTCTTACTTCCATTATTTTATGTTTTTGGTTTAATAAAGCACAAAATTAAGTTAATTAAAATTTACACACTAATTTATTTACAATCATGACTTTGAATGATTATGCTTAAATGCGAACATTTTACTACAATAGCATTCTTAACTTTTCTATTTTCTTGACTTTTCTAACGTTGCATTCTACAAAATTCAGGATGAATAGAAATTCGTAAAATAGATATTTAACACCCTATAAAAACGGTAGTTTAACTTTCGGTAAACTTGGAAAAGTACAATATCTGAAAAGTAAAATATCATTTGAAGAGGAAATATTTTACTTTTATTTATAACTGACAAAAGCAAGGAATAACATTTTTGGGAATTTCAGATTTTATCTGTTAATTGCAAAATAATAAAATAATAATTGCTCAATGCCCCTTCAATCGGAATAATATTTGGTTTAAAGTAATTAATTACCGAAACAAATATTCTTATTTAAGGGTTTGTTATTTTTTAAACATTAACCTTTTCTAAAAATTACATGAAACAAATTCTATCATTTGTCCTGATTATGTTCGGGACGGTGGGTACTCTGTTTGCCCAAGAACGTACTGGTAAAGTTACAGATGCTTCAAGCGGTGCTGTGCTTCCAAGTGTGAATGTATCTATCCAAGGTACAAGCCGTGGTGTAGTTACCGATGCTAACGGTAGTTACAAAATTGTTGCTGCTGAAGGTAGCAAATTGGTATTCTCTTTTATCGGTTACACTTCCGTAACCCAATCTGTTGGCTCTGCTACAATTATTGATGTTCAATTGACTGCTTCAACTACTCAATTGGATGAAGTTGTTGTTTCTACAGGTAGTCGTAACTCACAAAGAACGGTAACGGATGCTGCCCTTCCAATTGATATTATTGGGGCAAGCGATTTGAAAATGACTGGTCAAACTACTTTTGACAAGGCTCTTCAGTATAGCGTTCCTTCTTTCAATACGGTTAACACACCTGTAAATGATGCGACCACTTTGTTAGATCCTTGGGAAATTCGTAACATGGGACCAAGCCGTACTTTGGTTTTGGTAAACGGTAAACGTAAAAACCTTAGTTCATTATTGTACGTTCAATTCTCGCCAGGTCGTGGTGAAACAGGGGTAGATATTTCTGCTATTCCTCAACAGGCAATTAAACGTGTGGAAATTTTACGTGATGGTGCTTCGGCTCAATACGGTTCTGATGCGATTGCGGGTGTAATGAACATTATTTTAAAGGATAAATACGAATATACTTCGTTGAACTTCAACAGTGGAATTACTTCGGCTGGTGACGGCGGAATGTATGGTTTGGCTTTGAATGGTGGTGCAAATTTCGGTACTAAAGGTTTCATAAACTATACCGTTGATTTTTCTAAACAAAATTCGGCTGTTCGTTCTGGAATTGTTGATGTTCCAACTGAAATTGCCACTTTTGGTGGAAGTCCTGCACAAGATGCTTTAATTAGAGCGTTTTTAAAAGATGTTCCAACGGGTGGAAATATCAATGGTACTGCTGAAACAACGGCGGGTAAATTTTTGGTAAACTTTGGGATTCCAGTTGGAGATAAAAGTGAGATTTATGGAAATGCTGCGATGGTGGTGAAACGTGTTTCAAGTTTTGCTAACTACCGTCCTCCATATTGGAGACAAGACCGTGGTTTATTACACAGCATTACTGATAATGGTGGTAAAAACTATTTAACCAATGCAACTTTAGCATTCCCAACTGATAACGTAGATATTTACAAAGGATATGTTGGATACGTGCCAACTTTTGAAGGTGATTTAGTTGATTATAATGCTTCATTAGGCGTAAAAGGAGAAACTAACGGCTGGAAACACGACGGAAGTTTAACCATTGGTGGTAACTCTCAAGGTTACACAGTTGACAATACCGTAAACCGTACTTTGGGTACTGCAAGTCCAACTCGTTTCAAACCAGGTGGATATGAATTCAGTCATATTGTTGGAAACATCGACGTTTCAAAAGCAGTAACGGATAAATTAGGCGTTGCTTTCGGTATTGAAGCTCGTTCTGAAAAATATACAATTATTGCGGGTGATGAAGCATCTTATACAGGAGAAGGTTCAAACTCATTCCCAGGTATTTTGGCTGCCAACGCAGGAAGTAATCAACGTTTCAACATTGGTGCTTATTTGGATTTGAGTTATGATATTTCTAAAGATTTCTTAATCAACGGAACGGTTCGTACTGAAAATTATAGCGATTTTGGTTCAAAAAATGTTTGGAAATTATCTTCACGTTATAAATTAGCGGATGATAAAATCGTATTGAGAGCTTCTGCTTCAACGGGTTTCAGAGCGCCAACATTACACCAAATCTATGCACAATCAACGCAAGCGGCTTTTGTGGGTGGTACAATTCAATTATCAGGTTTGTTTAACAACAAAAGTTCTCAAGCAAGATTGTTAGGAATTCCTGCTTTGAAACCTGAGCAATCAACTAACTATACATTCGGTGTGGGCTTAAATCCAACGAAAAATTTGAGCATTACTTTAGACTATTATACAATCAATGTTAAAGACAGAATTGTATATAGTTCTTCAATTTCTTCTGGAGATGCTAACAGTGCTTTAGGTAAAATTTTAGCTCAAGCGGGTGTAAAAACGGTTCAATTCTTTATTAACGGAATTGAAACAGTCAACTCAGGTATTGACTTTGTCGTTTCTTACAAAAACATCAATTTGGGAGAAGGTAAGTTAGGAATCAATCTTGCAGGAAACGTGACAACTCAAAACGAAATTGTGGGTAATCCAACGACACCAGATGCCATTAAAGCGGCTGGTTCAAGTATTTTGAATACACAAATCAAATCGTTATTGACTGAAAGTCGTCCAAAATACAAAGCAATTTTAGGAATCAATTATTCTTTGAAAAAATGGAACGTAAACTTGGCTAACACTTTATTTGGCTCAACTTCATTCCAAGATTTGGATAATGGTGGTGCTGATATGGAAAACATCAAAGCGGTATTTACTCCAGCAGTTGTTACAGATTTAAGCGTAAGTTATAATTTCAGCAAAAGCGTATCTTTCACTGCCAATGCTAATAACTTATTGAACGTGTTGCCAAAATGGGATTTAATTGCTCAAAATGCAGCGGGTGCAGCAGCTATTGATACGCCTGAGAAAAAAGCGTTATTGAGAGGTTTCTTAGGATTCAGTGGTCGTTATGATATTCTTGGCTATAACGGTTCACAATTCAGTCAATTAGGAACAATGTTTAATGCAAACTTGCAAATTCGTTTCTAATCATTTTAGAACATTTATATTTTCAAAAAGAGAACTCCGCAAGAGTTCTCTTTTTGTTTTATAAAACATCTCAAGTTGAAAATGGGTTACTATCTTAAACGTTAATCAATCAAAATTTTGAAAACAATCATCATCGGAGCAGGAATGGCGGGACTTTCGGCAGCCAAAGTTTTAGTAGAAAAAGGACATGAAGTTACGGTTTTAGATAAAAGTCGTGGTGTAGGAGGAAGGATGTCAACTCGTTCCATGGAAAATGCTAAAGCTGACCACGGAGCTCAATATTTTTCCGTAAAATCGGCTGAATTTCAAGTATTCATTTCGGAATTACAATCGGAAAATATTGCCAAAGAATGGCATCTTGCCCAACGTGAAAATGTCCGTTATATCGGAAGAAAAGGCATGAACACCATTCCGAAAAAAATGGCATCAACCCTAAATATCCAATTAAATGAAAAAGTAGTATCAATTGCTGAAAATGAAATTAAAACAGAATTAGGAAATAGCTATTCGTTTGATAATCTGATTATTACCATTCCTATTCCACAAGTGATTGACCTTTTTAATGCGTCTGAAATTCCATTTTCTGAAAAGGATAAATCCGTAATTGATTCCATTGAGTACGACCCTTGTATTGCGGTTATGGCAGTATTGAAACAAGCAACCGAAATACCAAGCGGAGGAATAATCTTAGCAAATCAGCCCGTTGCTTGGATTGCCGATAATTTTCAGAAAGGTATTACCGAAGTCCCAACTGTTACGATTCACGCCTCGGCAGAATTTAGTAAAAAACATTTAGAAGATGATTTAAAAGAAGTTAGTAAAGAAATGCTATCTTCTGTAAATCAATGGATTGATTCTGGAAATATCGTTTCTACTCAAGTTCACCGTTGGCGTTATAGTCTTGCTTGTAAGCGTTATTCAGAAAGTTTTTACCAATTCGAAAATCAACCGATTTTCTTAGCGGGTGACGGTTTTGGTATTGGCAATGTCGAAGGAGCTTTCTTGTCGGGATACAATTTGGCATTTGCCATTTAACACTTTTTACCTTTTGAATCTGCAACCTTTCTACTTATTTTATCATCTGATTACCTAAAACGTCTTGACTGATAAATAAGAACTATGAAAACATTTCCTGTTACTCCCAAAGAAAGAATTTTGTTGATTGATGGTTTGCGAGGTTTCTCGCTTTTTGGCATTGTGCTTGCCCATATTAGTGGTTGGTTTATTGCGGGTGCAGTACCGAGTTCGGTATGGCAAAAATTCCAAAATGATATTGGTTCAACTATCGCTAACTATTTTGGTGCTATTTTTATTGATGGTAAATTCTACACACTTTTCTCTTTTTTATTTGGGTTGAGTTTTGCGATTCAACTGCTACAAAAAAAGGATAATGATGATAAATTTATTCCGAGATTTATGTGGCGTTTGGTGATTTTATTCATCATTGGTTTTATTCACCATATTCACTGGAAAGGTGATATTCTGGGTATTTATGCTTTTTTGGGCTTTTTTATGATTCTGTTTCGGAATGTCAGTGATAAAATTCTTTGGATTGGAATTCTATTCTTTATCCTAAATATTCCAATTTTGGTTCGTGATGTGATTAAAAATAATCAGCCCAAAGAGAAACCTAAAACCGAAAAAGAGCAGAAAGTTGAGCAAGAAAAATACGAGAAAGAAACACTGAAATCTTATAATGTTCTGAAAAAAGGAAGTTATTCGGAAGTCATTGTTCAAAATTTTAAAGATTTCAAATACAAAGCAGATTTTCAATTTGATTCTGGGCGAATTTATATCACTTTGGGATTTTTCCTTTTGGGACTTTGGGTTGGGAAACGTAGGCTTTTTGAAAACTATGACCAGAATAAATCTTTCTTCAAAAAAATAATGTGGTGGTGTTTAACAACAAATATTTTCATTATCGCTTTTTTCCTGACGTTAGATTTTGCTAAACTTTGGGAAAAATTACCCACTTGGTTCGGAATGGTGGCTAATTTCTTGTTTACAATTCATTCAATAACTATGACGTTATTTTACATTTCAGCGATTTCGCTTTTACTTAATCTACCAAGTATGCGTTGGATATTGGATAAGCTGTCGGCTGTTGGTAAAATGGGATTAACTAATTACTTGTTACAAAGTGTGATAGGTGTGGTTTTGTTTTATGGAATTGGTTTTGGTTTGGCAGGAAACTTTAATGCGGGATGGTGTTATTTAATTGGAATGGCGATTTTTATATTCCAGATATTTTTCAGTAAATGGTGGTTATCGAAATTTATTTACGGGCCAATGGAATGGCTATGGCGTTCGGCAACTTATTTAAAATGGCAACCCATTCGCAGGAATTAGCCTTATTGCTCCATACTAAATGATGATTGCTATTGTTATAGTCCATCAAACCAATACTAATTATAATTAAACCAATAATTAACCGAGCCACAGGTTTGCGGAATAAACTTTCTTGGCTAATTTTGTATTGATTTGAAGTCTATGAGTAAATGAGTACAAGGTATATGAGTTTTGCTCTGTATTACCGTTCAATACTCACTTATCTTGTTCTCATAGACTTATAAACTCATAAACTGATAACTTAAAAATGAGAGAAATACAATACAGAGAGGCACTTCGTGAAGCCATGAATGAAGAAATGCGTAAAGACGCATCGGTTTTTTTAATGGGAGAAGAAGTTGCCGAATACAATGGTGCCTACAAAGTTTCACAAGGAATGTTGGACGAATTTGGTCCAGAACGTGTAATTGATACGCCAATTGCTGAATTAGGCTTCGCTGGAATCGCTGTTGGAGCGGCCGCAAACGGTCTTCGTCCAATTGTGGAATTCATGACTTTCAACTTTTCGTTGGTAGCGATTGACCAAATAATTAACTCGGCGGCCAAAATGATGTCAATGTCGGGTGGACAGTATTCTTGTCCAATTGTTTTCCGTGGACCAACTGGTAACGCTGGACAATTATCATCTCAACACTCATCAAATTTTGAAAACTGGTTTGCCAATACTCCAGGTTTGAAAGTGGTTATTCCTTCAAATCCGGCAGATGCTAAAGGTTTGTTAAAATCAGCGATTCGTGATAATAACCCAGTTATTTTCATGGAATCAGAATTAATGTACGGTGATAAAGGTCTTGTACCAGATGGAGAATATTTGACCCCAATCGGAAAGGCAAATATCGTAAAAGAAGGTACCGACGTTACGATTGTAACTTTTGGTAAAATGCTTTCGAGAGTTGTTATGCCAGCTGTTGCTGAATTAGCAAAAATGGGAATTAATGCGGAAGTAATTGACTTGAGAACTGTTAGACCAATTGATTACGAGACTGTTCTTGCTTCGGTTAAGAAAACTAACCGTTGTGTAGTGGTTGAAGAAGCTAATCCAATTGCGGCACTTTCTTCTGAAATTGCTTACAATGTTCAACGTTGGGCATTTGATTTTCTGGATGCTCCTGTCATTCGTGTTAACTCGAAAGATTTACCTCTACCTTACGCTGCTACACTTTTAGAAGCAATTCTTCCAAGTGTAAGCGGAACAATTGAAGCGGTAAAAAGAGTATTGTACAAAATATAATTTTGGTGCGATTGACGCATCAGTTTCGATAAAACAAAAGCCCTCAGAATTCAATTTTGAGGGCTTTTGTTTTTGGGTTTTGTCCAAATATCAACGCCTTAATATTTTTCTAAAATCAGCGGTATATTTTAAGACTCTTTTCTTCCTTCTCGAAATCATCGCTTGTAAATTATTACTCATCATAATACACTCATTTTCTTCGTCATAACATTTCAAATGTGAATCATTAATAAGGTACGATCGATGAGTTCGGGTAAATTGATGGTCTTTCAGCAACTCATCAAAGAGTTTGATTGTGCGGGAAATGATGATTTTTTCCCCGCTGATTAAATGGAAAGAAGTGTAATTTGCTTCTGCTTCCAACATAATAATTTCTGTAATCGGGATTTTCTTTTTTTGATAAATGAAATCCATTTTCCCCTTTGAAATGATACAAAAATCAGGACTGGCAGCCATAAAGTTGATGTGTTAGTAATGCTGTTTAAAAAATAGTGGTTAGGTTGAAAATCTGTAAATGCTGTTATGGCGTGTTTTAGAAGGAATAATTACTGATTTGCGAAACAAAAATATCTCACTCAAATAACAAAATTCACTAAATGATGCGTAGAACACCAATTAGTATGTGAAATCAATAAAAGTGTGGGTGAATGCTTTTGGGGTGAATTGGTTTGAGTGTGCAGTTGTATGAATTGCACGCTCAAAAATTAAGCATCAATTGTTTGCCAATCATTTCATCGGCAAATTCTAAGTTAGAAAGAGAAATGCCTAAAAGTCGAACACCTTTAGGAACGGGTTGGATTTGGTCTAATAAATCAAAAGAAATTTTCTCGAAAAATGATTTATCCATAATAGCTGACAAAGTCGTTTTACTTCGAGTAATTTGTTGAAAATCGAGGTATTTTACTTTCAAACTTACTGTGCGTCCGTAAACGTGAGTTCGGTCGCAGTAACGCCAAACGTCATCTATCAGCGGTGCCAAACCTGCTTCTAATTCAATCTTCGTTTCTAAATCGGTATTAAATGTATTTTCTGAACCAACTGATTTACGAATTCGGTCGGGGTTTACAGGGCGATTATCAACTGCACGAGCAATGTCGTAATAATATCCGCCCGCTTTACCAAAATGTTTACGGAGGAAGGCTTCGTCTTTTTGTCGTAAATCTAAACCCGTAAAAATTTTCATTTTGTTCATTTTCTCAGCCGTCACTTTCCCAATTCCATGAAAACGATAAACGTCCAACTCCTCCACAAATTTCTCGCCTTCATTGGGTTTTATCACGAATAATCCGTCGGGTTTGTTGTAGTCGGAAGCTAATTTAGCTAAAAATTTATTATAAGAAATCCCCGCCGAAGCCGTCAATTGCGTTCGTTCTTTAATCTTTGCTTTTATTTCCTTGGCAATTTCAGTTGCGGAAGAAATTCCTTTCAAATTTTCAGTAACATCAAGATAGGCTTCGTCTAAAGAAAGAGGTTCTACCAGAGAAGTATATTCCAAAAAAACTTCTCTGATTTGATTAGAAACGGCTTTATAGGCTTCAAATCGAGGTTTTACGAATATTAGATTTGGACATTTGTGAGCGGCAATGATAGATGACATTGCTGACCGAACGCCAAACTTACGTGCTTCATAACTGGCGGCTGCCACCACGCCACGTTCTTTTGAACCACCCACAGCCACGGGTTTTCCACGCAAATCAGGATTGTCCCGTTGCTCAACGGAAGCATAAAATGCGTCCATGTCTATGTGGATAATTTTTCGCATAATTACTTAAATAATGGCAGACTGATTGAACGGATTAGACACTGATTGGAGATTTATTTTAAAATCAAATCTCGAACCAATTTTATAAACAAACCTTTAAAATAAGTGCCTAATCCGTTTAATGTGGGCTATTCTGAAACTACCGATATCCTTCCGCCTGTAAATTAAATAATTCTGCGTAGCGTCCGTCTTTTGCTAATAAATCTTCATGTGTTCCAATTTCAAGGATTTGCCCTTTGTCTAAAACCAAAATTCTATCCGCCATTCTTACCGTTGAAAAACGATGCGAAATCAAGATGGCGGTTTTTCCCTTGGTTAATTCAGCAAAACGTTTAAAAACTTCGTATTCTGCTCGTGCATCGAGAGCGGCCGTTGGTTCATCCAAAATTAATACATCGGCTTCTCGTAAATACGCCCGTGCAAGAGCCACTTTTTGCCATTCTCCACCGGAAAGTTCAACGCCTTTGGCAAATCTCCTTCCCAGTGGCTGTTGATATTGGAGTGGTAATTTGTCGATAACGCTGTCCGCTAAACTTTGTTGAGCGGCTCGTTGAAGTTCGGATAAATCCTCTCGGTGAGTAATATCGCCAACCGCAATATTGTCGCCAGCAGTAAATTGGAAGCGTTGGAAGTCCTGAAAAATTACGCCGATATGTTCTCGAAGTTCGGGTAAATTATATTCTCGAAGGTCGTAACCATCTAATAAGATTCGGCCTTCGTCGGGGTCATATAGCCTGCCTAAAAGCTTTACAAGTGTTGTTTTTCCCGCTCCATTTTCTCCGACTAATGCCAATTTTTCGCCAACTTTAAGGGTGAAGTTTAAGTGACGATTGGCCCATTTATCGGAATTTGGATATTTGAAACCAACATTTTCAAAACGAAATCCTTCTTGAATAATTTTTGGAAATGGTTTTGAAATGGCCGGGGAGGTAATTTTGGGTTCAATTTTATAGAATTCAAATAAATCATTTAAATATAAAGCTCCTTGAGAAATACTGTTGAATCTTCCTAAAATGCCTTCTAATAATGACCGTAATTGTCGGAAGGAACCTGCCAAAAATGTTAAGCTACCAATGCTCACTACGCCATTGACAGTTTGTACCACAATGATTCCGTAGGCAGCAAAATAGCCCAATGTACCAATTGCTAATAGCAAACTTCCCCAAGCGGCTCGTTCAACGGAAAGTTTACGGTTTTCTTGAAAGTAACGAATAGATAAAGTCTGAAATCGCTCAATCAAAAAATCTGAAAGCCCAAATAATTTAACTTCTTTAGCGGTGTCATCGCTTGCTCCAATGAAACGGTAATAATCTAATTCTCGACGTTGAGGAGTCCAGCCGTATTGTAAGGAATAACTTTTGGCATTGAAATGTAACTCTCCTAAAAACGAAGGAATTACCGCTACTAATAAAAGCAAAATTAACCACGGATTAAAAGCTACTAATCCCACCAAAAGTAAACCCATTGTGATGAAGTCTTGTCCCTGTGCGAGCGTTTGTGAAAGAAGTACCGTCCGACCCGCCGTTTGTTGTCTGGCTCGTTCCAATTTATCGTAAAAAGTGGCATCTTCAAATTGTGCTAAGTCCAAAGAAGCGGCGTGTTTCATCAACTGCACCGAAGTTCTATTGGCAAATAAATCTCCTAAAAGACTGTCAGTCAAATTGATGCCTCTTGAAAGTAAATCACCAATAATAGCTAAAATAAATTCTACACCAATTAAAATAAATAATTGATGAAGGTCATGAGATTTTGTATTAACCCTCAAAATTACTTCATCTATAATTAATTTGGCTACGTATAAAGCTAAAACGGGCATTGCCGAACGTAACAAACGGAGAAAGGTATTGCTAATTGTGAGGGTGGGGGAAGTCTGATAAACTTCCTTTAAAAAGGCAGGTAAATTCCCCAAAGCCTTGAATCGTTCACGAATATTTGGTTTGTTTTCAGAAGAAATATTGGGAGAGTTTCGAGCCATATTATTGTTTTGGATATAGATTAATAACGATGAGATAGGGGATTGGGTTCAGCGTATTAATGAACGAAATGCTGATGATTCAAATGTCAATAAGGCCGATTTAAGTAGCTGGAAAACGGCAATAAAAAAGCGAACATTTCTGCTCGCTTTTTTTACTAAAACTAAAATATCATCTTACTTCGCTTGTTCTTTCAATTTTGCTAATTCTTGCTCTGATGCTTGAATTTTAGCTTCTACATCCTGACGGAATTTGTCGGCATTTTTAGATTTTGCAAAGAACTCTAAGTTGTTTCTGTACGTAGCAATGTCGTTTTCAATGTTTTGAATTTTACGACGAATATCACTATTTCCACCACCAGCGTTGTTATTTGAGTTGTAATCTCTATTGCCACCTCTATCGTTACGGTCGTGATGACGGTCGCCTCTTTCTGTACGCTCTCCACGTGGAGGACGTGGGTTATCAGTCATGGTTAATTGTTCTTTTTCCTTGCTCGAAAGTTTACCCATAGCACTCACGTACTTATTGATAGCATTAATGTAACGCTTACCAATTGTTTGCATATCTTTCTTAGGAACAAAACCAATGGCTGACCATTGTGCCTTAAATTCAGCTAAACGAGCAGTATTCGCTCCTTCTACTGATTCAGTTTCAATCAACTCGCAAAGAGCAGTTTTCTTTTCTAAATTTGCTTCAAAATCTTTCTCAACGGTCTGATTTTTAGCACGTTTAGCATTAAAGAACGCATCGCAAGCTGTTTTGAATTTCTCGTAAATTGAATCTTTATCTTTTTCAGGAACGTGTCCAATATCACGGAAATCTTTCTGCAAACGAATTACGGTATTAGTCGCTTCTTGCGACTCATCGCCACTGGCTAAAAGTGCTTCAACCTCAGCAATAATGGCTGTTTTTGCCACAAGGTTTTCTTCTCTTTTCGACTCAAGAACTTTGAAGAATTCTGTTTTATTACGGAAGAAAGTCTTGATGTCAGCCCAGAATTTATCACTTAATTCTTTTCCTTTTTCTTTCGGCATGAAACCTTTCACAGCGTTCCACTGGTCTTGAAGTGCCAAAAGTGCTTTTGTACGGTCGTTCCATTCTGAAATTGAACCAGAATTAAATGAAGCAAAAGGCTCAATTAATTCTGCAATAGAAGATTTTAAGGCAAAAACTTGTTCCGCTTCCGCTTTTGATACTTCCGATTGTTCACGGCGTTTGCCATAAATTATATCTAAAGCATCTTTAACACGTTGCCAAATTAGTTCGTTTTCTTCTTTTGGAGCTGGTCCAATGTGTTTGTATTCTTCAAAAGCAGCTACGGCTTCATCCAACATCTTACCTGTGACGGTTTCTGTTTTAGATGCTTCTGAAATTTTTTCGATTTTTGTACAAAGGTCAATCTTTTGTTGAAGATTACGTTTACGGTCAAGTTCTAATAACTCAAAATAAATGCTACGATTGCTATAAAATCTATCAACTAAGGCGTGGAAAGTTTGCCATAACGTGTTGTTATGCGGAGAATTAACATTCCCTGCTGCCTTCCATTCGTCCTGAATTTTCTTGAATTCATTGAAACCCGTTTTGATGTGGGCGGGGTCACTGCTATCTTCACCTTCTACGAGTGTACGTAGGCGATTGATAAGTTCAGTTTTTTGATTGAAGTTTTTGTCTTTTTCTTTCTCAATACTTTGGAAATACTTAGAACGTTCTTCTTTCAAGCCTTTGAAAAGTTTGTCGAATTGTTCAATGTCAGCGTCAAATTTGTAGTCAAATCCTTCTTCTGAATTGTCGTTGTCGGTTTTGAATTTAGCCAAAGCCTCAGCTTTTTCGGTAGCTTTAATTTGTTCAAAAAGTGGACGAACTTCTTTCAAAGTATCCTCAGAACGTCTAAACGTACCAATCGAAGGATTTTCTTTTACTTCAGCAAATAATTTCTCTAAAGTTTCGACAAAATCTTTTTTGCCAAAGTTGGAATAATCAACGCTTGGAGTTTCCGCCTCAGGAGCTTCTTCAACTGGAGCCGTTTCAGTAACGGCAGTAGTTGGTTCAATCACTACTTCTGGTACGGCAGTTTCGGATACTACTGTTTCGACAGATGCTTCTGTAATAGGTTCTGAAACAGCTTCTACTGTTTCAGTGATTTCTGTTGGAGCTTCAACAATCGCCTCTGCGACTATTTCTTGCGTAGGTTCAGATACTTCTACGACCTCACTCACGGGTGTTTCCGTCTGTTCAACAGACTCAGTTGTTTCGATAGCTTGTGCTTCGACTTCTTCTTTAATTTCTTTTGCTTCTTCGTTAATCATGCGTTCTTTTCGGAAGTTTGTGGTTTAGTGTTTTGTAATTTTGGTTGACTAAAACGTCTCAATATTGTTCTATTTGAAACGCATTTAAAACACCTAATACCTTTAAACAATCCGTTAATTTTAGATAAACAATTTAATCGGGTTTAACCCGCTGACATACAGTTAATTATTGTGGTCTCGTGATTGTGGTACAAAAATATGTAAAATACTTTTTTAATTGAGCGTTAAATTTAAAGACTTATCAAATACAAAGTTAAATGTTTGTTAATAATGATGCGATATTTTTTTAAAATGCTGATAATGAATTTGTTACTTATTTTTTTAGAATTGCATTTTAATTTTAAAGTTCTTCAAAATAAGCATTAAAATATTGAAAGTTCATTTTTTTTCAAAAAATCAACCAACTAATCCCAAAAATATGGAATAATGGCATCTTAAATCTTCCCTAATATCCTAAAATCTTTCGGGTAATAATTGTTAATTCTGTTCGGGAGAATTTTTGCCCATCCTAATCCGTGGTTTTCGAAAGTTAACAACGACCAACCTTTTTGCGTTTGTTCGAGTGAAAAATCTTCTCTTCTTATAAATTTAATGGCATCTTCTTGTGTTATTTCTCGTCTATTAATATTCTCCGAAAGATACAAACTCAGTGCCAATTCATGGTCAGGGATTAATTCTTTTCCCGCAATTTTCCCCAATTTCATACCCGCTTTACGGATGGAAAGATTTGATTGTAAAACCCTTAAACTGTGTTCTTGTTCTGGATTTACCAAAAAATAATCTTCCTCTTTATCAAACCATGTATAATCATCTATTCCTTGTACCCAAGCTCTTAAAATTTCTCGCTCGGTTCTCCGACTGTTATTTTTGATGGGTTTCCCAGAGCGAACAAAGGTTTCTTTCTCTGGGCTTTGTTTCTGGAAAGCTGTGATAAAAAATCCTTCTCCTCTAATTTGGTCGGGGTAAAAACGCAGAGACGTTTGTATTATTTTTTCATTGGATAAAAAATCAGCCTTAAGTACAATTTTTTTTACTTCAAATTCTTCACAAATCCAGTCGGCAATTGCTTCGTTTTCGGCTTGAGAATAAGATGCCGTGGAATAAATTAATGTGCCACCGTACTTCAAACACGCCCAAGCGTCACTAATAATACGCTTTTGCTTGGCAGAAGCCAATGTGACATTTTCTAATGACCATTCTTTTATACTTTCTGGGTCTTTGCGGAAAAGTCCAGAATCGGAACTTGGAGCGTCAATAACCAAAACGTCAAAAAAACCAGTAAGTCGAGCAAAATCTTTGGGGTCATTATTGGTTACGACGGTATTCATCGTTCCCCAACGGGTTAAATTATCGGATAAAGTATTAGCACGTGACCTAATTACTTCATTACTAACCAAAAGTGATTCAGGAGTTATTAAGCTGTTAATCAGCGTACTTTTCCCACCTGGAGCGGCACATAGGTCTAATATCTTGAGGTTGTGTGATAAATCTACGGTTTGTTTAAGAACACTTTCCAATGACATTGAACTGGCTTCTTGCACGAAATAAGTTCCTGCGTGAAGAAGTGGGTCGAGGATGAATTTTGGGCGATTGGCTAAATATCGTCCATTTTCGCACCAAGGAATTTGGGTAATAATCCCATTTGTAGGTTCGTTTGCTCCCGCATCTCTTTCTTGTTGAGATGGAAAATTATCCCCAATTTTCCATTTTTCAATGGGTTTGGCAGGATTTAACCTAATAGAGATAGGTGATTCACTTTTTTCGTGTGCTTGAATGAAGGCTTCTTCATGAAAGCCATTAACGTTTTGAAGGGAATCAATTAATTCTTGTGGGATTTTCATTGTCCAAAATTACAGAAAAACCACTTGGCTTTATCAGTTTTGATGTAAAATTGAGCAGAATCATTTGTTTTACTGCTTTTTCTGAACCGTTGTCGAGGTTTATTCGTGCCGACAACGGTGCTTAATTTTGGATTATTTTACGCCTTTCAAAATTTTGGGAATAGTAAATATTTCAGTCTGGCGACCGTCAATGTAACGAAATCCTTTTTCGTCGAAAAAACCATCTTCTTCGAGCATAATTCTAATGGTTTTCTTCCATTCTGGAATTTCTACGGAAGCGTTCAATTCGATGGAATAAGCTGTATTCAGATTCATTGGATAATCACCACTTCCGATGGTTTTACCTTGATTATCCCACATTCCGATGGTTGGCCCCGCTGCGTGTCCGTGATTACCGATTGGGTGTGTATAAATTGTTCCGTTTAATCCTTGTTTTTTAGATTGTTCAAGGGCTTTTGCTAAAATTTCATTGCCTGCCATTCCTGCTTTAAAATTATCAGTCAAACAATTCTGTACTTGATTTCCCTGTTTGAAAGCATTTTTCAAGAAATCTGGAATGTCACTTTCTCCCGCACGAAGAACATAAGCGTGTTGTTGCTGGTCGGTATTGAGCCGTAAATAAGTGATACCAAAATCGCAATGCAATAAATCTCCTGGTTTAATAATTTGCTTATTGGGGCGTTTAGTAAAGGTTCTTAAATGGTCAAAATTATCGACGTCAAATCGTTGAACGTCAACCGTTGGGTGAAACCAAGTTTCTAAACCTAAATCCGTCACACGTTGACGCATCCACCAAACGACATCGTCGGTGGAAGTTACACCTGGTTGAATAACTTTTTCAGAAAAGGCTTCTTGAATAATTTCGTGCGAAATTCTACAAATTTGCTGATAAATAACCATTTCTCGTTCGGTGCGAGTTTCCAACCAATTAACTGCCAAATTAGAAGCAGAAACTACTCTACTTTGAAATTCAGACGGTAATCTGTCCATAAATTCTTGGTGTTCGGTGAAAGTTAGGCCGTCGGCGTGAGCGTAAAACTTTGAGAAATTAAGCCCAATTTTTTTCGGATTTTTCTCTTTAATAGTCTTCATTAAAGCGTCCCACTGGTCTGGATTAGTCTTTAAATCCCACTCGCCTTTTAGTAAATTCCCAACGTCATATCGGGCAATTGCCAAACGTTCTATTCCTTCTTTTTCTCCTTTTTGGGAAGAGATTCCGTTGTCGTAGAAAACCATAATTGTTCTTCGTCTCGCTGAAAGCCAAACGGCGGGCAACATTGTTTTCATGACGGGGTCTTCATTGTATTCTCTCGAAATTAAAATCCACATATCAATACCCTCTTTTCGCATTAATTTGGGTAAAAGATTCGTCATTTTATCTTCCAAAAGTTCATCAATGACTTCGGCACGTTCACGTTCGGGGAGAATGTGTGAAATATTTTCTTGCGAAAAAACAGTTAGCGAACATAGAAAATAAACGATAATTAATAATGATTTTTTCATGAAATTTGGGTTGTGTTGTGAAGTGTTTTGCACCATCGAGTCAGATTTCGCAGGATTGATGATACATTTTTGAAAAGCCCAAAAATAACCTTTATCTTTAAAAAATCTTAAATTAACTCCCAGTTTTATGTTTAAAATCAATTTATTATTTGTCTTTTTATTTTCAATGTTAGTAATATCGTGTAGTAGCGACGATGAAGTTTTAGGACCAGAAGAAGACCAAATTAAAAACTACATTAAAACGAAAAAATTAGTCGTAACGGATTCGTCAACGGCTGGATTACGTTTTATTCTTGTTAAACCCAATGTCAGTGGAGCCGTTCTTAAAAGTGGGCAAACTGTAACGGTAAATTACGCTGGAAAATTTATAGCGGGCAAAAAAATCGACCAAGAGTTTGATTCGGGAAATTTTAGCTTTACGCTTGGAGCAGGTCAAGTGGTTGAAGGTTTCGATAAAGGTATTGCCAAAATGCGAGTGGGAGAAAAAGCGATTCTTATTTTTCCGTCATCTTTGGGTTATGGCTCAAGTGCGTCGGGGCCTATTTCAGCAAATACACCTCTGCTTTTTGATATTGAAGTAGTTTCGGTGAAATAAAAATTGCTTGGTAAACTAAAAAGGTCTGTGCAAAACTGCACAGACCTTTTTAGTTTCATTAGTAAGTCAATCATTTGTATTTATTAGAAAAGCTTAAGAGAGTTAATAAAAATAGCCCTTTATTAATATGCTTTTACCGTCAATTCCTTAATGATATTTTCTAACTGCTGTTTTTGTACTACGCCCGAAGCACGCCAAAGAATTTCTCCTTTCTGAAAAAGAATCAAAGTTGGTACGCTCTGAATTTTATAAGTCGCAGCGGTGGTGGTTGCTTTGTCAACGTCAATTTTGATAACCCGAACTCGGTCGCCCATTTGCTTAGAGAATGCTTCCAAAATTGGTGACATTGTTTTGCAAGGCCCGCACCAAGTAGCGAAAAAATCAACTAAAACGGGTGTGTCTCCATCAATAATATCTTGAAATGTTTCTTTCTGGTTCATGATTTTTAGGTTTTGTATTTTAATGAAAACAGTGAAAGTAGTGTAAAAAGTTTCTTTTACCGAATCTTCATTTTCCAATTTCGTTGTTTCTGTTCATTCCAAAAAGTCCAAGCTACAAATCGACTAATTTTTTGTCCTTGTGCCATGTCAATAGTTTGAAAATCAAAGGTTTTTGTTTTTTTTAGGGCGTGATAAATACTCGGCAAATTTTCTTTTTTTGAGACTAAACTCGTGAACCAAAAACACTGATTTGGGATTTCGGCACTTTCGCTTATCATTTTTTGGATAAAAGCAACTTCGCCTCCTTCGCACCAAAGTTCGGTATTTTGTCCCCCAAAGTTTAGCGTCGGGTTGGGTTTATTTTCGAGTTTTAAATTGCTCAATTTACGGTGCGTTCCTGCGGTAGCATCCGCCAATGAAGCATGAAAGGGCGGATTGCAAATTGAGACGTCGAACACTTCATTAGGCTTAATTATTCCTTTGAAAATGTGATTTGAATCGGTCTGTAAACGACATTCTGTATTGCCCAAAATAGCGTTATTGTCTGCAATAATCTTTTCCGCTGATTGAATTGCGATTGGGTCAATGTCTGAACCCACAAAACTCCAACCATATTCATAACTACCAATAATGGGATAAACACAGTTTGCTCCAACGCCAATATCAACGATTTTAATCGCTTTGCCTTCGGGAATAAATCCGTTATTGTACGTTGCTAAAAAATCAGCAAGATAATGAATATAATCGGCTCGTCCAGGAATGGGTGGACAAAGATAGTTTTGTGGAATATCCCAGTTTGAAATTCCATAAAAGTGCAGTAAAATAGCCTTGTTGAGCATTTTTACTGCTTCTGGATTGGCAAAATCAATGGTTTCTATATCGTATTTATTTACCGAAACGTAGTTCGAAAGCCCAGAACAGCTTTTAATAAGTTGCGGAAAATCGTATCGAAAACGGTGCGGATTTCGAGGATGAAGGTTAGTTTTTTCGGCTGGAATATTTTTCAAGGGAAATGATATTTTTCGCAATTTACTGCGAGTAATTGTAAAAACAGTTTGTGTAAAAATGAATTACTCCGATTTTGCAACCATTTCTTTGGGAAAATATTGAATCCTAAAACCTACATATCCTGATAAGCCTTTTTCAAACGCCCTTTGAAATAACTGGCAAACTGATTGCTTATATTAGTGAAAAAAGAAAACTCACTCGGCTCAATATTAGCGTAACCCGTTGAATTTGGAACTTTTTTGCCATTTAAAGCCTCAGGATTCCCTTCAAATTTTTGCCAAGAATCAGTCCAAGTATAAGCTTCATTTCTTACTTCTTGGGTAATTAGAGCATTGGTTTTGTAGTCAAAAACCTTCATTTCTATCGTCCCATTCATCACAATCGTTTTGGTGTACGTGGTTATTCGGGCTTTTACATCTTGGTAAACATCCACAATGGTAGAATCTTTATTTCGCTTTGTCCCCGTTTTGACAGATTTGGTAAAGTTTTCAACCGAAGAGCTGATGTTTTTTATGGGTAAACTCATATTTACCAATGAAAATTTAACAATTTCGTGCATCGGATAAGTCTCTTTAGGGGAATCAATCGTTGTGTAATATTTCACGAATTGACTCGGTAATTTTGCCCGAAAAACTTCACGATTAAAAGCCTCTTGTAATGCTTGGTATTCGTTGCTTCGCAAACGAAAAATGTCTTGAATTGGCTCAATAATTACTCGATAAGTAGCATATTGAAAAGCACCATCTAATTTTTGATTGGCATCTTTATAGTTCGGAATCAAGTCATTAACTCTTTGGAATTGCCCAACGGCATCTTTGGCCGCCAAGCGATTTTCTTTATGTGTCAAAGCTATAATTCCCGCCTGATAACGTTCGTCAGCGGCTAATTGACGAGTTGTTTCGGCTTCCTGAACGTAATTTTGTGGTATGCCCACTGCTCGCATACTGACAGACGAATGAGAAATGACATCGTAAATTCGGTTCAATTGTTGATATTCTGCCAAAGCTTTTTCCCAACGGAAAGGCTCTTGCGAATTTTCAAATGCTCTGATAGCACGTTTGTGGTCTTCAATGGCCAAAGGATATGCTTCGTGCAGAACTGAAAGAGCTTTGGCGTGATTTGCATCTTTTTGTAAGCGTTCAACTGATGTAAAAACAGCATCGTCGAAATTGCCTTTTTGAAGTTGTTTTAATCCACTGCTACAAGACGTAATTAAGATTGTGATAGCAAAAAAATAAATAATTTTTTTGAAAAAAAATGTGTGCTTTTTCATGGTAATTGATGGTTTAGTTAAATCGTCGTAACGCAGATTTGAGCCAGTAAATTTAGCATATTAAAGGTTGAATTACGATTGACTTAATGTTGTATATATCGAAGACATTTCTCTAATTACTTTCCCCTAATGGTATTCTGTTAATGATTTGTTAAAGAATTTTTATAATTTCGGACTGGTAAAATTTGACGGAACTATGATTTGTGGATTATATGATTGTTTTAAAAATCATATCTCCCATGAAAAACCTGCATTTTTTTAGTCCAATTAATCACAGTTCGGACAAATCGGTAGATAGCCCATTTTTATAACATTCTAAAAACAATGACAAAAAAACTATTATTGCTATTTTCTCTAATCGTAGCACAATGCTCGACATTATTTGCCCAAGACCCTTGGTTGGTTACTGCGGACAAAATTAATCCTAATAATTATTATGGCGTAACAGTTGCTAATGGAATGATTGGTATTGTTTCATCTCCTGAACCTCTGAAGGTCAAAGATGTGGTTTTAAATGGTGCTTTTGATACTTATGGTCGTGGACGAGTGTCAAATATCTTAAAAACTTTTGACTTTGCCAACATGGACTTGGAAGTAGATACTCGTCGTTTGGGACGTGCCGATATTAGCAATTATAAGCAAGTATTAGACATGAAAAATGCTATTTTGACGACTACTTTCGACCATCAAGATAAAGTTTCGGTTAAATATTCGGTGATGGCATTGCGTCATTTGCCCTATACCATGATGATTGACGTGGAAATTAAAGCCAAAAAAGATTGCGAAGTTACGCCCCACAGTGTAATGTCGGCACCAGATATGCTACGTGATGTAAAAAATTCTTACGCACTTATCGACCGACCTCATGCGTTAATTCCATTGATGACTTCAGTGGCAAAATCACCAACGGGAAAACATACTTTGGCTGCTTCAAACTCTTTCGTTTTTAATGAAGAGAGAGGGAAGGAACCGCAATTAATTCATGAGGAATGGGATTATGGAATGCACCGATTGAAGTTCACGAAGAAAATGATTGCGGGCGAAACTTATTCGTTTAGTATCGTGGGTTCAACGATTTCTACGGAACAAACCCCCGATCCACTCAATGAAGCAGAACGTTTGACGATTTATGCAGCATTGGAAAAACACGATCGTTTATTGAAACGCCATAAAGAAGGTTGGGAGAAATTATGGACATCTGACATCAAAATTGAAGGTGATGCCGATGCTCAAAGAGCGGCTCACTTTGCTTTATACCATTTGTATTCGTTCTGTCGTGAAGGTCAGGCATATAGTTTATCACCGATGGGACTTTCGGGATTAGGTTATAATGGACACGTATTTTGGGATACTGAAATTTGGATGTATCCTGCCATTTTGGTATTACATCCAGAAATGGCAAAATCGTTATTAGAATACCGTTTTGAAAGAATGGAATCGGCTCGAGCTAATGCTAAATCTCATGGTTATCAGGGAGTTATGTTTCCGTGGGAATCTGACGATAAAGGGCAAGAGGCTACGCCAGTTTGGGCTTTGACTGGGCCATTTCAGCACCATATTACTGCCGATGTAGGTTGGGCATTTTGGAAGTATTATCAGGTAACACACGACAAAGAATGGTTGAAAACTCGTGGATATCCGATGCTGAAAGAAGTTGCCGATTTTTGGGTAAGTCGTGCCGAGAAAGGAACAGATGGAAAATATCACATTATCAACGTAGTCTGTGCCGACGAATGGGCTGAAAATGTGGATGATAATGCCTATACAAATGGCATGGTAAAGGAGGTTTTAGATTTTGCCACTGAAGCCGCAGACGAGTTGAAAATGCCAGCCAATCCGAAATGGGAAGAGGTAATGACAGGTTTAGTGATTTTAAGAAATGCCGATGGTGTAACGAAAGAACACGCCACTTACAAGGGAGAAACCATCAAGCAAGCCGATGTAAACTTACTGTCTTACCCAATGCACCAAGTAACTGAAAAAGAGCTAATTAAAAAAGATTTAGATTATTACGAAGCCAGAATGTCTACCGATGGCCCAGCAATGTCACAAGCTATTTTGTGTATTCTCCACGCTCGTTTGAATAACACAGACAAAGCCGCAGAACTTTTCACCAAGAGTTATAAACCTAATGAAGTACCACCATTTGGCGTATTAGCAGAAACTGCAGGCGGTACAAATCCATATTTTGCCACAGGTGCAGGCGGATTTTTACAAACTATTTTAAACGGTTTTGGCGGTTTAGACATTGAAGAAGAAGGAATCATTCAGCTAAGAGATATTAAACTCCCAAAAACATGGAAATCATTGACCATCACAGGCGTAGGCGTTGATAAAAAAACGGTTACGGTTTTGGGTGGGAAGTAGGTGTCTTTACAACAAAATTAAATTTACCCCTCCCGAAGGTTTGAACTGTTGGGAGGGGTAAAAAAATGTCCAATTCCTTGCTCCACAAAACCTTAAACTAACTCCATCCATTAACCAATGAGGAGTTTGATGAATTCAATGCTCTAATAAAACTATATTCAGCTAAATAAATGGAGATTTCAAAATAAGTTGTTCCTGTTGAATGCTACTCCCATGTTGAGATAATTTAATCGTATTAATTTTGGAAGCCATGAAGCCAAGTCTGATAATTCAGGCTTGGCTTTTAATTTATCAATAATTCGAAAAAGACAAATTGTAGTTTAAAAAAGACAAATAAGCTAATTATTGATTTTGAACGAGGAAATATTAGTAATTAAAAAAAATAATGGTAGGTTTTTTGCTGTAAAAATATACGAAGCTTTAAGCTATTAATGGTATTATAAGTAGTTCAATTTACTCGTACTTAATATTTTTATTTACAAATAACGCATCCAAAATTATGAAAAAACTCTCTGTATTATTGACGCTCATTTTCACGCTGTCTAACTTTTCTCAATCTTTTAGTCAGCGTTTATTTATTTCAAAAAATGCTTTAGTTTCGTTTTTTTCAGAAGCACCGCTTGAAAATATTACGGCTACGAATGAAGCTGCTGGCATGATTATCAATGTTGATGAACAGGAATTAGCGGTAAAAATCCCCATCAGGAAGTTTATTTTCCCTCGAAAATTAATGCAGGAGCACTTTAATGAGACCTTTATGGAAAGTACTAAGTATCCTTACGCAACTTTCAAAGGAGCTTTCATGAAGAGGTTAGATTTTTCAAAAGCCTTTACTTTACCAATCTCAGTTTCAGGAATTTTGACAATTCATGGAGTACTAAAAATACAAACGCTTGAAGGAATAATCCGTTTTGACCCCGACCGTAATAGTATGGAAGTTGAAGCGAATTTTAATGTTACATTAGATGACTTTAAAGTAAAAACACCTTCTGTATTAAGTTATAAGATTGCGAATCAGGTGGAAATAAAAACGAATTTTAATCTGATTGAAATGAGCCAAAGTAATATAAACATGATTGTGGCACATCGTGGTAAGCATTTGTAAATTCTAAGAGAGTAATTCTGTTGATAGAGTTACTCTTTTATTTACTCTTCTTCTCAAGCATCCATTCACACATTGCCAATATTTTATGATTTTAAAATTTTGTGGTCAATTCATGTTTTGGTCTTCAATTCTAAAAAATCCCCTCCCTTTTTCGTATTTTTGAAAATCGTAAATCCGATTCAAAAATATTCCCAATGAAAAAATTATTCCTTCTCGACGCAATGGCGTTGATTTACAGAGCCCATTTTGCCTTCCAAAAAACACCTCGAATTTCCTCTACGGGCATGAATACCAGTGCCGTATTTGGTTTTGCCAATACCCTTTTAGAAGTTATTTCCAAAGAAAAACCTACGCATATTGGCGTGGCTTTCGATACGCCTACTCCCACTTTTCGCCATATACAATTTGAGGCGTACAAGGCTCAGCGTCAAGCTCAACCCGAAGATATTACGATTGCCATTCCTTATATAAAGCGCCTTTGTGCCGCCATGAATATTCCGATGTTGATTATGCCGGGATATGAAGCCGATGACGTGATTGGAACAATTGCCAAACGTGCGGCTCGTGACCATGACGACATGGAAATTTTCATGATGACTCCCGATAAAGATTACGGTCAGTTGGTCGAGGAACGTATTTTCATGTACAAACCTGCTTACATGGGCAAAGGTGTAGAAGTTATTGGCGTGGCAGAAATCTGCGAGCGTTGGGGCATTGATGACGTGATGAAAGTGATTGATATTTTGGGATTAATGGGCGACGCTTCCGATAATATTCCTGGGATTCCTGGCATTGGTGAAAAAACCGCTCAAAAACTCATTGAAGAATATGGTTCGGTTGAAAATTTGATTGCCAATGTTGATAAACTCAAAGGTAAGCAACAAGAAAATGTTAGAAACTTCGCTGAGCAAGGGCTTTTATCGAAAGAGTTAGCCACCATTCATTGTGAAGTTCCCGTGACTTTTGATGAAGAGGATTTGAAAATGTCGGAAGTAAATAGAGAAGTGCTTTCTGTTCTTTTGGATGAATTAGAGTTCAGAACTTTGCGGAGAAGAATGTTGGGCGATGAAGCAGGCAGTGAGCAGTCGGCAGTGAGCAGTAAACAGATTTCAACAAGTAGTAAAAAAGTCGTTGCTCCTTCTGGACAAATGGATATGTTTAGCAGTTTAGCGCCTGAGAAACAATTAGATATATTCAGTTCGAACGATGATAATCAAACATCGAACATCGAACTACAAAAATCGAACATCGAAAACACCATTCACCAATATCACCTCATTGACACGCCAGAATTACGCCAGTCGTTGATTCACTTTTTGAGTTTGCAAGATGCTATTTGTTTTGACACGGAAACTACCAGCGTTGATGCAGTTGAAGCGGAGTTGGTTGGAATGTCTTTTGCGTACCGTGCGGGCGAAGGTTATTACATTCCCGTTCCTGCCAATCGTGAGGAAGCTCAGGCAATTGTCGATGAATTTAAGCCCATTTTCTTGAACGAAAAGATTGAGAAAATTGCCCAAAATATCAAATATGACTTAATGGTTTTAACACAATACGGTGTAGAAATCAAAGGAAAAACTTACGATACGATGTTGGCTCACTACATTATTGAGCCAGAAAAACGTCACGGAATGGATATCTTAGCGGAAGATTTCTTGAATTATACGCCCGTTTCTATCGAAGAAATTATCGGTAAAAAAGGCGTAAAACAAGGCAATATGCGAGATGCCGATATTGAAAAAGTGAAAGAATACGCTGCCGAAGATGCGGATATTACGTTACAATTGAGAGATAAATTACACCCAATATTGGCACAAAATCCGAGTGCGGTGAAATTGTTTGAAGAAGTGGAAATGCCCTTGACGCAAGTGCTTTGTGATATTGAAATGGAAGGGGTAAAATTGGACGTTGAATTTTTGGCCACGATGTCGAAGGTTTTGGAGAAAGATATGTTGGAAGTGCAAACCATTATTTTTGGATTGGCGGGACAAGATTTTAACATTAATTCACCTAAACAATTAGGCGAAATTTTGTTCGATAAACTCAAACTTGACCCCAAAGCCAAAAAGACCAAAACGGGTCAATACATGACGGGTGAAGATATTTTATCAAAATTAGAATTACAAAATCACGAAATTGCTCGTAAGATTTTGGATTTCAGAGAATTACAGAAATTAAAATCAACGTACGTGGATGCTTTACCACAATTGATTTCGCCAAAAACAGGACGCATTCATACTTCTTTCAATCAGGCAGTTACCGCTACGGGACGTTTGTCAAGTACCAATCCGAACTTACAAAATATCCCCATTCGTACCGCTCGTGGACGTGAAATTCGCAAAGCGTTTATTCCTAAAAGTGATGATTTTTTAATCCTTTCAGCCGATTATTCACAAATTGAATTACGGATTATGGCGGCTTTTGCCAAAGATGAATCCATGATTGAGGCATTTAATCAAGGGCGAGATATTCATGCTACAACCGCCGCAAAAGTATTCAACGTGAGTTTGGACGAAGTAACTTCTGAAATGCGTAGAAAGGCAAAAACGGTTAATTTCGGGATTATTTATGGCGTTTCGGCTTTTGGTTTGGCAGAGCAAGTTGGCGTAAGCAGAACCGAAGCCAAAGAATTGATTGATAACTATTGGAAGGAATTTCCAGCCATCAAAAAATACATGAACGATGCCGTAATCATTGCCCGTGACAATGGCTACGTAGAAACCATTTTGGGACGCAGAAGGTATCTCCGTGACATCAATTCACAAAACATGGTAGAACGTGGTTTTGCCGAACGAAATGCTGTAAATGCCCCAATTCAAGGTTCGGCGGCGGACATGATAAAAATTGCGATGATAAAAGTAAACGACTTCATCAAGCAAGAAAAACTACAATCTCGCATCATCTTAACGGTACATGATGAATTAGTTTTTGATGTACATAAATCAGAATTAGAACTGATGAAAATTAAAGTCAACGAACTGATGGTCAATGCAATACCTTTCCCTGTGAAGATGGAAACGGGCATGGGTGTTGGATTGAATTGGTTGGAGGCTCATTAAAATTCAAAACTTGAAATCGGTCTTTACAAAATTTCAAAGAGTTAAAGTTTTGTAAGGACCAACTTTTATTAAATAATTTGGGGCTGTTATTCTAAAAAAGTATAAACTTATAATAACTATTGGGAATACATAAATATCTATGAAATGTCATATACTTTACTCAATTTTAATTTTGATTAGTAGTTGTGCATCAGCTCAGGAATTTTTATTCCCAGTTGATGAAAAAGCTAAAAAAATAACGTATCAAGATGTTAAAATGTAGTCGAAAAAAGTAGAAATGAGCAAAGAGAAATATTAGAAATACTTCCAATAAGAAGCCGTTTTGCGGATGGATATTAAAGTAAACATTGCATTTTAAGTTTACAAAAAAATAATTTCAAATCAAGATTATCTCAATGAAAAGCAAACTCCTCCTCCTTTGCCTAATCACCATCCAATCATTTTCCCAAACAAACCATCAACCCAAACCTTGGAATGCCACCGTTCAGGTAATTCCCGGGAAATTGGAATGTGAAAAATATGATTTGGGCGGTGAGGGAATTGCCTATCACGATAAGGATAGTTTGAATAATGGCAGTGGTAAACTCAATCCCGATGACGGTACATTTTACAATACTTTTCGCTTGAAAGAGAGCGTGGATATTTCCTACACCAAATCAAAAGGCATTGATGATAGTCCTTTTAATGTGGTTGAACCTTTGATGAATCAATTATACGTGGGTTGGACTGAGGTTGGCGAGTGGATTAATTATACCGTTGACGTAAAAGAAGACGGATTTTACGAAGGTTTTTTGATGTACACCGCCAATGCCGATGGCAAAATTGCGATTGATGTGGATGGTAAAAATTGGCTTGAACCCGTGGTTATCAAATCGACTTTCCACGAAAAAGAAACCGTAGCTTGGCGACAATGGCATCATTGGAATAAACAGCTAATTTTCAAGGCTCAAAAATTGACCAAAGGACAACATATACTGACCCTCAAAACCATCGAAAAAGGAAATATGAATTACGATTTTATTGAGTTTAATAAGGTGGAATAAACGATTAATATAAAGTGTCAAATCTGTTTTTTAGAGAAAATTTGACGTTTTTTTTCTTGTAAATCTATTCAGATTCAAATAAAAACAGCTTCATTTTATAATTTGTGGGGATATTATTTTACTTTTAATCTTCATCACAAATAAATCAAATAACACATGAAATCATTCTTTTTTTTTATTGTAGTACTATTATGTTTCAACGTCAAGGCACAAGATGCCATTGAGTACAAAACTCCTCCAACTGCTATTCTGAATTTGGCAATCGCCAAGCCATCGCCCAGTGTAAGTGTTAACGACAAAGGTGATTTTATGCTCATTATTGAACGTAGTGCCATGCCAACGGTTGAAGAATTAGCTCAACCAGAATTGCGGATTGCGGGTTTGAGAATTAACCCTAATAATTTCTCGCCAAGTCGCTCAACGTATGGCATTGCTCTGACATTAAAGGAGGTTAAAACGGGTAAGGATTTTCCTGTCACAGGTTTGCCTGCTAACCTAAGAGCGGGGAATTTTCAATGGAGTCCAGAAGATGATAAAATTGCGTTTACTCAAACCAATAATGAAAGTGTTGATTTGTACACGATTGATTTAAAGACCAAAAAAGCAACAAAGACTAATAAAACACCCTTGAATGTGGTCATTAATGAAATTGCTTGGTCGGATAATAATACGGTTATTTATAATGCTATTCTAAAATCTGCGAATGATGCTCCTAAAAAACCTTTAGCTCCCAAAGGGCCAGTTGTACAGCAAAATATGGGAAAAGTAGCGGCGAGTCCAACGTTTCAGGATTTGATAAAATCGCCTTACGATGAGCAACTTTTTGAGTTTTATACTACTTCGCAATTAGTAAAAAATACTAATGGCGTAGAAACGAAAATTGGAACGCCACAGATTTATGGTAGTGTCGAACTGTCTCCAGATAAAAAATATTTCTTAGTTGAGCATATAGATAAACCGTTCAGCTACTTAGTTACCGTTAGAGGTTTTAATTCAACGATTATCGTAACTGATGCTGATGGAAAATTGGTGAAGACAATCGCAAAATTGCCAAGTAATGAATTAGCTCCGACGGGATATGACAACGTTCTGAATGCTCCGAGAGGTCATAATTGGATAAATACTTTACCAAATACCGTCTCATGGATTGAGCCATTGGATAGCGGTTTAATCAAGAAAAAAGTAGAATTTCACGATGTTGCTTATATGCAGGCAGCTCCCTTTACGACAGCTCCCACGGTATTGGCAAAAACGGCGATGAGAATGGGGAATCTTTCTCCTTTGAGTGAAAATGAAATGTTGATTAGTGAATATTCGAGAGTGAAACATCAACAAAAATTAAGCAAATTGGATATTGCTAAAAATGAAGTAAAGCTATTGATTGACCGTAGTACTGATGATGCTTACAATGACCCTGGAACACCTATTTCTGCTCCGAATAAATTTGGAAAAAGTAGTGTGAAAGTATTAACAAATCGTACTGTTTTGATGCGTGGAGCGGGTTCTTCACCCAAAGGAGATTTACCTTTTTTGAATTCATTTAATTTGGATACTAAGGAAACTAAGACTTTGTGGCATTGTGAAGAGCCTTATTATGAGTCAGTTATCAATATTTTGGATTTCGATAAATTGAGTTTTGTTACCAGTAAACAAAGTCAAAATGAAACGCCAAATTATTTTCTTCATACCAATAACACCTCAAAACAACTGACTAATTTTGCTGACCCTCAACCAGAATTGAGAGGAATTACCAAGGAAAAAATCACCTACAAACGTAAAGATGGCGTTGATTTAGCGGCTGATTTATACTTACCCAAAGGCTATAATAAAGAAAAAGATGGTTTCCTTCCCGTAATTATGTGGGCCTATCCGAGAGAGTTTAAAAGTAGTAATGATGCAGCACAAATTAGAGGAAGTAAATATACATTTGTTCGGGTAAGCTGGGGATCTCCAATCTTTTGGGCAACGCAAGGTTATGCTGTAATGGATAATACTGAATTTCCAATTGTTGGCGAAGGAGACAAACAACCTAATGATAATTTTATCGAACAATTAGTCTGGAATGCGGAGGCTGCCATCAACAAAATTGCAGGAATGGGCATTGGTGATAGCACTCGTGTAGGCGTGGGCGGACACAGTTACGGGGCATTTATGACGGCTAATTTGGTGGCTCATACTAAATTATTCAAAGCTGGAATTGCCCGCAGTGGTGCGTATAACCGTAGTTTAACCCCTTTTGGATTTCAGAATGAAGAACGTACTTATTGGCAAGCCCCAGAGTTATATTTCAAAATGAGTCCGTTTAGTTACGCCAATCAAATTAAAACGCCCTTATTGATGATTCACGGAGAAGCAGATAATAATCCAGGTACTTTCCCGATTCAGAGTGAAAGATTGTATAATGCCATTAAAGGACACGGAGGAACAGTTCGTTTTATTCAGTTGCCTTATGAAAGCCACGGTTATACTGCTAAAGAAAATATTCTCCATTTATTATGGGAACAAAATGAATGGTTGGAAAAATATGTGAAGGGTAAAAAATAAAACTCATCTTCCTATTTAAAAGGCTAAATTTCTGTATATTTTTATAGAAGTTTAGCCTTTTTATTTGATAGTGGGAATTTAATAAATTGCAACATAAACGTTTTATCTATGCAAATCAAAGTTGATACCGTAGAAGAATACGTTGACCAAATTCCAGAGGATAGGAAATTGGTCATCGAAAAATTGAGGAAAGTTTTATTAGAAAACCTTCCCGAAGGATTCACAGAAACGATGAGTTACGGCATGATTGGCTACGTCGTACCCCATAGTATCTATCCCAAAGGTTACCATTCCACTCCCAAACTGCCTCTGCCTTTTATTAATATAGCGTCCCAAAAAAACTTTGTGGCTCTTTATCACATGGCAATAAATGAGAACAAGGATATTTTAGAATGGTTTATATCTGAATATCCAAAGCATTCAAACAGTAAATTGGATAAAGGAAAAGGTTGTATTCGGTTTAAAAAACTCGACCAAATTCCTTATGAATTAATTGGACAGCTTGCGAGTAAAATAAATGTAGAGGAATGGATTAGAATTTACGAGGAAAAATATGGTTAAAATATACTTTTCTAAAACTCTTTTCCAGCCACATTGTTAATTTTACAGAACAATCAATTAATAAAAATATGGTAATAATCATCGGTGCGGGTATTGCAGGCTTGACTTGTGCAAAATATTTAAGAGATAGGGGAATTCAATCACTGATTTTAGAGGCTTCTGATGGTGTGGGCGGACGTGTTCGCACGGATAAATATGAGGGTTTTTTGTTGGATAGAGGTTTTCAAATTTTATTGACGGCTTATCCCGAAGCTCAAAAACTGTTGAATTATGAATCGCTGGATTTGAAGGCGTTTAAATCGGGTGCTATGATTCGGGATATTCAAAAAAATGATTTTTCCGTCATGACAAACCCTTTTAAAGAACCTGCTTCAATTTTGTCTTCTTTGACTTCCAATGTGGGTTCATTGGCGGATAAATTGCGAGTGTTGCGGTTGATAATGGATACAGGAAATATTCAAGAGGAGATTTTTGAAAATCAAAGTGTTTCTACGATTGATTATTTGCGTGATTATGGCTTTTCAGATTCCATGATTCAACAATTTTTCAAGCCATTTTTTGGCGGTGTTTTCTTGGAAAATGAACTGACTACTTCGGCTAATTTCTTCAAATATATTTTTGGAAAATTCTACGAAGGTGATGCCGTTATTCCTGCTCAAGGCATTCAAAAAATAGCGGAAAAAATAGCGGAAAAATTATACATTGGCACGGTAAAACTGAATACTAAAGTTGTTAAAATAGATGGAAATAGGGTTTATTTAGAGAATGGTGATAGATTGTATGGCGAAAAAATTATACTGGCAACGGATGGTTTTCAGGCGGATAAATTATTAGGGAAAATACCTGATCGTAAGTTTAATGCGACCACTTGTACGTATTTTTCGGCTAATAAATCGCCCTTAAAAGAGAATATGTTGGTACTAAATCCAAACCGTGCTTCGGTAGTACACAACCTTTGCGTACCGAGCGACATCGCTTCTGGGTATGCACCAGAAGGAAAATCATTGATTTCAGTTTCAACGCAAGGCTTTGATTTACAAGATGAAAATGAATCAGCAAAAAATATAAAACGTGAATTGACGACGTGGTTTGGAAAAGAAGTTGAAACTTGGGAACATCTCAAAACTTATCATATTCCGCAAGCTTTACCAACTTTTGATAATGCCCAAAACGGAATGAATAACTTAAAATTGAGTGATATTCTGTATCAATGTGGCGATACTACGGCTTATCCTTCCTTGAATGCGGCAATGGCAACTGGAAGAAAAGTAGCTGAAATGATTTAAAGTATGATTAGGGACGAAATAGTATTCGTCCCTAATTCATACTTTAAAAAAATCTCCCGACTGAAGGGTTTTCTACAATCATTTTCTTCATTTTTAAAGGATTAATGGCTCCTTGTTTTTGATAAACAACTTTACCATTTGGCTCAATTAAAAGTGTGTAAGGTAAGGCTCCTTGCCATTTTGGATCAATTAATTCGATTAATTTATAGACATCATCTGAGTTGAAAATATAGTTTTTGCTCGATGCTTGTAATCTTTTCAAGGTCGCCAAAGCTTTGTCTTTTTTATCAGGTTTGTCGGCACTAATTGTTATTAATTCAAAATCACGGTTGCGGTACATTCGGTTAATGTTCAGGAAATCAGGTATTTCAGCGACACAGGGGCCACACCAAGTAGCCCAGACATTCACCAATCGTAATTTCCCAGAATCATTTTTCAAAAGTTTTTTAATGCCTTCATCGTCGATGCTTTCAATGCTAACAGGTTCTTTTCCCCAACCTTCTTTTTCATTGTTTGTCAAAACCTCTTTTTCTTTCCATTTAATAGAGCAACCAAACGTTTTTGTTTTTTCAACTGCTACTTTTTGTCCTGCTAATAAATTTTCAAGGGCATTTCTAACATCAAAACTTTTTGGTGTTCCACTTGGTTTTTCAACGTCATCTATCCTTCCAGAATAACGTAAAACCCGCTTTTCGTCAAAAATAAAAGCGTGTGGAGTGGCAATTGGACCATATTTTTTTGAAGTAATTTCGGTGTCACCATCGTATAAATAGGGGAAATTGAACACCATATTTTTGGCTCTAACTTTCATATCTTCGAAGGTATCTCCCAAATCTGTATAACCCATTTCATCCAAGCGAACCGACGTTGGGTCATTCGGAGAAATCGCAATTACTTGAACGCCTTTAGCTTGATAATCGGAGGTGATTTTCTTTAAACGCTCTTCGTAAGCTTGTGCCGTTGGGCAGTGATTACAGGTAAAAACGACCACTAAAATCTTTGATTTTGCAAAAGATTTTAGTGAATACATTTTACCATCAACGCCTTTCAAACTAAAATCAGGAGCAATCGAACCAATTGGAAGTGTTGGGTGGTCATCTGATTTGAATGAAAATAAGGTCACGATAATGAGTAAACTCAAGAGTTTTTTCATAATTATTAGTAATTTGAGTATGGTGATTGGATATTAATATTTGAAAGTAATATTAGTTCATCGAAGAATTGATGAACACTGTTGGAATTTAGTAATTTTACCAAATATTAATATCCTGTGCTATGCAAGACCTTTCTGTTACTCTTATCCAAACGGATTTATTCTGGGAAAATCCAACGGCAAATCTGGCAAATTTGGAAGAAAAAATTGCTCAAATTTCTGTTCAAACTGATTTGATAATCCTACCAGAAATGTTCAATACTGGTTTTACAATGAATGTGAAATCAGTAGCCGAACCAATGAATTTCACTACTTTTAAATGGCTCAAACAGCAAGCAAAAAAGACGCAGGCGGTTATTACGGGTAGTTATATCGTGAAGGAGGGCGAACATTTTTATAATCGACTCATTTGGATGCGTCCCGATGGAAGTTTTGAGACTTATGATAAACGTCATTTGTTTAGAATGGGAGGGGAAAATCATAATTTTTCGAGTGGAGAAAAACGACTTATCGTAGAATTGAAAGGTTGGAAAATCTGCCCATTAATTTGTTATGATTTGCGGTTTCCCATTTGGTCGAGACAAGGCAAATTTGATAATAAAATACAGATATTAGACGATAAAGGAGGGGAAAATGTTGATGCTTCTCTAAGTACTAAACTCTATCCTCTGAACTCTAATTCTTATGATCTGCTCATCTTCGTTGCGAATTGGCCGGCTGTGCGGTCGAAGGTTTGGGATACGCTTTTACAAGCCCGTGCTATTGAGAATTTGAGTTATTGTATTGGGGTAAATCGGATTGGAACGGATGGAATGGGTTTAACTTATTCAGGCAATTCAGCCGTGATTGATTTTAAAGGAAATCCAGTTTTTTATGAGAGTGAGTTGGAAGTGATTCATAATCAAGTACTTGTAAAACAAGATTTGGATGACTTTAGAAAGAAATTCCCCGCATTTTTGGATGCTGATAATTTTGAGATTGTTTAAACTTAACTTAGTAACCGAGGTTTCAGTTTATAATGAGATATATACTGAAACCTCGGTTACTAAATTATACTGCCACAGGAGCTTTAATACCAGGATGAGGCTCGTAGTTTTCTAATTTGAAGTCTTCGTATTTAAAGTTGAAAATATCCTTTACCTCAGGATTAATCTTCATGGTTGGTAACGGACGAGGTTCACGGGCGAGTTGCGTGTGAACTTGCTCATAGTGATTAGAATAAATGTGTGTGTCGCCACCCGTCCAGATAAAATCACCCAATTCCAAATCACAAACTTGGGCAATCATCATCGTTAAAAGTGCATAAGAGGCAATATTGAAAGGCACTCCCAAAAACACATCCGCTGAACGCTGATATAATTGACACGATAATTTATTGTCGGCTACGTAGAACTGAAACAAGGCATGACATGGCATTAGGGCCATCTCAGACAGTTCTCCGACGTTCCAAGCACTCACAATAATACGACGTGAGTCAGGGCTTTTCTTTAGAGTTTGAATGACTTCCTTTAATTGGTCGATAACTTTCCCGTCGGGTGTTGTCCAACTTCTCCACTGTTTTCCGTAAACAGGTCCTAAATCGCCGTTTTCGTTTGCCCATTCGTCCCAAATCTTAACTCCATTATCACTCAAATATTTAATATTGGTATCGCCATTGATAAACCAAAGTAATTCATGAATAATTGACTTTAAATGTACTTTTTTGGTTGTAACCATCGGGAAACCATCATTCAAATTAAAACGCATTTGATAACCAAATACAGAAGTTGTTCCTGTACCAGTGCGGTCAGTTTTTTGAGTCCCCGTATCAAGAATATGTTTAAGAAGGGTTTGGTATTGTTGCATCAGTTTTTTGTCTTTTATTCAAAATTACTCGTAAAATAATTCTCTTGCAATACTGAAAATGGTTGGTACTAAACGAAGCCAAATAATCGTTTACTAATTTATGAAGCTAATGACACAAAATACCATTTTAGGCATTTACGAGTTTTTTGCTTAAATTTGTCATTCTATTTATAGTTAAAAGTAACCATACCGTATTGATTTAACTTATTTGAAATCAATATACGAGCCAATTATTTTGTTAACTAAAAAGTAATAAGAATTGCTTTTGAATTTAAAATAAACTGATTATCAGGGTTTTAAATTGTATTTAAAAATTTACAAAAGATTCGAGTTACTTATTCATTATGATTTTAAAAAGTGTTTTTGCTTTTGTTTACATTGCTGTTTTTAATTTAATTAGTCCTCCAACTGAAGATAAAATTGTCTCGGGCAAAGCGTCTTATTACGCTCATAAATTTGAAGGAAAACGTACATCAAGCGGTCAACGTTACCGTGGGAAAGTAAGAACTGCTGCTCATCGCACTTATCCTTTTGGGACTTTATTGGAAGTTACGAATCGAGCAAATGGCTCAAAAACAATTGTTCGGGTAAATGACAGAGGGCCTCACTCAAGGTCACGGTTATTAGATGTATCTTACTCAGCCGCCAAAGATTTAGGTTTAATTGGTAGTGGAACTGCCGAAGTAAGTATCAAAGTTGTCCAATTAGGAACGGGTTTCCTCGCTGATAATCAAGATGAAGAATTAATGATTGAAGAAGGAGAAGCAACCGCTCAAGTAACGCCTTCATTTCCAACTTTTTCAGAAACAAAACACCAATATATGGTTCTTGTGAAAAACGCTGACGGGAGTGTAAAAGTTGAATATTCTGATACTCGTCCCAATCTTTAATTACGTTATATTCAACGTTATAATTATAAAAAAAGCCTCTCAAATTAACTTGAGAGGCTTTTTTTATATGTCTTAAACTATTTCTTAGTTTTTCTTTGGAGCAGCAGTGGCTGGAGTAGTCGTTGCTGGAGTTGCTGTTGGCGGAGCCAATGGCTTAGGCGTTACACCCATTCTCTTCAAGATTAAGTCAGAAATGTTTGCATCTTCTGGTGCGTGCAAAACGATAGGAGTAGTTCCTTGTCCTGCATCGTAGTTGAATACAAAAGCAAATCCATTTTCTTTAGCTGTTGCGTGCATATTGTCTTCAATTTTCTTCAACAAAGGTTGTAACAATTGAGCTTGTTTCTTTTGTAAAGAAGTTGATGAATTCTGACGAAACTCTTCAATTTGCGATTGTAAAGCTTGTAATTCTTTTTCTTTATCAGCTTTGATTACGTCCGCCATTGTAGCACCGTTTTTCTCATAATCAGCTAATTTTGTTTGAAAATCTTTCACTTTAGACTGATACATATTGTCGTATTGAGTCTTTGTCGTTGTCAATTCAGCTTCTACTTGTTTTGCTTCTGGCATTTGGGCCAAGATGTAGTCTAAGCTAATGTAACCGATTTTTTGTTGTGCATCTGCGTTAGCTACGGCTAATCCAATGAATGCGATTAAAGCAATTAAAAATTTGTTTCTCATTTTGTTATTATTCTGGTTGGTTTTACTCTTTTTCTTTTTTAAGGGTTTTTGTATTTGTTCTATTTGACTTTGGTTGTTCTTTTGTATCACTTGCTTTACCATCTTCACTGGTTTTCGCTTCGTTTTCTTCTCGTTCTTTTTCCTTTATTTGGTCGGGAGAGATTCCCAATTCTTCCATCACATAATCTGTATAATCATGGGTTGGATTGGTGTAAAGCATAGATAAACCATCGGATGATTTATCAAAGAGAAAATCTAATCTTTTTAATCTTGCTACTTTTTCAACTGCTTTGGCTACTTCATCTAAAACGGGTTTCATGATGTCCTGTTTCTTTTTAAGTAGTTCTCCATTAATTCCAAAAATCTTATTTTGAAGGTCTTTTGCTTCTTTTTCTTTATCGGAAATTACTCTTAGTCGTTGTTGCTTCATTTCCTCGGTCAAAAGGATCTCTTCTGCCCGAAAATTCTTTTCTAATTTACTTACTTCATCGTTTTTATCCGATACTTCTTTAATCCACTTGGCCGTAAGTTTTTCAATTTCGGTCTGAGCTGTTAAATACTCGGGCATCTTTGAAGTAATGTATTCCGTATCAATATACCCAAATTTCTGAGCCTTCGTTGAAAGTGCAATACAAAAGAATGGTAAAATTAGTAAAAATATCTTCTTTTTCACGGCTTTAAGGAATAGTTAATAATTTACAGTGAATAATTAATTATAAAACTTTATAAATCAACCTGATTTGTTGTATTAACGTATCTCAATTTCTGTTATTGTAGAATGGTTTTCTTTAACAAAAGATTAACATATTTAATAAATAATGGAATGAGTGAATAAACATCAAGATAATATTATCGTTTATTAGCTCTAAGCTTCACTCAATCACTCATTTTCATAATCACTCAATTGCTTAACGTATCTGCTGTCCGATTGAGAAAGTAAATGCTTGGCGACCAAAATCCGCTACTCCTGGGATTTTATCAAAAGCAAAACCATAATCAATACCAATCATACCAAATGCAGGCATGAAAATTCTTGCTCCGAAACCTGCCGACTTGTACAATTTAAATGGATTGTATTCCGAATAATTAGCAAAATTGTTGCCACCTTCTGCAAAACCCAATAAGAATATCGTTGCCGACGGGTTAAGTGAAACTGGATAACGCACTTCCATTACAAACTTGTTGTAGGCAACTCCACCACTTGGGAGTAAACCTTGAGAACCTAATGATCTATCTTTATAACCTCTTAAGGCAATAATGTCACGACTAATAACATTGTAACCCGTTTGCATTCCTGAACCACCTAAGTCAAAACGCTCGAAACGTGTGATGTCTTTAGTAGGACTGTATGAACCCAAGAAACCCATGTGCGTTCTCATGTGGAATACCAATTTACTGGTAATTGGGGTGAACCAAGAAGCATCAAACATCCACTTATGGTACTCAATTAAGTTAAGATTGTTCCCGCCAAATAACGAATAAGGAGGCGTTAACGACGCTGTTAAAGAGAAACTTGACCCCGAACGTGGGAACGTTGGATTATCAATACTATTTCTCGAAAAGTTAGTTACAAATGCCGCTGAAACTGATTGCCCTTCTGGATAACCGTAATACGGAAGATTTTTAACATCAATTAATTGGAATGAAAGCGAGTTACTCAATGAGAAATAATCATCGGGCCATTTTAAACGCTTCCCTAAACTGAATGATAATGATGTACTATTAAAGTGAGCATCTGCTTGTGCCGCCGATGCACTATCCGAAACTGAAGATGTTCCCAAGCCGTAACCATAAGCTGAACCATAACTTCCAAGACCACCGCCATATAAGCTGCTTCCTCCATAACCAGAACCATAGTTTCCACTCAATTGGTTGTATTGTTGAATTTTGTACGGATAAGAAATACTACGACTTAATGTTACGGAGAATGAATTAGGTTTTTTACCACCTAACCAAGGTTCTGTGAACGATAACGAATAGTTTTGGAAAGACGAACCATTTGCTTGAAAACGAACCGAAAGTTTTTGTCCATCGCCCGAAGGAAGTGGTTTCCATGCACTTAAATTAGTAATGTTACGAGCTGAGAAGTTGTTAAACGTCACCCCGAGCGTACCCACAAAACCAATATAACCGCCCCAACCACCAGAAAGCTCAATTTGATCAGAAGGTTTTTCTTCTACATTATATTCAATATCTACCGTTCCGTCTGCTTTTGGAATGGGGTTTGGTGTGATTTTCTCAGGGTTGAAATAGCCAATCGTTGAAAGTTCACGGACAGTACGAATGATGGCTGATTTACTGAATTTTTGACCAGGAAGTGTTCTGATTTCACGCATGACCACGTGGTCAGATGTTTTTGTATTTCCGTTAAGAATTACTTTATTAATAGTTGCTTGTTTTCCTTCGGTAATTCTAAATGTAATGTCAATAGAATCGCTGGATACCGCAGTTTCTACGGGTTCACATTGATAAAATAAATAGCCATTATCCATGTACGCTGAACTTACGTCTTCTCCAGGCTTGCCATTCAATCGTTTTTCTAAATCTTCTACGTTATAGACATCTCCCTTTTTTACGCCGAAAACTTCGGTTAAAACGGAGTCAGGATAGATATAATTACCTTCCCAATAAATATTACGATAGTGATATTGTTTTCCCTCTTCAATTTTCATGATAATTTTAACGGTTTTATCACTGTCTTTATAAACAGAATCCATTAAAATTTGGGCATCACGGTATCCTTTTTTATTATAAAATTCAACTAACTTAATTTTGTCTTCTTCAAATTTCTTAGGAATATATTTTGAAGGACTAAAAAGTTTGTAAAATGCTTTTTGCTTAGTATTTTTTAATTTACGGCGAATCGTTGCTTCTGGGATTTCAGAAACTCCTACAAATTGAATATTAGAAATCTTTACTTTATTGCCTTTATTGATGTCAATTTTCATCGTAGCGTTGTTACCACGAGCAGAATCCGTTTTTTCTATAATTTTTACCATTACATTGAGGTAACCCTTATCCTGATAAAACTTACGGATGGCTAAATCAATATTTTTCTTCACAGTAGCCGTAACAATTTTACCTTTATAAGTCTTAATTTTATCACTCAAGGTTTCTTGTTCGCCTTTTTTAATGCCACTGTATTGAAGTTTGAAAAGTCTTGGACGCTCCTTAATTACAAGATTTAACCAAATTTTATCGCCTTCTATTTTCGAAGCATCTACTTCTACTTCTTCCAAAATACCTTGTCCCATTAATTTTTTAATGGCAGAAGCAATTGCATCCCCTGGTATTTTTATTTTGTCGCCTACTCGTAAACCCGATAGCGAAATCATAGAATTGCCATCGTAATATTTTGAGCCTGTTGTGGTTATTTCCGCAATTTCGTATTCTTTAGGTTCTGCATAGTTCAACTCAACGGGGCTGTTTGCCTTTGGTGAACTTTGCCCTAAAGCTCCACGCAACTGTGCCTGCGAGAGGAACGAGAGAAGTAGAAAAGGGAGGAGTAAAGTATATTTTTTCATTGCTTGTATTTTTGCTGTCTGCATTCGACTGTCAGTCGTTTTTATTGATTCAATCAAAAGCCGATTTCTCTGCTAATCAACTACTAATTGCTATATTAACTATTTTTTACTTGTTCAGATGTTTTACCAAATCTTCGTTCACGATCCTGATAATCTAAAATGGCTTCGTGAAGATGTTCCCGACGGAAATCAGGCCAGAATAATTCTTCAAAAATGTATAATTCTGAATAGGCCAATTGCCAAAGCATAAAATTGCTAATGCGATGGTCTCCACCCGTTCTAATCATTAAATCTGGATTTGGAATTCCTTTCGTATCCAATGATTGCTCAAAAAGTTCTTCGTCGATATTTTCGATGGACAATGTACCTTCTTGAACTTGGGCGATTAACTTTTTCGTGGCATTTACAATATCCCATTTTCCGCTGTATGACAAAGCTAAAATAACTGTTAAACCCGTGTTATTTTTAGTTTCTTCAATGGCTTTAGCTAATTCTTTTTGAGAATTTTCAGGTAGTGTATGGGTAGCACCAATCGTTTCCAATCGGATGTTATTTTTCTGCATTTTTGGCAATTCGTCTTTGATGGTTTTTACTAACAACATCATCAAAGCATCAACTTCCGCTTTGGGGCGACTCCAGTTTTCTGTCGAAAAGGCATACAATGTCAGGTATTTCACTCCCAATTCGCCACAGCCTTCAATTACCTCGTTGACTGCTTTTAAGGCATTTCGATGTCCGAAAATTCTATCAACAAAGCCTTGCTGTTTTGCCCAGCGTCCGTTCCCGTCCATTATAACGGCGATATGTTTTGGTAGATTGTTTTGGTCTAATTGTTCCTTCACTGATTTAACACAATTTAACAGAATGTCTTTTTTGAGTATCGTATTTAGGGTGTAAAGTTTAGTTTTATTCATTCAGATAAATAAAAGCTGTTTTAATTTTAAGATAGCAGAAGTAATTCTTGATTTGCTGTTTAAAATTTATAAGTATCTGATTTTTAAAAACTTAAATCTGCAATTGCTCTGTATTTGGATGTTTTACACAAACAATATTAGATGACAAAAAAAGAGATTACAAATTTACGGAATTATGAGTTAGTATAAAAGGTATAAGGTTGCAAGGAGGGAAAAAGAAGGGAATAAAATGGGGAAGGTTGTTTCTGTTTTCAACGTGAAAATTGATTGACTGAAACAACCCAAAGCATTATTTGGGACAATAAATTCTGATGAATTTATAAGTTAAGCCGAGCGAAGTATAGTAATACATATCAGCTCTTGAATAATCATTTTGTTGATTTCTGGGTAAAGTAGCATTATCACCCCCCAAATTATCAAGGTAATCGGTAAAAGTTTTGCGAGTACCAAATTCCAGATTTAAGTCCCAAGGCCCTGAAAGATTATACTTTATTCCTACGCCAAAAGGAATGATAATTCCCGCTTGTTTATAATCTGAAACGGGCTTGTCACGGGGTGAAAATCCCATAAAACCAATGCCTCCAAAAACGTAAGGCGACCAGTCTTTGTGCATTCGGCTGTACTGATAACTAAAAAAATTATATTCTGTAATCAAACTTATTTCTCTAATGCTGGTTTTGAAGGTTTGTCCTCGCAACTGGTTAAACGAATCGCTGACATCTTTATCATTACCATAAATAGAACCAATCGTTGTACTAAAACGAAAAGTAAGGTCTTTTTTGAGATTATAACGAAATAATAAATGTCCCCCCAATTGAGCAAAAGCAGGATGAAAATCAGGTGAAATATCTCCTTTATAATTCATCGCTCCGAATCCTCCTCCAATCTCCACTTTTTGAGCTAAAGAGTTGATATTTAGAGAAATAAAAAGAATTAAGAAAAGGCTTTTGATTAATTTCATAATGTATAAAAAAAGTCAGGCGAATAGGTACCTGACTGTTATTTTTGACCTAAAAATTAGGAATATTTGCGTTTCAATTATCGAGTTGGGGGACACTGAATTTTACCAGGAATGTGATAAATCAATTTCACCGTCGTTAACATATAGCTGTCATTATATTTTGGATTGCCACGTTGGTCAGAACGGTCAGAGAAACCTTGAACCGACGTAACTACTGTAAATGGGTCTAAACCCGAAGTAGGGTCATAAACGCCTTGCTTTTGCAAATAGTTAGAGACACCTTGTGTTCGGTCAATTCCACGGTTTGCCGCAAATCTTTCTAAAGTTCTATTCCCCATATCACGTGACAATGGGCTTTGAGCTGCTAAGTCGTTGGGGTCAGCGTAATTTCCTCCCGCATCATCCAAATAATCGGTCAGCGTGTAACGGAAACCCATTTCAAAACCTAAGTCCCAATGTGAATTCAATTTATACCTTACCCCAAAACCAATTGGAAAAGAAACACTAATTAATGAATAAGGATTAGCATAACCTGGTTGTCCTTGTCCTTCAGTATTTAGTGGTTGTAAACGAACCCAATCTCTACTTTGATAAACATTGCTATCTGGGCGAGCTACTGGGTCATGGGCGAAAACGGCAATTCCACCGAAGATATACGGGATAATTTGCTCACGACGTAAATAACTACGTTCAGTACGAATTAAATCATATTGCCCCACAATCGAAAGTTCTTTGATGTCATTACGAAAATGGAGATTTCGCATAAAATTAGCTTCGTAGCCCGTCACACCGTTCATGTAGCTATCATCACCTGAGATTCTGGCCCATGTAAGTCCAAAACGAATTCCGACAGTAGGAGAGATTTGACGAGTAAAATTGAAATTGGCATTCCAACGAATTCCATTAAAAGTAGATTGTATAATCCGACCGTAAGGTGATAAATCTCCGTAATAACTTGATGTTCCAAAACCTAAACTTACGGTTGAAGTTGGCTCAAAAATGCGATTTTTACGAGGCTTTTCTTTCCCTCCGAAAAGATTGGAAAACTTGAATTGTGCTACTATTGACTGCGAACTTAGGGTAACAATCAATAATAATACAAATGTTTGAGTCAGTTTTTTCATGGTTATAAATTGAATCGAAATTTCGACAAAGATACCGTTTTAGATTTATATAAATTTTTAACGTAAAAAAAAACAGTTTGTTATACTGGGTAATTAGTTTTTTTATATCGAAAATAATGCCAACTTCTGGTATAAATGGGTATAGGGTTAAAAGGATAAAGGTTAAATAGGTAAAAGATAAAAAGATGAATGGATAACCCTCAAAAATGAGAAATATGCTTTTTAACATGAATCATCGTTTTTGTATCACATTTATCGTTTTGAATCTTTACATTTCCCAGCTTCTTAATTTGTCTAAAATCTTAAAATTTGTTAAAATTGCTGAAACGAATGCACCTCAAAATGAGTTTTTGCGTTAAATTAGTATCCAGAAAACAAGAACCATTTTTGGATGTCGGATTTAGTAAAGGAATAGCCATTAATTCAATAAAAACTTTTACAGAGAATCCAATAATCGTATAATTTTAAAATAAATTAAACAAAAACATGGAAATCAAAAGTAATTTAAAAACCCTTGCGATTGTCGGAGCGTTGAGTAGTGCAACCACGCTCGGAGCTTATAAGTTATTCTTAGAGAAATCGCCTTCAGAGTCCGTATTTACTAATACCCCTTCAGCCTTTACTCGCTTGGTTTCAGACAATACGCCTGTTGTCGCAGGAGCTCCTGGTGAGTTTACGTACGCTGCCGAAAAAGCAACGCCAGCCGTGGTGCATATTAATACTAAAATGACTCGTAATGTAAGCCGCCAAATGGTTGACCCATTTGAAGACTTTTTTGGTGGAAATCCTTTCGGGGGAGGTGGTAGTCGTCGTCAACCCGAAGCACAAGAGGCGTCAGGTTCTGGAGTTATTATTAGTGCCGATGGTTATATTGTAACGAACAATCACGTGGTACAAGATGCCGATGAAGTTTCGGTAATTTTGAACGATAAGCGTGAAATGAAAGCGAAGGTTATTAGTACTGACCCATCAACTGATTTGGCGATTATTCAAATTAAAGCTACTAATTTGCCTTTCTTAACTTTTGGTGATTCTGATGGAATAAGAGTAGGAGAGTGGGTTTTGGCGGTAGGAAATCCGTTTAATTTAGAGTCAACGGTTACAGCAGGGATTGTTTCGGCAAAAGGTCGTCAGAATATTATTGACCGTGATAAAGATGTAAACCCTTTAGAATCTTTCATCCAAACGGATGCTGCCGTAAACCCAGGTAATTCGGGTGGTGCTTTAGTCAATTTGAAAGGCGAATTAATTGGTATCAATACTGCTATTTACAGCCGTACAGGTCAATTTGCGGGATATTCATTTGCGGTACCAGTTAGTATTGTTAAAAAAGTATCCGCTGATTTGATTAAATACGGAAATGTTCAACGTGGTTATTTGGGCGTAAATATTCAAGAAGTAAGTAGCAAATTGGTAGAAGAAAAAGACTTGAAAGTAAACGATGGCGTATATGTAGGTGGTTTCCCAACGGGTGGAAGTGCAGCACAATCAGCGGGTTTGAAAGTAAATGATGTTATTGTGAAAATTGATGGTGTCCCAACGGCTTCTCAATCAAAATTGATGGAATTAGTAGGTCGTAAACGTCCTGGTGAAACAGTTGTAGTAACGGTAAATCGTGATGGTGCAATCAAAGATTTCAACGTAGTATTGAAGAATAAGGACGGAAATACCAATATTGTGAAAGGTGAAACTTCAACTTCCGTAACGAGTGAATATTTAGGAGCGAAATTGGCTAATTTAACCGATAGCGACAAAGCTAAATACAAATTACAAGGCGGTGCAAAAATTACTGAAGTTGACCCGAATGGACGTTTTGGTTATCAAGGTTTCGACAAAGGTTTTGTTATTAGTAAAATTGACGAAAAACCAGTGAACGGTGCTAAAGAAGTAGCAGAAATGTTAGCAAATCGTAAAGGCAGAGTGAAAATTGAAGGAATTGATGTCGATGGTACTCGTGTAATTATGGTGCTGTAATTTAATTGAGATTTAGTGATTATTATGAGTGAATTGTGATTTAGTGATTATTATTCGTCTGATAATCACTAAATCACAACTCACTCAATCACAAATTTTTAGCTAATCGTATGTCCCATTTTATCTCTTTTGGTATTCAAATACTTCTCATTGTGAGGATTTGAAGCAATTTCAATTGGAAGAGATTCTACAATTTCTAAACCGTAACCGAACAAAGCCGCTCGTTTTTTAGGATTGTTAGAAATTAATCTAAGTTTACTAATGCCTAAATCACGAAGAATTGCCGCACCTACGCCGTAATCACGTTCGTCCATTTTGAACCCTAATTCTAAATTTGCTTCCACAGTATCACGTCCCATTTCCTGCAATTTATAGGCTTTCAGTTTATTCAGTAAACCGATTCCTCTTCCTTCTTGGAACATATACAAAATAACGCCTTTTCCTTCCTTCTCGACCATTTCCATGGCTTTATGTAATTGACCACCACAGTCACAACGGCACGAACCAAAAATATCTCCCGTTACACATGAACTATGTACACGCACCATTACAGGTTCATCTTTTTCCCAAGTACCTTTGGTGAGAGCCAAGTGCATTTCGCCAGTTTGTATTTGTTTAAAAGCAATCAAATCAAAATGACCAAATTCGGTGGGCAAATCAACGCCAATTTCACGTTTGATGAGACTTTCGTGCTTTAAACGGTATTCAACCAAGTCTTTGATAGTAACTAATTTAAGGTTGAATTTGTCGGCCATTGCTCTGAGGTCTGGTAAACGAGCCATTGTGCCATCTTCATTCAATACCTCAATCAACACACCCGATGGTTGAAAACCCGCTAAATGAGCAAAATCCATAGCGGCTTCGGTATGTCCAGTTCTTCTTAAAACGCCTTCTTTCTTGGCTTTCAATGGGAAAATATGACCAGGACGACCTAAATCTTCAGGTTTTGTATTGGGGTCAACCAATGCTCCGATGGTTTTTGCTCGGTCTTGAGCCGAAATACCAGTAGTACAACCGTTGCCTAATAAATCAACGGAAACAGTAAATGGGGTTTCATGAGAAGTAGTGTTTTTCCCAACCATCATTTCCAGTCCCAATTCATGACAACGTTCTTCTGTGAGCGAAACGCACATTAAACCACGAGCTTCAC
>JAZKDE010000115.1:80208-92464 GCA_040387735.1 Bacteroidota bacterium
TGGTTAATTCTGGCGTGATGGCTTCGGAAGCACAAATCATATCTCCTTCATTTTCACGGTCTTCGTCGTCCGCTACAATGATTATTTTTCCTTGACGAATCGCCTCAATCGCCTCTTCAATGGTATCTAATTTTATATCTGACATTTTGTGAACAATCAGCCGTTAGCCATTCGCTTTCAGCATTTTAGATTGGTTGTAATTTTGTTTTTGGATAAAATTTTAGTCACAATAGTTGAAAATTATGTGTATGTTTTCAAAATATTGTAATTTAAAATGAACAAACAACATTGAATACACGATGGTGTATGTTCATAGAACTTCAAAGTTACGGATTTTTGTTCCTTTACTTTATAAAAAAAGCCATTCTCTCTTCAGGTACTTCTTTTTGTCTAAGTTCGAAGCCTTTAAATCCTTGATTATAAAATAATTAGCATTAAGAGTTCTTGTGTTTTTCGTTTTTTTGCTATATTTACAACATATTTCCTATCAGATATTCCTTTCTTAGGTAAAATTTCTTCCCTACTTTTTCTGGATTAATATTTGGCACGCAAATAGCGTATGATAATATAATCATAAAATTTTAACGGTATTCTACTCTTCAATAAACACTTTTGGAAATCTTAGCACCATTTTTGCTCAGTTTTTTAGATAAATCACGTAAAAAAGCCTAAGATTTTCGTTCAAAGTAATAATCAAATAGTCAGATAAATCTAAAAAATAATTTAAGCCTATTATTAAGTTTAAATTATGTGTTTAGTATTTAATTCTATTATGCCATTATTTGTAAGGCTTTGAAGAGATTGATACCCATAAAATATGAATCGCATTATAAGAAACTTAACAACAATACTCATCGGGATTGTTATATGGACTTGGCTGCCAGGGCAAATGTATGCTCAGTGTAAACATGACGCTGGAGACCCCGTGGCGGGACAATTTAGTATTAATGGAACAAAAGTTCAAGTAAACGGTGACGGTGGTAACGTAGCTACTGCCCTCAATAATATTCCCATCAAAATATGTGAAGGCGAGATTATTAAACTCAAAAGTACTCTTCCTGTTACAGCTATGGTAGGGGTTGATTACTGGATTGTCCCTTATAATAGTTACAATGCTTTAGCTACTCCTCCATCAAATCCAATAAGTGCTGCTGGAAGATACACAACCGCTGGGGGAGATATCGATATCAAAATGATAGCCAAAGACGCAACTAATCCCGATGGCTTCAGTGCTTATGCCACTCCAGGTTTATATGTGATTACGCAATATGATAATTCAACTACCTCATCGGGGCCAGGTTTTCATCATGCTTGTCAAGTTATTGAGATTATTGCACCACCAACGCCAGTAGCGACTGTTAGCGTTTGTAGTGGTAGTGAAATTCAAGTAACAATTCCTGTAAATGCGAATAATATCTTTGATAATTATGAAGTAATTTTTTATCCTTTAGGAGGACCTGGAAACGTTACTACGCTGACGGGTAAACAGACATTGCCGTACACGGTGAAGGAGGTTATGCCCGATGCACAAGATAGAATTATCAAGATAAGAGGAATGTCCACTACGGGAGGTTGTAATGCTCCTCAAGCAGATTTACTTCGCCACGCTGTTAATTCGGCCACTCTTTTTAAACCAAATTTAATTTCAATAGCAGGAACTACAACCAAAGCAGAATATAATCTTGAGTTAGTTGCTCAAAATGGAATTCTATGGAAGTTTTATAGAAGAGATGTAACCGACCCGCTCAATTATGGAGGCTATCTTACTGACGTTCTTAGTAAAAGTTCAACGGTAACAAGTGGTTCAGAAATAGTTAAACTGACGGTGCCAGATGCTGATAAAATGTATTGTTTTCAAGTAGCATCGGTTGATGTGGTATGTGCTACGAAAGAAATGAGTAATCAGGAGATATGTACAACGCCCGCTAAAGCTAATGCTCTCAATAATAAAAATGTTATTAGTTGGGCAAGGGCAAATGGTGGAGCTCCCGCTGGTGTAAATCCAACTCCTTTTATTAATTATGAGGTGGATTTAATGAATGCTGACGGTACTTTGGATAAAACGTTATTCGCATCAACGAACATAACAGATTTGACTTTTGAACACCTTTCTTTGGTTTGTGGAAATGATTATATCTATCGGGTTCGTACAAATTATGGTTCGTTGTCTTATTCCCAAATGATTAAGATTAAAGCTATTTCAGACGTTGTTCCCAGTAAGATTCCTAAGTTTTTCGCCACAATGACCAATGATAATAAAAATGCGTATGTGCAGGGGCAATTTAATTCTACCAATACTCCAACTGATATAAAGCCAGATTTTTATAAATATTATCGTGCTAATTCTCTGAACGGAACTTATACCTTGCAAAATACGGGTAATTTTATCTTTAAAGACCCTTCGTCGGAAGTCGATAAACAGTCGTATTGTTATTATATGACTTGGACAAATTTATGTGAGAAAGAATCAGTTCCTTCTGATAAAGTATGTACCGTATTTTTGAAAGCATCAGGAGCAACGGTTGGCTGGACAAAGGAAACCTCTTTGTCAGCAGGAACAGATAGCTATATTGTTAAAAAAGTTGACCCAACTACGGGAAATACTATTAAAGACTTAGCAACCAATTTGATTGGCGTTTATGGTTATAATACAACTCCATTGCCAGAAACGGAAGGACAAGAAATATTTATTCAAATAGAGTCTCGTCCAATTGGTTGGAATACGGCAAATCCCGATAGATTACCAAGTACACTATCTAACATTATTCGTATTTTCAGACCTTCGTTGGCAATGAGTCCACAAATTTTCACTCCCAATGGAGACGGTCAGAATGATAAATTTATGGTTAGGGGTAAATTTATTAAAAATCTGAAGATGACGATTTATGACCGTTGGGGGAATGCCATTTTCTACGACGAAATGAATGGCTACCCTATCGAAAGTAGTCAGGATGAAACAACCGTAATTGGTTGGGACGGAACAATGAATAATGGTAATAAAGCATTAGAAGGAAGTTATGCTTATAAAATTGAAGTAGAAGATACCGTTGGTCAAGTAACGGTAAAAGAGGGTGCATTACTACTGGCTTACTAATTAATAAGTAAATATTTGCAAAAAAGAAACCTCAGCGGATAAGTTGAGGTTTCTTTTTTGCGTTACATAAATAGTATTGTAAATTGCAAGACAGTTATTAATAACAAAATAAAGATATGTTTGATATGATGGGAATGCTTGGCAAAGTCAAAGACATCCAAGCCAAAATGAAAGAAGCGCAAGAATCTTTGGGTTCAATCATCGAAACTGGTGAAGCAGGTGCGGGTATGGTAAAAGCAACGGTCAATGGTAAAAAACAATTGCTTAAAATTGAAATTGATGAAGACCTTATTAAACCTGAAGACCGTGAGGTTCTTCAAGATTTAGTGGTAGCAGCTACCAATAAGGCCATGGAAAATATTGAAGATAAAGTAAAAGACCATCTCCAAAAAGCCACGCAAGGCTTGATGCCTAATATTCCAGGAATGGATTTAGGAGGAATGTTTTCGTAATTTCTATGTTGAATATTCGTTTCTCGATGTTCGGATTTGCCAACAATATCTGCGTGCAACAAACATGAAGTATCGAACATCTAACATTGAATTTATGTTAAAAGTACAAAATCTTACTAAAATATACGGTTCACAAAAAGCTGTAAATGATATATCTTTTGAAGCCAAGCAAGGAGAAATTGTGGGTTTTTTAGGGCCAAATGGGGCTGGAAAATCAACTACCATGAAAATTGCTACTTGCTTCTTAACTGCTACTGCTGGAACGGTGGAGGTTTGCGGCTATGACGTTCAGAAATCCCCGATGGAAGTACGCCAAAATATTGGCTATTTGCCCGAGCATAATCCACTTTATTTGGAAATGTACGTCAAAGAATTTCTGGAATTTATCGGTGGCATTTACGGTTTGAAAGGTCAGTTTCTTCAAAAAAGAATCTCAGAAGTAATTGAACTCTTGGGACTTACCCTTGAATATAAAAAGAAAATCGGACAACTTTCAAAAGGTTATCGCCAGCGTGTAGGACTTGCACAAGCTCTTATTCACGATCCTAAAGTATTGATTTTGGACGAACCCACTACAGGACTTGATCCCAATCAATTAGCCGAAATTAGAGGTGTAATTAGAAATATTGGACGTGAAAAAACAGTGATATTCTCAACCCATATCATGCAAGAAGTAGAAGCAATTTGTGATAGAGTCATTATCATTAACCGAGGAAATATTATTAGCAATAGTCCTTTGAGTGAACTGAAACAGACAGGGAAGTCATTAGAAGATGTATTTAGAGAACTGACGGTTTAGAAATAGATAATTTTATACAAGCGAAAAGCCTTCATCATTTAATTGACGAAGGCTTTTCTTTTAAACAAATAATTAATTGTCTAATTTGGAAGATTCGTCGTTGGAACCTTCAATTATATTAGATTCACTATTAGTTACATCTTCTTCTAAAACCACCTCTTCTTTTTTGGGTTGTTCAAAAAAAGTATTTTGAAATATCAAAATAGAAAGAACTCCACAAAAAATAGAAGCATCTGCAAAGTTGAAAATTGGCGTTGAATACCAAGAACCACCCCAAAGTGGTACCCAATCAGGAATCCAACCTTGGTACGGGTCAAAGAAAAACATATCAATTACTTGTCCGTGAAACCAAGGAGTAGGTGACCCAGCAGGATTATTTCCCAATAATTTTCCGTAAAATGTACTGTCAATTACATTTCCAATTGCTCCACCTAAAATAGCGGCAATACTCCATAAAAGTCCTTCATGGGCATTTCTACGGGCTAATCTTACTAAATAAAAGCCAATACCAAACATGGCCGCCAACCTGAAAAGACTCAAGGCAATTTTACCGTAACCACCAGGAATAAATGACAGTTCCATCCCAAAGGCCATGCCTTTATTCAAAACATAGTGCAGTTTGAACCAATGACCGAATACATCAATTTCATTACCTTCGTACATCATAAAGTGATGCACAGCGTATTTGATTAATTGGTCAATGACTATCAATAAAAGAGTAAGCCAAAAGTATTTATACGGAGAACGAAACATATTCAATTATCAGTAAACATTTAAACAGTAAACAATGATTAGTATTTGATGCTATTTTTGGATGGCAATCAACATATTATGTAGTATTACAATTCTTTTCTGGTAACTGTTTACTACTAATTGTTAACAACTCTGCAAAGATACAAAATAAAGAAGCCACAAAATCTATTTTCGTGGCTTCTTGTAAAAAATGAAATCTTAGAAAATAAAATAACTAAACTTTTTTCTTCTGAAACATAAGTCTTTTTCTTCTTACAATTTCCCGTTTGATTAAAGCAAACTCACGACTTGCTTGTCCCGCAACGGATGTGTTTTCATCTGCTCGACGGAATAAATAAGGCATTACTGCATCAACTGGGCCGTAAGGAACATATTTTGCCACATTATAACCAGCCTGTGAAAGGTTGTATGAGATATTATCGGACATACCCAAAAGCTGGGCAAAATAGAAGTGCTTATCAGTAGGGTTAATTTGATGTTGGTTCATCAATTCAACTAAATACCTACAACTATATTCATTATGAGTACCCACGCAAATAGAAATAACCTCACGATTTTCCACGGTATATTCCATAGCTAAATTAAAATCTCGGTCGGTATTAGCCTTAGTTTCATGGACAGGTTCACAATAATTGTCTTCATGAGCTCGTTGACGTTCTTTTTCCATGTAAGCTCCTCTCACTAATTTCACTCCCAAATAATAATGATTTTGACGAGCTTGTTCAGTTGCTTGCTTCAAGTTTTTCAGCATTTCCTTACGGTACATTTGGAAGGTATTATAAACCACGCATTTTTCATGGTTATATTTTTCCATCATTTCATAAGTAAGCGTATCAATGGCATCTTGAATCCAAGACTCTTCCGCATCCACAAAAATTCTTACGTTTAGCTTCGCTGCTTGCTCACACAATGAATTCATTCTAATACGTACACGCTCGAAAGCCTCTTTTTCTTCTTCCTCTAATTCCTGCTCGCTTTGGATTTTTTCTAATAATTCAGCACTACCAATTCCAGTAACCTTAAAAACAGCGAAAGGAATTGCTAAGTTTTGATTAGCTTTTTCGATGGTTAATGAAATTTCTTTGGCAGTCTTGTCAAAACTTTTTTCATCATCTTCACCCTCAACGGAATAATCCAAAATTGTGCCGATGTGGGCTTTATCCAAATTTTCTATGGTTTTATTGCATTCTTGCAGATTTTCTCCTCCACAAAACTGTTCAAAGACCGTAATTTTTATCAGTTTTTTTATTGGAAAATGAAGAAAAAGGAACAGTTTGATAAAAAAAGTCCCTAACTTTACGAGCCAATTCTGATTCATACTTGCAAATATCAAGTAAACCTTTTTTAACTGTAAATTTGATTTGGAAGAGAAAGCGATAGAAGTGTCCTCAAAGCTGACTTTAGGAGACTTCACTATGGGTTTGGTGGTTGGCATTTTGGTCATGTTACAGACTTGATATTCTACTGTAATTTAAAACTGAAAGAATTGATTAATAATTGATTATCAGTTTGATACGATTCAGAGTCTTGTTACTTGTTTTATTAAAACGTGCAAATATAGTATATTAGAATAATACAAAATCATGTTTAGTGATATTAAATTTTTTACCACCCTATTATTATTGTACAATCTCTATTATTTTTTTGTAAAGTAACTATAATTTTTTGACTAAACATCACGTTGATAGTTACATTTTGTGATTTAAAATTGTTTAAAAGAATAACGAATAAAGTTAACCAAATGAATGCGAATTTAGACATAACGCCGATGCAGGAATGGATTAATACTGACGGCAAACCATTGATAATAGCTGGCCCATGTTCAGCTGAAACCGAGGAGCAAGTGTTAGAGACTGCCAACCGTATTAAAGCGGAAGGTTACGCTCACATTATGCGTGCAGGTGTATGGAAACCCCGTACACGTCCAGGAAGTTTTGAGGGAATGGGAGAACCAGCTTTGAAATGGCTCGTGGAAGCGAAAAAGCAAACGGGTCTTCCGTTGGCTATTGAGGTGGCAACACCAGAACACGTTGAACTTGCCTTGAAATATGGCGTTGATGTGTTGTGGATCGGTGCAAGAACAACTGTGAACCCTTTTAACGTTCAGGACTTAGCTGATGCTTTGAAAGGTGTTGATGTACCTGTTTTGGTGAAAAACCCTGTAAACCCAGATTTAGCTCTTTGGGTTGGTGCGTTTGAACGTTTACAAAACTCTGGTATCAAGAAAATTGGTGCTATTCACCGTGGATTCTCGAATGCTCAAGAAACGAAATATCGTAACTCTCCAATGTGGCAGTTAGCCGTGGAAATGAAACGTTTATTCCCACAATTACCAATGATTGGTGACCCGTCGCACATGGCAGGAAAACGCTCATTGTTGATGGAATTGTCGCAGAGAATCTTAGATTTGAACTACGACGGGATGATTATTGAAACACACCGTGATCCTGATGCTGCATGGTCTGATGCTTCACAACAAGTTACTCCAGAAGTATTGGGTACAATGTTGCGTGAATTAGAAGTTCGTCATGCTAATTATGGTGCTGACTTCAAGGATGAATTAGCAGCAATGCGTTCTAAAATTGACAATATCGACCGTGAGTTGATGGAGGTTTTGGCAGCACGTATGGCAATTGTTGAGAAATTAGGAGAATATAAACGTGATAACAATGTAGCTGTTCTTCAACTTGACCGTTGGAAACAAGTTCACGCTGACCGTGCTAAACAAGCATCTGGTTTAGGTTTGTATCCTGAATTTGTAGAAGAATTGTTTAAATTGGTTCACTTAGAATCAATCCGTAAGCAAACGGAAGTTATGAGTTCAATCGTAGCTTAATCAACCGGGATTTAGGGAATTGTGAATGAGTTATTTATTTTACATATCGTCAAACGATTAATGAAATTTAAGTGCTAATCATTTTGCAATGAACGTAATTCAGACTTGAAAATAAATTAACAAAAAAGCTGTTTTCAAATTGGAAACAGCTTTTTTGTTTAAAAATGTTAGTAATTTAGTTCGGCGGAAATAAAAAACGATAATTGACCTGCATCCTATTCTCTTTTGCTTAATTTTGAATATACGAAACAATTACACAAAATATTCATGAAAATAGCCATTCACGGGCGAAACTTTAAGGATGAAATAAAGCCTTTTGTGCAATCAATGTTTGATACATTGGCACAAAACAATGTTGAAATCCAAATATCTGAACCCTATCATCAATTTCTTGCTGAAGTTGGAGTGAGGCATTCGGCTACTATATTTTATAATTCTCAAAAAGACCTTTTTGAGGCAGATTTTTTATTGAGTTTGGGTGGTGATGGAACGCTTTTAGATGCGGTAACGCACGTAGGCGAACGAGAAATTCCAATTTTAGGAGTCAATACGGGACGTTTAGGTTTTTTAGCCACAATTTCTCCCGATAAAATTCAGGAAGGATTAGCGGGTGTTTTTGCGGGAAATTATACACTCGACCAAAGAACTTTAGTGAGTATTGAAGCAACTTTGAACAATCAGCCACTTGATATTTTTAACGGAACAAATTTTGGTTTGAATGAATTGGGAATCATGAAAACGGATACGTCTTCAATGATTATGGTGCGGGCGTATCTCAACGGTGAATTTTTAAACACTTATTGGGCGGATGGTTTAATTATTTCAACTGCCACGGGTTCAACGGGTTATAACTTGAGTGTTGGTGGGCCTTTGGTAATGCCAAGCTCTGATATTTTTGTGATTGCTCCGATGAGTCCCCATAATTTGAACGTACGTCCTTTAGTAGTTTCAACTGATGTAATTTTGGATTTTGAAATAGAAAGTAGAAGTAGTAATTGTTTGATATCTTTGGATGCTCGTTCAAAAGTGGTTCACAGCAATGTGAAAATAAGAATGAAGCGGGAGAAATTTAAAGCAAATATCATTAAATTAACTGATACCGATTTTTTGAATACCCTAAGAAGTAAATTGAATTGGGGTTTTGATGTTAGAAACTAAATTAATTTGTGATTTAGTGATTATTAATTGTCCGATAATCACTAAATCACAATTCACTCAATAAATTATGCTACTGAAATTTCTTTTACTGCGGGTTTAATTTCTTCTTTTTTAGGAAGACCTACGTGCAAAACTCCGTCGGTATAAGTTGCTTCTATTTTATCGCCATCTACATTTTTAGGTAAAGTAAAAGTGCGTTGGAAGGAAGTATAATTAAATTCTTGACGAGTATATTTCTCCTTATTTTCCTCTTTATTTTCTTCCTGTTTCGCAGAAATAGTCAAACGATTTTCGTGAAGACTCAATTTGAAATCTTCTTTTTTCAAGCCTGGAGCAGCTACTTCTATCTGAAATCCATTTTCATTTTCTTTAACATTCACCGCTGGAATATTATTGTAAGCTACGTTGTTGAATGATTTTGTAGGGAACATAGTGTCTAAATGGTTAAATAAATTATTGAAATCGGTATTTGAAAAATGGTTTGTTGGTTGGTTGAATCTTACGAGTTTCATGATTTTATGATGTTTTAAATAATTGATTTTTACTTTTTAAAATGCTCTAATCTGTCTTTCAGAGATATTTTCCTTTCTTCAAATCCTGTACCAGTACTATTTTAATGACTTTTTGTCTTATTTTTGAAAGTATTAATTGATTTGTGATGACAAAATTTCCGAATTGTCTTTTTTAGATTGTAATACTTGTCATAACTTATCCCGCAAATACGAACTCGCATTATTTAGTAAATGGTAGCTTAGACTTATTAAATGGTTAATATCATCTGATTTATCATTTATACCTTGCATACATATTGAAATCCACATAATCCATTTAAAGAATCATGAAAAATTACTTTATTGCTACCTTGCTATGTTTGTGTATGAGTGGTACAATAGCAAAAGCTCAACAGAAAAAAACAACGACAACAACGAAGAAACCAACAACGACTGTAAAGTCAACTCCGCCGAAAACAACAACGACTAAAACGACCACAACGACGACGACGAGTTCGAGTCCAACAACGGTAACTCCTACTGTAGAAGAAAAAAAGGCGACAACCACTACGAATTCGCAGTTGCAGGGAACGTCGAACAGTTCAACTACCACAACAACTACGACGCAATCATCGGGGCCATCGAAGTCGAAACCAAAAGTGGAAGAAAAGGTGAAAGAACCCGTTGCAGAAAAAGTAAAAGAACCCAAATATAAGAAAGTTAAATCGCCAAGAGAGTCTGCGAGTGGAGATAAAGGAGGCGTTCGGATTGGAATTAGAGCGGAGGCATCCCAATTATTTATTCTTGAACAAGGTTCGGAAGTCGCAATTTCACCAGGCTTTAATGCGGGTTTGATTGTAAACTTGCCATTGAGTGAAGCACTTGCCATTCAGCCTGAAGTGCTTTATTCAATGGGTGTTGCTCAGTCAAAAGAAGTTGCAGGAACTTATTATAAATCGACCTTAAATACAGTGCTTGCTCCTGTTACTTTAAATATAAATTTGGGACATGGGCCAACTAAATTTATGATTAATTTGGGTGGTTACGCTCAATATTTATTAAGCACTAAAATAGAAGAATCAATTGCAGGAGTTAAAACATCAATGAATGCAGATTTAACGGGAACTGATAGATTTGATTATGGTGCAACGGTTGGACTGGGTGTAAAAATTAATAGCAGTTTCTTAATTGAAGCACGTTCTTTTTATGGTTTAAAAGATAATTCTGGAAAAGTTATGTTTGCTACTTTTGGTATTGGATACCTTTTTTAGGGGATATATGATAGAGGTTAGATTATAGAGAATAGAGAAAATTAATAAGTATATTTCTCTATTCTCTAAGTATGATTAATTTATTAAAAACCAGTAATTTATCTAAAACATTATGGGTTTAATCTATTTTTTATTCATACTTAACCTCTAAAATTCTTCTAAACTAAATTTCTACTGATACTAAATTTCTAACAATATCGTCAAAAGTATCACGCTTGCGAATTAGCTTTGCTTCACCATCAATTACTAAAACCTCCGCAGGCAACAGTCTTGAATTATACTGAGATGCCATCGAAAAACAATATGCTCCAGCATTTTTGATGGCAATAATATCGCCCGCCGAAACTTTATTCATTAAACGCTCGCCTTGTTTGCCTTCTGGAGTCCATGAAAACGTATCTGTTTCGCATATATATCCGACTACTCGATACTCTTCTTGTTCCGTAGAATCTTGATTCGACGCATTAAAAATATCGTGATATGCACCGTACATCATCGGTCTGCCCAAGTGATTTAATCCTGAGTTGATACCAACAAATGTTTTGATTGGGTCAGTTTTTACGACATTGGCAGTTGCTAAAAATGTTCCTGCTTCACTCACCAAAAATTTCCCTGGTTCGAACCATAGCTGTAATTCACGGCCGTATTTTTTACTAAAATCTAAGAAAGCAGTACTTAAAACTTCGCCAACCTCAGCCATATCTGTCACAATATCCCCATCTTTATAAGCTACTTTAAATCCACCACCTAAGTCGATGATTTCTAAGTCTTTAAAGCTAAAAGCCATTTCCAAAATTGCAGAAGCTGCTTGGGTAAAAGCATCCGCATTTTTCACGTCTGAACCAGTATGTTGGTGCAAACCAATGATTTTCATGTCGTATTTATTGACAATTTCAAGAATTTCCTCCTTTTGGTGAATCGAAATTCCGAATTTAGATTCTGGATGTGCCGTCATGATTTTTTCGTTTCCACCACCAAAAACGTGCGGTTTCAAACGAATCAAAGCACCCTTTGTATTGCCATATTGTTTCCCGAATTTTTCGAGAACGTCTAAATTATCCAAATTAATACGGGTACCCAATTCTGCCGCCAATTCAATTTCATCAAACGAAACACCGCTCGGCGTAAAGGTAATCTGCGAACCTTCAAAACCTGCCATCATTGCCAAACGCAATTCTTCTGGAGAAACTACGTCAATCTCCACGCCATGTTTACGCATCAATTTCAAAATACTTAAATTAGTATTTGCCTTACAAGCGTATTTTATCTTTAGATTAACATTCTTGAAAGAATCACGTAGAATGGCAATTTTTTCGATAATTTTGTCAGCGTCATAGACGTACAAAGGCGTGCCAAATTGTTCAGCTAAATCAGTGAGTGGGATGTTTTGGATGTTGTAATA
>JAZKDE010000116.1:0-2148 GCA_040387735.1 Bacteroidota bacterium
AAAAGCAACAACTTTAGCGCAGTGGATTGGCATTCGTTATGAAAGTAAAGGTTATGCCCTATTTTTCGGATTTTTATCGCTTTTACTCATCACTTTTATCGTCTTGATTTGTGTAGGAATGACCCAAGTTTTATGTATAGCTTTGAATACAGAAACCCTACCAACCCTCATTTGCAGTGTCACCTTTATTTTTGGCTATATGATGTTTGGCGGGGCAAATTCAATGGTTTATACCAATGTGATTCAGGCGTTCATCAAGGTTTTTGTGGGGATTGTTTTATTGCTTTCAGGTTACGAACATTTTGCGGGTGGTTTTGATGGATTTTTGCAAAAACTTTCTACCATAGATTCTTCATTGGCAAGTGCCTATAACCCTAACAGCCCGCTTTTTCGTGATTTTTTTGAAGTCGTGATTTGCCAACTTATTGTGGGTGTTGCCATCGTTTGTCAACCGCATATCATCACACGGTCTTTATTTTTGAAGAATGAAAAAGATGTCAATCGTTACCTTATCGTGAGCTGTTTAGTCTTAATGTTTTTCTTTTCGGTAGTTTTTGTGGGACTTTACGCTCGTCTCGATTTCCCAGATTTGATGCACAACGGACAAAAAATAAGTGTTGATAAAATGATGTCCACTTATGTCACTACGCACTTCTCTCCTACCATGAGTGTACTGATGGTGATTGGGATATTTTCTGCGGGAATTGCCACACTGGAGGGACTAATTCAATCCATTTCAGCGACTCTAACTTCTGACCTTATCAAACCCTTAGCGGGTGATTTTTTACTAAAAACAGACATCAATCCCAAAGGGCTTTTTACCGAGTTTATTCTCCATAAATTAGTCATCGTCGTACTGGCAATTGTGGCTATTTTCATCTCTTACAACCAATTAATAAAGCCTGATTTAAGCGTGGGGATTTTAGCTCAAACGGGTGTTTATGGTTATTTCTCAGCCGCTTTTGTTCCTGTTTTATTCGGAACATTTTTGAAAGATATGCCTAAAATTGTTCCCATTGTTTCTTCCATTGTAGCACTGATTACGCATTTTGGCATTTATTTCGGTCGCCTCACGCCATATCTGCATGAAGGCACCCGCAACCCCGGCATTTCGACCGCCATCGCAATTGTCATTTCAGTATTGGTAGGGAGTGTTTTATATTTGACCGTAAAAAAACCACTGTCTTATGCGAGCTAATATTTTAACCACCATTTTACTCTTGTTTTGCCTTTCCACGAAAGCTCAAAACTGCGAACTGTCTTATACAAATGATGTCAAGAAACTATTTATAAACGACTCATTAACAATTGCTTACCAAGAAAAAGGCAAAGGCAAGAAAACGTTTTTGATGATTCACGGATTGGGTGGAAACTTGACGCATTGGAGCAATAATTTTATCGAAAATGAACATTGCATTGCCCTTGATTTACCAAGTTATGGACTTTCTACCATGATAAATTTTCAAGCTAAAACCGATTTACTTGATTTTTATGCGGAAACAATTTTGGCATTTATTCAAAAGAAAAAACTACAAAATGTGGTGTTAGTTGGGCATTCGATGGGCGGACAAATTGCGATAATTACGGCTTTGAAAAACCCTAAATCTATCAAAAAACTTGTGTTAGTTTCACCCGCAGGTTTTGAAACTTTTGAGGATAATGAAGCAAAAGCACTGTTGAGTTTTTCAAAACCTGAAACCTTCAAAAATCAAAATGAAGCGATGGTGAGAATTGGTTTTAAACGAAATTTTTACGAAATGCCAACTTCTACCGAAACACTCATTCAAGACCGATTGATGATTGGTAAATGCGAAAATTTTAATCCTTATTTTCAAGCAGTGGCAGGAGGTGTAAAAGGAATGTTGGAACACCCCGTTCGCAAGCAACTTAACAAAATATTAATTCCGACTTTGATAATTTTTGGCGAAAATGACGAATTAATTCCAAATAAGTTTTTACATAAATCACTAACAACCAATCAAATAGCCGAAATAGGCAAAGACATTCCAAATGCACAAACCGTCCTTATTCCGAAAGCGGGGCATTTGGTAATGTACGAACAATCTCAAATTTTCAATCAACTTGTAAAACGTTTTTAAATCAATAAAAGATGAAACAAATACTACTAACTATCATAGGCATCTTTTT
>JAZKDE010000116.1:2248-3718 GCA_040387735.1 Bacteroidota bacterium
GTTGATTTTTCGTTGGAAGTTTCTACTATTTTGGGAGATGAAATCGTTGTTTCAGCGACTCGTCGTCCAGAAAAATTAACGCAAGCACCCGCTTCCATCAGCGTAATTACCGCCAAAGATTTAGACCAATTAGCATCTTTCAACGTGGGAGAATTAGCCTCAAAAATTCAAGGTGTTGAGTTTGTTCGCACGGGTGTAAATGGTGTGGGGATAAATGCACGTGGTTTTAATAATGCTTTCAATGCCAAAATTTTAGCCATGACCGACGGACGAAATTCAATGATGGCGGGCGGAAGTGGCTTGGCAGCTGGAATTATGAACACCATTATCAAAGAAGATGTAGAAAGAGTGGAAGTTGTTTTAGGGCCCAATTCGGCACTTTACGGGCCAAACGCACACAATGGCGTAGTAAATACCATTAGTAAAGACCCTCGTCGTTATCAAGGAACTACCTTTGCTATTGATGCGGGTAACCAAAGTGTATTGTCTTTCAGACTACGTCACGCCATGAAATTATCGGATAAATTTGCCTTCAAAGTTACCGCCGAACATACGCAAGGTAATGATTTCACTTTCAATGACAGCGTATATGTGGGCAATGGCAGTTATTACGGAGCGGTTCGAGCAGTACCTGAAATTGTGAAAACGTTTCAATTCAAACACCAACGTGGTGAAGCGGCTTTGTATTACAGCGTTACGCCAAAGAGTGATATAATTGTGTCTTACGGTGCGAGTGTGAACAGTTTTTTAGCGGTAAATAATGTGGGACGTAACCAAATTGACGGTTGGAAATTCTCGTATTTACAAGGTCGTTATGTGTCGCCAAGATTATTCGCTCAATTGTATTACACATGGACAAACGTGGGAGATTCTTACGGAATAGCCTCTTATACCCGTGATTATACCAACCGAGTAAACAGCACAATTCCTGCATCAACGCCTGGCTTAGGGCCAATAGTCGGCAAACTTACGCCCGACGAAGCTCAAGCTTATGCTTTGCGCTACGGAAATAAATTCAAAGAAGCATCTGGTCGTTTGAACAGTGAAATTCAGTATAATAATGCTTGGGACAACATTGGATTGAACATGGTTGCCTCGATGTCGTATCAGAAAGATAGCCCAAATACTTACGGTACTTCCTTGGCGGATAGCAATGTTCCAGGCACGGAAGGCTCAAATTTAATTTCGGTGGAACAAGTGGGTGGAGCGATTCAATTAGAAAAAACGTTGCCTGCCCAATTCAAAATTGTAGGAGCGGCTCGGGTGGATAATCACAGTGTCTTTGGTAATTTATTCGCTCCCAAAATTGCCATCGTAAAAACGGTAAAAGATGGTAGTTTCCGCTTGACTTACGGACGTGCTAATGCCGCTCCAATTATTCTTTTCCAATCGGCAAACGTATTCGGCATTGTATTCGGAAATGGAAGTGGCGTAAGTTATGTTCCAAACGGAGCAAATCCTGCTGACCCT
>JAZKDE010000117.1:0-27430 GCA_040387735.1 Bacteroidota bacterium
CTCAAAAGGAGAGCAAAAATGGACGAGAGATATTAAGGCGAGTGAGTTGAAGTAGGATTTTTAGGTATGAAGTCGTAATTATTAGGTTTGGTGACGTTTTAATTACGATTATTTGACCAGTTTAATTTTAATTATCGATTACTAACTTCCCGAAAGTTTTTAACTTTCGGGAAGTTGAAAACGCAACTATTGAGATGTATTGTTGACGCCTAAAATAAAATGACAAATTACTACTTTATACCTAAAATCTTACTTCTTCAAAAACTTATCAAAAAACGCTGAAGAGGCTTTGTAAGCATTCAGCCAGTTTTTATGCAAAAGGAAACCATGTACTTCGTCAGGGAAAATTAATTGCTCAAAATACACATTGTTTTTACGTAAAGCCTCGGCTAAAGTTACACTTTCGGCAAATGGTACATTGCGGTCATCATCGCCGTGAATTAATAATACTGGCGATTTCCAAGTGTCCACAAAATTCATCGGGGATGATTGAAAAGCAACTTTTGCCCATTCAGACCGTTTGCTGGCATCGTAACTTGGAATGAAATTCTTCGTGGTCGTATTCCAATCATGTACTCCGTGAATATCCACGCCCGCCGCAAATAAATCAGATGCTTTTGCTAAACCCAAAGCGGTTAAATAGCCTCCGTAGGAACCGCCCCAAAGTCCAATTTTTGCGCCATCTACATCTTCACGACTTTTTAAATATAAGCCAGCCCCAACAACATCGTTGTATTCGCTCGCACCTGTTGCCCCGTAATTTAAAGCCTCTCTAAATTCCATGCCGTAGCCAATTCCTGAGCGATAATTTACCGCTATAACTACGTAGCCTTGACTCGCTAAATATTGATTCATAGCATAAGCTTTGTGGTAATAATCACTGTAATTAAAGCCTAAAAGCATTTGTCTGCGTGAGCCTCCGTGAAAGAAAATAGCAGCAGGGTGTTTGTCGCCTGCTTTGTGATTTTTGGGTAAAAATAACTGAGCGGGAATTTTCATGCCGTCCGTTGCCGTTATGGTAATGGCTTGAGGTTGAGTTAATTGTGATGAAGGAAAGTCTGCCGAAATCATTTCCGCCGTGAAATCTTTCATTTTCCCATCCGCTTGAACGATGCTCGGTCGAGCAGGAGTTTTTGCTTCTGAACGTAGGCAAGCGACTTGCCCATTTGGCAATTGCGTCGGTAACCATTCAATGCCTTGTCCAGAAGATATTTGTTTGGCAAAACCTCCCATTGGCGAAATTTGCCATAAATGCCGACGGTCAATATCACCAATGTTCGAGTTATAAATGATAGACTTCTTATCTACCGAAAGCATGGCAAATTCCACTTCTCCATCGTTTGGAGTTAATAATTTTGCCTCACCACCGTTGGGTGAAATGCCGTAAAGATGATGCCAACCGTCGCCTTCGTAGGGGAAAACTATGACGTTATCTATTGTCCAAAATAAATGATTTTCGGCTACTAAACCACCTTCAAAAAAGGCACTTCCTCGTCCAGTTTTTGCTTTCCAAATTTCACGACCTTTGCCCGTTTGTGCATCCACAATCCTGATTGACCAAGTATTACTGGCTCGTTCTGGTCCAAAAATGAGTGCATCTTTTGAGAAAGGAACCCTTAAAAAAGCCAAGGATTTTCCATCTGGCGACCAAACCGGGTCTTTGTCATTATCCAAACTTGCATCAAAGAATTCAATATTTTTGGTTGTTATATTGCATACCCCCACAAAACCATGATCACCTCGACTACTAATAAACGCCAATTGTGAGCCATCGGGCGACCAACGGATAGAATTTTGTGTTCCACGAGATTGGAATAATTTCTTGCCAACGGCTTTTACGCTATCTAATCGAATCGTAAAAACTTGTCCACCAGATAAATATGCTAAAATGTCACCTTTTGGTGAAATTTTGGGATACGTTCCATTGACTAATTTTCTAAGATTTTTTCCATCCGTACCAACGATAAAAATAGCTCTTTCTACTCCTTCTTGTATTTGCGTTGGATTCGGAATTTCTCCCGCTGCATTATTAGCTCCGCCACGGATAAAAACGATTGAATTGCCATCGGGTGTGAAAGTTACGCTGTTAATTTCTTGACCATTATCTCCTTCGTAATTGGTGATTTTTACAGGTTTGAAATCAGGAGCTTCTGCCAAAAATATATTACGAGAACCTTGTTGATTAAATACCCAAGCCATTTTATTACCCATCGGCGAGGCTTTTAATTCAGTTGGAAATGGTGCGGATAACACTTGGTCAATTGAAAATTGGGCGAAAATATTTGTCGAAACAAGGACGCAAAAAAGCAACAGAAGATGTTTTTTCATGGAGTGGATGTTTTTAGTGTGATTGATGTCTTATAAAGTTAACCAGAAAAAGGAAATGACCTTCTGTTTAGGGATAAATTTAAAGGAAATAGGACAAGTTTTAATTTAATTTCTCGGAACCATCTGTTATCTTTTCCCTGTAGCAAACGATAATTAATTCCGTCATTGTATCATGAAAGTTCAACGGTACAATGACTTGAAAGTCAATTCATTCGAAGAATTACGCCTTCATGACTCATTCAAAATAAATTTATTGGGCGACTTATCTTGCATTTTAATTAAGTTTTTTGCTACTGAATTACGCAGAAACAAGGATAATCTTGTAACTTAAAGTAGTTTCTTTTTAACCGATATTTTTATCAACATCAACCAAGCATTTATAATGAAAAAACAAATCATACCTTTATTTCTGTTACTTTCTGCAACTACGGTAAGTTTTGCCCAAAAACTTAGTTTGGTAGAAGCAAAAATCATCGCACAAATCAATGCCCAAATGCCACAAACTGAGGCATTATTAAAGAAAGTTGTCAATATCAACAGCGGAACGCTCAATCATGAAGGCGTGCGTGAAGTGGGAGCTATTTTTAGAAAAGAATTTGATGATTTAGGGTTTAAAACAGAATGGATTTCCTTGCCTGATTCGCTCAATCGGGCGGGACATTTAGTCGCTGAACGTAAAGGTACGAAAGGTAAAAAACTGTTTTTAATTGGACATTTGGATACGGTTTTTGAAAAAGCAATGTCTTTTACGCCCTATACTTATTTGAACGATTCGACCGTTACGGGACAAGGGGTAAATGATATGAAAGGTGGTGATGTTGTTTTATTGGCAGCTCTTAAATCGTTGAAAGAAAATGGATTATTAGATGATACCTCGTTGACCATTTATTTTACAGGAGATGAAGAAAGTTCTGGAAAACCGACGAGTATAAGCCGTAAAGATTTTATAGAAAGAGCGAAAAAGAATGAAATTGCCCTCGCTTTTGAGACTGCTATTGGCTTAAATACCGTTGCAACGGCAAGGCGTGGTTCGAGTGGCTGGAAATTGAGCGTAAAAGGAGTGATGGGACATTCATCAACTATTTTTAGTCAACAAGCTGGCTACGGAGCAATTTATGAGGCGGCCCGAATTTTGAACGATTTTAGAGAGCAATTGAGCCACGAAAAATACTTGACTTTTAATCCAGGTTTAATTGTGGGTGGTTCGGAAATAAATGATAATAAAGAAGCCATTGGAAAAGATAATATTATTTCGCCGAGGGTAATGGTTACAGGAGATTTACGCTTTTTAACGGAAACTCAAAAGGAAAATGCTCGAGCGAAAATGAAAGAAATTGTCTCAAAAAATCTTAATAAAACCAAAGCAGAAATTATTTTTCAAGATGGAATACCTGCGATGGAACCAACGGCTGAGAATGAAAAGGTATTATCGGTTTTGAATCAAGTAAGTTTAGATTTGGGTTTCGGTGAAGTAAAAGCGGGAGATCCAGGTTCGAGAGGAGCAGGGGATATTTCCTATATTGCTAAGTATTTGGCGTGTTTAGACGGTTTGGGTTCTTCGGGAAAAGGGGCTCATGCCCCAGGCGAAACGATGAATATGAGGGAGTTTCCAAAGTTAATTCAACGAACAGCTTTGTTACTTTATCGTTTGACGAGATAAAAAATAAACGGTCATCTATGAATTTAGATGACCGTTTTACTTTCTCTACAGTTCCTTCAACCAATCCTGTGCAATTGCTCTGGACGCATCAACTGCTGGTTTTCCCGCTCTGAAACAACGCTTCCAATTATCATCTTTTTGTTGGTAGTCTTCGTTGACAAATTGTTTTTTACCGTATTGTTCATTTTTCAATTTGGCATTAAAATCTACTGAAGCTGAAAGTTCTAAAAAGTCTTTTAGTCGTTTTTTTATCAGAATACTCGGGTTTTGAATGGCTTTCCAATTGGCAAAATTGTTATTGTATTCTTCCATTTGAGTTTTATACTCATCCGTATAAATTTTCAAAGCAGATTCTTTTACTTGCTTCATTTGGTCCTTATACTCAGGTGATTCCAATTGCTTTTTCATTTGTGCTTGCATTTCTACAATTCCTTTCAGAGCATCTTCATATTGTTTTTTAAGGTTGACATCTTTCGTATCTGAAATTAATTTTTTCATATTATCAACCATTTCTTTTTGCCCATTATCGTTTGAATTACCTTGCATATCAGCACTTTCTTTGGCAATGCGTTCTTCTGGAGTTTCAGGTTTTTTGGGTTCTTGCTTTTTCCACCATTCAGCATAACGCTTTTTAAAATCATCGGTTTTTGAGTAGTTTTTTGCGAAATTTCCTACTGTTTGCACAATTGAGGCACGACTGGCAAGTGCGATTTTTGCACAAGCAGATGGGTAATTCAAATATCCATTTGAAATACTACTTATGATGTCCTCTTGTGTCTGTACTTTTGTCGTGTTTAAATCACTGAAAACATCAGCTATCTTGAAAGATAGTAAGGCGATAATTGATGATATAAGAAAGATATTTTTCATGAGATTGATTATGATTTAGGAAGTTGTTATTTATTGCTTAATAAATTCCACTCTTCGGTTATTAGCTTTTCCTTCAAATGTATTATTATCGTCGATAGGCTTAGTTTCTCCGTAGCCTTTTGTCGTTAATCTTGAGGCATCAATTCCTAAACCAACTAATTCTTTTTTTACCGCATCGGCTCGTGCTTGCGAGAGTTTTAAATTACTGTTATCATCGCCATCTGCATCGGTATGGCCACCAATTTCAAATTTTAGCGTTGTATTTTCCTGTAAAATTTTAACAATTCCGTTGATTTCTCCCATTGATTCAGGTTTGATAATAGCCTTATTTACGTCAAATCTTATTCCGTGTGAAATGTATTTTCCATCGGTAAAAGCCTTACCGACCATGTTCATTCCTCCGCCTTCCGCAATTTTTACATTTTTGAAAATGATGGGATTTTCGTTATTCCCGATACCGCCAAAAAATACTTTGGTGGGTATTGCCGAATTGTTAGGGACATTCAAAACACGGTACTGGTCAACGTAAATTTTGATATTACGACCTTTCACAATCATAGCGATATGATGCCATTTGTTACGGTAGTTATCAAACGCAATTTCTTCGGGTAATTTTGCGTCTAAATCCTTGCCTTCACCTTCATTTTGATAGTAAATATTTGCTCCACCATTATTGACCATAAACTTCATGATTTCAGCATCTTCCTCATTCTTAAACCATACTACAATTCCATACGCTTCGGGTAATTCATAATGGTCAAATTCGAGTGTAAATTCTTTCGGGAGGTAGTTTTTTCCTTTCATCAATGGCTTTACTGCTCCATAATTTCCATCGGTAATTTTGAAAACTAAATCACCATTTAATTTATTTAAAACAGCTTGTCCATTCTCCAAATCCCAATGACTGGCAAATTCTCCATCTTGGTCATCTTTAAAATTATCGTCAAAAATAATTTTTTGTCCCGCCACGAAATCATAATTTGAATAGGCTTTTAGGCTTTGTTTGCCATTTTGAGAAGAATCTCGAACCGCAATGTTTCCCGAATTTCCAGTATTGTTCTGATTCGAAACCTTACTTTCACTTGAAGCGTTGGAATTGTTATTGTTTTTTTGTTCTTCTTTGGGTTTCTTTTTGAAAAGCCCACCGATACCTTGTTCAACTGCATTTAGTCCTTTATCGACCCCATTATAAATGTTGTTATTTGTTCGATTTACCGCTCCATTTTTTGCTGCATCGGCAGGATTAATGATTTGAGCTTGACTAAATAAAATTGGTAAAAAATTGATAATCAGTAAATTAGTAAGATAAATTGCGGGTCTATTTTTCATGATATTATGACATTTGATTGTTAACCAAATGTCAGCATTTTATCAATCTAATAATGCACCGATTAATAAGTGGTAAGAGTATATTAACGATTGGAGTATTGTGATTTCTTTTGAATCTGCTTATATTTATTCAAAAATCATAACAAGCAAAACTCAAATGAAACAAGAAATTATCAACCTTTACGATGAATATACCCATAAGCCTCTTTCGAGGGCGGAGTTCTTAAAGAAATTAAGCCTTTTGACTGGTGGAATGACTGCTGCTTTGACCATTTTACCTTCTTTAGAAAGTAATTATGCCATTGCTCAAAGCTCTGATGCTGAATTGTTTACCGAATATGTAACCTATAAAGGTGGAAATGGAGAAATGAAGGCTTATATAGCTCGACCAAAAGAGGCAAAAGCGTATCCGACGGTGATAATTATTCACGAAAACCGAGGACTGACCCCGCACATTGAAGACGTGGCTCGTCGGGCGGCACAGGCTGGTTTTTTGGCTATCGCCCCGAATGCTCTATCGGTTGTGAGTCCCGCACCTGCCAATGAAGATGAGGCAAGAACTGCATTTTCTCAACTAAAAGCGGAAGATAATTTAGCCAATTTCATCAAAGTATTTGATTATTTGGCGACTCGAAAAGATTCAAATGGTAAAATTGGTTGCGTTGGTTTTTGTTGGGGTGGAGGTATGGCAAATAGTTTGGCAGTTGAAGTTCCAAATCTCAAAGCTGCCGTTGCTTTTTACGGTCGTCAGCCAGCAACAGTTGATGTTCCAAAAATAAAATCAGCGGTACAATTACATTATGCCAGCCTCGACGAACGTATCAATGCAGGAGCAAAAGATTATGAGGAAGCTTTAAAAGCAAACGGAAAAACTTACGAATTATATATGTATGAAGGAGTAAATCACGCCTTTCATAATGATACTTCGGCAGCGAGGTACAATGAGGTAGCGGCAAAATTAGCGTGGCAACGGACGATTGATTTCTTTAAAAAATATTTGGTTTAAATGCTTGAAATCCACCTTTCCGAAAGCTAAAGTTTTTCGGAAAGGTTTGATGAAATTCATTTTACCATTTCAATTGTTACCGCATTCTTTAGAGGTAAATTATGCTCAAAATCTGATAAATTATTTAAGGTTGTTGTTGCAATTTGCTCCAGTGCTTCTTTTGTGAAAAAACCTTGATGAGCCGTGATTAATACATTATGAAAAGTCATTAATCGGAGTAATAAATCATCTGGAATAATACTTTCTGATAAATCTTTAAAAAATAAATTTCCTTCTTGTTCATAAACATCAATTCCTAAATATCCCAATTTTCCCGTTTTCAAAACCTCAATGGCCTCAGAAGTATCAATGAGTCCACCTCGACTGGTATTTATCAGCATGGCACCATATTTCATTTTTGAAAAAGTATCCTGATTAAATAAATAATGTGTTTCGGGCGTAAGCGGACAATGTAATGAAATAATATCCGAAGTTTCTAAAATCTCCTCAAAGTTGGTATATTGAATTCCCTTTGTTTTTAAATAGTCCGATTCAATAATATCGTAAGCAATCACTTTACAGCCAAAGCCTTGCATGATTTCACAAAATGCCGCTCCAATTTTTCCCGTACCCACAACGCCTACGGTTTTTTGATATAGGTTAAATCCTGTTAGTCTTTCCAACGAAAAGTTGCCCTCTCTCACTCTATTGTAGGCTTTATGGGTTTTTCTATTTAAGGTTAAAATAAGAGCAACGGCGTGTTCGGCAATGGAATGAGGAGAATAGGCAGGTACTCGAACAACTTTTATATTCTTGGCGTTTGCTGCTTCAATATCAACATTATTAAATCCAGCACAACGTAAGGCGATAACCTTGACTCCATTTTGGGATAAATTTCCAATTGTTTTTTTATCAATTTTATCATTCACAAAAACACAAACTGCCTCAAAACCAATGGTCAAATTGGTTGAATCGGTATTGAGCGTTGCATCAAAATAAGTTAATTGGTGATTTCTGTCGGTATTAAATTTGTCGAGATATTCACGGTCGTAAGGCTTGGTGCTAAATACAGCTATTTTCATTGATTTGGAGGGATTTACGTGTAATGGAAAACAAATTTAAGGGTATTGCAAATTAAGAAATATGAGGTTTATCAGCAAGACGTAGTTATAAAGAAATCTCCAAAATTTAGAATAAAGTGTTAGTTTTGGTTTGTCAAATATTTGCAGAATTTTAAATAATTTAATAGAATGATTATCAAGATGTTAGGTTGCCTAAGTTTCGTTGTTTTATTTGGGTTAAATACTTTTGCCCAGAAACCCAAAGTTTGGTTTGATACCGACATGGCGAATGAAATGGATGATATTTATGCTTTGACCCGAATATTGGTGGAAGCAGATAAATATGATGTTGTGGGAGTGAGTTCTGCACATTTTAATAATGCTGATTTATTGGTTTTGGATAAGTGGAATCAGTATCCAACCAAAGGGATTAATACTGTCAAAATCAGTCAAGAGGAAAATGAAAAACTCCTTCAAGCTTTTGGAATGATGAATATTCCTCATCCAATGGGAGCCGACCGACAAATGGGACAGTCGTGGGGTGGATATACACCCAGACCGTCGGAGATGACTAAAAAACTGATTGAAGTTGTGCAAGCACTACCCGAAGGTGAAAAATTAGATGTGCTTTTTATTGGAGCTGCTACCAATATTGCTTCAGCCATTGCCATTGAGCCAAGTATTGCCAAAAAGATGAGACTTTTTTGTATGGGAGCAAGGTTCGACGCCAAAGAAAAAATTTGGGATAAAAATGAATTTAATGTCAGAGGAGACTTAAATGCCATCAATTATTTATTCGATAATCAAGATGTAGAATGGTATATTATGCCTGCTCAAACTTGCGAGGTTTTGACCTTCGACCGTGAAGATACTTATGCTCGTTTGGACTCAAAATATCCCGTTGAAAAATTACTAAAACAGCGTTGGATAGAATCAAATCCAGACGATAAAACCCGAATTATTTGGGATTTAGCTTTAGTAGAGGCCTATCTTTCTCCTAATTTAGCCAAAGTAAAAACCGTAAAAACACCACCTGAAAATCATCAACACAAAGTGAATGTTTATGTGAAAATTGATAAAGATAAAATGTTTGAGAAATTTTGGGAAAAGGTACGGGCGTATCGTGGGAAGAAATAAATCTTTTAATTTAGTGAAAAGACAACTCTTGAAATATCTCCTTTGTGGACTAAAAGTTATCTTTTCACTAATTAAATTGTGAGCCACTTTTTTTAATTTAATTATAAACTCTTTTCCTCCCAAATAGCACATAAATTAACAATTGTTTCCACTGCTTTTTCCATATCTTGTACCGTAATCCATTCTTGTTTGCCGTGAAAAGCGTGTTCGCCAGCAAAAATATTCGGACAAGGTAAACCCATAAATGATAATCTCGACCCGTCGGTTCCACCTCTGATACTTCTTCGATTGGCTTGAATACCGCTTCTTTCTATGGCTTCTACGGCATATTGACTAACGTGCGGAAATTTGTCCAAAATCTCCTTCATATTTCGGTACTGCTCGTGAATTTCAAACATTGCCTTGGAGTGTGGGTAGTTTTGTAAAACTTGCTCCATTATATTTTTCAAAATTGCTTCGTGAGCGTGCAGTTTTTCAACCGTAAAATCTCTAATGATGAAATCTATTGTAGCTGTTTCAACCGCTCCCAAAATATTAGTTGGATGAATGAATCCTTCCATTTCTTCCGTAGTTTCGGGCGAGAGGGTTTCTTTGGGTAATTTTGCCACGATGTCAGCCGCAATTTTTAAGGCACTTTCCATCCGCCCTTTCGCAAAACCTGGGTGTTGACTCACGCCTGTAATAGTAATTTTTACGCCATCTGCCGAAAAGGTTTCATCTTCCAATGAACCAAGCGTTTCACCATCAATAGTATAGCCAAAATCTGCTCCTAATTTCTGTAAATCTACGGCTGCTGTACCTCTTCCAATTTCTTCATCAGGGGTAAATAAAATTTTAATTGCCCCGTGTTTAATATCTGGATTATTTACCAAATGATAGGCTGCATCCATAATTTCTGCAATGCCCGCTTTATTATCCGCCCCTAAAAGTGTTGTTCCGCTTGCGGTGATAATGTCATTCCCGATTTGATGAGCTAAATCTGGGTGTTCTGCCAATTTGATGATTTGTAAACTGTCATCGGGTAAAACTAAATCTTGTCCTTGATAATTTTGATGGATAATTGGTTTTACGCCTTCTCCTGTACAATCAGGCGAAGTATCTACGTGTGAACAGAAACAAATTGTTGGAACATCTTTCGCTGAATTACTCGGAATTGTTGCGTAAACGTATCCGAATTCGTCTAAATAAGCATCCTTAATACCGATTGCTAATAATTCAGCTACCAAGACTTTACTCAAATTTTTCTGTTTTTCAGTTGATGGTTGAGTTGGAGAATATGGGTCAGATTGGGTATCAATTTGAACGTATCTAATGAAGCGTTCAGTAAGGGTATTTTTATAGTTTTGGAACATTATATTATTTTTTTTAGCTTCAATATTAGAATTCAATTACATTTATTGACAAAGGTAACAATCCTTTAAAGTTTCGTGTTTATCTTGCATGAACATTTACGATATGTATAGGTGTAATTATTCAAAAATGGTATAATTTCAATAACTATATAAATTTTGCTAAGAAAAAAACATAGAAGTATTACCAAGTCGTTTTTTCTCTTAATTTCGTATCAACAAAATAAAAACATATTTTTTAAAGATAAAGCCCAATAATATATAGGTCATGTCAGAATTTGCAGAATTATCGTTAGGCGACAAAAAGTACCAGTTTCCCGTAATTACAGGAAGTGAAAATGAAAAGGCAATTGATATTGCCAAACTTCGTGATGAAACGGGTCACATTACCATTGATTCAGGCTACAAAAATACAGGAGCGACTAAAAGTGCTATCACATTCTTAGACGGTGAATTAGGAATCCTTCGTTACCGAGGGTATTCAATTGAAGAATTAGCGGAAAAGGCTTCTTTCTTGGAAGTTGCTTATTTGTTAATTTATGGTGAGCTACCAACAACTGAGCAATACGCTGAATTTGAGAACGCAATCAAAATGCATACCATCGTTAACGAGGATATGCGTAAGATTTTTGAAGGCTTTCCAGTTAATGCTCATCCAATGGGTGTTTTGTCGGCAATGGTTTGTGCTATGTCAGCTTTTTATGCAGGTGACAAAGCAGGTTCTGACGAATTGAACATTATTCGTTTGATGGCAAAAATGCCTTCAATGGCTACTTGGTCGTACAAAAAATCACAAGGACATCCAGTAAATTATCCAAATAACTCTTTGGATTATTGCTCAAACTTCTTGAATATGATGTTTGCTTTACCAGTAGCACCGTATCAAGTTAATCCAGTTGTGGCAACAGCTTTGAATAAATTATTAATTCTTCATGCTGATCACGAACAAAACTGTTCTACTTCAACGGTTCGTTTGGTAGGTTCTTCTCACGCAAGTCTTTATGCTTCAATTTCAGCGGGTATCAATGCACTTTCTGGTCCATTACACGGTGGAGCAAACCAAGAAGTAATTGAAATGTTGGAAGCTATCAAAGAAGATGGTGGCGATACTTCAAAATACATTGCTATGGCGAAAGACAAAAACTCTGGCTTCCGTTTGATGGGCTTCGGACACCGTGTTTACAAAAATTTTGACCCACGTGCCAGAATCATTAAAAAAGCAGCAGATGATGTTTTAGCAGCTTTAGGAATTAATGATCCTGTATTGAAAATTGCCGCAGAATTAGAAGCAGCCGCTTTGAGTGATGAGTATTTCGTAGCTCGTAAATTATATCCTAACGTTGACTTCTATTCAGGTATTATTTACCGTGCTTTAGGTATTCCAACGGATATGTTTACTGTAATGTTTGCAATCGGTCGTTTACCAGGTTGGATTGCTCAATGGAAAGAAATGAAAGCTAACAAAGAGCCAATCGGTCGTCCACGTCAAGTGTATGTAGGAGCAACCGAACGGGCTTATGTTTCAATTGCTGAAAGAGCTTAATCATAGATTTTTAGAAATGAAAAGGTACTGCGTTTTAGAGCGTAGTACCTTTTTTATTGGCAAAAGACTATTCTCTCTACTTAATTTTATGTATATTTACTGAAATAAAAATAAATAAATGTCTTAAAACTATTCATTTTAAAGGTATTTGATATTCTTCTTTTTATATTAAGTAATTAATAATCAGGGAATTAAAAAATGTTATCTGTTTTTATTTATTAATAATTCCCCAATTGCGTCATTTCCCAATATTCAAATTTTAGCAGTATGTCCTGCTTATTAAACCGTTTGATTGCATGAGATTCGCCAAACCATTATTATTTTTTACGCTATATTTATTTGTCTTTGTCAATTCACAGGCTCAAGTTGGGGAAAAATTTTATGGGAGAGCATCTTACTACGCAGACAAATTTCATGGACGTGCCACATCGAGTGGAGAAGCTTACGACCGTGAAGAATATACCGCAGCTCATCGTGATTTGCCATTTAATACCATTGTGGAAATAGTTAATACGATTAATAATCGAACCGCCGTGGTCAAAATAAATGACCGAGGTCCGTTTGCTTATAATCGAATGATTGACTTATCATTTGCCGCCGCCCGAGACTTAGAACTGTTGGGTTCTGGTGAAGCACAAGTGGAGATGAAAATTTTATCAATGGATAATCCTGAATACACCATTGCAAGTTTTTATTCTGGAGCAAAAGGTGAATTTAACCGTGAATTTCGGCAATATGAACCAGTAATTATCGGCGGAAAAAATGGCACGAAAGTAACTTTGGACACGACTTATACAATTACAATGCCTCAAAGTCTTCAGCCTAAGCCAGTTACCGAGGCATTTGTAATAGCGGATAGCCTCCGACGAAAGCAAGCAGAAGGTGATAAAATGGGCTTTCGCCAGCATAAATATATTCGTGTACTCAAAGATGCAGATGGACGTTATCGTCTTGATTCTTCAATAGTTACCCCGCCAACTCCGCAAGAAGCCTATTCAGTTGCTCCGCAAAACCATAAATTTAATTCCTACGAGTCAAGACCTGTAATCCCTAAAAGCGAACCCGTAAAACAAGTTGCTGAAATTCCTGCTAATAATACAGAAAAGACAACGAAAATTACGGAGGAGGAAGTTAAATCTGATGTTAAGGTTAGTGGCTTCCGCCAGCATCAATACGTTAGAGTTTATACGGATAGCGAAGGTAGAATTAGATTAGATACGACTACTCAAAAAACTCCCGTACAGTTAGCAAAGAATATCAATGGCCAAGTTGTTGCAACCGATGATAAAGCAAAGCCTTATAATGCTTCTCTGCCAAATTCTCCCAAACTAAATAATACCGCAACCGTCGTAAAGTCAGAAGCTACAAAGCCCAAAGAAGCCTTTGGATTTAGACAACATTCCTACATTAAAGTTTACAAGGATAAAGACGGTAAAACTCGTTTGGATACAACCAGTTTTGAGAGACCCCAATAAATATAAATCTTAATGGCTTTGTCCGAAATTAATGAAGGCTATTTCTAAATCAGAAATAGCCTTTTTTAGTAGCTTTGTTAAACGGTAATTTCATTGTAATTTACCGATTCATTAATCTAAAATCACTTCATCAAACATGAAAAAACTACTATTTTTATTATTTGTCACCTCTAATCTTACTTACGCTCAAGTAGGGAAGGAAAAAATCTTGGTTTCTGATTTAACCAGAATTAAGCAAGTTGGAAATATTTCTATTTCCCCCGATGGAAAAAGAGCCGTTTATGCTCTGAAAACGAATGAACCTAACGAAACAGATAAACTGGATTATGATTATCGCTCAAATTTATGGGTAACTGATTTTCAGTCGGTTAGACAATTGACTCGTGGTTCGGAAGGCATTGGTGGAGCTTCGTGGAGTGCTGATAGTAAGCAAATTACCTTTGCTCGAAATGTAAAAGGTAAATCGCAAATTTTTATTATGCCTTTAGATGGTGGTGAGGCCTTTCAGTTGACGGATTTAAAGTATGGTGCGAATAATCCTCAATATTCTCCCGACGGAACAAAGATTTTGTTTTCGGTTAATGTTACTTTTTCGGAGTTGTTGAAAGATTCAGTGCTAAATCCTACCAAGAAATTGCCGTCTTGGTCAGTTGAAAAAGCAGGTTTTAAGAATAATGATTTTTTGAAAACGGATAAGAAAATCAAAGCGAATCCAGATGGAACTTTGGAAGAAATCAGAGCGTATTTAGACAAAGACATTGAGGATAAGAAAGCAAAAGTATTCAGTCGTCTTAATTTTCAAGGAGAATCAACTACTGAACCTGAAATGCGTTTTAATCTTCTATATGTAATTGATGCTAAAGAAGGAGCAAAGCCAACGCAAATTACTAAAGGTTTTTGGTCGTATAATGGGGCAACTTGGTCGCCGGATAGTAAAAAAGTAGTGGCGGTTAGTGGAAGAGATTCTTTGCAACATCCTGACCGTGAGCAAAATACCGCAATTATTTCCATGAATTTTGATGGCTCTGGATTACGTCAATTGATTGCAGAAAAGGGGATTTCTTATAATAATCCTACGGTTTCACCCGATGGTAAATTAATTGTTTTTACCATGTCAAAGGTAGAATGGTTAGGTTTCAACCAGATTTTTATTGCTAATGCTGATGGAAGTAATAAAACGCCAATTGTTTTTGACCGTGCGGCTAATAATTTTGAGTGGTCGGATGATGCTAAATATGTTTATTTTGCAGCTAATTCTAACGGTGGAATTCCACTGTATCGCCTTGATATTCAGAGTAAAAAAGTGGAAAGATTATCGGATTTTGATTCGGGAGTTTCAAGCTTTGATATTTCAAAAGACCGTATCCTTTTTGGTAAAACCGAAGTCAAGAACCCTTCTGAATTATACTCGGCAGATTTATTGATGAAAATGCCCTTGAAATTGAGTGCTCACAACGATGATTTCTTGAAAAATAAAGCTTTAAGTTTTCCAGAAAAGAGAACTTATACCAATTCAAAAGGTCAAACGATTGAATATTGGATTATGAAGCCAATCAATTTGGCGGTGGGAAAAAAATATCCTTTGCTTTTGAATATGCACGGTGGGCCAACGGCTATGTGGGGGCCAGGCGAATCTTCTATGTGGCATGAACTTCAATATTTTTGTTCGCAAGGATATGGTGTGGTTTACGCAAATCCAAGAGGTTCGGGTGGTTATGGAAAAGATTTTCAGTTTTCAAACTACCAAGACTGGGGAACTGGTCCAACTGAAGATGTTTTAGCTGCGGCTACCGATGCTGGAAAAGAGACTTGGGCAGACACTTCACGTCAGGTTATTACGGGCGGTTCTTACGCAGGTTATTTAACGGCTTGGGTTATCTCACACGATAATCGTTTCAAAGCAGCTTTTGCTCAACGTGGGGTGTATGAATTGACAACTTTTATGGGTGAAGGAAATGCTTGGCGATTGACTCCAAATTATTTTGGGGGTTATCCGTGGGAATCAAAAACGAAGGATATTTTAGACCGTGAATCTCCATATTCATACGTTGACAAAATCAAAACACCTTTCTTAATTAAACACGGTGAAAATGATTTACGTACGGGTGTTATTCAGTCGGAAATGATGTATAAATCCTTGAAAATTATGGGAAAAGAGGTTGAATACGTTCGTATGCCAGGTGGAACGCACGAATTGTCTCGTTCGGGAAATGTTCGTCAGAGAATTGATAGAATCTTGAGAATTTATGAATTTTTTGAGCGTTACGTAAAATAAGGAATAAACATTGTAGAAAGGCTAAAAACAAAAAAGCATTTGGGAACTTTAATATTCTCAAATGCTTTTTTATAATTTATAATCTACATGTCCAAATACTTCATGAGCATATCGAAACGTTCACGGTCTGGGGTTTCAAGTGCTTCAAAATTATACGCTCCCACGATGTCATAATTGTACCGTTCTAAAGTTGCAACTACGTGGGTAATATCTTGACGATTTAACTTCAAAGTTAAAATATCCTTAGAATCTTCCGTTGATGGAATACTCGTGTAGTACGAACTAATGATTTTCGTATCATTTGATTCAATTAAACGGCTAATTTCAGCGAGAGAATAACTTCTATTTTCGACGGCAATTTCTAAAATAGCTCCTAATTCTTGCGTTCCTAAACTTTTAGAAAACTGATTTAATAGCTCATTAACGCTAATTGTTCCCGAAAATTTATTTTCTCCGTCCAAAACTACAATCGCCTGTAAATCATGCTTTTGCGTAACTGATAAAATTTCAAAAAGATGTTGATTTTCTGAAACAGCTACATCGCCAAAAGCGGGTTGAAGAGCTAATAAAGGCAAATCTTCGTCGGCATCTAATAGCGTATCAAGACTAATTAATCCTCTATATTCTTCCTCATTTACAACAGGAAGTTGTCCAATTCGATACTCTTCCATCCAGTCCATAACTTCTCCTACGGTATCAGTAGATTTCAAGACGGGCAACATTGGATTAATGAAGTCTTTTGCGAACATATTCTTGATTTGAAAGTGGTAAATTTATTATACTAAATTACTGATTTTCAAATAATTTCCAAATTTAATTATCATTAGAGAATAGATAGTTGTTAGTACAAATAACTATCCATTGTTTCAAGTGCTATTCTCTAATTTTTACGCCATCACTTCAGCATGAATCGGTGTTTTTTCGAGCCAAGATTCTAAAATCTCATTGAATCTCTCAGGACGTTCCATCATTGGTGCGTGGCAACATTTATCAATAAAATGTAATTCAGAATTTTCTATTAAACGATTAAACTCATGTCCAACTTGCGGTGGCGTAATGGTATCATTTAGTCCCCAAACCAGTAATGTGGGTACTTTTATATTAACAACCTCTTTAGACATATTGTTCCGTTGGGCAGACTTAGCAATGGAGATAATACGAATAACTTTAGAAGCTGTATTGGTAATATCAAATACTTCGTCCACTAATTCTTTTGTAGCAGTGGTTGGGTCATAAAAAGTATATTCAACTCTTTCTTTGATGTAACCATAATTTCCACGTTTTGGGTATGAACCACCCATCCCATCTTCAAAAAGCCCAGAACTACCCGTCAAAACCAATCTTTTTACTTTTTCTGGATTTTTAAGCGTATAGATTAATGAAACGTGTCCGCCCAAAGAATTACCCAAAAGCGTTAACTCATCATAACCTTTCCAGTTTACAAACCCCTCAATAAATTCACAAAGCCCTTCACAACCTGCCTTTAAAATGGGCATTTCATAAATAGGCATCATCGGGATAATTACTCTATATTTTCCTTTGAAGCCTTCAATAACTCCAGCCCAGTTGCTCAATGCACCAAAAAGCCCATGAAGTAACAAAAGGACTTCGCCTTCGCCTTCATCAATATATTTATAGCCGTTGCCTTCGTGTATTTGATAGTTCATAAATTTGAGTGTTTTGAAAATTCGTGGGGGAATTATTAGATGATTTTGGATTTAGTTCTTAACGCTATCAGCCCATAAAATTGAAGATTCACTTATACTAATTAACCATATAACGGTTTTATACTATTTTAGTTCCATTTCAATTTTAACACAAAATAATAAAAAAACTCTGAAAACTATGTTATTTCTGTGTTATCAGTTTTAATAAAAAAATATTTTCAAGGATATTATTACTAATAAAATTAATGTAAAAGTTTGGAATACAGGTGTTTATGTTATTTTTACGTAAAGACAAATATTTTTAATATTTTATTGAACGAAAATACTAAAAATCAATTAATTATAATGTCAGCTAAATTGCATTGTTAGAATAATACAATTTTCCTTTATTTTGTCATAAAGATTTTTCCGAGAATCAATACATATTTTATCATTAAGTTAAATCATAAAAAAACCTCTCAAATTAAATTCAAGAGGTTTGTACTTTATTTCGTTGTTAGTTTTCTACATCAATTTTTTTACAATATCTTCTACTGAAATACCTTCTGCTTCCGCCTTGAAATTACGAACTATTCTGTGACGAAGCACCGCCAATGCTACTGATTTTACGTCTTCAATGTCTGGCGAATATTTACCGTTCAATAAAGCGTTACATTTTGCGGCTAAGATTAAATTTTGTGAAGCTCTTGGACCCGCTCCCCATTCTAAATATTTATTTGAAATGGCATCTGCTGCTTCTGTATTGGGGCGAGTTTTGTGAACTAATTTCACAGCGTATTCTACAACATTATCCGCCACAGGAACCCGTCTAACTAATTGTTGATAAGCTAAAATCTCTGAACCAGAAACTTGCTTTTGAACTTGATATTTTCTGTCGGAAGTAGTACTTTTTACAATATCTAATTCTGCTTGATACGATGGATAATCTAATTTAACCAAGAACATAAAACGGTCTAATTGGGCTTCTGGAAGCGGATATGTTCCTTCTTGTTCAATTGGGTTTTGGGTCGCTAATACAAAGAAAGGTTTATCCAATGGATATTTATGCCCTGCCACCGTTACTGCGTATTCTTGCATGGCTTCAAGCAATGCAGATTGTGTTTTTGGAGGTGTACGGTTAATCTCATCTGCAAGAATGATGTTGGCAAAAATTGGACCTTTCACAAAACGAAAATTACGCTCATTATCCAACGTTTCAGAACCTACAATATCAGAAGGCATTAAATCTGGCGTAAATTGAATTCGGTTAAAATCTAAGTCCAAAGCCCCAGCAATTGTCTGAATCAATAGCGTTTTTGCCAATCCTGGAACACCCACTAACAAACAGTGACCTTGACAAAAAATAGCGGTTAACAACATTCTCACGGTTTCTTCCTGACCGATAACTACTTTCCCGATTTCAGCGGTGAGTTTTTGATAAGATTCTTTTAAAGCATCTACTGCTTCAACATCTGACTGGTATTGAGCCATAAATTTAGATAAATTATAATTTTAAATGTTCAACTTTCAAGGTTCAAGTTAGCGAATTAAAATTATTTGAACATTCAGAATGGAACATTGTTTGTTGAAAACTATGAAATATTACTGAAAAAATTAAAGTGTCAGGCATTGCTACCCGACACTTCATATTCTTGAACAAAATTATTGCCAAAAGCAGTTTCAGCGATCAATTATTAGTTACTAATTATCGGTAAGTAGAAAATAAGTAACTAAAATGATTAAACTGTTTTTATTTACGCTTCAATATACACCATTTACCGTTCATTAACCTTCATTACATTACACTCTTTATATTCGTCCACAATATAGATAAATACATCATCTTTGGCTTTGGCAAACCACGTTTCAATGGCTGAATTTCGCTTGCGATTTAACGTATAATTTGAAAGTCTCTGAAAATCATCTTCTAAATTAGCAAAGTGAGGAGCGTGTTTGGTTTTGTAATACAAAATTCTGACCGCTGAACGTCCATCTTCAGTACGATAAGTCATTGGTGCTGAGATTGTTCCAACTTTCATTGTATCAACTGTAAAATACAAACCTGATTCCATTGTACCGTCTAATGGCATTCTAACCGAACGAGATTGTGGGTCAGTTAACATTCCGCCCGCATCTTGCGTAGCTTTATCTTCCGAGAATTCTTTTGCTGCCTTTTCAAATTTCAAGGTATCTCGTTGAATCAATACTCGAATACTGTCCAAGAAACGAGTTGGTTCGGTTACATCAAGTCTTTGATAATCTGGACGTAATAAAATATGGAGTGCGTGGTATTCTTGTCCACGGGTTTCTAATAATTTAATTAAGTGATACCCAAATTCAGATTCTACTACGTCCGACATTTGATTTGGTTTCAACTTTAACGCTGCTGCTTCAAAAGGAGCAACCATTTGTCCACGTTTAGAGAAGCCAAGATCTCCGCCACGTTTTCCAGAGCCTAAATCTTCCGAATAGAGTTTTGCTAATTCTTCAAATTTTTCTCCATTTTCAACTCTTTTTTTGTAGTCTAATAATTTCGAGTAAAGTTCATTTTTTTGAGCTTTGGTCGTTTTTGCCATTCTCACAATCTGCCCGATTTCTACTTCTGAGGGCAAATAAGGTAATGAATCTTTTGGAATTGCTTCAAAAAAACGTCTTACCTCTTTAGGAGTAACTTTAACATCTCCCGTGATTTTATCTTGCATTTTACGGGTTGTCAACTGTTCTTTAATGGCCGAACGAAGTTCGTCTTTCAAAGAAGAAATTGTTTTTCCGTAAGCCTCCACAATATTTTTTTGAGAGCCAAATTGTTGCTCCATTTGGTCCATACGTGAATTTAACTCAGCATCTATTCTTTTGTCCTCAACAAGAACGGAGTCAATTTCAGATTTTGCCAACATCAGTTTTCCAACGACAAGGCTTTCTAATAATTGACATTTGGGAGGAGCTGGTTGTTGGCTTTGGGCATATTGTGCCAATTGAGCCTCCAATTCGGATTTTAGCAAGTAATAGTTATCAACCTTCGCAATGATTTTATCCAGCACTACGGGCGTTTGTGCCACAAGTGAATGTTGAAAAATTACGGTTACGGTGAGTAAAAAGATCAGATTTTTTAGGAATTTCATTGAGCTTGTGGCTTTTAGCTGTTGGCTATTGGCTAATGTTGTTTTAAAAACGAAAGAGCCAATAGTAAATTAGTGGCTCTAAAATCATACAAATATAACGCTTTTTGTGGAGTCGATTGGTATAGTGTAATAGTTAAAAAGTGTTAAGGAGAGTGGTATTAAGAAAGAAGTACGAAGTATTAGGTGCTTTTTAGCCGTAAAACTTCATACTTCTGACACATTATAACCCTTAATCCAAAATCTTATTTACTTCTTCTTGATTAATAACTACGGGGTATTTAGCTTTTAGTTGGTTAATCCAATTATCGAATAAAACCTTTTGATAGTCTTTGATTACTTGTCCACGAGCTTCTTTGAAGGTTTTGGGGCGAGGTTCTTCAACTTTCAAAATATTGAGCCATACTTGTCTACCTTTATTTTCCGTTGTATTTTCTCCTATCGTCCACGGAATAGCATCTAAATATTCATTATCACCTTTCTTAAAAAAATGCTCTTCAGCCGTAAGACTTCCTGGTTTTAAGGTATTGAAACGTTTTACCACATCATCCATTGAATTTGAGAAGAATTTAATACCAACTCGCATATTTTTATTACGGTCAGTTTTAGATACTGGTTTGTATTTGCCGTCATCTTTTTCAATGATATTCATGGGAGAAATACCTTTGTTAATCAGATAATTAACAATTTTTCTGGCTCTTTGTGCGGAAATAGCTTCCGTTTCGTCAGGGTCAGAATTTCCTGTAATTTCAACGTTATAATCACGATTTTTAAACAAGATTACCGTTAAATCATAAAGCATTTTTTGAGCATCTGCCGAGAAATCTGATTTGTCTTTTTCAAAATAAATTTCTGGAAAACGACGGTTTAGTGGGTAAGGGGCTTTAGTAAGCAACGTTTTTGCTTGCTCCATCGTCTCTTTGCGGTCGGTAGTTACGACTTTAGCAAAGACTCGATTGGTATATTGATAATTTTGAGCATTTTGATTGAAATATCGTACTTGTGCTAATGAATCAAGTGATTTTTCAAGAACGTTATCATTCAAAAAATCCTTTTGTAAAATGCCATCACGGTAATCTTGAATATCCAAACGGAATTCTGGGTATTTGATTTCGAGATTACTTTCTTCGTAACGAAGTATTTTTTCTTCTATAAAAAGATTATACCAATCTCGTTCTGATTTATCATTTAATGCCCCAATTTTAGCTAATTGGCGTTGCATTTTTGTAATAAAATTATAAAAATCACGAACGGTTGAAGGAGATTGATTAATAGTGAAAATAGCTTTAGACAAATAGTCTTCGTTACCAATTCGGTCTTTGTAAAAGTTTTCAAATGCTTCTTGCTTTACCGAAATAGATTCTTGGAAGTTGTTATCCTTCTTTAATTTTCTAACCAAATTACCTTTAATAATTGTTCCTCTGGAAGCATCAGCACTTATTTTTTGACGTATATAAGGCGATAATTCTTCAAATTTCAAAAGGGCTTTCTTTTCGATTAACCGAAAAATATGCCAACCCAATGACGTTTGGATTGGGGCAGTATATTCACCTTTTTCTTTCAATGAAAATACCGCATCTGCCATTTTTTCATCAATCAAAGTACCTGCTTCGTACCAACGGTTCAAAATTCCTCCTTTATCTTTTGTCTTTGAATCGTTTGAATAAATTCGACATACGCCCTCAAAAGGTTCATTTTTTTTCAAGTAATTGTACGCTTCTTCTATTTTTTGCTTGGCTGCTGCATTAACTTCTGGACTCGCATTGGCAGGAACGCTGATGAGAATATGAGCTAATTTAACTTTTCCTCTTGTCGTGCGTTTTTCTAAAATTTTTACCAAATGAAAACCTTTGTCGGTACGAAAAGGTAACGATAATTCTCCTTTGGGCGTGTTGTAAGCGGCCGATTCAAATGCGTAATGATTTTCCAAAACAGCAATAAAACCCATGTCGCCACCTTTTTCAGCTGATTTCAAATCTTGAGAATAATTTTTTGCAACTTGGTCGAAAGGTTCACCTTTTAATATTCTTAATCTAAGCGTTCTAATGTCATCGTAAGCCATCATGGTATCGGCAGGACTGGCGTTATTGGGCACTGGAATGAAAATTTGGGAGACTCGTACTTCCTCACGCATTCGCTCGTAACTTTCTTGAATCAGTTTTTCGAGAATGGCTTTATCGACCAAATATGGCGTGGCTAATTCTTTACGATATGAAGAAATTTCCTCACGGAATGCTTTCGTTGTGTCTTTACCCATACGTTGGGCAGCGTAAACCGTTAATTTATAATTGATATAATTCTCCAAAAACTCATTGCGATTATCCTTTTTGATGCTATCGCTTTGGATGAGCTTGCGATAAGTCTGAGACAGTTCAGTAGCAGGAATAATTTGGTTGCCAATTTTGATGGCGTAGGGTTCTGTTTGGGCGGTTATCGTGTTAATACTGAAGTACAAACAAGCAATTAGTATATTTAATAATCTGAGAGTATAAGTCATATTTTCCAATCTTAATGTTTGAAAGGGCGGATATTCAAACGTTTCACTATATCAGAAATTCCCTCTTACAAAACATTCATTTGTCAGTATCTGATATGATTTTTAACTATTTAGTGCGTTAGTTTATTGTATCGGGGTTGCAAAAATACAAATAAATATTTAGATGAACTATGCTAAAAGTAGAAAATTGGACAAGAGGCGATAAGTTTGATTTTTGGGAAAATAGTAGTGGTTAGGCACGAAATAGCCTGTTTTTGGAGTTTGTTTTAGATAATTTAACTATTTTTCAGTAATTTTTAATTCATAAACTAACTCATAATGAAATTTATTTTTAAAATGTTCTCCTTCAAAAGTAAGATTTACAGGATAAAGTTTTTGGGTACTCGAAAGTGTTGCCACAGGAAGGTCAAAGGTGTTTTGCCCCAGTAAATCGTCTTGGTCAAAATGCTCAACGGCTTTTAACCCAATTCCTGCTGCTTGAAGGCTTGCAAAGACGATTGCCAAAGGCGTTTCATATTCTCCCAAAGAAATAAACATGGCTGGAATTTTCCCCAAACCTCCAAATTCATTGATTTTTTTGACCGTATTTTGAGCTTTTTTATAATCTTCAATTTCCGTTAAAATAACCGAAGATAGAATTTTACCTTTAAAAGGAAGCAATAATTCGATTGACTTAAATCTTTCGCTCAGAGCAATTTGCCCTTTTTTCATGCTTTCAACGCCCCACGACCCATTTGCGACTTGCACCACTTTATTGCTTTCATCAACCGCCGTTAGTGAGTACGTCAACATGATTTCATCCGCAAGCGTTAAATCTTCTTCTAAATTGATGGCTTTCAAAGATTTGATCTGAAAAACGATTGACTTATTTTGATATACTTCTTGCTTTTGAGCTTGATTTGATGTGAGGCTTTTTGTGCTTTTGCAGGAAGAAAAAAATAAAATAATGGTAAAGATTTGAACAACCTTGACCATTAAATTTTGAGTCAAATACATTGTGAAATGTTGTGAATATCGTTTTAAGAGCATTATATTTTGGTTAATTCATTGAAGATTTAATTTCACCAATGCCAAATGAAACATTTGCTCTCCACATATTTCCGAGGAATGAATTTTCTGATTCATTGTGCATATAGGCTAAATCTACATTAATATTTTTGATAATTTTTGCACCAACTCCAAAAGTTGTAAAGTTTCGTCCACCTTTATTTCCTGATTCTATAAATTTACCCATTCTTAGGGCGATGGTTTTCTTGTACCAATATTCGCCTCCGATTGACCACGTAATTTCTTCTAATTCTTCTTTTAAACCATCGGGAGCATCTGAAAATGAACCTAAAATACCTCCAATGGCACTGGTAGGTTGGTTGATTCTGCCAGTTGTACTAAATGTTGGCGTTGGAATCATTAATTTATTGACATCTATTGCAAGTGTAAATGTGCTATTTTTTGCTATTTTTATTGTTGGGGCAATACCTATTTTTAGATTCGTAGGAATGAAATTCGATTCACTGCCACCGTAACTAACACGACCTGCAAGGTTGGAAATATACACTCCATAGTTAATATTAACTCTTTTGGTAGAGTCCCAACCCTGATGAAAAATACTAATGTCAGCGGCAAGTGTAGAAGCAGGTTGATAGTTAAAACCTAATGAACTTGGAGGGTTTTGTTCAGTATATAATCTTGAATTAAGATATTTTATACCAATTCCCAAGGATATTTTTTTTGAAATTTTCTTAGCAAAATTTATGCCCAATAGCCAGTCGGTTGAATAATAGTTACTCAATAATTGTCCAGTATTATTAGCTTGCGATAGTCCTTCGCTGAAATTTACGTAGCTAATAGAAATGGCACTTTTATTATCTTTCAATTTATAATATGCCCCAACTTGTATGAGTTGCATTCCATTCTCGAAACGCCTTGATACATTCGGCGTATAGGCAGAATATAATCCATACTGTGTGTCCGCAAATGCTGTTCTTGCAGGATTCCAAAACATATCTCCTTTATCAGGAGAAGTCGCTACGCCTGCATCACCCATTGCTCCATGTCGTGCATCCGCTGACAATGCTAAACCACGCATTGCAGGAAGTGGAATGCGTGGTAAATCTGAATATGGAACAGATGTTTGTGCTTGTAAAAAAGAGGTGGTAAATAATACAATAATGGCTGTAATAGAGTAATTTTTCATGTTAAAGTGTATGATTTCTAAGTGAGTGATAAACTTCACTTAAAACGTTACACACTCGGTTCTTGTTGTGACAGACAATGGAAACTTCCCTGTCCCCAAATAATATCCGTCGCCTCTAAGCCAATAACTGAACGGTCTTTGAAACACTGCGAAAGAATATCCAAGGCAATATCATCATTTTTACATTGATACGTTGGCACAATCACGCTTGCATTACAAATCAAGAAATTTGCGTAAGAACCTGGTGTTCTGAAATCGTCGATAACTACTGGGTCAGGCATTGGTAATTCAATAACATTCAGTTGTTTACCGTTTAATAAACGCATTTGTTTCATCAATTGCAAATTGTCATTCAGTACCACATAGTTGTCATCATTTTTATTGTATTCAACGGCAGCCACAACGGTATCTTCATTTACAAAACGAGCAGTGTCATCAATATGTCCGTCGGTGTCATCTCCCACGATTCCGTCATTTACCCATAAAACTTGCTCAACACCATAATAATTACAAACATATTCTTCGATTTGAGCTTGTGTTAAATGTGGATTTCTATTAGGATTCAATAAACATGAGCGACTGGTCAAAACCGTTCCTGCTCCGTTGAAATCTACCGAACCACCTTCCATGATAATATTGGGCGTTATGTAATCCAAACCACGAAATTTAGCAATTTGTATGGGCAGATTATTGTCATCATCGAAAGGCGGGTATTTTCCTCCCCAAGCATTATAGCCCCAATTGACAATCATCCGTTGTTTTGTCTCTGGATTAATTAAAAAAGCAGGGCCGTGGTCTCTGCACCAAGCATCATTCGTTGGATTAACTAAAATCTCAATTTGAGTTGCATCAATAGAATAATGGTCTAATTCTGCCAAAATAAACGACTTCAATTTTTCATCGTTCACATTCAAACCAACCTTTTCACCTTTTGAAATAGCTTTGATAAGTTGAAAATATTGTGGATACATTTTCGCCAATTTATCACCTTGCCAAGAATGGTCATTGTGAGGAAAAGTCAACCATGTCGCTACATGATTATGCCATTCAGCAGGAAAGAAAAAACCTTGTTGTTTAGGAGTCATTTTATGATGTCAGAATTTTAATTTTTGATTGTGGAAAATTAGTAATCAAATTTACCACGATTAGCTTTTTTCTCAGAAGCCTTTTTCTTGTCTTTTAGTCTTTCCGCAATCATGGCAGCAGTTGGTGTTACTTTAATCCGTTTTTTAGGAATAGTCAATGCTTTAATGAGTAATTCACGGAATTTCTTGATAACGATATTCTTATTTCTAAGTTGCGTTCGTTCTTCCTGAGAGACAATAATGAGTTCACCTTCCGAATTAATTTGATTTTTTAATTTCTCATGAAACAGTCTTTTTTGTTCATCATCCAATAATTGAGAATTAGTGACATGAAAGCGTAATTCCATTTTAGTAGAAACCTTATTGACATTCTGTCCACCCGCTCCACCACTACGTGAAGCCTGAAATTGGAACTCAGGCGAGAAATCTTGTTTTAATAATTCGGGTAAAGTCATGTTTTATTTTACTAATATTTGTGTAAGAAGTAATAATAGTTACAAATTTAGAGTGCTTAATTGGACTTTGAAACTCTCAATCAATAATTAAAAGAATGGGTAGAGCATAAAAAATAGATTTTGAGCAATAATTTGAGACGATTTAGGTTTGTATCTGATGTTCAGTAATTTTTGAATGGTAAAAATGCTAATTTTATTAAATTCTAATCTTTTGAAAATCAAAACCTTAGAATTTATTTTCATTTTTTTTGAAATTTTATTTCAAAAAGGCTTGCACAACAATAAAAATCGGCCTAATTTTGCATCACGAAAAACGAACAACGCTTCTGAAAACGAAACAAAAATCGATAATCGTTGAAAAAAGCCTTCTTAGCTCAGCTGGTAGAGCAACTGACTTGTAATCAGTAGGTCATTGGTTCGAT
>JAZKDE010000118.1:0-13983 GCA_040387735.1 Bacteroidota bacterium
AAGTGAAGTCGGCGTTTTATACTTCTCGAAAGTTTTTTCTACTTTCGAGAAGTTCTTTCAGAGAATTAAACATTCGAGAAGTAATGCCAGCGTTTTCAACTTTCCGAAAGTAAAAATAACTTTCGGAAAGTGATAAACCCCTACAAATTCTTCTCCAAGAAATTCGTCATCATTGTATATAAATGCAGGCGAGTATTACCCCCGTAGATACCATGATTTTTGTTGGGATAATAGAACGATTGAAACTGCTTATTGGCTTTGATTAGGGCATCTTCCAATGATACTGAGTTTTGGAAATGCACGTTATCGTCGCCCGTACCGTGTACTAAAAGGAAATTGCCTTTCAAGTTTTTAGCGTAAGTTACAGGCGAGTTTTCGTCGTAACCTGTGGCATTTTCTTGGGGTGTTCTCAAGAATCTTTCGGTATAAATTGAGTCATAAAAACGCCAGTTAGTTACAGGTGCAACGGCAATGGCAGTTTTGAAATAATCTGCTCCTTGAAATAAACAATTTGACGACATATATCCACCATACGACCAACCAAAAATCCCGATTCTACTTTTGTCCACGTAAGGCAATGAACCCCAATATTTCGCTGATTCTATCTGGTCTTTTACTTCCAATTTACCCAAATTCAAGTAAGTAACTTTCTTAAAATCTGCTCCTTTTCCACCTGTTCCACGATTGTCCACACAAGCCACAATGTAGCCTTTTTGTGCCAAATGCTGAAACCACATAAAATTTGAACCATCAAATTGATTCAACACTTGCTGACTTCCTGGCCCACCGTACAAAAACATAAATACTGGATATTTTTTCTTTGGGTCAAAGTCGGTTGGCTTAATCATCCATGCGTTTAATTCTACATTTTCTGACGTTTTGATGGTCATAAACTCTTTTGGAGCGATGTTATATTCTTCCAATTTCTTACGCAAAGCCAAATTTTCTTCCAAAACTTTTACCAATTGTCCCGTCGGAGCTTTGTGTAAACTCACTTTTAAAGGGCTACTTGCTGAGGTATTTTGAAGAATATAATATTTAAAATCCTTGCTAAAATTGGCTGAATTCATGCCTTTTTCAGTAGTCAATTGCTTTTTCAATTTACCGTCCAAAGAAATGCTGAATAACTGTCTTTCAATGTTCGACATCTCTGTTGAAGTGAAATACAACGTTTTCGTTTTTTCGTCAATACCGTAAAAATCAGCTACTTCCCAATTTCCAGTCGTGATTTGACGAATCAACTTTCCTGTTATATCGTACAAATACAAGTGTTTGAAACCGTCTTTTTCTGATGACATCACAAAACTTTTGTTGTCCGATAAATAATAAACATCATCCGCAAAGTTTTCAACGTCCACGTAAGTTTTGCTTTCTTCTGTCAAAATCACGTCTGTTTTTCCTGTGGTTGCATCAGCGTGAAGAATCTCCATTTTGTTTTGCAAACGATTTAATCTATTCAACGACAACACGTTAGCATCATTCGTCCAACGGATTCTTGGAATGTATTGGTCAGTTTCTTTGCCAATATCTACTTTTGAGGTTTTGCTATCTGTCAAGTGAAAAATAGAAACTGTAACAGTTGAGTTTGCCTCTCCTGCTTTTGGATATTTGTATTTGTAATCGGTCGGGTACAACTTGCCCCACATTTGCATATTGTATTCTGGAACTTTCGTTTCATCAAATGAAATGAAGGCAATCTTCTTGCTGTCTGGCGACCACTGAAATGCTCTCGCAAACGAAAATTCTTCTTCATAAACCCAGTCGCAAGCACCGTTGATAATGTGATTCCACTTGCCATCTGTCGTGATTTGCTTTTCGGTCATCGTTGCCAAATCCACCATGTACAAATTGTTGGTACGCACAAAAGCCACTTTTGAACCATCGGGCGAAAACGTAGCGAACATCTGCTTTCCACCTTTTGATAATTGCACTAATTTCTTGGTTTTGAGGTCATAAACGAAATTTTCTTCCCGTGAAGAACGACGATAAATTGGCTCGCTTTCGGTAGAAACTAATATTTTTTGTTCATCTGCCGAAAGGGCGTAATCCTCGATAGCGACTTTTTTGCCGAGATTTTCAACGCTCGTAGCGGCATCAAAAAGGGTTTCAACGGCTGCTCCATCGGTTACTTGGTGTTTCACAATTTTATCACCTTCTAAAGCTGAATAAAATGCTCCGTCTTTCATCCAGTTTATTTGCTGAACGCTCTGCGAACGGAATGTACCTTTTGACCAAATGTCTTCGAGCGTGATGTTTTTTTTCTGAGCTACAAGTTGCGAGCCTTGAGCGATAAGGATAATTAGGAGGAATAATTTGATTGATTTTTTCATTGTTGTTAATTTTTGCAACCACATAGATAACTTAGGAAACATAGAAAAATAGAGATTAGCTTTCTTTAATTTTTTAGTTTTCAAGTTGTTTATGATAATTGCGTTTAATGGATTTGTTGATTTGTGTTATCTATGTTACCCACTGATAACTATGTGCTTGCAAGTTAAAAAAAATAGGCAATAAAATCGTTTATTGCCTATGGGGTGTTATTCTAATTTCTTCTTCCGATAAATAACCACTCCGTATTCTGCTCGTTTTCCGTATCTCGAAATGGCATCGCAACCTTCTAACGATTCCACAAATTCTAACTCTTTACTTTTGAATTCTTTGAGTTTTTCGGAGGTGATTTCTTGATTATCGAGAATGTAAATGGGGATTTTATTTAGCTGAGAGTTTCCATCGTTTCCTCTTACTGAATATAGATGCTTCATAATTCCATCTAATTCCGTATCGGCCACAATCAAGTCGGGGTATTGTCCAATTTTTATAAATATGGTATCACTTGGATAGATATTTATAGGAGATATTCCTGTATTTGCATCCTTCTTTAAAATAGCGTCTATCTTCGACTGATAACTTTTATCATCTCGTTTTATATCAATTCCTACGATACTACTCATTGAGACTGTTTTACGATTCATTTCATAGGTTTCTTCTTCTCCACCAATCATATAAACAGGTCCATTCTGTGCAAAAGTATGTTTTCTATAATCCCAATAATCATTTATATTTTCTAAGGTGGTATCACTAATTATTTTCCATTTCCCCGTTTTGTATTCTATTTCCCCAACCACATGAATATTTCTAAGAGCTGGCAATGTATATCCAATATTATTTTTGGTTGTTATAGCAACTATTCCATTACTGGCTCTATATCCATAAAAATGGGTACCATCTTCATTGTCAAATACTTCAATAGATTTTATCTCTTTTTCATTTAATAAATCAAGTTGAAAACCCTCTTTTTGCATACGTCCATCTACCACATAGATAGGTTCTGTTGATTTTTTGTTAGAATTTGCCATAAAATCCCACAGCAGGTTTTTCACCGAACAACTAAATCGCAATGACTGGGCAGTTGTTTTATCAAAAAGAACAAAGTCGGTTGGTAAGTTTTTATGGCTCTGATAAATTATTCCTTTAGGAACCGTCTCATAAACTATTTTTTCAGAAGTATTAGCATTCAATTTCTCCTCTATTAAAAAATAAAAGCCTTCATATTTAGCTTGCTCTACATGAACAACTTCAAAACTTGGCAAATACTTTAAATATTTTTGGCTGATTTTTAAGACATTATTGACATAAACTGGAGCATTTTTGGGAATTGAATCTAAGGACTTATTTTCTTTATTCTTAAAAGCCACTTTATATCCTTTCCTTTGCATTTCTTCATACTTGAGCTTTTCACTCTTAGATAAAGTATATTCATAGGTATCATTAAATATTTTCCCTTTATGAATAAATGTTTCAAAAACTGTCATTTTTTTTGCTCCCAAAGTGTCTTTTGTTTGTGAAAAGCTTTGGAGAAATAATAGATTCAGAACGATGGCTATCATTATCTTTTTCATAGAATGCAAATATTAAGGTATCATTATAATTTCTTCTTCCGATAAATGACAACTCCGTATTCTGCTCGTTTTCCGTATCTCGAAATGGCATTGCAACCTTCTAAGGATTCTACAAATTCTAACTCTTTACTTTTGAATTCTTTGAGTTTTTCGGAGGTAATTTCTTGGTTATCGAGAATATAAATCGGTACAGGTTCGGGTTCGGTATTTCTTAGGCGTTTCAACTCACTCAATACTCTTGAAATACTAACTTCCGCACGTGCCGACCATCTTTCTTTTTCGGTTTGAATAAAAACGGTGTCATTGCCAATGGTAATGGGTTCAATCAATTGTGAAATTCTCTGACTGTTTTGATTTGTCACCGTTACTCTATTTTTCGTTCCTGCTACCACTTTTACGCTTTGCATGGCTTCGGCATCAATTGTTTTACGATTTACTTGCTCCGTTTCAAATTCTCCATTGATTAAATAAACAGGTCCATTAGCTTGATAAACAGCTTTTTTAAAAGTATTAAACTGCTCAATATTTGTCAAAACTGTATCGGTAATTACCTTCCATTTCCCATTTTTATCTTGCATTTCACCGGTAACTCGGATATTATCTAAAGTCCAATTTAATTTAGCTTTACTATCTTTCATCGTTACCGAAATCAAGCCCATTTTTGCTTTATGACCAAAATACTTCAAGGCATCTTCTTTTCCAAAAACTTCAATTTTCTTTACCTTTTCTACATCAATATGCTGATAATCAAACAATTTTGGTTGCAACCGACCGTCGATCATTACTCTCGGACGTGAAGATAATATAACCGTATCCTCAGTTCTAAACACATCTAAAACAGGCGAATCCGACGAGCATTTATAGCGGATGGGTTCAAGGGTATATTCTTTGAAAAAATAAAAATCACGGGGAATATTAGCGTGTTCTTGAAAAATAACAGCATGTGGTTTTTTATAACGAGCTGTTCCAAAATATTCTTTAGTTTCTGGATTATATCTGAAAGAACGAGCCGAGTCTCTTTTTATCAGTAAAATCTCATAATGGGGGATTTTAGCAAGTATTCTTTTATTATCAAAAAGGACTCCATTAATATTCATTGAAGCAATTTCAGGAATAGAATCGTAAGTATGTTTATTGTTTTTGGGAAACGCATCAGCAAACGATGCACGCAAAGCTATACGTCTGATAGACGCTGAATCTATCCGTTTTCGCATATCTGTAAACTCAATATCGTAAGAAACAGTATCGGCGAATACAGTATTTTTATGATAAAAATGGGTAATTGAGTAGTTCCTTTGAGAAGTAGCTTGTGGCGTTTGAGCAAAAAGATTGATGGAGATGAGTAGAAAGAGTATCGTTTTTTTCATGGAAATTTGAGAAGATTAAGTGAGTAGCTTACGACAAAACGACTTTAAGAAAATCATATTGCAAATTATCAATTAATGCTCTAAATTGTTGTTAATGAGTTGTTAACGAAAAAAGGGTATCGAAATCTGTGGACTTCGATACCCTTTTGTATTTTTATAGTAGGGACAAATTGCATTCGTCCAGTTCGATATTCTACATATTCAGGCGAATACGATTCGCCCCTACCTTTCCTATTGGATTGTTGCAAAATGTTTCCAGAATGATGGATACGATTTCACTACAACGTCTGGCTCTTCAATCACAATTTCCATCACTAACGCCAAAGGTGCAAAAGCCATTGCCATGCGGTGGTCGTCGTAAGTATGGATTGATGTTGGCACGGTCAATTCATCCGCTGGTGTGAGTAAATATTTTTGGTTGGTTTCTACTTCTTCCAATTTTGTTCCTAACTTGATTAATTCAGTTTGTAAAGCAAAAATACGGTCAGTTTCTTTTACTTTCAACGACTCAATTCCCGTTAATGTCAATGGTACTTTTTTCGCTGCTGCCACCACACAAACTGTTTGAGCAAGGTCAGGGCAATTGGTAAAATCCCATTCTAAAGCTGAATCCGCAGGAATTTTAGTCAGTTTAAAACCACGTCCTGTATATTCAGATTTTACGCCTAAATGACTCATAATGTCCGTAATAACCGAGTCTCCTTGAAGCGAGTTTTCTTTCAAACCTAATAATTCTAATTCGGCACCTTCATTTTCTGAAAGAGCAACCACAGAAAACCAATAACTTGCTCCCGACCAATCCGACTCAATAGCGTAAGGAATTGGCTCGTATTTTTGAGCAGGAACGGTTAAAGTCATATTATCCCAATCTCTCGAAATTGTCGCTCCAAATGCTTCCATTTGCTTCAAAGTCATTTCGATGTATGGTTTTGAGCCTAATTCTCCCGTAATTTCTAAGACTAAACCTTCGGGCAACAAAGGAGCAATCATCAAAATGGCAGAAATGTATTGCGACGAAACATCACCACGAATTTGCAAATGATTGTTTCCCGAAAAAGTAAAGCCTTTCAGTTGCAAAGGCGGATACCCTTCTTTATTAACATACTCAATATCAGCTCCTAACGAACGTAAAGCATCCACCAAAATCCCAATCGGACGCTCGCACATACGTGGCGTACCCGTCATGGTTTTCTGCTGACCCGTCACGGCAAAATAAGCCGTGAGGAAACGCATCGTTGTACCAGCGTCAATCACGTCGGCAACGGCATCATCAGAAGCCAATAAACGCATCATGGTTTGGGTATCACGAGCTTCGGCAAGGTTCGACAAATTGTCTTTTCCGCCCGCTAAAGCATTAATAATCAAGGCTCTATTAGATTCTGATTTAGAAGAAGGCAAAGGTATTTCCGTCTGGAAAGAATGCTGGATTTTTGGGAGTAATATCGTTTTCAAAAATATATCTGTTTTTTGGAGGTGTAAAATTAATAGAAAAGATTGAAAAGTTAGGGTAAAATCGTAGAGACAACGCAATGCCTTATCTAAAATTGGTTAAAACGTCCTCATTTTAATAAAATACTGGGTAATTCAGACAAGGCAATGCCTTGTCTCTACAAGAAAACATAATTCCATTTATTTTCCGTAATTTCAATCAAATTTTGAATTATTTCATCAAAAAATATGAATCAATCAACAAACATACGTACTCATTATCGTGCTTGCAATCTTTGCGAAGCGATATGCGGTTTAGAAATTACGGTTAATGAACATAACGAAATCTTGACTATCAAGGGCGATGAAAGAGACCCTTTTTCTCGTGGACATATTTGCCCCAAAGCAGTTGGATTAAAAGACATTTATTTAGATAAAAATCGACTAAAACAACCTGTAAGACGTACTGAGGCGGGTTGGGAGGAGATTTCTTGGGAGGAAGCACTTACGGAAGTCACCGCTAAATTGAAAGAAATTCAAACGCAATATGGTAAAGACTCAGTGGGTATTTATCAGGGAAACCCATCTGTTCATAATTCGGGAACGATGCTCTCTGCTCCTGCATTTTTACGAGCGTTGGGCAGCAAAAACCGCTTTTCGGCTACTTCTGCCGACCAGTTACCGCACCATTTTGCGGCTTGGCAAATGTTTGGTCATCCACTTTTATTACCCATTCCCGACATTGACCATACTGATTTCATGCTCATTATCGGAGCCAATCCTTTGGCTTCTAATGGTTCTTTGATGACCGTTCCTGACGTTGCCAATCGTTTGAAAGCTATTCAAAAAAGAGGAGGAAAATTTGTGGTCATTGACCCAAGAAAAACCGAAACCGCCAAAATTGCCGACCAACATTTGTTCATCAAACCAGCAACCGATGTTTTTTTATTGTTGAGTATTGTTCACGAAATTACCAATCAAATAGAGCTTTCCGAAGATGCTGAAAAACTGAAAGATTTAGCTAAATTTTACTCTCCCGAAACCGTTTCAAATATTACAGGAATAACGGCGGAGAAAATCAAAAAACTATCTCAGGATTTATTAAATGCCAAAACTTCCGTTGTGTATGGGCGTATGGGTGTGAGCGTGCAAGCCTTCGGAGGTGTGTGTCAATGGCTGATAAATTGTATAAATATTCTAACCAACAATATGGATTCAGTAGGCGGTGCGATGTTTCCACAACCTGCTTTTGACCTGTTGGGCAGAGCAAAAAAAGGTGAAAATTATTTCAATCGCTGGCAAAGTGCAGTACGAAAATTACCCGAGTTTGACGGTGAACTACCCGTTTCGGCAATGGCCGAAGATATTTTGGCGGGTGGCATCAAAGCGTTTATCAGTATTTGTGGAAATCCTGTTCTAAGCACCTCAAACGGTGTTCAATTAGACCAAGCCTTGGACTCTTTGGAATACATGGTTTCGGTGGATATTTACATCAATGAAACTTCTCGACACGCTAATATTATTTTACCCCCAACAACAGGTTTGGAAGTGGCACATTACGATGTAGTTTTCCATAATTTAGCCGTTAGAAATACCGCTAAATATTCCGAACCTTTATTTGAAAAAGACAATAATCAACGCCATGACTGGGAGATTTTTGAAGAATTAAAAAATAGAATAATCGCTGAAGAAGGAGCAGTGATTCCAAGTCCTAAAAACCCCGAAGAGAAATTGGCAATGGCCATGCAATTTGGTCCTTACGGAAAACAAGGCTTAACCCTCCAAAAACTCAAAGAAAATCCACATGGCGAAGATTTGGGAGCGTTACGGCCATGCCTTAAAGAAAAATCACTAACTGAAAATCAAGAAATTAATCTCATTCCTGCATTAATTACTAAAGATTTAGAAAGGGTAAAAATTAATGTGGATAAATTATTCCAAGAAATTCAAGATAACGATTTCGACCTTAAATTAATCGGGAGAAGACACCTGCGTAGTAATAATTCTTGGATGCACAATGCCGAAAGATTAGTGAAAGGACGTGACCGTTGTACGCTCATGATTCACCCAGAAACAGCAGCAAAAAAAGGAATCGTTAATCAAGAAAAAGTACAAGTAGAATCAAGGGTTGGGCGAGTAGAAATTTCGGTAGAAATTACCGAAGATATTATGCCCGATGTAGTCAGCATTCCACACGGGTTTGGACACGCTCGTACGGGTGTACAAATGGATATTGCCACTGTCCACGCAGGTGTGAGTTTGAATGATTTGACTGATGAATTATTAATTGATGAACTGACAGGCAATTCTGCCTTTTCGGGCGTTCCTGTTCGGATTTTGAGATGATTGTAAGTAACATAAAAAAGCCTTCGCCATTAAAAACAGCGAAGGCTTTTCATTAGTTTAGATTTTTCAGATAATCTAAAACCGCTTTTTCAGTAGTTTGTATAAGTTCTATATTGACGACTTGATTTTCTGAAACGGTCAAATCTTTAGTATATGAATACCAAATTCCATTCGTTGTAGGAGCAATACAAATCACCTTGACAGCCTGTCCAACAGGAACATCTCCTGAGGTGTCTGTATAAACTTGCATGATTGATTTTATATCAGGAAAGTATAAAAATACTTTGATAACGCTCAAATTTGGATAGGCAGAAGTAAATTTTATTTTCGTTTTTGCACCAACAAAGTTGTAAAATTTGTCACAGTTTATCCAACCAAGAGTCCTTGGAAATACCTCGTAAAAACCTTTACCTAACCAAAGTTCTCTCTCTCTTTGTCGCAAGCTATCTGGATTTGAAAATAACCACTCTACTCTACCATCCGAGGTTGACTGTCCGTAAAATAACCCCATCTCAGCGTCAGGATTACCTTTAATAGGAACACTAATATTCATGGAATTGTAGTATTTCAAGTTCAATTCATTACCATCTTTTCTCACTTTTATAAGAAACTCCCCACCCGTTGTCAATAATTTACCATACGAAACCGTTGGTTTCTGATGCAAAATCATGTCTTTGGGAGTTAACAGAGCCAATACTTCCAACTCAATTGGAAAAGTAACAACTTTACCATTAGGGTTAATACAGTCACCAATACTAAATGAAACTTTCATTCCATTTTTAGTAGTAATAGGTAAATCAGAGGCTTTATTAATGGTAAAAATTTCAGATTTTGGAGCTAAACTATCAAACAAAGCTTGGCTATTGGAGATACTAAAGGAATAATCCTTAATATCTTTAATCGTTTTTACGGTATCAACAGGTACCTTTTTTACCGTATCAACAATAGGTTTTACATCTTCTAAAATAATAGACCTGTCTTTTGAACAAGCAATAACCATCAAAAATATAATGAAGATGGCAAATGAACTGGTTAGAATCTTTTTCATAATGAAGGTTTTAATAGATTTTAGGACAATTATTTTTTCCGCTTGGTTTAGTATTAAAAGGATAAATCATTACTCCAACTTCTCCGTAACTCTCCTCCCAAACAACATTATATTTAATTTCAGCAAAAGCCCTTATCAAATGCCCCCCAACTGATAAACCTAAACCAACCTCTGGCAAAATATTATTTGGATTCGCTTTAGTGTTCTTGGTTTTCTCATAGTTTATCCATTTGTTGTATTCTAAACCAACAGCTAAATACAGTACGGGTATTTGAGGATGAACTTTAGGTCTATAACCATGCAAAAGCGTATTATTCAATAGTGAATAATAGACATTTACTCCACCATAAAACTCATGGATTGTATTAAATGAAGGGGCATATTTAATTTGTGGTACAACAGAAAGGCGTTCTGTTACAGGAATTTGCGAACGAAAACCAATTCCAATCGTCTCCAATGGAAAATTGTACATTCCAGAAATACCGAAGGAAATTTTATCTTGAGCGTGTAATGAGTAGTTAAGCAATAGAACTATTATTACGTAGTAGATTTTTAACACAGTGTATTATTCTATTAATTTATTAGAGTTTAATTTTGACAAAGTTCTTACAAAAATCCTACTTTCCAAACCTTATGTTAAGATTTATATTTGACAAAATAAAATCAAAACTGTCGCCAACCCGACATCCATATTTCCAAATCCTCCGTATTTTTACGGTATGAATAAGATACAATTACCCCTTTGGCTCATCAAACTAACCCATTTTGAATACTGGACTTGGTGGATGTTTTACATTCCATTACTTCCTTATTGGCTTTTGCAGGCTGCACGCACTCGCTCACTGACATTTTTCACCAATGCCGACCCTTGTATTGACTACGGTGGTTTTTTTGGGGAATCTAAAATGGATATTCTTCGTCAAATACAGAAGGAATACTTACCCAAAACCATTTTTATTGAGAAAGGAACACCGCTAAAAGTTATTCTTGACAAACTTATGCAAGAAGATTTGGTCTACCCCATTATTTGCAAACCCAATGTGGGCGAAAGAGGTACGCAAGTCGAGAAATTATACAGCAATTATGATTTCATGGAGTATCTCAGCAATGTTCACGAAGACTTTATTATTCAAGAATTCATTACTTATGACATTGAATTGGGCATTTTGTATTATCGTTATCCCGACCAAGCAAAGGGTCATGTTTCATCGGTAACTCGCAAGGAATTTCTTTCTGTTATTGGCGACGGAAAATCAACCGTTGAACAATTAATGCAACAATCAACCCGTGCCAGATTTCAACTTGATTCTATGCGTAAACGTATTGGCGATATGGGTATGAATGAGGTCATTAAAGTTGGCGAAAAACGAATCCTTGAACCCATTGGAAATCATTGTAGAGGCACGAAATTTTTAGATAATAACTTTCTAAAAAATGGCCAATTGGATACTATTTTCGATAAAATTGCTTTACCGATTGACGGTTTTCATTACGGAAGATTTGACATGAAAGTAAAATCCATCGAGAATTTATACGAAGGAAAAAATATTCGAATTATGGAGTTGAACGGTGTAAGTTCTGAACCTGGGCATATTTACGACCCTAAAAATACCCTTTGGGCAGCTTACCGAGATTTGGCACAACATTGGAAAATTATTGCCGATATTTCCATCCAACAACAACGAAAAGGCATTAAAACGGTACCCATCAGCACATTATGGAAAGTGGTAAGCGGACATTTTGCATCATAATTTTAAGGCGTTGGTTTTTCAACATGAAATTTGCTTATATTCACCGAAAATTAGTATGTTTTACGTTTAAAAATTCAATCCTAAAAATTCCTACACAATGCCTTTTTTCCCCGCTACCCTCAGATACACGCTTATTTGTGTGTTTTCTACCTTGTTTCACCTTTCAATTACAGCTCAAGATGCTCCAATAAAATTTGGTAAAATTGAAATGTCCGACCTCCGAATGAAAGTTTACCCAAAAGACACGGCTGCAGAAGCTGTGGTTTTGGGGGATATTGGACGAGCCTATTTTAAGTACGACGATTCCAATCATCACTTTTATATCGTTTATGAACGACACTGCCGAATTAAAATTCTTAAAAAAGCTGGTTATGATTGGAGTACGGTAAGTGTTCCGTTATATAAAGATGCTAACGGACGTAATGTAGAAACTATGCTTGACCTTAAAGGCATTACCTATAATATTGTAGATGGGCAAATTCAAAAAGATAAATTAGAAAAAGAATCTACTTTTCTGGATAAGGGAAATGAATATAGAGCTACTAAGAAATTTACATTCTCCAACATAAAAGAAGGCTCAGTTATTGAATATTCATATTCTATCAAATCTGATTTCTTTTATAATTTCCGAGATTGGCTTTTTCAAAGTTCTATACCAGTTGCTTGGAGTGAATTTTCAACTAATGTACCAAACTATTTTACTTATCGCCAAGTAATGCAAGGCTATGAACCATTGGTAGTTAATTCATCTCAAAATGGAGAAATGACATTTCAAATTAAAGTTGAATCTCCGCAGGGGAGCCGGGCATTTGATGGTTCTTTTACTGGAGGCAAAGCCCCTTCCTCAATAGAAAAAGTAACTACCCCATCTAAAGAATCTCGTTGGGTAATGAAAAATTTACCCGCAATTCGTAAAGAACCATTTATGACAACTATTGATGATTATGTTGCAAAAATGTCATTTGAGTTATCTTCAACTTACATACCAGGAACATTACTCAAAACTTATTCAGATAGTTGGGAAAGTTTAAATAGTCGTTTAATAGAAAATGAATTCTTTGGACAGCAATTGAATCGTTCGGGTTTTTTAAATGATATGATTTCCCTCATTAAAAATACTCAAAAGGATACTTTACAACAAATTAGTATGGCTTACCAACTCGTGAAACAAGCTATGACTTATGATGGTAAGGAAACTTTTTATGTGGGTACTTCTATAAAAAAAGCTTTAGAAAACAAAATTGGAAATGTGGCAGATATTAACCTAATGTTAGTGGTTCTACTTAGAGAATTAGGATATAATGCCAATCCTGTTATTTTAAGTACAAGAGATAATGGTAGAATTCTGGATAATTATGTCCTCCTAAGTAAATTTAATTATGTTATTGCTCAACTTGAAATAGATGGGAAAGATTTACTATTAGATGCAACATCGTCACATACACCTTTGGGAGTATTACCAATCCGTTGTCTAAATGGACAAGGTAGACTAATTAGCAAAAATGGAACTCGCTGGGTTAATTTATACTCTTCTCAAAAATTAGCAGAAACTTGTATAGCAAATTTTGATATAAAAACTGACAATACTGCAAAAGGGGATTTAGTTATTGCTTACATGGGATATAGAGGTATTAATGAGCGAAAAAAAATAACCAAAGAAGGAAATGATAAATACATTGAGGAGTTTAAGAAGGAAAATCAGAATTGGAAAGTTGATAAATCAGAGATAGAAAAAGTTGAGGATATCTATACTCCTTTGACTGTAAAACATAATTTGACGATTAATGATTTTGCAACAATTACTGGCGACCGTATCTATTTCAATCCATTAGTATATAAGGCTCAAAAAGAAAATCCATTCAAAAATTCAGAACGCAAATTTCCAGTTGATTTCGGAACACTCATCGAAGACAATTTCATTGCGACTTACGCTATACCAGCAGGATATGACATTGAAGAAATACCTAAATCCATTAAGGTAAGTTTCCCTGATGATGGTGGACGTTTCACTTATACTATCGGTACGCAAGATGAAGGTAAAATCACAATTTCAAGCAAAATTAGTCTTAAAAAAACCATGTATTTTGCTGAAGAATATGAAGCCCTCCGCAAATTTTACGACCAAATTATCCAAAAACACGCCG
>JAZKDE010000119.1:0-18506 GCA_040387735.1 Bacteroidota bacterium
TTGATGGATCATATTTGAATGGCTAATTAGGTAGTTAAATATTATATATTTTCATCTTCTAAAGATTGAAACATTACCAATGCGTCAGTAAAACCAAGTGTCTGATGTTGATAGACCTTAGGCAATGTGCCAATAATATCAAAACCACATTTTTTCCAGAGTCTAATTGCTCCTGTATTCGTCGCCATTACGATATTAAATTGCATGGCTTTAAAACCTAAGCGTTTGGCTTCTGACAAGGAAAATCTACACATAATTTCAGCAATTCCTCGCCCTCTAAAATCAGGATGAACCATGTATCCCGCATTAGCAACGTGCGACCCTAAATCGGGCTGATTGGCTTTGATAAAAAATGTTCCCGCAACTTGATTGTCAATTTCGCAAACGTAGGCATATTTTTCGGAATCAAACCAAATTTCAAGCATTTTCTCTTTGGATGAATCAGGAGAATATACCCACGTATCACCCGATTGGATAACTACGTGGATGATATTCCATAAATCATCAGCGTCTTTTTCTGTAATTCTTCTAATATTCATAAAACTATTTTTTTACCCCCGAAATCACGTTTCCAATACTTCCATTAGGTTCTAAAATACTCAAAATATCCGCCACCGTTGGAGCGATATCCGAAATATTAGTTCTTAACGTAGTTTCACCACTTCTCACTTTCCATCCGTAAAATAAAAGTGGTACGTGCGTGTCATAACGGTAAAGAGTTCCGTGCGTTGTACCTGTTTTGCCGCCCATAAACCAACTTGGATTAAGAACCAGTAAAATATCGCCACTACGGCGTGGATTCAAGCCATTTTTAACAAATTTCAATTGATAATCGGGTAATGTTGTATTGGCTAAATTATGCAAATCTACAACGTCAGTTACATCTTCACGATTCAATAAGGTTTCACGTACTACCGCATGAACTTGGGCGTAAGTCAATTTCTTTTCCTGCAAAAGAGCATTATTCAAATATATCTGATAGTTATCTTCACCACGAATAAATTCACCATCACCAAAAGCGGTTTTCAAGGCATTCTTCACTTCTGACAAAGCTCCTCCACGATCAAAAACACCCGCTGGTAAATGTTGACTTTGCCAAAAACCTGGTACATCCGCAACTCCGTGGTCTGCACTCAAAAACACCAAATAATTATCCTTTCCAAGCGTATTATCAAGGTTTGTTAAAATCTCGGCAATGTTTTTATCTAAGCGTAAATAAGTATCTTCCGTTTCAATAGAATTTGGACCAAAAGCGTGTCCAATATAATCCGTTGAAGAGAAACTAACGGTCAAAAAATCGGTTTTAAGACTTTTCCCTAAATTCTCATTTTTAATCGCTGCCAAAGCAAAATCTTTCGTCAAAGTATTGCCAAAAGGCGTTGTTCTGATTACTTCCAATAAATTAACTCCTGCTTGTGCTGATAATTCGTGCGGAAAAGTTGGTGTTTTTTCACCCGCTAATTTACCTTCATAAACCTGATTATCAGCCGTACTTTCGGTGTATTGCTCCAACGGCAAAAGTGTTTTCCAACCTTCTACCATATATTTTTGCGGCATTTTTTGAGCGTTAAAATCCTTTACCCATTGTGGTAAATCGTTCATATAAAACGTCGAAGTAATCCACGCTCCATTTTTAGAATCGAACCAATAAGCTCCGTTGGCGGTATGTCCCGCAGGAAGAATCGCACCTCGGTCTTTCAAGGCTATTCCGATTGTTTTTGACTGAAAATTATTGGCAATTTTCAACTGGTCAGTAATGGTAGAAACTAATAAATTCTTCGGCGACATTAAGCCCGCTTTGCTTTCTGAACCTACCGTTTTTACCGTCGAATCTTCTACGCAATAAACCGTTTTTCCCGTTTTTTGATTGAACCATTCGTTTCCAATAATTCCGTCAATGGCTGGAACTGAACCCGTGAATATGGCTGCATGACCCGCCGCTGTTACCGTTGGAGCGTAGTCATAATGATTATTGCGACAGTTGAAACCATCATTCATTAAGCGTTTGAAACCTCCCTCCGAATACTTATCGGCATAACGATACAGAAAATCATATCGCATTTGGTCAACTACGATTCCAACTACCAATTTGGGTTTGGTGGGATAAGCTGTCTCAAAAGAAACACTTGCTTTTTTCTTTTGAGCTGATAATGAAAAACTTACGAATAATAGTAAGAGAAAAACTTTAATTTTGTTAGACATGATGAAGGTAGTTGAAGGTAGTTTTTAAGTGAATAATAATTCAAAGGTAATATGATTTTCAATTCATCGTTGGTAAACCATCCGTAAAATCCATTTGTCTGGTTTCCCAATCTATTCGGCAACAATGAAAAATTAATCCATTGGCAATCGTTAAATATTGCGCTTTTAAAACTTGATTATATTGAGCAGCTTGAGCAAAAACAACTTGGGAAAGTTCAATGTAAGGTGCTTTACATTCGATAATCATAAACAAGCTTCCGTCACGGTCAAACACTTGAATATCAGTACGTTTTAATACTTGATTATAACTCAACCCACTCTCTAATTTTATCAAACTCTTTGGGTATTTGCACTGATTTATCAGAAAATGTACAAAATGCTGACGAACCCATTCCTCAGGAGTGAGAACAATGTTTTTTTTTCTGATAATATCCCAAATACATAATTTGTCATTGATTTTTTTTAATTTGTAGTCATAAGAAGGAAGATTAAGTAATTGTAATTCGTCTGACATGAGTTTAAAAGGTAAATTCTATTATCGATTATGTTTTCTCTTTATTGCAATGTAGTCGTCAAAATTACAAACTCTATTTTAACCTTCCATTAATCAACTAATAATTTTATGAAAACAAAAAAAGAAATTGTGGACAATTGGCTTCCACGTTACACAGGATTACCTTTGGAGGAGTTCGGACAGTACATTTTATTGACTAATTTTGCTAATTATGTTACCATGTTTGCTGAGCAATTTGAGGTAAAAGTCAATGGTTCTGACCGCCCAATGCAAACGGCAACTGCCAATAATATCACCATTATTAACTTCGGAATGGGCTCGCCAATGGCAGCGACGGTGATGGATTTACTCTCGGCAATTGAACCCAAAGCAGTATTATTCTTGGGAAAATGTGGTGGATTAAAGAAGAATTTGAGTTTGGGGGATTTGATTATTCCCATTGCTGCGGTACGTGGTGAAGGTACATCCGACGAATATATGCCTAAAGAAGTACCAGCTTTGCCTTCTTTCCGCTTACAAAGATCGGTATCTTCAATGATTAAAAAACATGAACTGGATTATTGGACGGGTTTAGTTTATACGACCAACCGCCGTGTTTGGGAACATGACGAAGACTTCAAACAATACTTGACGGATATTAGAGCTATGGCCATTGACATGGAAACTGCCACTATTTTCACGGTTGGCTTTGTCAATAAAATACCACATGGAGCATTACTATTGGTTTCAGATAATCCAATGACGCCAGATGGTGTAAAAACCGAAAGTAGTGACAAAAAAGTAACTACTAATTTCGTTCAAAAACACTTACAAATTGGCATTGATTCACTTGTAGAATTAGCAACATCTGGAGAGTCAGTGAAACACTTAAGATTTGAGTAATATCAGTGAACAATTAACAGTAAAACCTCAAAAAGCCTCACAGAACAATTCTGTGAGGCTTTTTGATAACTGCTAACTGCAATAGTTGTTTACTGATATTAATTACAGTAATCTCTAATAACCGAATAAGCAGGCGTATAACCTAATTCGCCTGATTTACTAAGGTCATTACACCCGTCTGTATCACCTAAAGCATGACGAATAATTCCTCTCACGTAGTAAGCCTCAGCGTATTTTGCGTTTAATTTAATGGCATTTGTACAATCTTGAATCGCTCCACGTTGGTCGTTAATTTGCGACTTCAACATTCCTCTGGTAAAATAAGCTTCTGAATACGTTGGATTCAAAGCAATTGCTTTGTTGTAATCTTCAATAGCAGCTTTAGTTTCACCCGAACGAGCTTTTGAAAGTCCACGATTATAATAAACTTCAGAACGCTCTGGTGACATTTCTGCCATTTTCAAACGTTCTTGAACATTATTTCTCAAATCATCTAATACTTGTTTCGTGATTGCTCCTGAGAATATTACTTTATTATTTTCAATATTTCCGATTGAAATCGCTTTGTTAAAATCTTCGATAGCCGATTTAATATTTCCTAACTTACTTTTAGCGAAACCTCTTCCGTAATAAGCAGTGGCATTTTCTGGATCTTGACCTAAAGCACGGTCAAAATCAGTTAAAGCACTTGAATAATCTTCCATCTGGCTTTTGCAATATCCTCTGAAATATAACGATTCTGCATCTTCTGGCGTGATTTCTAAGGCTTTACCATAATCGGCAATTGCTCCTTTAAAATCACCCATTTTCATTTTACTATAAGCTCTTCCTGAATAAGAAGTTGCTCTTTTTGGACTAATTTCAATCGCTTTTGAAAAATCGTCTAAACTACCTTTATAGTCTTCTAATTTCTGCTTTACTTGTCCTCTTGCGGTATAACCTTGTGCATTGTCGGGCGTAAGGTCAAGTGATTTATTAAAATCAGACAAAGCTCCTTTATAATTTTCTAATTTTGATTTACTAATTCCACGAATGAAATAAGTATTTCCATCAACTGGGTTGAGAGCGATACAACTGTTATAATCTTGCAAAGCACCTTTATGGTCATCTTGACGAGCTTTACTTTGTCCACGTCCCGCAAAAGCATCTGCGTATCTTGGGTTTATTTCAAGAGCTTTATCGAAGTCATTAATTGCACCACGATTATCTTTCAAATTTGCCTTCGTTACGGCTCTATTATAATATGCGGCTGGGTCTTCTGGTTTTAAAGCAATTGCCTGAGAGAAAGCTGTCTGTGCGGAAGCATGATTTCCTGCATTGCTTTGTCTTACACCGTATTCCATCAAATCCTGGAATGTCTGTTGTGCCTTGGAAGTAACATTAATTAGCAATAACGCTAATATGGAGAATAAAAAACTTTTTTTCATGGGTCTGATGTGAAAAAACAATTTTTAGTGATTAAAACTTTGAAAGTGCCTTTGATGATAAAAACGTAACAAACACAATTTCAAATTTTTGTGGTGAATAGTCTCATTTTCAATCGAGTGGCTTAATAAATTTCTGATAATAGATTCATTACTGACGACCAAAATCTTTTGTTTTTCCGATTTAAAATCACCAATATTCTTGCCAAATTACTTAAAAAAAGCCTTATTGCCAAAAAATATAACTCAAACAATTACCTGTATCAATCTAACAAATCCAAATATCAGAACAGTAACGTTCTAAAATCATTGATTATTATTTGGCAAAAAGTATCGCAAAGTACATAAAACGGCACTTTGACGATTAACAGTTCAAATTTACCGTTTAGACCTTGACTGTCCGTCAAGTTTAACAAAACATTAACAATTCGGTGGTTAATTTATTCTCACTGACCCGATAAATTACTTAATTGGTAAATGTATTTCTGCCATCATACAGCGTGCCGAACCGCCACCATTCCCTTCAATCATGGATAAATCAAAATGATGAATTGAGCAATAATCGTCCAAAATGTCAATTTGAGTTGGCGTAAGAGAATGGTAAGCTGAGCTTGACATCACCAACATCTTTTCCCTCTTCAAACTATTGACTTCCAACATATTACCCGCAAACTGATTCATTTGTTCTAAAGTAATTTCAACGACTCTTTTCCCCGATTGTTCCAAAGAATTTCTGACCATCAAACGTTCATCCAAATCAGGAATTGCTTCCAGACAAATAACCGCAAACATATCACCAATGCACATTACCACATTGGTGTGATAAATCTGTTTCCCGGCACCATCAACCGCATTAAACGCCACAATTTCATAATTCATCTGAACTGAAAACTCTTTCAAAATATCTTCGTGCGTTCGTGGGGATAAACAGGCGTAAGCAATTTTAAATTTGCGGTCAAGTACCATAGAACCAGTACCTTCTAAATATTTCCCTTCGCTTTCTGAACCCGATAAATCTATTCTACGATTGATATAAAAAGTCTCGCCTAATTGCTTAATAATATCTTCTCGACGCTCCAAACGACGATTTTCCGCTTGCATTGGATACGTAATTACCGAACCGTTTCCGTGAAAAGAAACCCAGTTATTCGGAAAAATTGAATCGGGCGTGTAAGGGTCTGGCGTATCCTCAATTACGATAACATTTACGCCCGCTTTTTGTAATTGCTCCACCATTTCATCAAATTCTTTTAGAGCGTAATGTTGGGCTTTATCTTCGTTTTGCTTGCCAAATGCCGCATCTTGAAAAGCATTAGATTCCGCAGTTTCTTGATTAAATCCAAAATTCACTGGACGAATCATAAGTATATTGGAAGTAGTTTGTGAACGCATGGTTTTAAAATTTGTGATTTAGTGAATTGTGATTTAGTGAGTTTAGAGTCCGATTTTAAATCGCAACTCACCAATCATTAAATCACAACTAAAGTTCTGAATGAAATATTCAAATGGACATATAATGCGAACCTCCTTATGAGTTGTAATTTTCGAGTCCGATTTTAAATCTCAACTCAAAAATCACTAAATCACAATTCAAAATTGTTCCCTAAGAATTGGCATTGACATACAATGCGAACCTCCTCTGGCACGTGAAAGTTCGGCTGATGGCAACATGATAAAAGTATTTGTAATGGTCTCTGGATTCTTTTTGCCCGACTCAAAATCTTGCAATAAATCTTCCATTTTCACACATTCAAAACCTGCATTTTTGAAAGCATCGAGCGTTTTATCGTTACGGTCATAACCAATTACAACGCCTTCTTTCACTGCTAAAAGATTACACGAATCCGTCCATTGTTCTCTCGCACCGTAGGGAAATTCATTATTTCCCGAATAAATAAATCTTACATCGAGTGGTTGACAATCGAGGTCATAAATTGAAATCTCAGTCAACAATTCTTGTAAACTTTCAATCTCACGGGGTTCTTGTTCTTGCCCTCTCCTAAACTGAACAATATGAACTTGCTCCGATTTTTGTGACTTTAACAAACCCGCCTTTATCAAAACTTCGTCCTCGGCATTTACTTGCGGAGTTGCCAATGAACCCAATAAAACCCACATATTTCTTTTCACCTGCGTAAAAACCGTATCAATGTGCATATAATCACGTTTATTTGGAATTTTTACTAAGGTAACTTTCTCTACTATTTTCTTTTCAAACAAGATTTTTATCACTTGTTTAGCTGCATAAACGGTCGTTCTTTCAGAAATTCCAATCAATAAATGGTTTTTTGCCACCATCATTACATCGCCACCTTCTAAAGTTGATTGAGCGTCTTCGACTTGTTCTTCTGGCAATAGAAATAACGTTTCATTGTCTGGAATTTCAATTAAATTCTGGCGAATTTCAGCAAAAATTGGATGATTAAAAAAGATGTATTGAACCAATAATGCTTCTCGGGTACGAGCCTGTTTTTTGGGGCGATTCAGTAAAATATGGTCATTGATGGTAATACCGATGTCACGGGTAAAAATAAAATTGGGAATTGGCGGAAAAAGCATCTCTCCTGAAGGCGTTGAACCAGAAATTAAAGTTTTTGCTAATTCAGCAGGCGGCAAATTATATAATTCGTCGTGCGTGGTGTACCATTCCTTTTCGATGGCACAAGCAGCAGCAACTAATTTCATACGAGTTAAATCGTTTTCTAAAATTTCAGCAAGTAGTTTTTGAAGTTCAATAACTCTATCAGAATTGAAATATTCGGGGCTATCAGGCTTGAAAAAATTACGGTCGTGGTCAGCATCAATTTCCGACAACTTACCTTTAATCTTCTCAGAATCAAGAAAATACAAAAGCGTTTTTACATAAAAATCATATTCTTTTCTACGCATTGTATCCAAATGAATAATATCTTCAAATAACCAATCTTGGGCTTTTGAAGGAACAACTTTCCCAAGACCGCTATCTGGACTATGAATTAAAAGGCGTTTTAGCGTGCTAACTTCCGACGAAACATTGATTGATTTTTGCATGGAATTATAGATGATTTTTTGATTTTTCGCAATAACCCATTTTTTTTTCATAATGTCAAGTTGAATTTAGTATTTTGATTTACAATATCGAATTAAGCAAGGTTACAGATAATAAATTAACAATCACAAACAGGTAGTTCAAATGTAAGTCTGGGAAACTTTTTTCCTCTGTTTAGAGTTGTTCTAAATAAATACTTGGATAGCAAATCTTGAGAGCGTAATTTTGTACATATTAGCAATCAAGAAAATACAAATAATAGAATAAAATGTTAAAAATCAGCAATTTACAAGCTAAAATTGGAGATAAAGAAATTCTGAAAGGTTTGAATTTGGAAGTAAAAGCGGGCGAAATCCATGCAATCATGGGACCAAACGGTGCGGGAAAAAGTACTTTGGCATCTGTTCTGGCAGGCCGTGATACTTACGAAGTTACTGGAGGAACTGTTGAGTTTGAAGGAGAAGACCTATTGGACCTTGCTCCCGAAGAACGTGCCGCAAAAGGTATCTTTTTAGCGTTCCAATATCCAGTTGAGATTCCTGGTGTTTCTACAACTAATTTCTTAAAAACGGCTGTAAACGAAATTCGTAAATATCGGGGAGAAGATGCGATGGATGCCGTTCAGTTTTTGAAAATGTTCAAAGAGAAAATGAAGATTGTCAATATCGACCAATCTTTGTTGAATCGTGCTTTGAATGAAGGGTTTTCGGGAGGAGAGAAAAAACGTAACGAAATCTTCCAAATGGCCGTTCTTGCTCCAAAATTAGCCATCTTGGATGAAACGGATTCTGGACTTGATATTGATGCTTTACGTATTGTAGCAGAAGGAGTTAACAAACTAAAATCAGCCGATAACGCAACGATTGTGGTAACACATTACCAACGTTTATTGGATTATATTGTGCCAGATTTTGTTCATGTTTTATACAAAGGACGTATCGTAAAATCAGGAACGAAAGAATTAGCCCTTGAATTAGAAGAAAGAGGTTATGATTGGATTAAAGAAGAAGTTGAAGCGAAGGAATTGAGAGAAGCGGTTTAATAAGTTTTTAAAGATTAGCATTAGATTATGAACAATACAGACTTAAAAACCCAATTAATTGCAGATTTCAAAACTGCCGAAGGACGCATGAATGGCGAGGCAAAATCTGCCGTTCACCAAATCCGTCAGCAGGCTTTAGAACGTTTTGACAAATTGGGTTTTCCCACCATCAGACACGAAGAATGGAAATATTCTAACGTTAAAAATTTAGTAAATCAAGCATTTGAGTTTAATGCAGTTACTGATTTTTCGGCGAAGGATTTAGAAGAAATGCCCATTCCAAATCTTGAAGGTAATATTTTATACTTTATTAATGGAATTTATAATGCCGCATTATCATCAATTGTAAGCCCTGCATCAGAGCTACAAATTATGACTTTTGCAGAGGCTGCCAAAAATCAGCCTGCTTTGATTGAGCAGTATTTTAATAAATATTCTGATTATCAGGATAATGCTTTTACAGCCTTGAATACCGCCTTCGCTCAGAATGGCATTTTTGTTCATGTTCCTGACAATACAGTTGTTGAGCAACCGATTATTATCAGATTTATTAATGATGCTCGTACTTTGAACGTAGCGGCACAACCAAGAAATCTAATTGTAGTTGGCAAACATTCAGAAGTTCAAATTGCAGAAGCTTTTCGTTCTTTGGGTGAAAATGCTTCGTTTACAAATACTGTTACGGAGTTTGTAATTGCTGAAGAAGCAAATGTTCATTATTACAAAGTTCAGAATGAATCTGAGAAATCGTATCACGTTGGTACAACCTCGGTTCTTCAAGCGGGCAAATCAGTTTTCACGGCGAATACCGTAACTGCCAATGGTGGTTTTGTTCGTAACAACTTGAATATCAAGATTGATGGTGAGTACGCAGAAGCAAATATGTTTGGTTTGTATATTCCAAATGGTAAGCAACACGTAGATAATCACACGGTGGTTGACCACGCAAAACCTAATTCTAATTCAAACGAATTATATAAAGGTATTTTGAAGGGTAAATCAACGGGTGTGTTTAATGGGAAGATTTTTGTAAGAGAAGACGCTCAAAAAACAAACGCTTTTCAATCTTGCAAAAACGTATTGTTATCAGAAGATGCGTCGATGAATACCAAACCACAATTGGAAATTTGGGCAGATGATGTGAAATGTTCACATGGAACAACGACTGGACAATTGAACGATGATGCACTTTTCTATATGCAAGCTCGTGGTATTTCAAAAGACACAGCCAGAGCATTATTGACGTTAGCTTTCGCACAAGATGTAATTGATAAGTTTGAAATTGTAGCTATTAAAGAATATTTGCAGGAATTGATTACGGAGAAGATTTATCAAGATTAATAACGGGTAAATGATATGTCTATAAAATTCGCAAATACTCAAGACGAATATCTAAAATGTTGGAATGCGATTAGTGCTTTAAGACCAAATCTTACAAAGGAAACATATTTGGCTTTAATTGATAACATGAAAAATCAGACTTATCAATTGGCATTTATTGAAGAAGAAAATGGAGACGTACCCGCAGTCGTTGGATTTAGGTACATGACAATGCTTTACTGCGGTAATATTATCTACATTGATGATTTATCAACCGTCTCAGAAGCAAGAGGAAAAGGCTATGCAAGTCAATTATTAGACTTTATTATTGATTTGGCTCAAACCCAAAAACTTGATGGAGTTCATTTAGATTCGGGACATCAACGCTATGATGCACACCGTTTGTACTTGAATAAGAAATTTAAAATTACCGCACACCATTTTAGTTTGACATTTTAATTCATGACAACAATCACCGATATATTGGACATACAGGCAATCAGAGCTGATTTCCCTATCCTTAATCAAGAAATTAATGGTAAAAAATTGGTGTATTTTGATAATGCCGCCACAACCCAAAAGCCAACTTCTGTAATCAATGCCATTGCACATTATTACAATTTTGACAATGCCAATATTCACCGAGGAATCCACACTTTAGCAGAACGTGCTACTCATGATTTTGAAGCATCTCGTGAGGCAGTTCGTGCATTTTTGGGAGCATCTTCGATTGAAGAAATCATTTTCACTTCGGGAACTACGCAGGGTATCAACTTGGTAGCCAGCACTTTCGGAAGAAAATTCATCAAAGAAGGTGACGAAATTATCATTTCTGGTTTAGAACACCACTCCAATATTGTGCCTTGGCAAATGCTTTGTGAAGAGAAAGGCATTAAATTGAAAGTGATTCCTGTAACGGATTTGGGTGAATTGGATATGGAAGCATACCAAAATATGCTTTCTGAAAAAGTGAAATTAGTTTCGGTTAATCATGTTTCTAACTCCTTAGGAACAATTAATCCAGTGAAAGAAATCATTGATTTAGCTCATAGTTTTGGAGCAAAAGTGTTGATTGATGGAGCTCAGGCCTGTTCGCACTTAAACATTGATGTTCAAGAACTTGACGCTGATTTTTATGCGTTTTCTGCTCATAAATTATATGGGCCAACGGGCATTGGTGTTTTGTACGGAAAGAAAGAAATCCTAAACGCAATGCCTCCGTACATGGGTGGCGGTGAAATGATTAAGGAAGTAACTTTCGAGAAAACGACTTACAACGAATTGCCTTACAAATTTGAAGCAGGAACACCCAATATTGCAGACGTAGTGGCTTTGAAAACGGCTTTAGAATACATTGCATTTCACGGAAAAGAAAATATTGCGGCTCACGAAGATATGCTTTTGCATTATGCAACTGAGCAGTTATTGGAGATTGACGGACTAAAAATCATCGGACAAGCGAAAGAAAAAGTATCGGTAATCAGTTTTGTCATGGATGGAATTCACCCGCAAGACATTGGCGTATTACTTGATAATCAAGGAATTGCCGTAAGAACTGGACACCACTGCACGCAACCTTTAATGCAAAGATTCAACATTGTGGGAACAACCAGAGCATCTTTTGCGGTTTATAATACAACCGAAGAAATTGACCAATTAGTAGCGGGAATACACAGAGTTAAGAAAATGCTTTTGTAAAAATGACAATTAACGAAACACAAGACGAAATAATAGAGGAATTTGAATTGTTTGACGACTGGGCGGACAAATACGAATATATCATAGATTTAGGTAAAAAGTTAAAAGGACTTCCCGAAGAACAAAAAACCGAAGAAAATATCATCAAAGGTTGTCAAAGTAGAGTTTGGTTAAATGCTCGTCAAGAAAATGAAAATTTAATTTTTGAAGCTGATTCCGAGGCAATTATCGTAAAAGGTTTGGTAAATATGCTCATCAGAGTTTTGTCGGGACATACGCCAAAAGAAATTGCTGAATCAGATTTATACTTTATGGATAGAATCGGGATGAGTTCACATTTAGCTCAAACTCGTTCAAACGGTTTAGCGTCTATGGTAAAACAAATGAAAAACTATGCGATTGTATTTAACAGTATTAAGGCGTAAGTTTTAACTAAAAACTCCTTTTGAAATTACTTAATACTTAGTACCTAATACTTAATACTAAAAATACCAATGTCAGAAGAAGAATTAAAAGAAGAAGTAATTAGAGCGATTAAAGAAGTTTATGACCCAGAAATTCCTGTGAATGTCTATGAACTTGGTCTGATTTACGATATAAAAATATTTCCTGTTAACAATGTCTATGTTTTAATGACATTGACCTCTCCTTCTTGTCCTTCAGCAGAAGCTATTCCCGTGGAGATTGAACAAAAAATCAAAGAAATTGAAGCAGTTTCAGACGTAAGCGTTGAGTTGACTTTTGACCCACCATATTCACAAGATATGATGTCGGAAGTAGCCAAATTGGAACTTGGATTTATGTAACATTGTTAATTAAAGGAATGAGTGAATGGATAGAATATTTTATTCTTTTCCACTCGTAACCATCACTCATTCTCTCAGTCACTCATTCAAAATTAAAAAATATGTACCCAGAACATTTAGTAGCTCCCATGCGTGCGGATATCGCAGAAGGAGGATTTCAAGAATTAAAATCAGCATCAGAAGTTGAAGTAGCAATGGCTGAAAAAGGCACAACATTGATGTTTATCAACTCTGTATGTGGTTGTTCAGCACGTACTGCTCGTCCAGGTGTGAAAGAAGCCGTTTGGAATTCAGAGAAAAAACCGAATCATTTAGTAACCGTTTTTGCAGGTGTTGACCAAGAAGCTACCGCAAAAGCTCGTGAATTTACTTTACCATATCCTCCATCATCACCTGCAATTGCTTTTTTCAAAGACGGTGAATTAGTGCACATGGTAGAGCGTCATCACATTGAAGGCCGTTCTGCCGAAATCATTGCGACTCACTTAGAAGGTGTTTTTGAAGAATTTTGTTAGTAGTTTAACGAAAATATAACGCAATAAAATAGGGAGAATGTTTATAACATTCTCCCTATTTTATTATCATCTAAAATCTATTTCCGATATTGTTCTATAATTCTAAAAATTGCTTTCTGCGTTTCCAAATTTTTAAAATATTCAAACATTAATTCGTGTCCGTCGTAATTGAGGATTAAACCTGTTTCTAAGTAATTAAAGGCTTCTTTATATCGCCCTGATTTAATGAAATAGATGGCTGCCCGATAATACAATTCTGATTCTTCTGGCATTTGGTCAATCGCTGAAAGCATTAATTCAGATGCCATTTCAAAATCTCCTTGTTCATGATTGAGTACGGACCATTTTATCCATGCTTCGGGGTTCATTGGCTCAAGTTCCGCTGATTTTTGGTAAGCTTCCATACCCGAAATGGTATTACCCATATTCGTTTCTGCATCTGCCATTGCCAACCAATAATAAGCATTTTTATCGTCAATGCTCAGGGCTTTTTTCAAGAAATGAATAGCTTCAAACCATCTTTCCATTTCACAGAGGCAAACACCTACACCAAAATAACCATCATCCCACTCAGGGTCAAGTTTAATAGCATCTTTATAATAATGAATAGCTTCTGCAAAACGCTCCTGACGTTCAATACTCGCACCAAAACAGCAATAAACTTCCGGAGTAACATCTTCGTATTCAAGACAACGACGATAAGCATCTTCGGCTTTTGCCCAATTGCCTAAATTCATGTAAGAATTCCCAAGATTAAAATATCCAGAAGAGAATTTATCATTGATAGCAACCGAAAACTCATAAGCATCGGCAGCTTCTTCAAATTTTCCTAATTTAGAATACGCAATTCCGATGTTATACCACGCATTTTCAGAATAGGGGTCTGTATCAATAAATTGCTGATAATACGGTAACGATTCTTCTAATTTTCCGATTTCATCTAAACTATTTGCTAATTCATAAAGAGCATTTTCGTTTTTGATATTCGTTTCGATAGCTTGCTTGAAGGCGGCAACAGCATTGTGATGTTTCCCCCAACTTTGATAAGCCAAACCAATGTGAAAATAAACTTCATCTCGGTCTTCGGCAATTTCTAAAACCTCGGTTAAAAGTTCAATAGCAGTTTGATAATCGCCTTTAAGATTATATACCGTGCTACGAAGGTAAATGATATCAGTATCGGAAGGGTTAAATAATTCGGCTTTGTCGATGACTACGAGAGCCTCATCGTGTTTACCAAGATTGGCGAGCAATTCTCCTTTACAAAGCATCAATTCCAAGGAATATGGATATTGTTCCAGAGCCATGTCACAAGCTTGCATAGCATCATCTATTTTTCCTTCGTCCATATAATGTTCTACGATTTGCTCGTAAGTATCAAGGTCGAAAAAAGAGGATTCCATACGTTTTAGCATGGATTCAAAACGCCTTACCGAATGCAACGTTTCCTCTCGGCGGTCTTCAAAATCTTGTTCCATCATTGATTTTAGGGTCTGGTGTTATCAGTGGGCAGTTTTCAGTAAATAGTTATCAGTAAAAGAACTGAAAATCATTAAATGAACTGTCAAAACTGTGCTTACTGATTACGGAAAACTGCCTACTACTATTGCTAATTTAATAATAAACTTTCGTTCTACCAAACTCATTGATTATTAATTAATGCAGCAAAAATTATGCTAATTATGAAGCATAACAGGAATCCACTCATTGAAGAATCGGATATTTCTCTTATCTAAACTGTCAAATCCTTGTACGCTTTATTTATACTTTTTCAATAATTGCCCACAAATTCTCGTTAAACTTTCATCTAAACTTTTAAATGAAAAATTTAAAGCCGTTTTGACTTTATTGTTTTGATACTCAAAGGAATGGCTCGATGAAAGAGCTGTTTCCTTCGTAATCAAAGGAGCATTTCCCGTAAAAAAACTTCTAATGGCTTCCAATCGCCAAATAATTCCCGTAAATGATTTATTTAAAAGTCGATGAGGAGCTTTACGATGAAAATGATCTGCTACTTTTTCCAAAAAATCTTTGTAACTAATTTGTCCTGAACTCAGGATATATCGTTCATTGGAAATATTGGAAATAGTAAGTTGAAAAATGATTTCTGCCACATCCTGCACGTCTACAAAATTAAGATTACCTTCTGGATAGAAAGAATGTTCATCGTAAGCGTATTTCAGTAATTGCGTACTACTTTTCGTCCAATCGGCTTCTCCCAAAATCATGGATGGGTTAACAATTACCGCATCAAGTCCTTCCGACTGTCCACGCCAAACCTCCATTTCGGCTAAATACTTGGTTTTAGCATAATTAGAATTCATTGGGCTTTCCTCCCAAGTAGATTTTTCATTAATTTGTATCAGATGTTGCTCTGCATTTTCATTGGGCATTTTTCTACCTAAAGCAGCAACAGAACTTACGAAACATAATTTTTCAACTTTATGTTCTAAACAAATATTAACCAAATTAGTCGTTCCTTCAATATTGGTTTTGAACATCGTATTTCGGTCTTTGGGAGCGAACGAAACAATGGCTGCGGCATGAACAACGTAATTAATTCCCGCAATGGCTTTATCCAAAGCAAGAATATCCAACACATCGCCTTCAAACCAAACTATCTGATTTTCAAGGCCTTTCAATAATGACAAATCACTATTTCCCCTTTTCAAGCCCGTTACTTGATAACCTGCTTCCAAAAAACGCCTTGCCGTAAAACTGCCCACCAAACCCGTGATGCCCGTAATGAGAATATTTTTTTCTTGTTGAATCACTTTGAATACAATGCGTGAATGAGTGTGTGATAGAATGAGCGACAAAAGTTGCTTAATTTACTTTGTTTTACGCCAAAACATTGATCTATCTTTGTGAGGACAAAGGTAAATCCAAATCATCACAATCAATTATAAACTCGTGATAAAGAAAGCAATTATTGATTTAGGCACAAATACATTTCAGTTATTAATTGTAGCACAAGAAGGCGACACATTTCAGACCATCCATGAAGACAGTTACGCCGCCAAAATTGGGAAAGGTGGCATTTCAGACGGAATTATTACCGAAGAAGGAATCCAAAGAGCCATAAAAGGTTTGCAATATTTTCAGCAAAGATTTGAACAAGAAGGCATTACCCCCGAAAATATTTTAGCAACGGCTACCAGTGCCGTCAGAAATGCAAGGAACGGTAATGAATTTTGTGAGAGAATTTTAACGGAAACAGGTATAAATATCAACGTAATTTCGGGAGATGAAGAAGCGGGCTTGATTTACGAAGGCGTTAAATTGGGTATGAAAATCGGCTCAGAAACTGCCATGATTATTGACATTGGCGGTGGTTCGGTAGAGTTTATCATTTGCAACGAAACCAAAATCTTTTACAAACAAAGTTTTGAAATTGGCGGTCAGCGATTGATGGATAAATTCATGACCACCGACTCTATTTCTCCACGTTCGGTTCAAGCACTAAAAAACTACCTCGAAGACCAACTTTTACCGCTTACCAACGCCGTGCATCAGTACGCACCTGTGTGTGTAATTGGCTCGGCGGGTTCGTTTGAAACACTGATTGATATGTATTTTATGAAACAATTTGGGCAACTCCCTCCTACCGAACAAGTTTCATTTGAATTGCCCATTGCCGAATTTTACGACTCATTTCTAAAACTCATTTCGCAAAATCGTGAACAAAGAATGAACATTACGGGTATGATAGAATTGCGTGTGGATATGATTGTAGTGGGCGTTTGCTTGATAGATTTTATTTTGAAAAGATACGAAATCAACCAAATAAAAGTGTCTAATTATGCTTTGAAAGAAGGAGTTTTGAGTAGGCTTTTGGGAGGAAATAGGTGAGAAGTTTTTTAAATTAGGTAAACTAAACTAATTTCCCGCCGTTGTTGGTGTTTTCCACCAACAACTCATGCGACAGCAACACTTAGAATTTCCCGCCGTTGTTGGTGTTTTCCACCAACAACTCATGCGACAGCAACGCTTAAAGAATTTCCCGCCGTTGTTGGTGTTTTCCACCAATAACTCGTGCGACAGCAACGCTTAAAGAATAACCAACTATACCAGCAATACTAAAAATAAAAAAACAATCACCTATGAATCAACACTACATCCAATTCTTCACCGCAACAAATCTTTGGTGGAAGAAACTCCTTCAACCCGATAAATACAAACAAGTTATCACCGACAGTTTGCAATTCTTAGTAGAACATGAACGAGTGAAGGTTTATGGGTTCGTTATCATGCCAAACCATATCCACATTATTTGGAAGATAAATGAAAACCATAAGTTAGAAGACGTACAACGAGACTTTTTAAAATTTACAGCCCAAGTGATTAAAGCTGATTTAGCTGAAAATCATCCACAGGTTTTAAAGATTTTTGAAGTAAATTTGAAAGATAGAAAATATCAATTTTGGGAAAGAAACCCTTTGAGTGTAAATTTATTTTCTCGTGAAATAGTTTCTCAAAAGCTCGACTATATTCATGCAAATCCATTAAATGGTAAATGGAATCTGGCTCACTCACCCTTTAATTATTGGTTTTCATCTTATAGGTTTTATGAAACAGGAATTGATGATTTTGGCTTTTTAACTCATTATTTAGAAGATTGTTAGTTTATGGAGAATTCATTACTACGTGGCATTGCTGTCGCACGAGTTGTTGGTGGAAAACACACAACAACGGCGGGACGAATGAGGAACACCAACAAAGGCAAAAATAATTCATTAATACGTGGCATTGCTGTCGCACGAGTTGTTGGTGGAAAACACACAACAACGGCAGGACGAATGAGGAACACCAACAAAGGCAAAAATATTTACAAACAAAATTAATTGGCAACATATCTTATACAACTTACATAGAAAAATGTATTATGCTTCAATACAAGGGTTCTGATATTAATGCAATGCGTCATAATTTTTATAAGCAGACTGATGCTCAAGCCCAAGAAACAGGCATAATAATGACGATAGATGAGTTTGAGTGGGCATTTATAGAGCATTTACGAGGTTTGGGAGTAGATATTTAATCTAAACTTATTTTCACATCATTTTGGAAAAACA
>JAZKDE010000120.1:0-5371 GCA_040387735.1 Bacteroidota bacterium
ATCTAAAAAGGTCATATTTAACGTTGGGTCTTCGTAAAGCGCATCGGTTGCCAAAGTTGAATAAATGCGATTTAAACCTTTTCCCCAATCGAAATCTTGTTTTACGCCTTCTACAATGGCATTTGAAAGAACGAAGTCATTTGCCGAAGGTAAAGAACTTTTGAAGGGAACATTCAAATTATTCTTCACAAAATACGCTTGTGAATATGGACTTTGCACTGAATTTTCACCCGTGATAAACATTTTTGGATATTCTGATTCCAAGGCTGCGTTACAACGGTTCATGAATTCTAAATCATTGTATTGATAAGTATCAATTCTCCAACCGTCAATACCAAAATTTTCAACTGTCCAAAGTGCATGTTGAATCAAATAATTGGCTACGAACGGATTTTTCTGATTCAAATCGGGTAAAAATGGAACAAACCAACCGTTTTGTTGAACCTTAAAATCTGCTTTTGAACCGTGAACTATATCAACAACTGGTTCATCACGGTAAGAAGTATTGGTATAAGTGTCCCATTGATTCAACCAATTTTTCATTGGTGAGTCTTTCAAAATCCAGTGGTTTATTCCAACGTGATTATAAACCGCATCCTGAATTACTTTTAATCCTTTTGCGTGAGAAGCAGCAACTAATTTTTTGTAAGCATCATTCCCTCCCAAGCGTTTATCTACATTGTAGTGGTCAGTAAAACCGTAACCGTGATACGCTGAACGCATGGCACCGCCTTCGTTGGTTTGTGGTTGATTATTTTCGACCACGGGGTTAAGCCAAAGTGTAGTTGCACCCAATTCTGTAAAATAATCTAAATGATTTTGAATTCCGAGAAGGTCGCCTCCGTGACGTAAGTACGGATTTGTGCGGTCAGCGGCAGGGTCTGCCATATCCGCAAACTTATCGTTTGTAGGGTCGCCATTTGAAAAACGGTCAGGTAAAATAAGGTAAATAAAATCTTTGGAGTCAATGACTTGAGGTTTTTGGTCACGGACTTTTAATTGATATGGTTGCGTGATTTTTACGATTTGGTCAATAACTTTCTTCTTACCTTTCTGAACTTTAACGGTTTTTGAAAGTTCGATGTCCATTTGTCCTGCCTTAGTTTCTGAAGCAATATTAATGTCTAAAAAAAGGTAATTTGGATTTTCAACTTTATTGATTTTTTCGAGGGTCACACCTTGGTAATTGATTTTTACGTCGCAATCAGCAATGTTTTTACCGTAAACTAACAATTGCAATTTTGGGTTTTTCATGCCGACATACCAGTTGGTTGGGTCGATGCGTTGGACAGAAGGTAATTGCCCCCAGTGGGTAAAAGGTTGAATAAGTGAATAAAAGATTATCCATAAAATGAGATGTTTTTTCATTGTTTTTAAAATGGTTGGTTAATGGGATATTTAGATTTCTACGATAGTTTAGGGTAAATAAAGTTTTGAAGTAGTTCAACTCTTTAAATACCAATATTTTATCACGAAAATTAAATATCATTCAAATTCAAAAACCCAAAATAAAGCAATACCAGTATTTTATCATAGAAAAATGATGCTTACTTTTGAAGATTAAAATTATATGTACTTGAGACGTGAATTTTATAACCCTAAAAAACTCTTAATAATGATTCGTAATATCACGCTAAAAATCATTTTTCTTGTCATATTGATTGCTCCGAGGATGATTTTTTCTCAAAGTAAATCAAAAGATAATTCAAAAAATATCAGCATTCCTCTGAAAAAAAATAATGCTAATCCAAGCCCTCATCGTAATACAAAATCAAGCATAGATTCAATTAAAAATTATAAACCCAAATTGCCAATGAATACTTCCCTAACTTCTAAAGATTCAACCGTAAAAAAATCCTCAACCAAGAAAGTAACTGCCAAATTAGAGAATGTAAAAAATGATAAATTGGTTGTCTATCAAATGATGTTTCATTTGTGGGGGAATAAAAATACTACTAACAAAATGAATGGTTCAGCCGAAGAAAATGGCGTAACTAAATTCAAGGATATTAATGATTTAGCACTTAAAAAATTAAAAGAATTTGGCTATTCTCATTTATACATGACGGGTTTGATTGAACACGCAACGATGGAGGATTTAACGGCTTTAGGAATTCCTAAAGACCATCCAGACGTAGTTAAAGGACGTTCTGGGTCACCGTTTGCCATTAAAGATTACTATGATGTCAATCCGTTTTTTGCGACTGAACCCAAAAAACGGATGCAAGAATTTGAGGCGATGGTTGGTAGAGTTCATAAAAGTGGATTGAAGGTCATCATGGATTGTGTCCCAAATCACTTAGCGAGGGTTTATCATTCGGATATGAAGCCTGCCAATATTAAAGATTTTGGTGAGGGAGACGACGTTTCAAAGGCGTTTGCTCCTTACAATAACTTTTATTATTTACCGAATACTCAATTCCAAATTCCAGAAGACGTAAAATCACCAGTAAAAGTTGATGCTCCTTACGTTGAAAAACCTGCAAAAGTATCTGGAAATGACGTTTTTACACCAAAACCAACGATTGATGATTGGTTTGAAACCGTTAAATTAAATTATGGGGTGGATATTTTAAATGGACGTTCAACGCATTTTTCACCCATTCCAACTACTTGGATAAAAATGGTGGGCGTATTAAAATATTGGGCAGCCAAAGGAGTTGACGGATTTAGATGTGATATGGCGGAAATGGTTCCCGTTGAATTTTGGAAATATGCCACGACGGAAGTGAAAAAAGATTTTCCGAACGCTATTTTCATTGCTGAAATTTATAATCCTAAAGAATACCATAATTATATCAAGGTCGGTGGATTTGATTATTTGTACGATAAAGTTGGTTTGTACGATGCGTTAAGGCGTTTGGTGGAGCAAAAACCAGAAGCAACAGTTGAAGATATTACCAGAGTTTGGCAAAATGAATCGGGCGATATTTCACAAAATATGCTTCGCTTTTTAGAAAATCATGATGAACAACGCATCAATACTCCGTCATTTGCCAAAGGTGATCCATTTGCAGTTATTCCTGCGATGGTAGTAACGGCAACATTGAATACTGGGCCATTGATGATTTATTTTGGACAAGAAGTAGGAGAGAGTGCCGATGACCGAGAAGGGTTTAATCAAGCGGATGACCGTACAACGATGTTTGATTTTTGGGGAGTAAAATCTCACCAAGCGTGGATGAATAATGGTAAGTTTGACGGCGGACAATTAACACCAAATCAAAAATATCTCCGTGAATTTTACGGTGATTTATTAAAATTTGTGAATGGCTCGGATGCCGTAAAAAATGGTGGATTTTACGATTTGCAGTACGTTCAAGGCGAAGGATACGATAAAAGGAAAGTGTATAGTTATTTGAGATATACAGATAACCAAAAAATATTGTTCGTTTGCAATTTTAATAATTCGCAAGAGCAAAACATCAATTTGAATATTCCTGAAGGTGCTTGGAACGCTATGAAATTACCGGCTTCAGCTAAGATGGTGTTAAAAGGTAAGTTTAATCAGAAAGCACAAATAACAATTGAAGCCGATAAACCAATTTCTCTAAAAATTTCACCAAATTCAGTGGTGATTTATGAAATTTCAGAGAAAAAATAGTAATTTTCGTGCTAATCCATTAACCAATTTTTATGACAACTATTAATAAGCCACAATTAAGTATAGCTCAGATACTAAATATGAGCATGGGTTTTTTAGGAATTCAATTCGGTTTTGCCCTACAAAATGGTAATGCTTCCAGAATCCTGCAAACTTTTGGTGCTGATGTCGAACATTTATCTTATTTCTGGTTGGCTGCTCCGTTGACGGGCATGATTGTACAACCCATTATTGGTCATTATTCTGATAATACTTGGGGACGATTTGGACGGAGAAAACCTTATTTTTTAATTGGGGCATTATTAGCGAGCATTGCCTTAATCTTTATGCCCAATTCTTCCGTTTTGGCGGGCGTTATTCCTGCGGTTTTTGTTGGAGCGGGTATTTTAATGATTATGGATGCTTCGTTCAATGTGGCTATGGAGCCTTTCAGAGCCTTGGTTGCGGATAATCTTTCTGAAAAACAGAATACTTTAGGCTTTTCAATTCAAACTTTTTTGATTGGAATTGGAGCTGTTGTTGGTTCGGCAATGCCAAAATATTTGGCCGAATGGGGAGTAGATTCAACAGCACCAATAGGACAAGTTCCCAATAACGTGATTTATAGCTTTTATGCAGGAGCGTTTATTTTTGTGGCAACAATTCTTTGGACAGTTCTGTCAACTAAAGAATATTCTCCCGCTGAACGCCAAGCAATGGGTTTTGAAGAAGATAGTGAAGTACATTCATTTTCGGATATTTTTAAAGATTTTTCGGCAATGCCAGTTGCCATGAAACAATTAGGTGTTGTTCAGTTTTGTTCGTGGATTGCCTTATTTTCGATGTGGGTTTATTCAACACCCGCCATTGCTCACCACATTTATGGAACCGCCATTGATGACCATTCTTCAAAAGCATACCAAGATGCAGGAAATCAAGTAGGGTATATTTTTAGTATTTATAATGGCGTTTCGGCCATTTATGCGTTGATGTTACCAACGATTGCGGCGAAAATTGGTAAAAAAGCAACGCACGCAATTTCACTGGCTTGTGGAGGTTTGGGCTTACTTTCTATTTATTTTATTGAAAATCCCGACTTATTACCGTACAGTATGGTGGGCGTTGGAATGGCTTGGGCGAGTATTTTAGCGATGCCTTATGCACTTTTAGCGGGAGCAATTCCTTTGAAAAAAATGGGGGTTTATATGGGGATTTTCAACTTCTTTATCACATTCCCACAAATCATTAATGGTGTTTTTGGGGGACTAATTGTAAAGTATGTTTACGGGTCAAATACAATTTATGCACTTGTTTTTGCAGGAATATTTATGATTTTGGGTGCTTTTTCCGTTATGTTTGTAAAAGAACAAAAAACAGTCTATGTATAAATCAAAATTCAATTCAATTTTAAAAAGCCTTACCAGTCGCATTTTGACTGGCAAGGCTTTTTATTTTATGTTTTTCTTCGCTTTGTTGATAGGTAATCAACTCAATTCAAGGAATTTTATTCAAGAAAGTGACGAAGAAATTTACGATAGAAAAATCCAGAATGCCAAAGGTGTTGCTTTGGATGATTTTACGTTAAATATTGCCAAAAGCTTTCTTAATCGTCCGTACAAAGCTCATACTTTGGACGTAAATACTTCCGAAAAACTGGTCGTTAATCTTCGGGATTTTGACTGTTCAACATTCGTAGAAACCTGTATTGCAATGGGTTTAACGTATCGAAAAAATGATATTTCTTTTGATAAATTCAAGTCTTATTTAAAGCGACTTCGTTACTACAAT
>JAZKDE010000120.1:5381-33564 GCA_040387735.1 Bacteroidota bacterium
AAGGTTATGAATCACGCATTCATTATTTCTCAGATTGGCTTTTTACGCACGAAAAAGACGGTTTATTAGAAGATGTGACACCAACAATGGGAGGAATTGAATGGAAGAAAAACGTTAATTTCATGAGTACACATTGGAGCAAATACCCATTTGCTACTGATATATCACTTCAAGAAAAAATACAAAAAATAGAAGAGAAAATTAACGCTCAACATTACACCTACATCCCGAAAACTAAAATTAAGAGTATTGAAAACCAGTTTCAAAATGGAGATATTATCGGTATCACCACAAATATTGATGGATTGGATATTACCCACGAAGGTTTTGCCATTCGTTTGCACGATAATCGGGTTTATTTACTTCATGCTTCCTCAGATTTCAAGCGTGTCATGGTGACTGATAAACCTTTGGTAGAATATTTGGCGAAAAATAAAAATCAAACGGGAATTATGGTCGCAAGATTGAAATAATTTAAAGCTTTTTCCAGCGAAAAACTTCTTTTCCTGACTTACCAATTAAACCATCTTCTTGCCAAATAAATTTGTAAAAAACAATTTCATTTCCTATAAATTTATAGCCGTAAGTGTTTGATTTATTGTTTTTTGTCCGAAAATCAATCAAGTCAATATTTGTTTGGGTGGTTACATAATCACTCCAAACATAATACGTGGAAAGTGAGTCAATTCCTGTTATTTTACCATCGAATTTCAAAGTTATCTTTTTATTTTTCATTAAATATTTTCCAATCCAAAATTTCTTTTCAATAAAGCCTACGGTATCAACTTGGGTAAACAAGGTATTACTTAGGATTAATTTGTTCCCGTTCAAAACTCCTTCGTATTCAGGCATTGGTTTAATGTCGTAGACATTAAAGAGTTGTATTTTTTTTCCTTTTTTTACGCTGAATTCAGAACCTTCATGGAAATTCCAAACCAAATTGGCGGTATCTGCTTTGGCGTTAAAATTAACCATTACTGTATCTGCAAACTCGTTGGCTTGTAAGGGTGATTTGGTTTTTTCAAGTGTTTCGAGGTACTTTGCGTTCACCCAAATACTGTTCTTTAAGGTCGGATTTGCTAATGGATGCTCCGTTATTTGCTCTTTTTTAGAAGCCGTTTGGCAAGAAAAAATAATGAAGGACACAACTATATTGATTGGTAAGTTTTTCATTGGTGGTTCAAAAATGATTAAATACATTTAAATAACTACTTCATCATCATCAACGCCGAGTACGTTTCAATACCGTTCCAAAGATTTTGAACACGAATGTTTTCATTTTCGGCGTGCTGATTATTGTCGTGATTGGCAATGCCTACAGTGATTGTTTTTGCATTTAAAATTTGTTCAAACATGTACAAAGGCAAACTTCCACCACCCGACGGTAATAATACCACAGGTTCTTTTTGGGTTGTTTGTACCGCCTTAATTACATCTTGAGCAATGGGCAAATCCATTTTTGTTCGCTGAGCGTTGTAACCTCCAACCTTCCCCGAAACCCTGGCGATATTCGCATATTTTAGACGTTCTTCGTCGGTTGGTTCACGGTCTTCAATAACGTAATATCCCTGATTTTTGATATGGTTTACTACTTTTTGAACTTGTCTTGCTTGGTCATTTCCCAAAACTAAACGTAAATCTAAAGCCGCAATGGCAACGGTTGGGATTACATTTGCGGCTAATTTCCCCACATTGGCACTTTGGATACCGTTAATATTGAGTGATGGTAAGCTGATTCTTTCAATCAATGATTCTCCAGTTCCTTCTGGTTTAGCTACGCCGAGTTCCTCTTGCATTTGTTTTTCTACCGAAGGAACTGCGGCAATTGCTTTTTTCTCGGTTGGACTTAATGGCACAACATCGTCATAAAACCCCTTGATTAAAACTTTCCCTTTGGTATCTTTCATCGTGGATAGTAAATGAACTAATTTCATGGCAGGGTTTGGAATCCAGTTTCCATAATGTCCACTGTGAAGCGGTCGTTTTGGACCGTAAACTCGAATATCCATATTCACGTCACCACGAACGCCAAAAACTACTTGCTTAAGTCCAGTTTGATGAACAGGGCCATCACAAATAATCCACAAATCAGATTTCAGTTTGTCTTTGTGTTTTTCTAAGATTTCAGGCAAATGTATCGAACCTGCTTCTTCTTCTCCTTCAAAGAAAAACTTGATATTAATAGACGGCTTAATACCGCTTTGTACCATAGCATTATAGCCATTCAAAATAGCGAAAATGCCACCTTTGTCGTCCGAAGTACTTCTGCCATAAATCCTCCATTCTGGATTAATGGTTTCACCTGATTTTGGATTCGTAATTTTTTTGCCTCCTTTATCGAGTGCTGCGTCCATAAAAATAGCTTGATACGGCTTTAAACCTTCTGCCCATTGATTTGGATTAACTGGTTGCCCGTCATAATGAGCGTAAAAAATGATAGTTTTTGTCGCATTTGGTGTTAAGATTTCACCGTAGATTGCAGGAGGCACACCTTTTGTTTTGCCATCTAAAAATTGGGGCTGAATTCCCCGCTTTTCCATCATTGAAGCAATAAATTTAGCCGTTTTTTGAATACCAATGGTGTCATTTACTACGTTTGGAATCGAAACTAAATTGATATATTCTTCTAATAAATTAACTTCATTTGCCTTTCTGAAATTTTGTATTTTTTCGTTAATTGGACTTTGAGCTATGGCGGATATTTGAATAAGAAATATCGAAAGAAGGAGTAGTGATTTTGTCATTTAATTGTTGTTTAGTTTTGAATTAGAAGTGTTTTCTGACAAAAAAATAGTGACAACAAGCTGCTAAAATGGAATGTTGTCACCGAAATAATTTATAAGTTTTTAATTTTAATATTACGCCATTTTACTTTTATACCACCTCCACTGTGAATTTGAAGGGCAATAATTCCATCAACTGAACCAATTTTATCATCTGTCAAAGTAATCATTTCTGTATTATTTACGTAAGTTGTAACGACATTCCCTTTTACGACTACTCTCATTTCGTTCCATTCTCCCATTTTTAAGGCTTTGTCTTTGTCTTCGCTTGGTTTTATCAACCATCCACGACCGTAAGACTCATAAATTCCTCCCGTCCATTGCCCTGTTGGTGCTACTTCTGATTGCCATCCTGTAATTTTTGTGCCGTCGATGGATGAGTGAAAAAATACGCCACTGTTACCATTTGCTTCCTGTTTAAATTGTAAACGCAACTCAAAATCCTTGAATTTTTGGTCAGTTCCTAAATAACCATATTCTTTATCGGGACCACTTTCACAGATTAATTCGCCGTTTTCGACGTACCATTTTTCGGTACCGTAAATTTTCCATCCCGAAAGGTCTTTTTTGTTAAAAAGGTTCGTCCATTTACTCTTTTTAGGCGTTTGTGCAAAAGAAATAATGCTTGATAGTAATAATAAAATGACGAATTTGATGCTTGTTTTTTTCATTGTGAAATGTTGGTTTTTAGATATTTCTGAAGAATTTAGTAATGAATTAACGCTATATTTCTGAACAAAAATCAAAATAGAATTAGAAATTTTGTGAAAAATATATCCGTTAAATCCGCATTATTTTAATGCTCAACAAAGATAGAAAAATGAGTAAATGTTCCGTGGAAAACTGCATAAAAAATGATTGAATAGCTCTAAAATACCAATAAATAAAAAAACCGCTTTCAAAATGTTTATTGAACATTTCGAAAGCGGTTTTGTGTTGTAAAATGTTTTTAACTCATTAAGTCAATCTCAATAATCCAGTCTTTTATATCTGAATTGATAATGGAAACATTGAAATTTATGATTTCGTCTTTCCCGTGACTGGGATTTTCTACGCCAATTTGTTTCAAATGTTTGGGAATGCTTTTAAAAACGTCAATTAGTGAAGCAAAGCAATCAACTATTTTTTGGATGATTTTATTAAAATCATCATTTGTTATTTCAGGATGGATGTGGTTGAATTTTGAAAAAAAATGCATATTGACTTCCACGGTTAGAATATCAAGTTTGCCCACCGAAATATTTGTATTATAAATAGTTTGTGTCAAGGTAGTTAGAATGAAAAGGTGAAATGGATATTCGTTTAGTCGTTTTTAGCACCTTTATCAATCCATTTTTGTACTACTGATAATTGGCAGTCGGTCAGTTTTTGGCTTGGCGGCATCGCAAAATATCCACTTTGATAATTCATTGCTCCCCACATTTTTTTGTTGTCAACGTAGAATTTTACATTGGCGTAACTATCCAATAATACACCACCCGATACAGAACCAGTTTTATGGCAACCGACACAATTTGTTTGAATTAATGGATTTATTGTCTTTGAAAATGTTACATTTGCCGTATCAACTGACACGCCACAAGTGACATTTTTTGCCCCTTCGGTAATCCATTTCAAAACTAAATCGGTTTCAGATTTCAATAATTTAGCGGCTGGTGATGGGGGCATTCCATTTAACATTTCAGTATAAAGTTTACTGTTTTTTGGATTTTTGCGGTCAATTCCTTTGCTGGTAATGGTTTGGAAATTTGTCAATTCGTATCCTTCTGCCCTTGATTTTGTATCATGACAACCGCTTTTTGCACAATTGTTAATAATGAAAGGTAAAATCTGAGTATTGAAACAAACTGAATCTTTGGTGTTGGTCGTAATAGTTGGACTGCAAGTAACCGTAGTATTTGATGTTCCTGAACCAGTAGTTGTACCAGTACCCGATCCCGTTCCTGTATCTGATGTCCCCGTGCCAGTAGAGGGAGTAGTTGCAACGGGGTCAAGCGTAGGTTTATTTTGCAAGCATGAAGTTATTGTGCTGACTATCAGTATAATAGCGAAGAATGATTTGATTCTGTTCATTATTGTAATTTTTTAGGAGCTAAAATAAACTTGCTTTTGATATTAATAGATTCTGCAATTTTAGCCATGACTAAGGTTGGAATTTCAATATTATAGTCTGCTAATTTTACGTCAAAATTTGAAATTAAAGTTAATTGTTCTTTCGTAACGGTTAATTTACCTTTCAAAATTTTCTCTTTTTTTACGCCGTGCATTTCCAAAATCCCTTTTGCCGAAACATCATAAGTACCAACTTTAGAGTAATCAATTGTTTCTTGGATTTTCCCTTTGAATGTTGAAATTGGAAACTTGGAAGACTCCATGTAGTTTTCGTTAAAATGCTCTTCCATTAACTTATTGGGAAAATGAAATGCTACATTTTGAATTCTTACGGCAATTTCACCCGAAGTAATATTGATAATCGAAGCGACTTGTTTATTTATCGCCGAAATATTTTCCACGGGTGTTTCTGAAAAAATGTTTGATTCGCCTGAATTAGTTAAAAATAACTGTGATTTTCCTTGAAAAACAATTAGTCCCAAAATGAAAATGAGAGATATTTTTTGAAGAAATGATTTTTTGTTCATCATCTGAATAGCTTATTTGTGATTATTTTTGTCACTTTTATCGAAACTAAAAACTCTTGAAATATTAAATCCGTAAAAAATATCGCCGCTTGTCCATTGCCCCGTAGTTTGCCCGATTAGATACTTTTCCGACATTCCTTTTGAATTGGTGCAGTGTAATTGGAAAACGTGTCCGCCTGTTTCAATATCAAATCCAATCGAGAGAGCATTGGTGTATTGTGAACTTCTTAAAGTTTTTTCTCCCAAAGTCGAAGGTGTATAAAAATATTCTACGTTTAGCGAAGTTCTTTTGGTCAATTTAAAGCGTCCACCCATTCCTAAACTGTACAATGTATTGGCATCATCCACGCTTTCAGTTTTATTACGGTGTAAAATGGAAGGAGTTAATTGTAGTGAAACTCTTTCGCCAAATTTGCGGGCAATTAATATTTGACCACAATAAGTTTGACGTTCCAAATTTGTGTAGAATTTTGCGTCAGGTTGCGTGGGCATTGTATTGGTATAAGCAGCTCCGAACAATGCGACGGTTATTGGCATTGATTTTTCCCCCGTTGACTGTCGCAATATTTTATATTTTGCGTAATAATCATACGTTTTTTGGTAGCTATTTCGACCAATACCAATGGTTAATTGGTCAGTAAGTCCATATTCAAGTCCAAATCGAATTTGTGATTGGTCTAATCCAAATAATTCTTCAAAGCCAGAATTGATTGCACCAAATCGGTGGGAAATTCTGAAGTCGAGGTGTTTGGCAGCAACTGTTTCAACTGAATGACCTGAAACAATTCGAGTAGTTTTAAAAGTTGCGGTGGTATAATCGGTAGTTGGAACTTGGTTTTTTTCTAATTCGTCCAAAAGGTCGTCTTGAGCATTGACCGAAAAACCTATCAGTGTCAATAATGCAAAAACGGCTATATTTTTAATCATTTTATTAAGAATTTAAGAGAACCCTGATTTTAAAACTCATTGCTTTTTCAGATTCAGCCGGAAGTCTTGGTTGAATCTGAAGACTCCCATAAAGTACGGATTTTGACTTTTTAATTTAAAAATTAAGCAATTGTATCAAACCTGTTTTAATTAAGCGGTAACTTTTAAAGTTGTTCCAGTAACGGTCACGGTATATACTTTCAATCCACCGCTTCCATTTCCGTTTAAGCCTTTTCCTGCGGTATCAAATCTCGCTCCGTGGGCAGTACAATAAAACTCACCACTTTTAAAAACCACTTGTTTTTGTCCTTCGTGGCTACAAATTTGAGTAACTGCAATGTATTTTCCCGCACTCACCTGAGCAACTACAACATTATTACTTTGCACATAGCCACCAATCGTTTTTAAGGCAGTTGTTGTTGTCAAATCTAACGTTAAAAGTGCTGTTCCAACTGCCGCATCTGGCGTAATTCCCGCCGCTTCATTTTGACACGATGTCAAAGTTGCACCGCTACAATAAACAGCCAATAGTGCCGCTCCTTTTAACCCGAGACTCTTCAAAAAGTCATTTCTACTAATTCGCTCTTGATTATTCATTTGATAAGTTGTTTTACCTTTTATTTTCTTTAAGACAGATTTGGTGATGAAAGGGTGGGGTGAAAAATAAAAAAATCTTCCAATATTTTGATAAGACTCCACGAGTTTTATCAAAATATTGGAAGATAAGTGGTTGTTAATTAATGTGTTATAGATTTTTTCTTTGTCGTGATTATTTCTTTGAAAACTGATAATTAATTCCAAATCTTACTCCCGTACTATTTATGAATGTGCGAATTGGCATATTATTAACCAAGCTCTTTAAGGTTGTACTGTAAAAAGGTTCTACGTAAAATTGAAAACTTCTTCCGTAAGTAAGTTCCGCTCCTAACCCAAAATTTAAACCTGTATAATCATTAACATTATTGAAATTTGTGAGACTTGTATGATATTCATTTCCGTTTGGCTCATAAACTTCCAAGGCTATTTGTTGTTTGGTTGGTATGGCGTAATAACTTCCACCGAGAAGATAAAAGTTTAATCCCGCACCTCGCCAACCAAAACCTCGAAGATTTTGCTCATAAAATGTATATTTTATGGATAATGGAATACGGATGGATTCTATGTAATGTCCGTCATCTCCTTCAACTAAAATGCTACTTCCAATTTTCGGATTTGCGGTCATTTGTGCGATTGGAATTTGTGCAACCCCAAATATCGAATATCTTAGAAATACAGGTTCATCTTTCAATCCTGAAATTGCCGAAATGGGTTCTCTGGTATTTCCTTCGTGGATGAAATTAATGCGTTGTTTTTCTATTCCAGTCACGATGGACACTTTTTTTGATAATTTTAAGCCAATTCGTAACCCAGTCGTTGAACTACCACTTACACTTTCATCACCTAATCCAAATGCTTGAATAGCATCTTTTCGGACATCTTCAATATTGTTTTCTGCAACAATATAAACACCTGCTGTTAATCTATCCATGAATGGAATCTTGATTTTTGGGGCTTTTAAGCTAATTTTTACGGGTGATTTATATTTCAAGGACGGTTTTTTCCAAATAATATCGGATTGATAAGGCTTAGCTTTTAAGAAGTTGTAAGTCAATTTTAAAGGCTGATTATCCATAATATTTCCAGACTCATTATTTAAAATAGCTCTACTTGGGTTTAGTTCTGAAATCGTAGCCTGTTTGGTTTCAGATACTTGCTTGTCTGGATTGAGTGTATTTTTTAAATTGGTATTTTCTTGATTTTTAGCGATGTCGTTGGAGAAATTATCGGTTAAAATATTGTTGGGAAGATTGATTTCGTTTGTGCTGTGAACTTTTAAATCTGCTTTGTTTTTTTGAGAATTGTCGGATGTATTTTCGATATTTTTCACCATCATCACGGGTATTTTTATGTAATAAGGTTGCAACTTAGTTACGTAAATGGTATCTCGCTTATAGACTTTTACAATTTTTTCGAGCGTAGTTTGCTCAAAATTTGGGGCAGTTTTTTTTTGTAATAAATACAAACTTCCACCCAACAAAAGCGTCATCATGGCTACAATACCTTTGAGCCATTGGTTTTGAATTTGAGAACTGTGAAGACTTTTTTGCAGGACATTCGCACGCACTCCGTCCAAATTGGGCAAAGGCGGTTTTAATGACATTCCTTCAATTGGTAAACGAAAGATATCATCTATGTTATTTTGTTCACTCATATTATACGAGTTTTAGCTTCTTTAAAAACAGTATTTATTTTATGTTGTAGCAATCGGCGAGCATCTTGTAAATTTGATTTAGAAGTGCCTTCTCCAATTCCTAATTTCACCGCAATTTCATGGTGTTTGTAGCCATCAAATACGAACAAGTTAAAAACCATTCGGTAGCTGGGTGGTAAGGTTTGGACTAATGCTAACAAATCTTCATTGCTTAATTGACTTTCTATCTGAATGAAGGTTTCATCTGGAATTTCGTGGGAGAGTAAATCAATATCGTCCGTTTGTTGCTGGAGTTTATTAGATTTTTTTAAGTGGTTAAGGGCTTCATTCACCATTATTCTGCGAATCCAACCTTCCAAAGAACCTTCATTTCTGAAACGATGTAATTGTTCAAATACCTTGATAAATCCCTCTTGAAGAATATCTTTGGCATCATCAAAATCAGTTAAATACCTTGAACAGACTACCAGCATTTTGGGTGCATACTGTGCGTACAAGGTGTTATAACCAGAAGATTCTCCTTTTAAGCAGGATTTTATGAGTTGATTTTCTTCCAAAGGGACAAAATTATTTATACTATTAAATTGTTTTGGAGTACAGATTAAACGATAATCGTGTAAAATTAACAGACTTTCTGCTGGTTGTGGCAGACTACTAAATAAAAATAGATAATTTATGTATTTACGGAGATTTCCTTACGGCTATGGTATTTCAACAAACCAAAATATTGGTTTAATTGTAAATGCCATTTGTCAAATTAAAAGATCTTGGTCATAATTTGTATCACATAGCTTATAGTTTTCTTCTTTTGCCTTGAAAATCAATTACTTCCACAGATTTTATGTTGGGCGAAAGCAAAATGCTTCTGGAGGATTGGGATAAAAAGGAAGTTCCGTAATAAATTTCCGTTTTTCGTTTTTTTCCATTTTTTAAATTTTCAAACGCCACAGCATCATTGGTTTGCAGCGTTTTTGTGGTGAAAGGATTTGTTAGGGCAAAGGTTTTTAAGGCACCTCTGTTTTGGGTTGACATCATCAGCGGATTTCCTTGTGGATTAGTTATTCTGACTAAACCTTTGGCATCGCCACCCACAAAAAATGCTGTTTGGGACAATGATTTTACCCTAAAATTTCCTTTACTATTCCCTAATAATAACAAACCATTAAAAGCATCTAATCGCCCGACGGAAACTTCATTGCCAAAATCATTCCCAACCATCAAAATATCAAGGTTTCCATCGGCATCAAAATCTTCACTTATCATACCAAAAATTGGTGCTGTTTGTACCTGAATTGGCAACGAAGTAATTTTGAATTTACCTTCTCCTAAATTTTCTATATAACTGGTTTTCGTATTGTTAGCTTTTAAAATAAGTGCATTGTTTAAATTATCTTGCGATATAATTCCATTAATGTCAGTGGTTGCAAACTTATTATAGTTATCAAATTTTTCACGGAGAATGGTCATTTGTTTGATTAAATCGTCTCTGGTATGAAAAGTTACTTCGTGACGTTTTTGGTCTTTATCGGGAAAAAATACCGTTGGAATCGCATCGAAAAGTCCGTCGGAATTAAAATCTTTTCCATAAATGGTCATCGGAAATTCGTCAGAAACTTTGTTCATTGTATTAATTCCCGTATTGCCTGCTACGTAATCCATATCGCCATCGTTATCAAAATCTCCCGAAGTAAGGCTATTCCAAAAACCAATCTGAGAATCAAGTTCTTGATTTTTAACGAGTTCTAAGCTTTTTCCTTGCTTATTTTTTAGTATTGAAATCGGCATCCATTCACCCGCTAACATCAAATCTTGCCAACCATCGTTGTCATAATCCGTCCAAAGTGCATCACAAACTAAGCCTAAATTTTGTAAATCAGGGGCAAATTTTGCGGTAACATCTGTAAAATGAACCTCATTTTTACTATCATTTCGCAGAACATAACTGCTCACGGGTTTCGGATAAGCATTCACTTCTAATCGCCCACCAACAAATAAGTCGAGGTCGCCATCGTGGTCGTAATCAACGGCTTTTACGCAAGAACCACTTTTGAGAAAAGATGGTAACGCTTTCATATTTTCGGTAAAATTCCCTTTTCCATCGTTTTCGTAAAATCTATCTTGGTACATAAATAACCCCACGGGAGATTCATTACTACCACTAACGATGTACAAATCAAGGTCATTGTCACGGTCAGCATCAAAGAGCAAAACGCCTGCGTCTTCGGCGAATTTTGTGGCATTAGTTTCTCCTTTAATTAAGTCCGATGTAGTAAATTTTCCTGCTTTATTTTGGACTAAAAACGTGCCTTTGTGATTGCTTGCTCCACCTATAAAAACGTCTTCTAAATCATCACCATTTACATCTCCAACGGCGATTGCTGGGCCGTATTGCGATAGTTTGTGAGGTAATAATTTTTGAATATTAAAATCAATAATATCAGTTTCTTGATGAATGAAATTAAATCCTAATGTATTCGTAATGTCTTGAAATACAGTTGGTTTTTTGTTTTCGACCAAACGTTCAGTCGTAGCATTTTCTTCATCTACAAGTAAGGTTTGATTAGCTTTTACGTTCTTATAAATACTAATTTTTCCACTTTGCCAAGTGATTTTCACTTCATCAATTAGGACTGTTTTTCCCAAACCAAAATGAGCAATATTTTCGATTGTCGAAAGGTAACCACGGTAGGGTGTATTTTCATAAACTTGTTTTTCTCCGTGGTTGTATGAAATATCAATCCAAGCCCCAATTCCATTAATATTATTGGATAATCCTTTGCATTTTACCTTCAAAAAATGACTTTCAGCGGGTTTAAGTTGAACAGTATTATTGCGATAAACAAAAGCCGAATCATTGATATTATTCACCACATAATCCAAATCTCCGTCATTATCCAAATCGGCATAAGCAGAACCATTCGAGAAACTGGGCGTGTCCATTCCCCAAGCTTTAGAAACGTCTTCAAATTGAGGCGATTCTCCGCTTATTTTTACAGTATTTTTGAAGGCATAATTTACTGTTTTTATGGAAGGAACCATTCCTAAAAGCTCTTCCAAGGAGACTTTTTGTGAAACGGCCGTTTGATAACGATAGACTAAATAATCGTGGTCAGTTATATCTTTTGGAAATCCGTTGGAGATAATAATATCTCGAAAACCATCATTATCAAAGTCCGTAATCATCGGACACCAACTCCAATCGGTTTCGGCAATTCCTGCCAATAATCCCATTTCGCTAAAAACTGGCTTGCCCGTTGTGGGGTTAATTCCCTGATTTACTTGCATGGTATTTCGTGGATATTGATAATTGTAATGAAATTTTTCATTGTTTTGATACGTCGAATAATTGTTGGCTGGAAGTACCATTTTTTTTCGAAAATTATCGGCAGGAACCATGTCCAAAGCCACAATATCAACCAACCCATCATTGTTTAAATCTTCCACATCATTGCCCATTGCTGAAAAAGAAGTGTGTTTGAAATAGTCTGCGGCTTGGTCGGTAAATGTGCCGTTTTTATTATTGATGTAGAGTAAATCGTCCGATAGAAAATCGTTGGTAACGTAAATATCTTTCCAGCCATCACGATTTATATCAGTAATATTCACGCCCAAACCGTATCCTTCAATCAAAATACCCGCTTGTTTAGAGACATTTGTGAAATGTGGCTTGGCATTTGTCCCGTCATTTTTATACAATCTATCTGTCCGTTTTGACGTACCATCTACAATTTTATCGACGTATTTATTGGGATAACGTACTTTTTCCATTTCATTGACCAATAAATATAGGTCCAAATCTCCATCGTTATCATAGTCAAAAAAGGCAGAATTAGTCGTGTGAGTTGTATCAGCAATTCCGTATTCCTTCGCCATTTCTTTAAAAATCGGAACGCCATTTTTATCAACGCCTTGGTTAACGTACATCATATTTGCCAAGCGGTCGGCCACATTACTAACGGATGCACTTACGTAAATATCCAATAATTTATCGTTGTTAATATCCACCAAAGTTGCTCCCGAACACCAACGGCCTTCGCCAGAGACGTGACTTTTATCGGTTACATCTTCAAAAGTCAAAGACGAATTCTTACCCACACCTTTATTTAAATACAATTTATTCTCAACCTGATTACCAGTGAAATACACATCAACTAAATTGTCATTATTGAAATCTCCCAAAGCCACGCCACCGCCGTTATAGACGTATTCAAAATTGAAAACGTTACGGGCATTCGTTTCTACAATCCGATTTACAAAGGTAATTCCTGTACTATCAGCGGGAAGTTTGGTGAAAAGTGTCTCGCTTTTTTTATCGCAAGCCATGAAAAATATCGTGGAAATAAAGAGTGAAAATAATCGTGATTTAAGCGTCATTAGTTTAAGATTTGAGAGATTCAAAACAATAATATTTCAGCAAACATATTAAAATAACGTGATTTTATATGTTTTTGTTGATTAAAGAAATTACAGGAGATTGAAATACAGACGAAAAAATGTCCTAAAATGGAGTTATTTAATTGGAGAAAACGTAGTTGTCAATTAAGAATAGGAGAGGTTTTTATTGATTTTGTTTAACGAACGTAACCGTATTCCATCGCTATTTTTAATAAACTAACCACATTTTTTACTTCAAATTTAGAAAGTAAATTACTGCGATGCGTTTCAACGGTTTTTTCACTGATGAATAATTCTACGGCCATTTCTCGGGTTGTTTTACCTTTGGCAATGAGTTCTAAAACTTCTTTTTCACGACGAGTAAAACGAATATCGTACAGACTTTTTTCTTGTTGTTTTTGCCGACTTAATCCTCGCATGATAATATTCATTACCTCATCACTTTGATAAGTTTTCCCTGAATGAACCGTTCTGATGGCTTTTAGGAGTTCTTCAGCACTGGTGTTTTTGAGAATATATCCTAAAGCTCCGTTCTTAATCATTCGGGTAATAAAACTTTCATCGTTGTACATGGACATGGCGAGAACTTTTACCGTTGGGTTATTTTCGGTAATATATTTGCAAATATCCAAACCACTATCAGCTCCCAAATTGATGTCCAACAGAACTACATCAATAGGATTTGATTGTAAAAAATACTTAACTTGTACGGCATTCTGGCATTCACCAACGACGTTAAAGTCAGATTCGTGCAACAGTAAAGAAGCAATCCCTTCGGTAAAAATCTTGTGGTCGTCCACTAATAAAATACGAATCATCTGAGATTGTAATTTTGAAATAACAAGTTTAATAAATATGAAAAGGTGTTTTTTCTTTCAAGTACTTCTGATTTTGCTACTCACTACTTGGTCGAGTGTACTTCTTGCCCAAAATAAATACCCGAATATCGACGCCGTATTTAGTAAAAAGCAATTGGATAGTATGGTGCAAAAGTATCAAAACAATCGAGATACACTCGGCTTAGGATTTACTTATTGGGCGTACGCAAAAAATGAAGAAAGAGCCACTAATCTGAATAATTCTCCCTTAACGAACCTGCGTAAAAGTATGGAATGTTTTCAAGCAATGAAAGATTCCTCAAATTTTTATGATTTACGAGGAGCGATTGGTTCGTATTTTATGGATAGGGCTTTTATCAAACAATTTGCCAAAGAATACATTGAAAGTGCGGTTAATTACTTTCGTCGAACTAATAAACCAAATAATGAATTGGGGCATTTGATTAATTTAGCGAATATCAATATTCACGAAAATAATTTTGCAGCCGCAGGAATTATTCTCGACAGAGTTGAACTTTTAAATCAAAAAGTGAAAAACCCAGAATTTGAAGGTAGGTTGCATTCCTCGTATTCAGATTTTTATTCTCGCCAACAACAGTTTCCACAAGCTCTATTTCACGCACAGAAGAGTTACCAAATTGGAAAAAAACTTAATGTTAATTGGTTGGAAGCTGTTTCACTTTACATTGAAGGGAAATGTTATCACGGTCAGGGAAAAGAACGAGAACGAATTAAGGTTTTGTTGGAATGCCAAAAAATTGTGGAGAGCAATATCAACCTCATTCAGTTGAAAAAAGGAGTTTATGATGATATACAAAATTATTTTTTCTTGAAGAATGATTTTAAACGAGCTTTTGAATTTTCAATTATGGCACAAAAAACGATTGAAAATATTTACTTTTCAAAAATTGAAAGTGATGTTCGTTCTTTTAGTGAATATAATTTGCTCGAAAAACAACGAATGGTCGTTTCTAAAATTGCACTCGAAAAACAGCTTACCGACATTGAGTTGGATAAACTGCGGATTAGACAACAAATGTACCTTGGGATATTGGTGCTAACTATGCTGTTTTTGTCATTGCTGGTATATGCTTTTTTGAATCGACGGAGAATTGGAAGACTGGAAACGGAGGAACTCAATAAAAATCTTCATATTGAAACGCTGAATGCCCTTATCAACGGACAAGAATTGGAGCGAGTACGCATTGCCCAAGAACTGCACGACGGTTTGGGAACGATGTTGTCGAGAACAAAAATTTTGATGGGAAAAGGAACAACCCAAGAAAGTATCATTCAAATGATTGATGAGGCTTGCTCAGAAGTGAGAACAATTTCGGGTAATTTACAGCCCAATACACTGACAAAATTTGGACTTATTAGAGCATTAGAAGATTTTGTTTTTAAGCAAAATAGTACAAATCCCACAATTATTTTTCAGTACTTCGGTGAATCAATTGACTTAGAAATGAATAAAAACTTGATGATTTACCGTATCATTCAGGAACTATTGACTAATTCCCTAAAACACGCTCAAGCTAACGAAATATTAATTCAAATTATTTTTTCGGATGATAATTTAACTCTAACTGTTGAAGACGACGGAATTGGTTTTGATGAAAATGTTGTCAATTCTGATAGTAGTGGCTGGAACAATATTCGTTCAAGAGTTAAATATTTACAAGGAGCTCTCAACTTTCACTCCGAAAAAGACGCTGGGTCTTCCGTAACAGTGTCTATTCCCTTCAAATAACCCCACAATAGCATACAGAGAACTGCTTTTTTGCATCCTCTTCACGGTAATTCTTTACCGATAAAAGTACATTTAAACACGTCATTCGTCTTTTTTACTTTCCCTCTATTTAAAAACTAAGGGTTTACCCTTAGTTTTTAAATAGAGGGAAAGTACTGATATAAATGGGATTTAATGAATTTATTTTTGCACAATATGTATAAATAATTTCAAGTGTTCAATGATATACAAAAACAATAAATAACCTATCAGGACATCCCAACAATCAATTATTAAATTCCTATGAAAAAAAATTACCAATGTAGTGGCTCACCGCCACCTTCCAAATCGGTTCAATTGATGAAATTGGCCTTGATTCTGTCGCTGAGTTTATGTCAATTTGCTGAAACTTCTGCTCAAAAAGTAGCCAGTAGTGTTCAGAAAATAACAGGGAAAATCGTTTCTGGACAAGATGGACAAGTTATTCCAGGAGCGAATATTTTGATAAAAGGTACTGCAAGCGGTACAACAGCGAATTCTGCGGGTGATTACTCAATAGATGCCTCAAATACAGCGACCCTGATTATTTCATCGGTTGGATATATTTCTCAGGAAGTGAAAATTGCAGGACGAAATAAAGTCAATGTTTCACTCCAAGAAAATGCTTCTTCCCTCGACGAAGTTGTCGTGGTTGGTTATGGTTCTTCGAGTAAACGTTTACTTTCAGGAGCTCAAACGAACATTGGTGAAACTGAATTGAAAAGAACGGTAAATACCACGCTCGACCAAGCACTTCAAGGCCGAGCACCAAACGTTTATGTATCCAGTAATTCTGGAAAACCTGGCGGAGCCGCATCCATTTACATTCGTGGACTTTCAACGATTAATGGAAATACGCAACCGATGTACGTGATTGATGGCGTTCAGATTGTACCACAAGATTCTCCAACTCAAGGCGTTGGTTCGGATGGGCAATCAAACATTCTTTCGAGCATAAACCCTGATGATATTGAATCAATGAATGTTTTGAGTGGACCTTCGGCTCAATCAATTTACGGTTCAAAAGCAGCTAATGGCGTTATTGTGGTAACAACCAAAAAAGGAAAAGCTGGTGATGCAAAAGTGAATTTCACGACGATGTATAACTTTCAAGGGTTGCCAAAGCAGTTGCCAATGATGAATTTGAGAGAATATGCCACGTATAGTAATGCTTGGGCAAAAGCGGTTGGTTCTGGTTATAATGCTGAATTTGCCGATCCTTCCATTTTAGGAGAAGGTACCAACTGGCAGTCAGCTTTGTTCAAAACTGCGGTGATGAAGAAACAACAACTTTCTTTAAGCGGAGGGAACGACAAAACGACTTATTACATCTCGGCCGAATTAATGAATCAGGAAGGAATTGCTCCAAATTCTGGATTTGACAGACGGTCATTCAGAGTAAACGTGGAAAGTAAATTGCGTAGTTATTTGAAAATTGGAACTAATCTTTCTATTTCAGGAACGGCTGAAAAACTTTCTATCAACGAAGATAATGTGATTAGTACAGCCATTCAGCAATCGCCAAATGCACCAGTTTATAATCCAGATGGAAGTTTTGGTGGTCCTCAAGATGTTGTGCCGGGAAAATATTCCGCCCAAATCACCAATCCGATTGCCTTGGCTTACACCAATACCAATGATTTCAAACGCATTACCACTTTCGGGACAATTTATGCGGATTTAACTTTCTTAAAAAACTTTACTTTCCACGGTGAATTTAACGGAAATTTTGGAAATGATACCCGTGCTATTTTCCGTCCTTCTTATACATTCGGAGCAAATGCTTTGACGGCAGGAGCTAAAAACCCAATTTCAACTTCGGAGAGATACGACGGCAATAACTATTATTGGAGTACAAACCAACGTTTAAATTACTCGAAAAAATTCCTTCAAAAACACGATGTGAATATCACCATCGGACACGAAGCTCAGTACGGTTTCCACGAAGAATTATCGGGTAGAGTAACTGGATTTACCAATAATGCACTTTCTGAATTAAGTTTAGGTGATCCTAAAACCTCTCTTAGTAAAAGTAATAGAGACGATAATTCTCAGGAGTCTTATTTCACTCGTTTAGGTTACGTTTATGACGACAAGTATATTTTCCAAGCAACTTACCGAGCGGATGCGTCTTCATATTTTGGACCAAATAATAAATGGGGATATTTTCCTTCGGTTTCTGCCGCTTGGAGAGTTACCAAAGAACCATTTATGCAAGATGTTGCCTTTATCAACGATTTGAAATTGAGAGTTGAGATGGGAACAACGGGAAATCAATATTGGGGTAAAAACACTTATGCACCGTTAAGCACAGCTGCAACTCAATCGGGACAAGGGTTTTTAGCGGGTAAATTTCCAAACCCTGATATCAAGTGGGAAAATACCCAAACTTATAACGTTGGATTTGATTTACACATGTTGAAGGATAGAGTACAAGTCGTTTTTGATGCTTATTTGAGAAAAACATCCGATTTAATTACCGATTTGCCTTTGCCAGCTTACGCAGGAACGTCGGGACAAGGTGGAATTGGAGCTCCAGTAGTAAATATTGGGGATATGGAAAATAAAGGCTTTGGTATTTCGATTAATACCACACCAATCCAAAGTAAAAATGCCAATTCTGTTACTTGGAAAAGCGGATTTAATATTTCTTTCGACCGAAATAAATTATTGAAATTAAATACTGATAGAGCTATTATCGACCGTTTCCCGTGGTTTAGTAGAGTGATTTCTCGTTCAATTGTTGGACAACCGCTCTTTCAATTTTACGGTTATCAGGCGGATGGTTTAATTAAAAACTACCAAGATTTAACGACGGCAGCCCTACCAACGAATGTTCATATTTCGCCAACCGAGGCGTGGGTTGGTGATATAAAATACGTGAACCTTGATAAGACGACTTATTATGACCCAGTTTTAGGAAAAAATGTACAAGTAATTGACGATAAAGACAGAACATTTATCGGAAACCCTTGGCCTAACTTCACTTTTGGTATTACCAATAATTTCTCTTATAAAGGATTTGACTTGTCAATTTTCATGCAAGGCGTTTACGGAAACCAAATATTCAACCAATTGAGATTTGATAATAGTGCTTTCCGAAATTTTATCCACGGTGCTTACAAAGAAGCTATCAATTTTGCTCAACCAAGTGGCAATACTTTGATTGAAACATTGACCTTATTAAATCCGAATACAACTGTGCCAAGAATTGCGTATTCAAGTTACGGAAATAGCGGGCGTGCAACCGACCAATTTGTGGAAGATGGTTCGTATTTACGAGTAAAAAATATTCAATTAACTTATAATGTTCCAAAGACATTTTTGAAAAAGTATTTACCTCTCAATGGATTACGAGTGACGGGTGGAGTACAAAATGCGTTCACAATTACTAAATACAGTGGTTATGACCCAGAAGTTGGTACTTCAGCGGGCGTTCCTGGTTTTGATAATGGTCGTTATCCATCATCAAGAATGTACACTTTCTCTGCGTCATTCGATTTTTAGTAAGACTATTCATTCATAAAAATATTCATAAAATGAAAAGATATAATTTATTGAAATTCTTATTTGTAGCCCTCACAATTGGTGGGTTTGCAAGTTGTAAAGAAGAATTCTTAGATACGCCTCCACTGGGGAGTTTGACTGCTCCTAATTTCTTCAATACTGATGCAGAATTGATGGCAGGTACGGCGGCACTTTACAATAAAGTTTGGTTTGGTTCAAATGGACAAGCTTTATTATCCTTCGGCGATGGTCGTGCAGGTAACATGATTAGCCCTTATAATGGTAATTGGCAACAGTTTTATCAATTTACAGTATCCAATACCAATAGTGATTTAAGAGATTCTTGGAACTCTTTTTTCACGATTGTAGCACAAGCGAACGTATTAATTTATAACGTAAATACGTACTCAAAATCGGCTGTAACGGTGGAGGCAAAGAAAAGAGCCATCGGTGAAGCCCGTTATATGCGTGCGGTGGCGTATTCGTATTTAGTTCAAAATTGGGGGCCAGTTCCAGTAATTACGGATAATCTAAAACAAGGAGCGGATACAACTTTGACCCGAAATACCGTTGAAACCGTTTGGGAATTTGCCATTCGTGATATGCAAGCGGCTAAAGATAATTTGCCTGCTACTTCAGCCGTGGGTTCGGGAAGATTGAACTCATTTTCTGCCAAAGGAATGTTGGCCAGATTTTATTTGACTCGTTCAGGATTAGGTTCAACAAACGGGCTAAGAAGTCAAATGTATTTGGATAGTGCCAAATATTACGCAAGGGATGTTATTAAAAACAGTGCATTTCAGTTAATGCCTAATTATCCTGATTTATTCTTGACGGCCAATAATAACAATTCAGAACAATTATTTGGTTTGCAGTGGGTTGGTAACGGAGGTTACGGTTCAGGCAATCAATTTCAATCGCAATTTGCGGAAAATAGTCAAATTACTGGCTTCCAAGATGGTTGGGGTGGAGGAAATGGTGCCTCTTATGATTATTTAGCGAATCTTGATCCAGCCGACTCTGTCCGTAGAAAAGCAACATTTATGCTTCCTGGTGACCATTATCCAGAATTAATCAAAGCGAAAGGTGGTTGGAGAGAACCAATTCCTGCCGACGATGCTTGGGAAACTTTTGCTCACTTCAAAAAATATATCGTTGGTGGTGCGGATGATAATGGTGGACTTGGACAACAGCAAGCCGCTCCCAATAACAGTTATATGCAACGTTTAGCGGATGTTTATCTGATTTATGCCGAAGCTATATTGGGAAATAATGCCTCAACTACTGACCCAGAAGCACTTAAATATTACAATGCTATTCGTACCAGAGCTACTTTAGCACCCGTAACTTCATTTACTTTGGATGATTTATTACACGAAAGACGCTACGAGTTTGCGGTTGAAGGCGATGCTTGGTACGATTTAGTAAGACTTTATTACTATAAACCACAAAAGGTTACGGATATAATTGCCAAACAAATTCGAGGAACTTATACCATTAGAATTAAACCAGGAACGGGTACAGCAACGAAGAAACGAGAATTTACTTTCATCAATCGTACAACTGATACCTTCAAGCTGGTATCAACCGCATTTTATCTGCCAATCCCTGATACTGAAACGGCACAAGCTCCTAATTTATTGAAGCCGCCAGTTCCTTACAAGTTTTAGTATCAATAACCTTACGAAATTATGTGGGAATGGATTTTTTCGCTCCCACACAAACAAATACAAAAATGAAAAAAAACATATATCTTTTATTTAGTAAACCTACGTTAGCAGCTTTTTGGGTGATGCTCGTCGGTATTACTATTCTGGCTTCGTGCAAAGACGACGAAACTGGCATTCCCAAGTTTTCGACTGGTACACCAAGTATTACAAAAGTTTATTTATTGGATACCATTCCCAAACACAAGGATAGTAGTATTGTAGGTTCTGAACCGTATAAACTATTAGTAATCAGCGGTCAGAATATTGGAGGAGTGATTTATGCGTATTTTAATGGTTACAACACGGCTTTCAATCCGACGTATAATACAGATAATAGTTTGATTATTACCCTACCCGGTGAAGCCCCAACGGATTCGACGGCGGATAATAAAATTAGATTGGTAACTTCGCACGGTGAGGCAACTTTTAACTTTAAAGTAATTGCTAAACCAGCGGTGTATTCAAGTGATAAAATTACTTTCGGTACAGACCGAGGTGATATTACCCTGAAAGGAAAAAACTTCACCGATGTGTCAAGTGTAGTATTTTCAAAAACAACAACTCCCGTTAAAATTGTCTCAAAAACCAAAGATAAATTAGGTAATGAAACAATGGTTCTTAGATTCCCAACCACCAATTTAAGTCAAGTTACTTTAGATATTACTAATTCGAGTGGCATGGTAACCGCAAAGGAATATGAGTTTGTAAATGCGGATGTTGCTTTGGTCGTTTTTGCGGAGGATTTTGCCAAAGATTACGGGAATAATTCTTGGGGAGATCCATTAATTGTGAATGCTGACCAAGCTTTTGCAGGGAAAAAATCATTGGTAAAAACATTTGCGGGTGGTAATTGGCACATGGCGGCTTTTAGTAATTGGTATCCATCAGTTGATTATTCGGCGGACTATAAATACATTTCGTTTTCTATCCGAGGTGGAAATGTACCAATTTCATTCTGGATTCAATCGGATGCTTCAAAAGGGGGATTTGGTAATTTTACGGATAAAAATAAAATTGATGTAGCTCCCAAAGTTTGGAATTACTATAAAATCGCTTTAGCAGATATAGATTTCTGGTATCCAGGAACCACATTGAAACAGTTTGGATGGAGATTACAAGGTCCAGATAAAGATGAAACTTTATATTTTGATGATGTAATGTTTATCAAGAAATAACGCAAATTACACTTCATCTATTGGTTAAAAAAATCCTTCTATCTATTATAGATTATAGAAGGATTTTTTTTAGAAATTTTGGTGGAAGGACAGTATTTTACTTGTCTATAAACTCCATTGGCAGGTTAGAAACCTGTTCTACTGTAAAAATTTTCGAGCTTTGGTGGCTTCGTAGTTCATCTGGGCTATAAACTAAAACATTAAATAAATTGATGAATCTTTTTAATAGAATGCTATTTTCAGGAATGTCCGTTTTGATGTGTCCATCTTGTTCAAAAAGTGTGATTGATTCACCTATTACGGTTATCCCAAAAGATACGGTTGTAGTTATTTCACCTGCTATTGAACCAAAAATTGCGGCAACTATGGGCTTTTTCTTGGATAATTGGCAACCCAAAAACTTTATTGTTCCTCCATATATAGAAAGTTCAGTGGCTGAGGTTGCTTCCAATACGGTAACAATTGATGCTTCGGATATCATTACAAAAATCCCATCGCAGATATTTGGTCATAACTCTAATACTTGGATGGGAACTTTTGTGGATACGCCAAGTTTTATAACGGATATTACCAATCTAAAACCAAACATAATTCGGTGGCCTGCGGGTAGTGGAAGTGATGGCTATTTTTGGAATGCGACTCCAGTTCAAGACCCCAATAATAAAAATCGACAAATTCCTGGTATTCAATACATGAAGGATTGGGGAATTCCGAATCAATATATGGATAAAGACGGAAAACTGTCGGATTCTTGGTTTTTTTACGGACAAACGACCGACAATTGGCGTGCTTCATTGAGTAATTATTATGATATGTTACAACGCAGCAATAATAAAGGCGTCATCACTATTAATTACGGTTTTGCTCGGTACGGAACCAGTAAAAACCCTGTGGCTACTGCTGCACATCTTGCTGCTGACTGGGTTCGATACGATAAAGGAAGAACCGAATACTGGGAAATTGGAAATGAAAATTACGGCGATTGGGAAGCGGGTTACAGAATTGATGTTTCAAAAAATCAGGATGGCCAACCAGAATTTTTAACAGGAGGATTGTACGCAAAACATTTTAAAGTTTATGCCGATTCTATGCGAAAAGCAGCAGCAGAAATTGGCGTAAAAATTAAAATTGGGGCTGTTACACAAGAATCTCCAACCCAATCGTGGCAAACGAATACTACTAAAACTTGGAATTCAACGATGATTCCTGAGCTAAATAATAAGGCTGATTTTTATATAGTTCATAATTATATTACGCCTTATGACCAAAACTCAAATGCTCCAGCAGTTCTCAACGGTGCTTTGACGGTACCTGAGCAAATGATGAATTTTGTGAGTAATGAAATTACTTCTAACGGAGCAGAATTGAAACCCATTGCTTTTACAGAATGGAATATGTGGGCAAAAGACTCGAAACAACAAGTATCAAATACCAGTGGACTTTTTGCAATTATCGTGCAAGGTGAAGCTATCAAAAATAAATATGGTTTGGCTGCTCGTTGGGACTTACTAAATGGTTGGGATGGCGGAAACGACCATGGTCTTTTTAGCGACGGCGGTAGTAGCGATGACCCCCGTTGGAATGCCCGACCTTCTTTTTATTATATGTATTATTTCCAGAAATGTATTGGCGATAGACTCGTGTCTTCTAATGTAGTGTTAGGAAGTGGAAATGCTCCTTCATCCATAAAAGCTTATGCTTCTACTTATTCGTCGGGGCAAATGAATGTTACCTTGGTGAATGCTTCTGGAAGTCCCGAATATGTTGAAGTAAAGACAAAAAACTTTCGAGTAGGTAACCGTTTTTACTGGTATAGTTTAGAAGGTAGCAACGATAATGGACAATTTTCGAGGAAAGTGTTAATCAATGGCTCGGGGCCGAAAGGTGCTGCTGGTGGGCCTGCGGATTACACCACAATAAAGGCAAAATCTGCTCTAACCACCAACGGGATGAAAGTTGTTGTACCCGCTTGGGGAGCTGTTAGCGTCATGATTGATAAAAAATAAATACTGTAATTTTCTAACTTTAAATCAGATTCGGGGTAAAATATTTAGTCGTCATAGATTACGCAGGAACGCCTGCCATAGAGTTTTCTCTGCGGCAGGCGTTATTGTGTAATTGCATTGCTATTTTAAAATGGTTACTATCGTTAATGCCCAACTTGCATTAATAATGATATTACTGAAAGGATTATTTTAGTTTTCTAAGTTTTAAATAAATATTCCAATTCATTTGGAATGTTTATTTAAGTGTAATTATCTTTGTCTATCGAATAAGTAGATTACTTAAATCGAAAGACTATTTCCCTCATATTATCGGTTTAATATTCCTAAAATTGATTTTCACTAAGGAGAGTATTTCCATTTAATTTTGACAAATATATTTTTTTGTATTTGTAGTAATATATAAACTACTATATCTATATATTAAATATTTTAATTCCTTAGTATTTGTCCAATTACAAAAGATTATTTACGACGAAAATTAAGTTTTTCATCCTCTAAAAAATATCATCAACAACAAAAATATGGAGATTTATTGTGATAATGCCGCAACAACTGCACTCGACCCAGAAGTGTTTAGTGCAATGATTCCATTTTTGACGAGTCAATATGGAAATCCTTCATCATCCCACAGTTTTGGGAGAAAGGCGAAAGAAGCTGTTGAAGAATCAAGAGCTACGGTAGCTAAATTATTAAATGCCTCATCGGCTGATATTATATTCACTTCGGGAGCTACGGAAGCGAATAATTTGGCGATTACAGGAGCTGTCAAAACCTTTGAAATTAAGAATGTTTTGACGAGTAAATTAGAACACAAAGCAGTTTTACAAACGCTTGGGCAGTACTCCCAAGAGCGAGAAATTTCAGTTGATTTTATCAATTTTGATTCAAAGGGACGAATTGATTATGACGATTTAGAAAATCAACTTCGCCATCGTCCGCAAGCTTTGGTGAGTTTGATGCACGTCAATAATGAAATTGGGAATATTAATGATATTCAGCGAATAGGTCACTTAGTTAAAAAATACGACGGTATTTTTCACAGTGATACAACGCAAAGTATGGGGAAATATCCTATCAATCTTCAAGAATTGGAAATTGATTATTTAGTTGGCTCATCTCACAAATTTCATGGTCCGAAAGGAGTGGGGTTCATTTATTTGAATAAATATCGGAGAGTTCAACCGCATATTTACGGAGGAGCTCAAGAGCGAGGAACTCGTGGCGGAACAGAAAACGTTGCTGGAATTGTAGGTTTAGCTAAAGCTTTGGAAATCGCATACCGTGGACTTCAAGAATATCGAAATCACGTTTCGTATCTAAAATCATACTTCATTGAAAAACTAAAAAATAGTGCAGTCGGCGATATTTCGTTTAATGGAATCAGTGATTCAGAAATTGATAGTGCTTATGGAATTGTAAACGTGGCCTTTCAAAATCTAAGGAAAAGTGACCCATTAGTAAATCTCCTGGACCAGAAAGGAATTGCGGTTTCTGGTGGTAGTGCTTGCTCAAATTTAACCAGTGCTGGCTCTCATGTTTTGAAAGCGTTACAAAGGAATCTCGACAAGGAAAATGTTCGTTTTTCTTTCAGCAAATTTTCAACGGTGAAGGAAATCCACGCAATAATTGAGACAATTGAAAACATTTATCGTGAAAATAATGCACCAAATGTGATTTTTAATGAGCAATATTCAGCCGTTGCTTAGTAGTAGAATTTTATTCATCTTTATCATCAATAATTAAAACCAAATTTATCATGCTTTTTATAATTTTTCATCCACCACCCATCCAATCTCGTACAATTCAATACTGAAAATCCTTTGAACTTTGTGTTAAATACCCGAATCGTAAGTATTATTCGGAATAGTAACTTATTGCTCAGAATGCAGGTATTGTATAACCTAATCGGGGTATAAACTACCCAATTATTAAAAATTAAACGCTAATATATTCACGTATGGCTTAAAGCGTTAGGTAAAACCTAAGTATTAAAATTAAATTTTCCGTATCACTTAAACTTATTTGCCTGATTATTTAGGCCATAAAAATTCGATTACTACATGAAAAAACTTTTAAGATTATGCTTATCTGTAATATTGATCTTACAGATTGGCGAAGCATTTGCTCAAAATATTACCGTCACTGGAAAAGTAAAATCAAAATCTGATAATCAGTATGTAGCGGGTGTGACGGTACTGATAAAAGGTACCTCAAAAGGCACGGTTACTGATGTTGATGGACAATATTCAATTACGGCTCAACCCGAAGATATTTTGAAATTTTCATTTATTGGCTATACTACGATTGAACAAAAAGTACCTGCCAATGGAAAACTTGATATTTCGCTGGATAATGAAAATACTCAACTCCAAGAAATTGTTGTAACGGCTTTGGGAATTGCCAAAGAGAAAAAATCACTCGGTTATGCGGTGCAAGAACTCCGAACAAAAGATATTGCGGAGGCAAGAGAAGGGAATTTAGTAAATGCTCTTTCTGGAAAAATTGCGGGCGTAAATATTACCAATAGCCAAGGAAATATGGGGTCTTCGAGAATTGTGATTCGTGGAGAAACGTCAATTGCAGGTAATAATCAACCTCTATTTATCGTTGACGGAATTCCAGTCGATAACTCTCAAAATGGTGTGACAAGCTCAGGACGTGATTTTGCCAATGCTATTTCTGATATAAATCCTGATGATATTGAGTCAATCAGTGTACTGAAAGGGCCAAACTCGGCGGCACTTTATGGCTCAAGAGCATCAAATGGCGTAATTTTGATTAAAACTAAAAGCGGTAAATCTACCAAGAAAAAAGGTTTAGGCGTATCCATCAATACTGGATTTACTGCGGAAAATTTACTGGTTTTACCAGAATATCAAAATAGCTTTGGACAAGGAGCGGGAGGATTATTTTCTTATAAAGATGGAAAAGGTGGCGGCATCAATGATGGAACGGATGAAAGTTGGGGGCCAAGATTGGATGGCCGTTTATTACCACAATTCTTTTCAAATGGTGTACCAGCACCTTTTGAGGCACATCCAGATAATGTAAAAAACTTCTTTGTAACGGGTAAAACTTCAAATTTAGGCGTTTCGGTTTCGGGGTCGGATGAGAAATTGGATTACCGATTTTCTTACAATAATTCCAATCAAACAGGTGTAATTCCAAATACTGACATTACTAAAAATACCTTCAGCGTAAATTCAACTTATCGCTTAAATAATAAACTTACACTCGGAACGAATGCTAATTTTATCAGAACAGGTTCTGATAATCTTCCAGGATTAGGTGGGCGTGGACAAAGTGTTATGTTGCAATTTCTCTGGTTTGGTCGTCAGGTAGATACCGAATTATTGAAAGACTACAATAAAGGTGGTTTCGACTATAACTGGAATCATAGTTATTACAGTAATCCTTATTTGTTGCTCTATGAAAATACCGTTGAACAACGCCGTGATCGTTTCTTCGGAAATGTGAACTTAAGTTATAAAATCAATGATTGGTTAAATGCAACAATCAAAACGGGAAACGATTACTACACCGACAAACGTAAATTCAAAGTTGTTTTTGGCACAAATGGAACCCCGTTTGGCTCATATACGGAAGACAGTTATGTAGTGAATGAAAACAATACCGATTTTGCATTGAATTTGAATAAAAAACTAAATTCAAATTTTGATTTAGATTGGTTAGTAGGTGGAAACCTCAGAAGTAATTTTAATGAACAGAATTATCAACAAGCTCCCAAATTGGCCGTTGCGGATTTATACACACTCAATAATTCACGTGATCCTTTGGTATCGTATAATGTGCTACGTAAGCAGAAAGTTTATAGTTTATATTCTTCGGCCCAAGTGGGCTACAAGAATTACGCTTTCTTGAATTTAACGGCTCGTAACGATTGGTCATCAACTTTACCCACTGGAAATAACTCCTATTTTTATCCTTCGGCTAATTTAAGCTTAGTCCTTTCAGAAGCATTGAATTTTCAAAGTGATGTATTTTCATTCGTGAAATTGCGTGGTGGTTGGGCGGAAGTTGGAAAGGATACCGACCCGTATCAATTAATAAATACCTATCCTTTTAACCAGCCATTCGGAAGTAATCCTTTATTGACGGTTTCTGATGTGGTTTTGAGTTCAAATCTAAAGCCTGAAATTACGCAATCAAGCGAGATTGGAGTA
>JAZKDE010000120.1:33574-40153 GCA_040387735.1 Bacteroidota bacterium
CAAAAATAAAGTAAGATTGGATTTAAACTATTATAATTCGGATAGTTATAACCAAATTTTGCGTGCAGATGTTAGCCCGACCACTGGTTTCAAGCAGAAACTCTTAAATGCAGGTCATATCAATAATCACGGTTTTGAAGCCCAGCTTAATTTTACGCCTATCCAAACGGCATCTGGATTTAAGTGGAATATATTATTAAATTATTCAACGAATGTCAGCCAAGTTATTTCGTTGGACGATGAAGGTTTTTTAAATGATTACAAACTTGGTTCAAATGGAATTATTTCGGTATTAGCCAGTAAAGGAAAACGTTACGGAGCTTTATTTGGAACGGCATTCTTAAGAAATACCAACGGTGATATTGTTGTCAATGCCGACGGTACGCCCGCTCGTGACCCAAATTTGAAAGTTTTAGGGTATTATACTCCGAAATGGATTGGCGGGATTACCAACTCTTTCAGTTACAAAGGATTTAATTTAAGCGTTTTAATTGACACCAAACAAGGCGGACAAATTTATTCCGCAACCAATGCGACAGGAAAATACACGGGTGTTTTAATTGAAACAATGCAAGGAAGAGATGAAGAACACGGCGGATTAGCTTACTATTATCAAGGCAATAATAAATCTGGAACTCCCATTCCGTTAACAGATTCAAAAGCGAGTGCTCCTGGTGGCGAACAAGTTTATCACGATGGAATTATTTTCAATGGCGTAAAATCCGATGGAAGTCAGAATACAGTCATTTTGCCCGCAGAACGTTATTACAAAGCGACATACAGCAATAGTGGTATTAATGAATCAAGTATTTTTGATGCTTCATTTATTAAATTGCGTGAAGTTAAATTGAGCTACACAGTACCGACCAATTTAGTGAATAAACTTCATTTGCAGGGAGTTACCTTATCTTTAGTTGGTAGAAATTTGGCATTCTTACAGAAAAAAGCCGCAAATATTGACCCAGAAACTGCCTTCAGTACTGGAAATGGGCAAGGTTTGGAATCTCTTCAATTACCAACAACGAGTAGTTACGGATTTACTTTAAACATTAATTTCTAACTCGATTGAACAATTCCCTTTAAATAAATTAGCCATCATTAAAATTGAATTCAATGATGGCTACTCAAAAACTATAAAATATGAATATTAAATATATCTTCAAAGGAACAATTACTTTGGCTTTTGCGGCATTATTGACGGCTTGCCAATCTGAGTTAGAGAAAATTAATAAGAATCCTAACGAATCAACAACCGCTCAACCAGATTATATTTTGGCAAATGCTATTAAATCAAACGCTGATTTATTGCAAGGTTCGGATGCGTCAATGGAAACTACGACTTTGTTTGTACAACATTGGGCAAAAATTCAATATACAGATGTTGATAAATACGTAGTAAATCCGACTAATGTTCAAAATATTTGGACAAATTTATACTCACAAGGTTTGAATGATTTTGCAGAAGTCATCAAAATTGGTCAAAAAACCAATAATCCTAATTATCAAGCCGTGGGATTAATTTTACAATCTTGGTCATTTCAAATTTTGACTGATTTGTACGGTGATATTCCTTATTCTCAGGCACTTAATATTAATCAGTTTCTTACGCCTCAGTATGATTCTCAAAAAGATGTATATGCAGGAATTTTGACAAATTTGAAAAAAGCCACGGAATTAATCGACTTAAATGCCAATCCAATTAAAGGGGATGTGATTTATAATGGAAATCTCGCTCGGTGGAAAAAATTTGCAAATTCGTTGAGACTCAGAGTAGCTCTAAGAATCGCTGACCGTGATTCACAAGCGGCAAAAAGTGTTTTTACTGAATTAGCAGGTAACAAAAGTAATTTTATCGCCAGTAATGATGAAATCGCCCAGCTAACTTATTTAGCTTCACCAAACCAAAATCCCGTTGCTCGTGATCGTGAAACCCGTGATGATTATCGAGTAAGTAAGTCAATCGTGGATAGGTTAGTGTTATTAAATGACCCTCGTTTGAGTATTTTTGCCAACAAAACCGCCGACGTAACCCCCGCAGGTTATATTGGAGTAACGAATGGATTACCAGTAGATTCTGCTTCTCGTTTAGGACTTTCAAAAACCTCTAAATTAGGCGATTATTTTACCGCTCCGACGGCACCTTCAGTTTTTTTAACGTACTCAGAAGTACTATTTAACTTGAGTGAGGCCGCACAAAGAGGGTTTATTCAAGAGGATGCGGAGGCGTTGTATAAGCAAGCGATAACTGCATCTTTATTACAATTCAAAGTTGGGAGTGCGGATATTACAAAATATTTAGCTCAAAGTTCGGTCGCCTATAATGCTCAAAATTATAAAAAATCAATCGGTGAACAAAAATGGTTAGCACTTTTTAGTCAAGGTGTGGAGGCATTTGCGGAATGGCGTCGTCTTGATTTTCCCCAATTAAAACCAGCCTATTCAGGTGTTTTGAATGGTAATTTCCCCGTTCGTTTAACTTACCCAACGGGAGAACAGGCTTTGAATATTGCAAATTATAAAGCCGCCGTAGCTAAACAAGGAACCGACGTAGTTACAACAAAACTGTGGTTTGATGTTTTCTAATGATAATGTGATTGGTTCACTAACACATTACCGAAAGTTTATTAGTTGAAATTAACTTTGTTGCTTAAAACCTAAGCTCGATAGCTTAGGTTTTTATTTTACCGCAAATACTAAATAAAGTACATTGGTAAATTTTTTATAAAAAAGGTTCTATTTATTCATAAAATAGTTTTATCAATATTATTTTTTATATACATTTGCTTAATCAATTAAGCAACCTGTTTTTAGAATGCCAAATTTCGCCAAAATCAAAGAGGGTACTGCCGCCTATTTGGAACTGTTAAACAGGGTCAAATTAGGAGATAAAACCGCTTTCAATGAGCTGTGTGTAAATTACTATAGATTATTGTTTAATTATGGCTACACCATTACCAGTGATAGAGAGTTGATTAAAGACGTTATTCAAGATTTGTTTCTACAACTGTGGGAAAAAAGAATTGGAATTACGGACATTGATTCGATTGGTAAATATTTGTTGAAATCAACCAGAAATAATATTCTTTATCAGATTCGTAAAAATAGAGTAAATTTTGTTGATGAATTTATTGAGAAGGATGATAATCAGCCGGATAATTATACAATTGAAAATGATATTATTTTAAATGAAACTCTTTCTCAGAATGAAGCCAGAATTCGGAAAGCCCTTGAGCTGCTGCCAAAAAGACAGCGTGAAGTTTTGTTTTTAAAATTTTATGAGAGTCGTTCAAACGACGAAATCGCTGATTTGATGGAAATTAATTATCAATCGGTTTCTAATCACCTGCAAAGAGCTTTAAGTACATTGAGAACCTTATTGCCCAATAATTGGCATATTTGGCTCATTTCAACAATGATAACTTTATCATTTATTTTTGCTTAGAAATTAAGCAAAATTTTCTTCCCATTGTCGAATCACGACTTCCCTTTTCTGATTTTTCGATATTTATTATAAAGTATAATATCTTTTGTCGATTGACTGCCTAAATCGAACAATTTCGCTCTTGATTTTACCGAAATTATATTTTTTGAAAAAAAACTATCAAAAAAAGAGTATCAAACCTTTGCTTGTGCATCTTAAATAAAAATAAGAAATAATAATGTACTAATAGGGTAATATTTGTTCGATAAACTAACGTCAGAATGTATTCCTGAAAACTTTAAATTATTGACAGATTAATATCGAAATCCTATGAATAAATATTTGAAATATAAAGCGGAAGATTTTGCAACAGATTCGTCTTTTAGAAGGTGGGTTTTAGAAAACGCTGAAGAAGATACCAATTTTTGGGAAAGCTGGTTGTTGGTAAATCAAGAGAAAGAACAAGAGGTAAATGAAGGGAAATCACTATTATTATCCATTTTTGACGCTTTTGATAATATTTCAGATGAAGAAGTTGCAGAGGAATTGGATAAAATAGACCATATAATTACCCGACAAGACGAAAAGGAAGGAGGAATATGGGCTTTGTGGAATAAGAAAATAATGCTTTTAGCGGCGGCAGTGTTAGTGGTAGTTGGTGGTTTGGGTATTTGGATAACCACTCAAAAAGGAAAAAATAGCTACGAAAATCTTGCCCAAGAACTCTTTAAAGAATCCGAGGGAATTGAAAAAGAAAATACTTCTGATAAATTAATGGTCATTACCTTGTCAGATGGAAGTTCAATCATTTTGCATAAAGGAGCAAAAATTAGTTATCCGAAGAAATTTAATCACGAAAAACGGGAAGTTGTATTATCAGGAGAAGCATTCTTTGAAATTGCTAAAGACCCCAATAAACCGTTTTATGTTTACACAAATAATGTCGTCACTAAAGTTCTGGGTACCAGCTTTTTGATTCAAGAAGATAAAAATACGAAGGATGTAAAAGTGATTGTTAGAACGGGAAAAGTATCAGTATTTACGAGAAATGAGGAAAATTTAGAAAAGAATGATAACTCCAATTTGTCGGGTTTGGTATTAACTCCCAATCAGCAAGTGGAATTTAACGCCAAGAATCAACATTTAGTGAGAACCTTAGTGGAAACTCCCGAGGTGATAACGGTGCCGAGTGTTCAGCAATTCAATTTTGAAAAAACTTCTATAGCGGATGTTTTTTCAACTTTAGAAAAGTTTTACGGAGTGAAAATAATCTACGATGCGGAGGTGATGAAAAACTGCTATTTAACCGCATCTTTGGAGGATGAGCCATTGTTTGAGAAACTCCTGTTAATCTGTAAAACCATCGGGGCGAGATACGAAGTGATTGATGCTCAAATAATTATTCATAGTAGCGGATGTATTTGAGAAAAGTATTTATGCGTATTTAAAATTTACAATCATAAAGTTTAAGTACAATACGAAGGTGCTGTAACACCTCCGTATTGAATCATCCCACGTTGTTGGCACAGCGTTTCACACCTTTAAAAGTGTGACTGGGAATCAATTGCCGAATCGTAAACGACAAAACGAACAAATGTATGAAAAACAGATTACTATTTCAAAAAACAATTTTAAAAATCATGCGAATAAGTCTCTATCAAGTACTTATTGCGATTGTTTTTGCTACAATTGCACAAGCTCATGACACATTTGCTCAGGAATTACTCAATCGGAAAGTGACAATTCAGATTAGTAATCAAAGTATTGAATCAGTATTACATAAGATCGAGAAGGCTACGGAAGTAAAGTTTATGTATAACCACCAAATTTTCGATTCAAACCGAAAAATTTCTTTTGTGGTGGAAAATGAAAAGCTCGAAAAGGTATTAGAAAGACTATTTAAGCCATTTAATATCGACTATGAACAAGCTGGAAATAAAATAATTTTAAAACGAGATTTGAAGTTAATCTCCATTCCAGAAAAAGTAACAGTACAAAATGTGGAAATCATTGAGCAAACTGTTTCTGGAAAAGTGGTTGACGATAAAGATAATTCTTTGCCAGGGGTAAATATTATGCTCAAAGGAACGCAAAAAGGCACAACTTCTGATGCTTCTGGAAACTTCTCAATTGTTGTTCCCGATGATGAAGCCGTATTAGTATTTTCTTCTATCGGATTTGATAAGAAAGAGGTGCTTGTAGGAAAACGTATAAATATTACCGTTACACTTTTGGCGGATATAAAATCACTTGATGAAGTGATAGTTGTGGGTTATGGAACGGCAAAAAAAGCAACTTTAACAGGTTCAATTTCAACGATTGATAGTAAAATTTTTAAAGATAGAGGTCCCGTTGATAATCCATTAGGAGCGTTACAAGGGCAAGTTGCGGGGGTAACCATTACCAGAAACTCTGGACAACCAGGAAGAGAAAACTGGAATTTCCAAATTCGTGGAGCGGCTTCGACCAACAGTACCGAACCTTTGGTAATTGTGGATGGATTGCCCGTTACTGGCGTAAGTAGTTTAAATTCCTTTAACCCGAATGACATCGAAAATATCTCATTTTTAAAAGATGGTTCGGCGGCAATTTATGGTTCTCGTGCGGCTGGAGGTGTTGTTTTGATCACAACCAAGAGAGCAAAAAGCGGCAAAGTTAGAATTGAATACAATGCAAGTTTTTCACAAAAGAGAGTTGGTCTTTTACCTCAATTAGTTGATATGAACGGCTGGGGGCCACTCATCCGTGATGCCAGAGCCATGGATGGATTTCCGGCAACTGATATTTGGCTAAACTATGCAAAAAGGTTTACATGCTGGTACGACGTGATGAGTTCAGGGCTTCGAAAGCTATGGTTCACCGTGTGTTGAATACGCCTAACATTGAAGTGGTTTACCATACGGAAACAAAAGAGATATTGGGTAACGGTAAAAATGTTACTGCAATTAGGGTACTGAATAATAAAACAGGTGAAGAATCTGATATTCCTGTTGAAGGTTTCTTTGTAGCTATTGGGCATAAACCTAATACCGATATCTTTAAAGGATGGTTGGATATGGATGAAACCGGTTATTTAAAAACAATCCCTGGAACTTCGAAAACCAACATAGAAGGTGTTTTTGCCAGTGGAGATGTTCAGGATCATTATTACCGCCAGG
>JAZKDE010000121.1:0-3730 GCA_040387735.1 Bacteroidota bacterium
TAAATGACACTTTCATATTACAAATAGTAAAGTAAAAATCCGTGTCTAATCCGTTCAATCCGTGTGCCAGTAATTTTAAAAATCAAATTTAATTCCTTGAGCCAAAGGCAATCGCACTCCGTAATTTATCGTGTTCGTTTGTCGTCTCATATAAGCTTTCCAAGCGTCCGAGCCTGATTCTCTTCCTCCACCAGTTTCTTTTTCACCACCGAACGCACCACCAATTTCTGCTCCTGATGTTCCAATATTTACATTGGCAATGCCACAATCTGAGCCATTGACTGATAAAAACTGTTCTGCTTCTCGCATATTTAAGGTAAAAATTGACGATGATAATCCTTGTGGTACATTATTCTGAATTGCAATGGCTTCGTCCACCGTTTTGTATTTCATCATGTATAAAATTGGAGCAAAGGTTTCGTGTTTTACAATCTTGAAATGTGACTCAACTTCACCGATGCACGGTTTTACGTAACAACCTGATTCAAAGCCTTTTCCTTCCAAAATTTCTTCTTCAACCAACATTTTGCCACCTTCTTCTTTTACTTCATGAGCCGCTGAAACATAAGCTATTACCGCTTTATGGTCAATTAAAGGACCAACGTGATTGGTTTCGTCCAGAGGATTTCCAATGCGTAATTGTCCGTAAGCTTTCACTAAGCGTTCTTTTACCGTCTCATAAATAGATTCATGAATAATTAATCGGCGAGTAGAAGTACAACGTTGCCCTGCCGTACCAACTGCTCCAAAAACTACGGCAGGAATAGCGATGTTTAAATCGGCATTTTCGGTAATAATAATGGCATTATTTCCGCCTAATTCCAATAAACTACGTCCCATGCGTGAGGCAACTGCTGCTCCCACAACTTTTCCCATGCGAGTAGAACCCGTTGCTGAAATTAAAGGAACTCGTTTATCAGACGTGAGCCACTCTCCTACTTGATAATCTCCCGAAATCAAACAAGATACGCCTTCCGCAATGTCATTTTTCTGTAAAACTTCTTGAATGATATTTTGACAAGCAATTGCCGTCAATGGTGTTTTTTCGGATGGTTTCCAAACGCAAACATCACCACAAACCCAAGCAATCATGGCATTCCATGACCAAACGGCTACGGGAAAATTAAATGCTGAAATAATACCGACCACGCCCAACGGATGATACTGCTCGTACATTCTGTGTTCAGGGCGTTCAGAGTGCATGGTGAGTCCATATAATTGGCGAGAAAGTCCAACGGCAAAATCGCAAATGTCAATAATTTCTTGCACTTCGCCCAAGCCTTCTTGTAAACTTTTGCCCATTTCGTAAGAAACTAATTGCCCCAGAACGTCTTTATTATGGCGAAAAGCATCGCCCATTTGTCGAACAATTTCTCCACGTCGAGGAGCTGGTACATTTCGCCAAGTCTTGAACGCCTCCGTTGCCAAATCTATCACCTGCTGATAATCATTGTGCGTGGTAACGGAAACTTTAGCAATCAGTTTTCCGTCAACCGGTGAATGAGATTCTAACAAAGTTGCTCTTTCGGCAGACCAAGATTTTAATCCAGTACTCGTGCCATGATTAATGGCGGAAATATTTAAACGTGAAAGAAGGTTTTGCATGATATAATAGTCTTATGTCGTAAGTCTTTAAGGAAGTTAACAAGCCGTATTTCAAACCATTCAACAAAATTTGGTAATACAAGTTTTATTAGACTGATGCCTTAAAGACATTCGACTTCATTTACACTTTTCCAAGAATATTAATGATAATGTTTTGTGGCTGTTTTAAATAGATTTTCCGAAAGCTATGGCTGTTTTTTCATATTTGCAAGTAATTAGACGTTAATGTATATACGTCAACTACACCTCAAAATATCACTATTTTAAGTCTGAAAAATTTTAGGCTATGCTAAAATTAGAGAACATGGTATTTTTAATGGAAAAACTTTTTTTAAATTTTTCCATTAATTCTTTCCAAAAACATGGTCAACAAATATTTTTTAAAATTATTGCAACTTTTCCTTAAGTTCCTGCATCTTATTGAAAACACTTATTACCATTCATCAAATCTAATAACCATTTATCCAGATTTTAACAAAATTTAAGGTATTGTGTATTGCATAGTACCTAATTAAACACTTAACTTTACATTGTAATTCAGAAAGTGCCTTTGCGACTAAGAAAATAGCTTATTAATTAGCGTAAATCATTAAGTCTGAATTATCACTCAAACTCTCAAACAGGAACATCAAACGATGAAAAATTTCACAATTATCACAATTTTATTTTTGTGTACAACCTTGGCTAACAATGCTTTAGCTATGGGATTTCCACACAATTTGTTAGCGGGTAAGAGAGGTCTAAGAAAAGATAAGATAAGTAATCATGTGCAGAATAATATTCCTAAAAAAATAATAATGTTAAAAAGTGAGCGTTTAAATCATGTAGGCCAGAAAGTATTATCTTATATTTTCAGCCAAAAGATTTAGCATATTTTTAGAACATATTATCTATTTAGTTTTGGTTTAAGGATGATTTGTAGCGAGGCTCATTGGGCCTCGCTACATTTGTTTTTGATGGATGAACTGATTAGACCGCAGCGTCGAACCGCACGGATAAACCATTTTTCAATCATTATCTAATCCTTAAAATCGAAATTATTGTAATCCGTGCGAACCGGCGCTGCGGTCTAATCGGTAAAGTCCGTGTTACATTTGGATTTGATAAAAGCAATAATATCCTCCTCATTCTTGGCATCGAACCAATGAAATTCATCTTGATTTTTGAACCATGTCATTTGGCGTTTGGCGTATCTTCGAGAATTTCTTTTGAGTAATCTCACCATTTCTTCTCGGTCATATTCTCCGTCGAGATGTTCGTAAATTTCACGATAGCCAACGGTTTTTAGAGCGTAATGTTCTCGGAAATCTATCACTGATTTAGCTTCGACTTCGAGTCCGCTTGCCAACATTATATCCATTCGTTTGTCGATACGAGCATATAGTTCTTCCCGTTGACGTTCCAATCCAATTTTTATCATCCGAAACGGTCGCTCCACTTTTTGGTTTTTTCTAAAGCTCGAAAAAGGTTGTCCCGTAGCAATACAAACCTCCAAAGCCCGCAAAACTCGTTGCGTATTCTGAATATCAACTTGTTCGTAATAAATCGGGTCGAGTTGTTTTAATTCATTGGCTAAGACTTCAAGCCCTTCTTTTTCAAATCGTTGAGCTAAATTTTTCCGTAATACCAAATCGGCTTCGGGCATTTCGTCAATGCCATCTGTTATCATTTTGATAAACATTCCAGAACCGCCCGTAAGAATGGCTACGTCTTTTTTCTGAAAAATTTCTTCCAAAATAGCCAAACAATCACGTTCAAAATCACCCACCGAATAATAATCTTGAATGGAATGAGAATCCACGAAATGGTGCTTTACACCGTCCATTTCTTCGGTAGAAGGTTTGGCAGTTCCGATAGCAAGTTCACGGTAAAACTGACGAGAATCCGCTGAAACTACTTCTGTATCAAGGAGTTTTGCGATTTTTACGCATAGATCAGTTTTGCCAACTGCGGTTGGACCAGCAATTATGATAAGGTTTTTGGACATTTAATCGTAATTTTTAGACGAAGATAGGATGCTATCAATTATGATAAAAGAAAATGAGACTTATTACATAAGCATACCTCCTCCAACTAAGCGTGCATGAAAACAGATAATACAGGCAATTATACTATCATAAGTTTA
>JAZKDE010000122.1:0-15254 GCA_040387735.1 Bacteroidota bacterium
ATAATAAGGCTTAACACCTGCTTTAACCATTTTCTCTAAATTATCAATTCCATCTTGACATTTTCCAGTTTCGATAAAAGAATAGCCTTTCATTCTAAAAACATCATTGTCTGTTGCACCAAGTGATTCAGCTTTTTTAGTAAAATCCAAAGCTCCTTCATAATCTTTTGCCAAGAACAATAATTTCGCAGCATCTAATAAAATCGGAGGTGTTGCTTCTGCTCTATCAACGTATTTTCTAAACAATTTAGAAGCATCTTTATATTTATTAAAAATGATATAATAATCACCCATACGTTTGTAGTAAGGAGCAAAAGATGAATCAGTATCATAAGCACTTTGATAGCTATTAATTGTAAACTGATAGTTTTTACCTCTCAAATAAACAACACCCAATCGAAGGTATGCTTTAGCCGTTTTGTTAACTAAAATAGATTGTTCGTAAGCTGTTGCAGCAGGACCACCGTCATTTTTCAACAAAAACGCATCACCTTTCACAAGATTCATTTCAACTGTTAAAGGTTTTTTTGTTTTTTCAGTAATCAAATCAATCAAACGGATTGCTTCACCTGGATCATTTGTATGCTCATACAATGTATATGCTTCTGCGATACGAAACATGACATCTGCATTTTTCATTTTAGTATCCAACAAAATTTTATCAAAGGCCGCTTTTGCACCTTGAGCATTTTTGTTAGCCAATAATATTGTTGCTAAACCAACTGAGTTTAAAGGTTGTTTAGGTTCAGCCGCCAACCCTTTTTCAAAGGTTGCTTTTGCTGCATCTAAATCTCCAGTACGAAGTTGTGCATAACCCAAATAATACATATTTTCAGCCGTAGGAGTAGCCGCCACTACCGCCGTCATTGTTGCTTTAGCTTTTGTTGGTTGGTCTCCATCCAACTGCGCTAATCCTTGCTGAACTGTTTGTGCATTTACTACGCCAGTAAATAACAAACCTGCAGCCACCAATAGAGATTTAATTTTTACGTTCATCTTCTTGAGTTTTTAGTTGTAAGTAGTTTTCAAGTGCTTACGCACATTAGTTTGATTCGTTTTACTTTTAGAGTTAGTTGATTAAAATTACGTCAAGAGGCTTAATTTTGTAAACCTTTATGTTATTTTAATTTTAAGACTATTTACAAAATTAAAATAAAAAAATTGTAATAAAAACCATACTTTTATTCTTTATCTAAACTTTTTTCAGATTTCACAAAAATGGATTATTTGAACAATAACTTGTAAAATTCTAAAATATATCTATCTGACGCTCCCACTCTTTGCAAGTAACAGACCCTTATGGCGTTTAACAAAACATTAACAACTCTCTTAAATTTGGACTATGGAGCGGTTTGGTTTTATTTCCGTAATCAATTACCTCTTACTGAGCTTTCACTTGTCTAATTTGCAAAGGTTGTGTCAATGGAATTAAGCCGTTTTTATAGACAATTAACTGTCCTTGTTCAAGTGTCATATAATTAATAAAACCAGTTCCAAGCCCCATGTGTGCTTCCTTCAAAATCAATCTAATTTTACGAGTCAGCGGATATTTTTTCAAAGCTAAATTATACCCAAAAGGCTGATAATAATCTTCAATTGTGGGGTTAACTTTATTAGCAACTGACAACACATTTACACTTCTAATAAAACTCAATGAAGTCGGATCATCTCCATCACTAATCCAATTTACCCCAATTACACCCATCGCATTACTGTGAGCTTTTACGTATTCAATAACCTCTTTGTTTGATTTTGCGGCAAAAAATGTTACTTTTTGTTTTCTATCAATTTTAAAAGTATCCAATAGGAAACTCAAATTACTTGAACTTGTCCCGTCAAAAACCAGTACAATCTCTTGGCCAGAACCACCTTTTCCTACTTCCGACCATTTCTTTTTCTGCCCTTTCATAACGGCTTCCAAATCCTTCGTCGTAATCATAGTATCTTTGTTCACTTTATTGGTAATGAGAGCGATACCATCTCCCGCAAACTTAAAACTCTTATATCGAATATCATCTTGTTTAAAAACCTCCTTTTCTTTTTCGTCTAATTCTCTCGCTACTACCACCATTCGGGCTTTATCATTTAGCATCATTGCCACTGCTTCGCCCTCAGGTTTAAAAACTAAATTTATCTTTGTATATGGAAATGTCTTCTCAAATGCAGACCTCTCAGCCTCAATAATTTGTCTAAACGACTCATCAACCGCTACCGTAATGGTTCCTTTTGCAGGAGTATCCAATTCGTTACCGTTTTTGTCTTTTCCTCCTCCGCACGAAACTAATAAACTCATTCCGAGAAATATTAGCATCAAATTTGTCATCTTTTTCATGGTGTTTTGCTGTTGTTTTGACAATCAGCTTTGTTTTATGTTGTCTCAGATTAAAATACACTTCTATTAACACCTCAAATCTTATTCACACTCAACTCTATTTTACTATTTTCAAAAAAATTATAATCGTTTATTTACAGTTAATTTTATCCTTTTTTCCCATCATAATACGAGTATTCTTCGCCATCATCATCTTCATCATCTTCAAATTTTTTATACACTCGCCAAGCCCTAAAAATCCCGTAAATAACTAATACAGCTCCCAAAGCATAAACCCAAGTTTTAGAAGGCAACATCATTTGAGCAAAGTTAGATTCTGGGTAAAGTATTAACATTACTCCGATAATAGAGTATGATAACGCCATGATGGCATTGACTATTGCGAAGGCTTTATTGGGCATCATTGTTTTAGATATTAGGGTTTTGGTGTTATTGATTTGAAATTAAACTGCTAAATTTCAAGGTAAAAAAATTATACCATGAAATTTTGTAGTTACTCAAGTTTATAAACAAACCACCTTTTAAAAATGAAACCTGCCAGTTTCCTGACAGGTTTTCACTATGTACGCTATGATTTTTCGATTACTCGAATACTATTCAGATAACTGGAAGTTGATAGGAATAGTAAATCTTGAACGAACTGCACGACCAGATTGCTTACCTGGAGTCCATTTCGGTACAGATTTAATTACTCTAACCGCTTCTTCATCACAACCGAAACCTACTGATTTCAAAACATCAACGTTTTGAATAGAACCATCGGTATTAACAACGAACTGAATATAAACCTTACCTGATACGTTAGCACGTTGTGCCGCCGCAGGGTATTTAAGGTTTTTCTGCAAGAATTTCGCAAAAGCACCAATACCACCAGGGAATTCAGCATTTTGTTCAACCGCCGTAAAGATTTCTTCTTCTTTCGGCTTTGGTGGTTCAACTGGTGCCTCTTCTTTTACTTTAGCATCAGGGTCAGTTGGTGGAGCTTCCACTTCTGTTTCACCTTTTACTGTTTCAGTCGCTGTGTTACCCACAACTACTTCTGGTGGTGGTTCTGGTTTTTGAACGTCTTCATCCTTTTTAATTTCAGGAGGTAAGAATTTCGTTGTCGTCACCTTCGGAATTTCTTTCGGTGGTGGTGGCGGCGGCGGTGGTGGTGGTGGTGGTGGTGTTTTGTTCTCTGGTGGTGGCTGGTCAATCTTCATTACTTCAGCCGTTACCTCTGTTTTACTCTTGGCAATAGTTTCTGCTAATTTATTATAAGCAAAAGATAAAGCAAAAAGCGTTGAAACAGAAGCTATGCCTACCAACAAAGACCGTGTAACCACTTTGGGATATTCTTTTCTCAAGAGAAAAGCACCATAGCTTTTGTTCTTGTCTTTGAAAATAATATCATCCAATGTTGCATTAGGACTTATTACGTTTGACATAATTTTCTAATTTAATACTGTTAATGATTTTCAATTTGATTGGAGCTATCATTATTGCTAATGTCTAATTCCTGAAGTATCTATCTTCAAATTGATTTTCCATTGATTAAAATTAAAACTATTTTTTTAGTTTTCAAAATATTGTCAACTATTTTTTTAGTTTTAATTTTATTTGGACTTTTGATTAATAATGGGTTCTGAAATTCAGAGCTCCAAACTAAATCAAAGTCCAGATTTCTTAATTAAACCTTCTGAAGCAGGGTCAATTTCTAAGATAGCATAACGTTTGTTTCCTGTGATAGCACATTCATCCAATAAGTCAACCATATTCTTATACTTGGCACCTTTAGAAGCTTTAATTACAATAGTGAAGTTATCACCAATTCTTTTTTTGTAATCAAACAAAACAGTACGAATACCTTTGTTTGAGTAATCTGTTTTTTGCACTTGAGTAGTAGCGTCCGTCGGAAGTCCTTGATAGTAATATACTTTCTCGGCATCAGGAATAACTGTCAATGTTTCAGACATTTTCACTTCTGATTTTTCCTCTGTCTCCGTTTTGTCAGGCATATTCAACTGCATTACTACGGGCTTTGCTAACGTCGTGGTTAGCATGAAAAAGGTTATTAGTAGAAAGCCCAAATCCACCATCGGTGTCATGTCAATTTTAGTTGACGCTTTCTTACTACGTTTTTTACCACCTTTTTTGCCCCCACCGTCTTGACTAATTTCTGCCATTTTTTCTGGGGTTTGTGATAGTTAATAGTTAATGATTAACAATTAATACTTGAATTTTCATTCATCATTAATTTTGTAACCTTTTACTATTTAGTTGCCATTTCAAATAGTTCATTTTAAATAACCCATTCAAGGAAGTTTAAACAATGAATGCTTAACTTTTATGAGGGCTATAAGACCCTGCCTTTCGAGCGAGAGGCAGGGTTAAAACTACTGAGTACAACTAAAATAAAATTATTGTGGCTTACCTTCTGGTGATGTTATCAACTGAAATACGTTGATATTTTGTTCTTGCAAAGTTCCTACTATTTGGTTGAACACCTTATAGTTTGAGTTTGCATCACCTTTGATAGCTACCTTCAAGGCTGGGTTTGCAATTTTTGCATAACTAACCCAAAGGAAAAGTTCATTGTTTGAAGAGTCACAAGGAATGCCTTTCATCAAACCTTTTGCCTTTACATCTGAAGGAGTCATTCCTAAAACCTGACGCATTGCTCCTGCTGGATAACCTACCAATTCAGAAGCGTTGTAGTTTTTCTGCATTGCAGGAGTGATAGCAATACCCATACGGTTTGCCATTCTTTCCAACATTGCTTCTTTTGCTACTTTGTCGTCAGTTCCTAAAAAGATGCCTCCGTCTGGACCTACCGATACCGTAAGAATACCTTCATTGGTAGGTAATGCTTTCTCCGAAATTGATGTTGGTGGAGTGATTGTTACAGCTTCTTCGGGCTTAAACTTTGCAGTTAGCATGAAGAAAGTCAGTAGCAAGAACGCCACGTCGCACATCGCTGTCATGTCGAGAGAAACGCTTTGTCGTTTTGCTTTAACTTTTGGCATAATCTTGTTAATTTGAAACGGGTTGGCCCGTGCGATTTGGAAATTAGTTAATTTGGAAATTTATTTAGTCACTGTTATGGTTAAACTAAATAATTCCAACGTTTAGCACTATTAATTTGATAACGATTAAAACCATTTTCAAATTGGCTAATTTTCAAATTTTCAAATTATTAATTATGGTGAGTTGCGTAGTTTTGGTTGATGCTCAAACCAATTTCGTCAACGCTATAAGTCAATTCGTCAATTTTAGACGTAAAGAAGTTATAAGCGATGATACAAACTGCTGAAGTACCGATACCTAATGCCGTATTTACAAGGGCTTCAGAGATACCATTTGCTAAAGCAGTTGAATCTGTTGATCCACCTGAGTTACCAAGTGCCGAGAACGCTTTAATCATACCGATTACCGTTCCTAATAGACCGATTAGGGTAGAAACTGATGCCAACGTAGCGATGATAGTTAAGTTTTTCTCCAACATTGGTAATTCCAATGAAGTAGCTTCTTCAACTTCTTTGCTAAGAGCAGCCAATTTTTGCTCCTTGTCCAAAGAACCATCAAGCGTTAATTGCTTGTACTTTTTAACAGCAGCCAATGTAACATTTCCTACTGAACCTTTTTGCTTGTCACACTCTTTCAAAGCTCCGTCAGTATCGTCTTTATCCAATAAAGATTGGATTTTACGAACAAACGCATTAACATCTCCACTACCTTTCGCTTTACCGATTGTAATAAGACGCTCAATTGAGAAAGTCAAAGACGTCAAGAAACAAGTCATTAATACTGGTACAATGACACCACCTTTAAATGCGATAGCCAAATAGTCACCTGGGTGTGGGTGTCCTTCATTAGTACCACCTTCAAAACGTGAACCGTCTCCCATCACAAAATGGAAAAACAATTCTGCAATAACAAAAAGAATTAACATAACCACGCCTGCTGGAATGCCGCCTGATTTTTTTTGAGCTGGTGCTGCTGGTTTAGCAGCTGGAGTTTTTGCTTGTGTACTCATTAGTTTGGTAATTTTGGGTTTAAGTTAAAACACAGTTTTAGGTGAATTTTAAAATAAAAAAATGAAAAATGACCTGTTAGCAAAAGATTCTTTTGAAATATCGTGCTTACACAGTTTGACAAATCTAACATAAAAAACTTTTAATTTTTATATGCACTGTATCAAGTTTTATTAAAAAAATATTCAACATTTACTTAGTATTGTACTATCTCAATAAATTCATCGGTTTTGAAACTCTTTTGATGTATTATTTCAAGAAAATAATTTTTCATAGAAAGTATATGATTTTTCCTATATGCTCATTTTTTGGAAAATTTTGGCAATAATTCGCTCAAATGGCTCGATTTCGTAAGTATTTTCTGAGATTTTTAATTGGGGTAAAATACTTAGCATTTTCTCTAATTTTGAGTTATCACCCTTCAAAATAATTTCAATTCTGTCGGGATTATCAAGAATATTTGTCAATAATGGCAAAAGTTTAACAACACTTGTATCTGGTGTTGTTTCGATAAATATTACAGTTTTTGCCGAGTCATTTAATAGCTTAGTAGCAAAACCGATGATGAGCGAGTCGGAGTGGTTATCAAGGTCATAGGTAACAATATCAAGATTTTGTTGTTTGACATTAGAGACAATAGGATTGTAAAATTTTACGTCTTCGGGAAAATTTGTTATTTGTACGTAAAGAAATAGGTTCATCTGAATAATGTTTGAGTATGGGAATGAATAGTTTCTAATTTTGGTTTTATCTTTATACCCACAATTTTATGGCGTTATAAATATAAATCACATTGGCACAGGTATATCAATATAACAGAGAGAATGCTCGACGCAACACGAAAGCATTACCTTTGAAAGAGGCAATTGAGGATATGTTGGAATTATACAAACTTCGTTCTAAGTTCAATGAAACTTATATCGTAGCGTATTGGGAGCAAATTATGGGTAGTCCTATTTCTTCTCGAACCACGGAGGTTTATGTTAAAGACCGAAAACTTTTTGTTCAATTAGATTCTGCTCCGTTGAGAAATGAATTGTTAATGGCAAAATCAAAAATCGTCACTTTATTGAATAAAGAAGTAGGTGAAGAAATTATTGACGACGTTGTTTTCATTTAACGTTGAGTCATCAATTTAATTTATGTTGGATTTGCCACGAAGATACTACGTTTCACTAATACCGTCATTCTACTTATCATAAATCCTATTTTCCTTTATTTCGCTTTTTAAGGAGAAGTACTTTATGATGTATATAATTGATAATAAAACAAATATGGCTAAGAAAGAGATATATAATATTTGTTTTTGTTCGGTTGCTTCGAGCATTTGGTGGTTTTCTTTCGAGTAGCCTTTGTGTCTTTCCGAAAGTCCAATCAGTTCTCTATTTTTGTCTCTCAAGTCATTATTTTGATTAATTAAGTCATTGTATTTATTAGTAAAATCAATCTGAGAGTCTTCTTGTATATTTTTTAATTCCTCCAATATTTCATTATCCTTCTTGATAATTTCATTTAGGGCGTCAATTGTAACTTTTAAATCGTCTTTTGAGCGATTTCCAAACAAACCAGTTGATAGGCTTTCGGTTTCTTTATATTTACGATACAGCGTTTCTCTTTCAAGCGTGAGTTTATTAATTCTCTCTTGGGCAGACAGAAAATGTGATGAAACAAAGAAGATTAGGATAGTTAAAAAAGGCTTCATTTTAGAATAATAGTTAAAAGTAAAAATCCCGCAAAAGTAGATTATTTTGCGGGATTTGTGGAGTTAGAATGCTAAATCTATAAAGTATGTCTTTGAAATTCTACACCTTTTATTTCGGATACATCTAATAATTTAATTCCATAACGCTGAAAAGCGGGTGCTTCCAGTTCGGCTTCGGTTGGAGTTTTTTGACAAAAAGCATCAATCATTTTGCGTAAACGGAGTGTATCATCTTCTCGATGCGTAAAAACGATGGGCTGAATCGGCTTTGCTTCTTCTTCGGCGTCTGCTTCTTCTATTTCATCAACAATTTCTTCTTCAACAACTGGCTCAACAACCTTTCTTTCTGGTTCTGGAACTTCTTTTTTATCAAAACCAGCTGCAATTACGGTGATACTCATTTGCTCTCCGAGCGTCTCATCAACGATGAAACCTAACTTAAATCCTTTCGGGGCTTGTCCACCAATGGCATCCATAATGTGTGAAGTAATCGCTTGTTGTTCCTTCACTCCCATTACTTTTTGCATACTGGTTGCTACCGTAACCAAAATACGTTCTGCACCTTTAATATCTCTGTTATTCAAAAGGGGAGAATCAAGAGCCTTTTCAATTACTTCTTTCGCACGATTTGGCCCTTGTGCGGTAGCTTTACTCATTACCGCTTGCCCTGCGTTACTCAATACTTTTTTCACGTCTTTAAAGTCGGCATTTACTTTACCTGACTTCGTGATAACCTCTGCGACAGATTTTGCAGCATTTGCCAAAACATCATCAGCGTGTTCAAAGGCTTCTAAAATGTTAAGGTCTTCAAAAATTTCAAGCAATTTATCATTTAATACTACTAAAACGGTATCGCAAGTGTCCTGCAACATTCTGATTCCGGCATTAGCAGCATCAATTTTATCAGTACCTTCCCACGAATACGGTGCGGTTACGATGGCTACCGTCAAAATATCTAAATCTTTTGCAATTCGAGCAATTTCAGGAGCAGCTCCTGTACCAGTTCCTCCACCCATACCAGCGGTGATAAAAACCATTTTGGTATCGCCCTGCAACAAAGCCTTGATTTGAGCTTCACTTTCTAAAGCGGCCAAACGTCCTTGATCAGGTTCTGTACCCGCTCCGAGTCCTTCCGTCAAGATGGCTCCTAATTGTAATTTAGTTGGCACTTTATTATCGTTAAGTGCTTGTAAATCAGTATTACATACTACGAAATCCACATCTTTGATTTGCATTTCGTACATGTGTTCAACGGCATTACTTCCGCCGCCGCCTACGCCAATAACTTTGATGATATTATCTTTCTTTTCAGAGGGGATTTCGATATTATGTTCGTAAAAAGCCATATTTTAGGTACGAGTAGGGATATTTAAGATTTTAGATTTTAGTATTATAGCTTGTGAATTTAGTGTATTGTTTCACTAAATTTGTCCATTGATTAGCTGTACGTTGTTTTTCTAATTTAGAATTATTTAAAAACTAATTCTAAAACAATCAACGACTTAGCCAAAGTTTAGCTATTCAAAATTAAGAGAAAAATTTGAAAACCCTTATAAAGTTTCAGAAATTTTTGAAAGAAAAATCTGACAAAACTTACTTATTCATGAAAAACTTAAAGTTTGCCTTTATTATTATTCTACTCATTTTAGGACTGTACCAAATCCCAAATATTATTGAATGGGTATTTGGTCACGCTCGTTTTAGTAAAATTCAAATCAATCAAATTTTGATTGAGCGAATTTTTGATGCTTTCGGAGTTTTTATCGTGTTGATATTTTTCTTATCAATTACTTATAAAAAAATTTGGGACGGAACTACCTTCAAGAAAGTCATTCCTGCGGTCACTTTTATTCTTATTTTTGTTATTTCATTTTTCCTTGTCAAGGAGATTTACAGCAATTTCAGAGCCGTTGATAAACTATATTCTTACTACAAAAAGAACATTGGTATTTCTGGTGATGTTTTCATGGCTGATGACACGCTCGGTCACCGAGGGATTCCTAACGGTTCGGGTAAAAGCATTTTTCCTTTAGAAAATCAACAGATAAGCGTTCCAATTCAGTTGAGCGATGAAGGCTTCAGAATTCCTGTCAAAAATCATTTTGCTAATTCTGACACATTGATGATGTTTTTGGGTTGCTCCTTTACTTGGGGAGATTACTCTTTAGCAGAAGAAAATTATTCGTCTCAAGCCGTTGATTTACTAAAATACAAACCACTAAACTGCGGAACAGATGCTTATGGGTTGGCCCAAATGTTGATTTTGGCTGAAAGAAAAATCCCGCAACATCATCCCAAAGTTTTATCGGTTCAATATTCTCCGTGGTTGGCAGATAGAGCAAGATTTGTATTTTTCCCAACTGCTCACGGGGTTATGCCTTTCCCTTTTGTTGCAAAGAATGAAAAGCAGGATTTTTATATTCACGAACCATTTTTTCGTTCATCTCTGTACAATCCTGAATATAAATATTATAAAACGTCACCTGCTTCATTTTCAGATAAAATCTCGTTTTTCTTCAAAGTTGGTTTTCCCGTGGCGATTGCCGATAGCTGGAAACTACGTTTTGCCCAATGGAAAATGACTTTAGGGATTTTTCCCTCGGCAGAATCAGATAATCAAAAAATTGAAAAGTTTGTTTACGAACGGATTTTCCAACTTTGTCAGCAATATGGGGTAAAAATGGTTGTGCTGAACATTGGAGGTTTTGGGTATTCGGATGAACAACGGATGACAAATCACTATGACAGAAAACATTTTCAAGAAACGATGAGTCCTGACCTCTTGAAAAACGTTACTTTTATTGATGCTGATTCAGTATTACGAGCGGGAATTCTTCCGAAAGAAAATTATTCTAAATATGTCCAATGGGGCAAAATAAATAAAGTAGATTCAATTATTTATGATAATCACCCAAATCCAATGGCTCATAAAATTATTGCGGAGACTTTGGTGAAAGGTCTGAAGAAGTAGTAAGCCGTTTTTCAGTTGGTAATTAGCAGACGGCTTCCGTATGTAGACAAAATCCCGCTTGAGAACTATTGGTTCTCAAGCGGGATTTGATTTTACATTTACGACTAATTGTTTACTAACTTTTCTACCTTTCAAACAAAAGTCTTTTTCCTTGTACACTTTCGTCAAATTTTCCTTCTTCGAAAGCCAAATGTCCTGACACAAATGTGTGAGTAATACTTGAATTGAAAGTTTTACCTTCCAAAGGCGACCATTTGCATTGGTAATAAATATTGTCCTTCGTGACAGTCGTTTTATCGGCTAAATCCACCAACACTAAATCTGCCCAATATCCTTCCCGAATATAACCACGTTTAGAAATTTGAAAACAATCAGCTACGGCGTGCGACATTTTTTCGGCGATGCGTTCCAATGAAATTTTTCCTTCGTAATAAAATTCTAACATCAAATTCAAAGGATGCTGCACCAATGGCAAACCCGATGGCGAAGACCAATAAGGATTTTGCTTTTCCTCCCACGTATGCGGAGCGTGGTCGGTAGCAATTACATCAAGGCGGTCATCGAGCAATGCCTCCAAAAGTTGTTGTTTATGTCCATCTGCTTTTACCGCTGGATTACATTTTATCTGATTTCCGAGCGTTTCATAATCACGAGCATCAAAATAAAGATGATGTACGCAAACTTCGGAAGTAATTCTTTTCTCTTTTAACGGAATGTCATTTCTGAACAAATGCGTTTCTTCGCCCGTTGTGATGTGCAGAATGTGTAAACGTGCATTATGACGTTTTGCCAATTCAACCGCCATCGAAGACGATTTGTAACAGGCCTCCACATTACGGATTTCGGGGTGAACTCTTGGATGAGGATTATCGCCAAAACGTTGTTTGTAAATTTCTGTATTTGCCCGAACCGTAGCTTCATCTTCGCAGTGGGTAGCGATTAACATCGGACTTTTTGAAAAGATATTTTCTAACGTTTTTTCATTATCAACCAACATATTTCCCGTTGATGAACCCATAAAAACCTTGATTCCGCAAACATTTTGAATATTGGTTTTCAAAACCTCCTCAATATTATCATTGGATGCTCCCATATAGAAAGAATAGTTTGCCAACGATGTACGAGCGGCAATATCATATTTATCCGCCAAAAATCCTTGATTTAACGCATTTGGAACGGTATTGGGCATTTCCATAAAAGTGGTTACGCCACCCGCCACACCCGCACGTGCTTCTGAATGAATACAGGCTTTGTGAGTCAGTCCAGGCTCACGAAAATGCACTTGGTCGTCAATCACGCCTGGGAAAAGATACTTCCCATTGGCATCAATCACATTATCTGCCTGTAAACCCGACAAGTTTGTTCCAATTTTATCAATTAAGCCGTCTTTCACAAAAACGTCTTTCGTTTCGATTTTGCCTTCGTTAACCACTTGGGCATTGAGGATAAGTATTGTGTTCATGCTGTAAAATTACAAAAGCCGTAATTTTGATTACAGCTTTTGCAATTTTAATTTTCAGTCTATTGTAATATTAACTGTCCACGAATTTCTCCTCCAGGTTTAGACACACTATGAATATTGACGTAATAATTACCTGCCATTAAATCCGTCTCTTGCTCAGTTGTCAAGGCTACCGTTGTTGCACTATAAGCAGTATTGAAAGTTGTCCCAAGGTTAAAAATCACTCCACCAGATACACCCACAGCTCCTTTATGAATATGCCATGCTGTTGGCGTTACTCCATTAAAGTTAATAGTGTAACTGATAATTTTTGTTGTTTTATTATACGTACCCACGAAACTTGCTGTAGCGGTTGAAGTATTAGTAGGCACTTCCATAGTACTATTCAAGGTTACATTAAATTTTACTTCTGGTGATACTACTTCATCTTTTTTACAAGAGCTTGTAAATAACACGCTAAGAATCATCATTGAGAAGAGTAATTTTTTCATTTTGCTTTTTTGTTTAAGTGTTTTAAAAAGACTTACGAAGAATACAACAAATTGGTTGCGTTGGATAAAACAGTTGGATGAAACAAATACACGCTTCTTTTGACAAAGTAGCTTTCGCTACAATACTTGGCAAAAGAAGTGGCATAATTATCTCAAAATATGACAAAACCTTTTCAATAAAAAGTATGCTTGTACTATTTCAAGTTTTTTAGGGATTAGCAGGATACTACATGGGGGTTAATGAAATTGGTATAGGTTATTTTACAAAAAAATAAAGTAAATATACCATTTAAAAGTACACTTAAAGACCTTAATAACATTTGCTCACTTAAGCCATTTTGGCAAATTTGAACGTCCACCGATATTGATAAAAGACGATAAACCAACTGGTCGATTTTACCAAATGCAAGGTGGCTATTATATGACATTCACAGATTTTGTCTTTACAACAACAGAACCTTAAGATTGGTAATGAAACACAGATAAGACACAGATACACAATTTTTTGCAGATAAATAAAAATCTTTTAAAGCGATTTACAAGTATTATTTGTGTCAGATTAACACTTTTTAGCCATTACATTTTAGATTACAATTTTTCCAAACAACTCATTTTATTTATATGAAAGCAATTCGACTATTATCGAAAATCATCATGTTGTCTTTAGTCTCATTGATGGGATTTTCGCAAGACAGGGTGATTACGGGACTTATTACCGATGCCAATTCGGGTTCGGGTATTCCTGGGGTAAGCATTTTATTCAAAAATTCAGCTCGTGGTGTTACCAGTGATGCGTCTGGTAATTTTAAGATTGCGGTGGCAGATGGCAATGGTGTTTTAGTATTTTCATCGGTAGGTTATAGCAGTCAGGAAGTAAGTATTAACAATCGTTCAAGCATTAATATTGTATTATCGGCTGATACAAAATCACTTGATGAAGTGGTCGTGGTTGGTTACGGAACTCAGAAAAAAGCTAACGTAACGGGTGCAATGGCAAATTTTAATGCGAAAGATTTAGACCAACGTCCAGTTGCAAGAGTTGACCAAGCCTTAATCGGGCAATTAGCAGGGGTTAGCGTAAAACAAACCAGTGGAGTTCCAGGAAAAGGATTTAGTGTGCAAGTTCGTGGTTCGGGTTCTATCTCGGCGAGTAATGAGCCTTTGTACGTTATTGACGGATTTCCTTTAGAAACTTCTGGACAAAATGCTTCGGGAGGTTTTAGTACAGGTAATCCATTGGATAACTTGAATCCTAACGATATTGAGAATATTCAAGTGTTGAAAGATGCTTCTTCGGCGGCCATTTATGGTTCTCGTGCAGCCAATGGTGTTGTTTTGATTACGACTAAAAAAGGACAAGATGGCAAAGCGAAAATCAGTTTAAACGTTTATTCGGGTATCACAAAGGCAACTCGTATGCTTGATATGTTGAATGCCGACGAATGGATTGACCGCTCTACTGAAATGATTAATGCGCAGTGGGTAGCATCAGGAACGGGCAGAACCGCTTCACAAACTACGGCTGAAAGAAGAACGATTTTGAAATTGGCAGATGGTACTTTTAACACTTCATTGATGTTGGATGACCGTTGGGCTCAGGCAGGTCGCCCGGGATTGACTTCTATCGACTGGCAAAAAGAGGCTTTCAGAACAGGTGCGGTGAAAAACTATCAGCTTTCTGCCAGTGGTGGAAATGCCAATGTTAAATATTACGTTTCTGGAAATTTATTAAATCAAGACGGTACTGTTTTGAATACGTATTACAAAAACTATTCAGCCCGTGCCAACGTGGAAGTGAAAGCCAATGCACATTTGAAATTTGGTGTCAATTTAGCTCCTTCATATTCAGAAGCTAACGACCCCGGTGTGGAAGGAAAAGATGCTATTATTCACCTTGTGGCCAGTATTGCACCAGTTCAAGAAGCAAATGCAGGACTTGATGCCAATACGGGTGCATTTCCAAGTTATTTATGGAGTGGGGCACGTAATAGCCCAGTTCGTCAGTTAGAAAACAACGTTGGTTTAACCAAAACCTTCCGTACTTTATTTTCTACTTACGTTGATTATGAATTGATTAAAGGTTTAACTTTTAGAAGTTCAATCAACTTTGATAATACCGACCTTTCAACGAAAAAATACAGTCCTGATTGGGTAAATGGTAGTCAATCGGCTCGTTTAACAACCCCAGGAACTTCAACTTCGGGAAGTTTTGCAACCTTGAAAAAGCAAACCTTAGTAAACGAAAATACGCTATCGTACAATACCACAATTGCAAAAGACCAC
>JAZKDE010000123.1:0-27875 GCA_040387735.1 Bacteroidota bacterium
TTTGCTCTTGGCTCAATGAAGAAGGTAAAGCGTTGAAATGCAGAGACAACGTAGCTAAGTGGCGGGCATAATTCTGATAGGTACTTTTAGACTTCCCATCTACCGAAAGATTGACTTTTAATTTTTGGATTTCTTCCGAGAATCCTTTTACTTTACGAGACGCTTGGGCAAGCAAAGTATGCTGGCCTATTTGATCGGCTGGCTTTTTTTAGTCATGACGTTTTGTTGTTTAAGTACAAAACTCAAATGTACTAATTTATGAACACAAATGTTTGATTGTCAAATAGTTGAAGAGCGAGAAGCTATCGAATATTTTGTTCAACAAGGTATTGCCAAAAGCGGGGCTTTGGTGCTTTATTGAACATTTGTAATTCTAATAAACTTTTGTGCTATATTTGAACATTAGTAATTCTAAACCCCGCCTTCGGCAATACCCGACCGTTGTAGGCAATGCTAAACAAGACAGTCCAAAACAAACTATCAAATTATTTTAAATGAAAATCAACTTTATTCAGAACTTATATATTGGGTTATTATTAATAACCTTACCAGTAACTGTATTTTCTCAATCGACTGAATTTACCATTCAAGATGTAAAGTTTGAAAGTCAAGGTATTACTCTTGCAGGCTCAATTTTAAAGCCTAAAAATCCATTTGCTGCAGTTGTAATTGTTCACGGTTCTGACCCAGTAAAAAGAGAAATGGAGTTTGCAAAACGTCTTGCAAAAGAAGGCATTGCTGTATTGACATATGACAAACGTGGAGTTGGAGAATCTGGTGGTGTGTATGTTGGACCATCAGTTGGCACGAATAATATTGACACTACTAATCTTAATTTATTATCTAACGACGCCAATGAGGCAGTAAAAACATTTCGAACCTATTTGAAAGACAAAAAAACACCAATTGGGTTAGTTGGCTTCAGTCAAGCAGGATGGATAATTCCAATTACTGCAAGCAAAAATCCACAAATTGAATTTATGGTTTTATTTAGTTGTCCTACGATAACAACTTTAGAACAACTTCGATTTCAATTTTACACGAACGGAAATAATAAATTTTGGGAAAATCATACAGATGCAGAGGCTCGTGAACATACTAAAAGTGACCCAGACAAGTATCAATTCGTGGCGACTGACCCAAAAATTTCTCTGAATACTCTTTCAATTCCTGGACTTTGGCTTTTTGGAGAGAAAGATATACAAATTCCCGTAAAATTGTGCATGGAGCAATTAAACACATTTAAAGTTCAAGGCAAACCATACGAGTACACTCTGTTTTCAACATTAGGACACAATACTTCATCTGACAGTGATACAACACCATTTGACATTTCAATTCAATGGATAAAACAGAAAACTTTGAACATTACGAAGTCTAAGGTATCAAAATAAAGCACTGCCTACAATAACATCGCCTTCGTAGTAGCTGCAAGCCATGCGATGAAGGAATGAGGGACGCTTAGTCTTGAACTTAAGCTCTGGTAGTTTCTTTTATAGAGTTGTCGTTAGACTTGAACATATTTGGAAGAGCAGGTTTTCGCCTGCTTTTTTGTTTTTAAGGCTTCAAAGGTTTAGAGAGACTTATTTTTATAATCAATTAGTAATCAATACATTATGAGCCTTAATTTATTTTTGGCCTATACTTTTGATGCTATGCTTATTCTTTCAAATCGTCTTTCAAAGAAAAATTTTGGAGAATAAGTTTTCAAAAGAGTTTTAAGTTGATAAAAGACTTAATGCATATTTAACGGTCGCCGTAGTTTTGAACTACGGCGACCGTTGAGACTTAGATGAATAATGTTTTTCTTTACGATTACTGCATTTGCATTCCTTCCATACTTGAAGAATTATTGCTTTTCTTCAGTGAACTCATATCCATTTTACCAAAACGGAACGAAAGATTCAAACGAACAATTTGTGGGTTTGTTATTCTATAATATGTCTGCGTAAATCCTTCACCCGTTGATACTTGGGTGTTTCCTCTGGTTTTGAAAATATCGTTAACCGAAAGCGTAATTGAGGCTAAATCATTTTTCAATAATGTCTTTTTAATCGCTATGTCGAATCCATAAAACGGTTTGATATAACCCTGAGACGAGCTTTGAGCCTGATTCATTGGTGGCCCTCCCATGCCTTGATTTTGCGTTATTGGTAAATTTGTTTTGCCCTGATAGTCTCCAGAAAGTTGAATTACCCATTTTTTAGGAAGACTAATGTTATTATTTAATTTCCCAAAAACTGTCCAAAGAGCCTCCGTTGATGATATTTTGTCGATATTATCAATATTAATTTTTGAGTTATAAAAGTTGACATTTGCTGTTAAATCCCACCATTTTGCAATCTTATTGGTATAAGTAAATTCTGCTCCATAATTAATACTTGAATTAGCATTAATGTACGTATTAATAAGGTCAAGTTTTCCACTAATCGGATTCACCTCTTGATTCAAATATCTGGTTATCAGGTTGTTTGTATTTTTATAATAAACCGAGGTTAAAAACGTAGCTGAACCTTTTGTTTTACTATACGAAAACTCACTTGAGGTGGTGAATTCTGGTACTAAATCGGCATTTCCACGAGTAATATTTAAACTGTCACTATAATCGACAAAAGGAATTAATTGAAAGAAATTCGGGCGATTTACTCTACGAGTTACGCTCAATTGAATTTGGTCGCTTTGCGTTAAACTTTTGCTCAAAAACACTGATGGAAACAAACTTATTGGATAATTATTGCTGAATTTTTCGCCCGTATTCAATAATTTCCCGTCATAAGCAGAACTTTCACCTCTCAAACCCACTTTGTATGAAAACAACTTTTTCACTTTTCCTGCTACTGAAATATAAGCAGCATAAACATTATTTTTACTTTCGTAATTAGTAGATGCCGAAGTAATGTTTTTGTAAGTGTCACTTCCTACTGCTTTCAAACTGTTATCGTTGATGTTTGACAGTTCATTAAGCTGAAACCTAAGACCTGTTTCAAGTGTTACTTCATTTTTCAAAGGCTTCACATAATCAGTCTGAAATGTCATGAATTTATTATCGCCAGTACCAATATTTCGCTGAATTTGTGTTCCTGTTATCTGCGTTCCATTGAGATAATTAGTTGAATACAAACCATCATTTTTGTTTGTACCGCCAAAATAAGTCAGGTCAACAGTTAGTTCTTCGCCTGCCTTGGCAAAAGAATGTTTCAAACCCATTTGACCACCTCTTGGTTTAAAACTACGGTCTGAATTAGAAATACGGTTGCTATAACTGGTGTATCCATTGGTGGTATTTTTAATATCAATATCTTCTGAAGGAGAAAACTGTCCACCTCCCAAAATTCCTGCAATAGATAAACTTGTTTTATTGGTCAAATTATAGTCTAATCCTAATCTTGAAAACGTAATCGAGCCTTTCGTTTTGCTTTCAATTTCTTGATAAACATTAGAATTTACTCCGCCAATTGAACTTGTTCTTTCGCTATATCCATTCGTATTATTTCTCATATTCATGTTCATTATCATCAATGAAAGGTTTACTTTCTTTTGTTGAAGATTAAAACTTCCCATCACATTTGAACCGCCGAAACGGTCAGCACCTGCATTGACAAAGCCATTGTAGCCATTGCGTTTATTCTTTTTCAAGACCACATTGATGATTCCTGCCATACTGCCAGAAGCATCGTATTTGGCTGAAGGATTGGTGATTACCTCAACTTTTTCGATAACATCGGCAGGAATTTGGTCTAATGAAAGCGTGGTTGGTCTTCCGTCAATAAATACCGTTGGAGCCGCATTTCTTACTTTCACATTTCCATCAATATCCACTTGTACCGAAGGAATATTTCGCATTACGTCAACGGCAGTTCCACCAGCAGTTACAATATTTTTATCAACATTGAATGTCTTTTTATCAATATCCATTTCAACGAGTGCTTTGGTGGCCGTCACTACAACGGCATCTAAAACTTTGTTGTCGTTATCAAGTTTTAATTTCCCCAAATCTTTTTCAAAACCAGCCATAAATTTAGCCATCATAGCGGGGTCTGGTTGTTGCCCAGGTTTTGGCGGAGCAAAGCCACCATCCATTTTAGGAAACTGAAAAGCAATTGGCATTTCAAGGGTTTTATACCCTACCGAGCTGATTTTTAGCTTTAAGCGTCCCATAACTGGCAAATCTTTCATACTAAATTCACCATTCATTTCGCCTTGTACCGCTTTTACTAAAATATCTTTATTTTGCTTTGTTGCAGTATCTTGAATTGTTTTTAAAAGCACCACTGAGGCAAATTCAACAGGTTTTCCTTGCTCATCAACGATTTTTCCGAAAACCTTTCCGAAATTCATTTCAGGAGCTTTTCCACCTTTTGCAGGTGTTCCAAAAGGCATTTGGGCAACACTCGTAAGTGAAATAAGTGCAGCCAATAATGCAGAGAGTAAAATTTTCATTTTGTATTTTTTTTAATTGAACGAAGTCTATTGATTATTAAAATCAAAAACTTGGGTCAAAGGTGTAAAAGAAGATTGATTCAATCAACCATTTGTATAGCAATGAATAGCAAGTGTATATCTGTGAGGATTCAGGGAGCGTAATGAGGAGAAATAAGGCTAATTTTAGAAGAAATGATAACACCATATTAAAGACCGTATCTTATTCAGAAAGAGCTTTTATGCTGTCTACATATTTTTTGCCAACGGGCAATTCTACTGTTGATAATGAAACTTTTGATTGATGAAATCCTGTAATTTTTTGTTTATTGATGATGTATGAATTGTGAATTCGGGTAAAATACTTTTCGGGAAGTTTGCTTTCCATACCTCTTAAATTACTCCGTGTCATGAGTGGATGAACTCTATCCGTCAGATAAATTTTGACATAATCTTTTAGCCCTTCGATGTAAATAATTTCGCTAAAGAGTAGCCTAACCTTCTGATATTCAACATTAATTAAAATAGAGTTTTCTTCATTTTCTTCGTTGAGTTTTTCTCTTAACATTAGTTGGTCTTCTACTTTTTTTAGTGCCGTTCCCAATCTTTCTTTTCGAATTGGTTTCATTAAATAATCAACGGCATTTAACTCAAAACCCTCTAAAGCGTATTGATGGAATGCAGTTGTAAAAATGACCAAAGGAGGCTTTTCTAAGTTTTTAATGAACTGTGTGCCAAGCATTTCTGGCATTTGAATATCCGAAAATATCAAATCGACCTGATTTTTTTGTAAAAAATCAGGCACATCCATCGGACTATTAAATTTTTCAAGAATTTCTACATTGGCAAAATCCAATAAATCATCTTCCAAAATATTTAATGCAAAAGGTTCATCGTCAATTAAAATACACCTAATTTTCATCTAAAATAAGTTTCAGTTTTACTTCAAAATAATCGTCTATGTGGTTGATAATCAGTTCGTGGCGTTGTGGATATAACAGTTCCAATCTTCTTTGAATGTTAATTAATCCTATGCCTTCATTGTCTATCGTTGTTTTCTTTAAAAGTATCTTGTTTTTAGAACTAAACAAAATGCCTTTTGAGATTTTACTAAATTTAAATACTACATCAGGAGCATTTTTGCTGTCAATGCCATACTTAAAAGCATTTTCAACAAAATGAATAAAAAGTAAGGGTTCAATTAAAAAATTATTGATGTTTTCGTCCACATTGAATGTAACATTTCCTTCTATTGGTAAACGAAGCGTTTGTAATTCAATAAAGTTTTTCAGATGTTCCATTTCTCGGCTAAATTCCACTTTATTTCCCTCTACTTCGTACAAAATATATCTCAGAATTTCGGAAAGTTTCATGACTGATTCCTCCGATAATTCTGATTTTTTCCTGATTAACCATCTAATATTATTGAGCGTATTGAACAAAAAATGGGGGCTAATCTGCAGTTTTAACATACTCAGTTCGGCGGCAGTTTTTTCAAGTTCTATCAGTTTATTGAGTTCCTTTTGTTTGGCCTGTTCTTCATAGAGAAATAACATGGTACTCGTCAAAATACATAATGAAAATATGATGGTGGGGCCAATAACTAAGCGAATGAAAAATATATTTTGCTCCTCAAACCGCTTAAATTCTTCGACAGGACTAAAATGAATTGTTAGGTAATTAAATAAAATATAGATTGATAAAAGGATGAAGATTAGAATAGTGAATTTTATACGTCTCTTTTCGAAAAAATATTTTGGAGCAATAAAATTAATATTCAAATAGAATGTCGTCGCTATAAAAATGATGTTAAGAAAATGTGTTTTAACAAAATAAAAGTTGAAGTCGCTGATTTTTTTTGGCTCATATAAATAGCCAATAAAAGGCAAAAGAAATAGTACCAGCCAAGTGATGAAATGGGATAAATACTGTTTTATAAATGTGAATATTATATTTCTGTTAGTTTCCGTCATGCTAAATTTGTTGAAATTTTATTACAAATGTATCGTTAATTCTGAGATTAAATATTGAACCTATTTCTGACGGAGGAAGTATTGTAACTAAATTTTAAAAGAGGTTCATCCCTCAAAACTACAGAAAATTATATTTTGAGAGATTTTTCACCCAATCTCACTGTTGTTTCTTCTTCAAAATAGAGAAATTAATGGTATATTTTTTACACTATTTGTTTCGATAAACACTATCACTAACATTTCCCACACACACCAAATTTCACCTTACTTTTCCCAATATTTTTTGGACAGCCAATCCTTTTTAGTCATATTGGAAAATAGGATGGAAACAATTAATGCTGTAAAATGAGAATAGGAATTACAGTTAAGCGACTTTTTAGACGACACAAGCATGGCACCGACATAGAAGCATTAGAGTTGATACATGCTTTGCAAGTCATCGACAATAAAAATGAATACTGTATTTTTGCACAACCAGACGAAGATAGTGATTGTCTGAAAGAAACCAGAAATTTTCATATCATTGAAATTTCAAGCTTTAATTATTTCATTTGGGAACAAATTATGTTGCCCAATTATGCCCATACAAGTTAGATATTTTACACTGTACCAATAAAACTGCTCCACTAACACTCTCAATGTCTTTGATTTTGACGCTGCATGATATAAAGTTGAGTGAGCAACCAAAGGTTAAAAAATCGTCTTTAAGTTTTCTGAAATATACCGATTTATATGAGAAATGGTTTCTTCCGAAAATTGTCAAAAAATTATAACTATTTCAGAAAATCAAAAAGACACGATTGTCCGAAAGTTTGGGCTAAAAGATAAATGTGTATATCAAAAAGTGTGGGGCAAGCACTTATTATTTCAAGAAAGTTAGTTTAAGATTGCTTATTGAACCACATTCACTTTTAGTTTAAGAGCATCAAAAATCATTTGCCACACACTTTTGATGCACTCCCGTACCATTCGGTTGAAAAAAGCCGTGCAATTGATGACCCACGAAAATATGTCCATCGCAGAAGTGATGTATAACGTAGGCATTCAAACGCAATCATATTTCTCAAAATCCTTCAAAACGGAGTTTGACAAGACACCAATGCAGTTTTTGGGGGATTTGAAACGGTGAACATAATGGTATTAAATAGTTTTGTGCCAAATATCATTGGTAGAATAAATCATTTCATAGATAAGCGAACATTCACTTATAAATAGTATATTTGTATTTTACATTTGAAATCATGCGATTAAGAGATAACAATAAAGAAGATATTGTAAAGCAAAAAGCCATTGAAATGCTTGTAAATCAAGGTATTGAGGGATTTGGTATGAATCGATTGGCAAAAGAATCTGGCGTTTCGGTTGCTACGCTGTACATATATTATGCCGATAAAGAAGATTTGATAAAAAAAATTGCCATTGAAATTGGAAGAAATTTCTTTTCTGCCATGCTGAAAGATTTCTCACCAGAGATGCCTTTTGTGCAAGGACTTCGGCAACAATGGGAAAATAGAGCCCGTTTTATGATGGAAAATATGGATGAAGTAGCTTGTTGGGAGGTGTTGCAGAATTCATCTTATAGCGACTATATCGTTCAAGAGACTTTCAAAGATTTCAAAACCATAATGATGGATTTTTTTCAAAATGCCGTTGAAAGAAAAGAGATGATACACGTATCAAAAGATGTGTTTTGGAGCATTGCCTATGGCCCATTATACTCATTATTGCGATTTCATCAAAAAGGAAAAAGTATGGGTGGTGCACCTTTTTCACTTACTGCCGAGGTTCAAAATGAAGCATTTGAATTAGTTATTAAAGCATTAACACCCTAATGGGACAGGAATGGAAGAAAATATACAAAATGTATTGGTATTTACGACCAACATAAAAACAAAACGGGATAAACGAAAAGTAAGTAATGTTCTTAACACAAATACCGACATTATTAAATGGAATATTGACACGCAAGACATCGACTGTGTGTTAAGAATTGTAACCGATAAATTATCTATTAGCCAAATAATTGAAACGATAAAGCAGCATAATTTTGAATGTGAGGTTTTAGAATAAATAAAAAAATGAACGAACAAAAACAACCATCCGTCCCATTTACAGGCTATCAAAAATTTGTAATTTTCTTATTAGCCATCACGCAGTTTACGGTAGTGTTGGACTTTATGGTGATGTCTCCATTGGGTGATATTATGATGAAAACATTGCATATTAATGCTAAACAATTTGGCGTTGCCGTTTCTGCTTATGCTTTTAGTGCTGGTATTTCGGGTTTATTAACCGCAGGATTTGCTGATAAATTTGACCGAAAAAAACTCTTACTTTTCTTTTACATTGGTTTTGTTATCGGGACTTTATTCTGTGCATTAGCCCCAAGTTACACTTTATTGGTAATTGCACGAATTGTTACGGGTATTTTTGGCGGTGTAATCGGCTCAATTTCTATGGCGATAGTTGCCGATTTATTTAGTTTACAACAGCGTGGCAAAGTAATGGGATTTGTTCAAATGGGCTTTGGGGTAAGTCAAATTTTAGGGATTCCGATTGGTTTATACATTGCCAATTTATGGGGTTGGAACATTCCGTTTTTATGGATTGCCATCATGGCAGCACTAATAGCCATTATTTTGTACTTAAAATTAAATCCCATTACTGCCCATCTTGCTTTACAGAAAGAAAGGTCTGCATTTGAACATTTGTGGCATACTGTATCGCAAAAAAATTATAGAATTGGTTTTTTATCGACTGCTTTACTTTCAATTGGAGGTTTTATGATGATGCCTTTTGGCAGTGCATTTGCGATTAATAATTTAAAAATAACCCCAGAACAATTACCATTTTTATTTTTGGTATCGGGCATTTCCACCTTAATTTCTATGCCATTTATTGGGAAATTGAGCGATAAGGTTAATAAATTTAAAATATTTGCTTTTGCTACTATTTTGGCAATAGTTGTTACTAATATTTATGCTCATTTTTCTGCCACGCCTTTTTGGATTGTGATGATAACGAATGTCATCATGATGACTTCCATAATGAGTCGGATGATACCTTCGACAACGCTTACGTCTGAGATTCCACAACCGCAAGATAGAGGTGCGTTTATGAGTATCAATTCGTCGCTCCAACAAATGGCTGGTGGTTTTGGGGCAATGATAGCAGGAATGATTATTGTACAAAAAGATAATTTTGCTCCATTAGAACACTATGATATTTTGGCAATGATTGCGAGTGTAATTATGTTGATTACCATCTATTTGGTATATAGAGTCAGTAAAATTGTCGAAAAGAAATAAATGGAATCATAAAAATTATGTTGTAGAACTGCTTTTGGTAAAGGAAATAATAAATACAATACGTTAAAACAAAAAAGGTTATCGGTTCTGAGCAATTTTACCACATATTTAACTGATATTTTATGTAAATTTATCACAAGAACTCCGAAATCAGGCGATAACAATTAGTAGTGAAATTCGTTTTCTTTCATAACTTTAAACCCAAAGTCAACGCAATACTTCGTGCATCGGCAGGAATAATGCCAGGCCCGGGAAAGCCTAATGCTCGACGAGTGAAATAATAATTATTAGTTAAGTTGTTAATACTTAAACCAATATCTATTTTTTTGAGGGTATAATTTACCGATATATCCATGAGCCAATACATGGGAATTTCGCCTACTAAACCATCTGCCGTTTGGGGCGAATTGTAGGCATCGGTAAATTGCTGACTGGTGCGGGCAAATTGTAAGGTTGTTCTGAATGTTTTTCGCTGAAAAGTTAAGCCTGTTCTGATGATGGTTTTGGGAGCATATTCTACTTGTTTTCCTACAATTAAGGTCTTCAAGAGTGGATTAATGGCTTCGGTATAAGTGGCATCAGTATAGGCAAAACTACCAAAAAGAGACACTTCATTTTTAGGATTTTGATGTGATATTTTAGAGAAATTTAGCTCCCCAAATGTCTCGACTCCAATACTCCGAGAACGCCCCACATTGGTACGATACCGAACTACGTCTAAACCATCGGCTGAGGCAATTCTGATTATTCCGATACGGTTGTTATAGTCTAAGTAATAGGCACTTACATCATAATTTAACCAGTTTTTGTAGTTTCCTCTAAAACCTAAATCTGCATTAAATCCTGTAACATCTTTCAAATTTGGGTCAACTTGAAAATTGGGTGTTCTTACCAAAATATCCGCATAATTTACTGGACTGTAATTTTGTGAAATATTGAAATAAACTTCTGATTGTGAGGTTATTGCATGATTTATGCCAATACCAAACAAAGGAAATTGACGAATATTTTGTTGCTTACCTATAAAGGTTTTATTGGTCACTTCATCATAACTATATCCGTCAGAATTAGAATTAATGTATTCGTAACGAACACCAGGAGTAATGCTGATTTTTTCGTTTAACCATAATACATTTTCCAGAAAAATAGCAGCATTGTAAGACGGAAAACGATAGTCAAATTCATCTAATTTTTGTGGATTGGGGAAATTAAAATTAGCATCATTTCCTTTAAATCCTGAGCCTTGTTGGCGTTGCGTATTGCCTTGATAATAACGCAAACCCACTAAAAATGAGGCCTTTTTACTGAATAAAGCGTAACGGTGTAATAAACGGGCTTCCGTTCCAAAATTATTGTAATTATCGTAAGTTAATTGACGACGTTGGGTTGAGTCGGTTCGGTCTTTGATTGGATTGATAATATTCCCAATAGAGCCTCTTTCAGCAATCAAACCATACGCCCGAATATTGAATTTTGTTCGCTCATCTATCTGATAATCAAGGGTAACGACAGGCATATTCCATTTTGCTTGAAACCAATTTCGATTGCGATAACTCGCCTGTGGATTTTCATTAAATTGTGCATCTGTCAATCCCCCAGGTTGTTGCATGAGGTATGACATTGACGTTAATTCTGCCCCTATTTTAACTTTTTCACTGAGTTGATATGCCAAAGAAAAATAACCAGTATTGACGTTAAAATTGGTGTTTTGTCGCCAGCCATCGCCTTGCTTATGAGTGAAAAAGGCGTAATAATTTAACTTGCCAATTTGTCCCCCAACCGAATTAAAGGAGTTAAAAAACCCGTAAGTTCCGCCCGTTTGTCGGCTTACAAATTCGATTTTTTTATCAGGATTTCCTTTCTTAAATTGAAAATTTAGCAAACCACCAAACTGCGTTCCGTATTGCAAAGAAGCCGCTCCACGCACAATTTCTATGCGGTCAATTACTTCGGTAGGAGGGGTATAATAGCTTTCTGGATAGCCAATTGGGTCGGCAGAAATATCGTAACCATTTTGGCGAGTATTAAATTCTGTTGTTCTGTTGGGATTCAAACCACGAGTTGCAATTCCCAACTGAATCCCAGCAGCATCATTTTCTACGATATTTACCCCTGGCACTTTGGCATAAATTTGTCGGGCGTTGTTGGTGGCTAAATTGGCATTTATTCCCCCTAAAACAACCACTTCGTTTTTCTTGCCTGCATAAATTGCCATATTCTCAACATCGTTTAATCTTCGCAAGCCATTTTGGTCGTTTCTTTCGCCCGATACACTTACTTCATTTAAGGCTTTACTGTCGGTTTCTATACTGATACTGAGTGTTAAGACTTGACCTTTTACAAGTGTAACTTTTTGTTTATCAGCAATATATCCAACAGATGAAATAATCAATGTATATTTTCCAGCAGGGTGTTGAAACGTATATTTTCCATCTACATTGGCAATAGTTCCTTTTCCTGATTCATCCATACGAACACTGGCAAAAGGGATAATTTGCCCTGTTTTATCGGTAATACTTCCGGTTATGGTAGCGGTTTGGGCGTAGGAATTTGAGGTAAAAATTACCCTAAAAATGATAAATAAAACGATTGATTTTTCGTAGTTTTTCATATAAATTATTTCAATTCATTCACCCAAGTTTTGGTATGAAATTCTTCTTTTTCTTTAACTAAATCTATATTTGGATTGATTAATAACTGACTTCCTCTACCATTCAATGAGGCATAACATTCAACTCTTACTTCAGTGTCACCAATGTCATTTTCGAGATAATATTGATGTAAATAATGGGCAAATTGAAGAATCATATCGGGTTGAAAACTCATTTGTCGGGCTTGAATTTTCGTTAAAAAATCATTGGGACTAACAGTAAAAACTTCACCCGTTTTCTTGATTTTTAGGTGATATTCAAGACTGGCATTTTTTTCCATTAACATAATATTCCACGAAAAACGGAAACCTTGTTCATGCCACAATACATTTCCTTTATATAAATACGACCTAAAAGGGAGTATGCACTGAGATAGGAAAAAACAGGCTAATATTCCGTATTTAAAAGGATTAAAAACTGATTGATTCACCGTCGTATATACGTCTGATGATTGCTTTTGTGTCGGTAGGAATATCGTTAAAACCCTTTCATGCAAACCAGAAGGGAAAAATATTAAAGCCGTAAATATCATCATCCACGGAAACATTCCGATATAAAAAAGAAAATGCGTGAGTAGGTGAAAAACCACAATAACGATATAAATGGGCAAGCGAGTTTTCCGAAAACACAGGAGAAATGGAGCGGATAAATCAAAAATCATGGCAAGCCAACTGAGAGTAAATGCCACCCATTTTTCAGTCAATAAATGCCCAATAATCGGTAAATGTTCGTTTGCAGAGAGCCAAATTTTGAGGGGTTGGGCAGCAAAAAGCCAATCGTATTTGAGTTTGGCAATTCCGCCAAAAAAATATACAAAACCAACTTGAATTCTCAAGGCCCATAACATCCAAATGGCACCTTGAATGTTAGAAACTAAGCCTTTGAAACGGTTTTTTAGCAAATTATCGATCGAAAAAACGGCATTCATCGGTAACCAACTCATCAAGAAAGCGAGTAAGCTTACTTGATAATAATGATTAAGATAGACGCTTTTATCTAATAATTCAACGTAGGTAAAAAGGATAAAAAACGTAACAATAGCAATGCGATAAAAAAGCCCAAGTGTAATGAGTATACTCAGGAAAACCAAGCCATAAAACACCAAATAAATATACGGTTCTGACAAAGGATGAATCCAGTCAAAGCCGTAAAAAGTAAAGAAAAATTGCGGTTTAACGTAAAAATCTGTTATCCAGCCTTTCAAAATAAAACGTAGTTCTGCTACCAACATTAACAGCCCAAAAACAATTCTGAAAAAGGCTAATGAACTACTTATTTTAGAAATGCTATCGTTTGTCGATGTCCGAAAATCGAATCTCGAAAATCGAACATCAAACCAACTTTTAATCTCCGTCATTATCACTAAATGTTAGTAAAACGCCCAAATTATTAATCATATCCACTTCCATCATTACTTGCAAACGCTTGATTTCATCGTAAGCCGCTTGCACTTCTACTTTGTTATCGATCACCGCAATTGGTAGCGTTTTCGGAATGGCATTCAACTTTATATAAACGACAGAAAATTGATTTTTTATCTTTTTAGAAAGTAATTCATCGCCTGATTTTGCCTCTAATTTATCCAATAAATCATCCAATCCAATGCCGTCTGTACCCGTTGGCGTTCTGCCTAAAAATGCGTTTTCAATTCCTTTTAATTCATTGTTTATTAGCAAGATAGAAGATTCACTAACGACAGATTCTGCTAAATCTGGTTGCGGTACGCCACTATTTCTATTACCTTTTGGAGCTCCCATTCGTTCATCTCTGACGGTATAAATCAGGTCAATTAATTTGTTAGATAATACGCCCAACGATGAATTAATATCTCTACTATCGGCATTAATAAAGGTGGTTACATAGCCATTTTTCCAGTCATCAAGAATGATTTTTGCCTGATTTTTTAGGTTTACAGATAGTGCTTTCAAGTATGAAATACGTTTTGCTCCCGTAATTCCAGTATAGTTTCCAATAATATTAGCATTGACTTTGGCTTTATCAAAAATCAAATATTCAATGGCATGAATACCTTTTACGGTTGCTCCTTTGGTTTCGATATAAGCATTGTCGATGGTTGTGCCATCTGAGATTGCTTTCTCTAATAGCGTAACATTGAGGTATGAACCTTTGGACGAAAAATCAATATTTGACAATAAAAATTTATCTTCAATGGGTCCTTGCTTAAACACCGAAGCTTGTTTCCAAGCCTTAGCCATTTCTAACCATGCTAATTGAACTGCTACCAATTTTTGTTCATTTTTCAAATCATCAGAATATGCCGAAATAGCTAAATCTAAAACGTCTGATTTTTGATAAAATACTTCAAACGAAGGAATTATAACGTTATTTCCCAAATTAGTTAGCATTGATTTTCTATCAAAACTTTGAAAGGCATCAACGGGGTCATTCGTTTTAGCACACGCCCAAATTCCTAAAATGACCGCAATTAAGATTACTATTTTTTTCATTTATATCGTTTTACAAATTTTAAATTATTTTTAACACCACGATTAGTATTATTTGCAGCTGCGACTTTTTTACATTTACTATAAAAATCAGATAAAATAATGTTAAAATATCCTTCGATATCTTATAAAGAATCTATGAATTTCAAGACTTTCTCTCGCTCGTCTTTTGATAATTTCATGTACATATTTTTCGAATTTGTAGCTTCTCCTCCATGCCATAAAATCGCCTCTTCTACATTTCTGGCTCGTCCATCGTGCAGCATATAGCTGTGTTTATTCACTGTTTTTTGTAAACCAATCCCCCAAAGTGGGGCAGTTCTCCATTCTAAACCTGTTGCTTCAAAGTCTGGGCGATTATCCGCCAAGTCCTCGCCCATGTCATGAAGCAATAGGTCTGAATAAGGTCTTATTACTTGTTTGGCTAAATATTTAGGTGAATCATATTCTGAGGTTTCCATTTTTGTAAGATGACAACCCGAGCAATTCGCCTTAATAAATAATTGTTTACCCATTAAAACATCTGAATCCGTCCATTTTCTGCGAGCAGGTACAGCCAATGACTTAATATAAAATACGACATTTTGCAAAGTTATTTCTTCTATTTCTGGTTTGCCTCCGTTTGGGAAATTACCATATTTTTGTTTCTGAAAATTCGTCAATCCTTCGTTGGGAAATAAGTTGGACGTAATACCAATATCCCCATTAAAAGCCCCTGCTGTCTGCTGTTCCACGCTCGGCTGATTGGCTTTCCAACCTAATTTCCCAATGCTCTTTTTCTGATTTTTTTCATCCCACACGTAATTGGCTCTTCCCGAAACGCCATCTCCATTAGCGTCGTTTACATCAACATTAGCTAAAATTGTTTTTTCCGAAACGGCATCTAATAAACCCATTCCAATCATTTGAGGGGCAATTCTTGGCGAAATCATTGTGCCATTCATTGCTCCATAATTCAGATTGGTAAATTTATAGGTTGGTTTACGTAAACTATAAACTGTACCATCAGGATATTTTCCTGCAATTTCCTCATAAGTCACCGACACTTCTCCTTCGGCATCTACATTCGGAATATTTCTGGGGTTAAATTGTCCTCCATAATTGGGGTCATCTTTGGGTTCTCCATGTACGCCTTGCCCAGGAATTGATAAACGAAAAAGCATTGCCTGACTGATACCTATACCATCCGTTTGAAAAGGATTCCCTTTACCATCTAAAGCATGACAACTGGCACAAGATGAGGCATTTAATAAAGGTCCTAAACCATCACGAGCCGCTGTTGAAGACGGTGCAATTACCCAGTTGTTGCGGTTAAATGAATTACCAATCACAAATTTATCTGTTTCGTCAGAGGTAAGATTTGTCAACGCATTGCCAAAAGCATTAAAGGTTTCATCAAAAACCGTCCCTTCTCGTCCACCCGAGAACTCTTCATCCATTTCTTGTGGCGTTACGGGTTCAGTATTTTCCTTACAAGCATATACCGTTAACAACAGACATGAACCGAAAAAAAAGGTCAAAAAAATATTCATAATAACATTCTATTTTGAAGACTAAAACTCAAATAGGGCAACGATATTTCGTTACCCTATTCTGAGAAGACTGACTAATTTTCCTAATTTTTATCAGGAACTGTAAGACTAATTCCTAATTCTTTGGCAACCAAAACCAGTTGGTCACTTTGCTCTCGCAAAGACTTGATTGCGGTTTGAATAATCGTTTTTGAATTAAGAATTGCTTGGTCAAAAGGCTTTGGAATTGCATTAATTGTCGTTGTAGAAGCATCTAATTTAGCAATCATTGCAGTATTTTGCGTGGCATTTTTTGCCTTCACTAAATCATCAATTCCTGCTCCATCAATCGTTGTACCATCGGCTTTTTTGTAACGCCCTAAGTAAACGTTATAAATTCCTAATTCGTCAAAAATAAAGTCGTTTGTTGTGTTATCAGAAAAACAAGAATGTTCATCCTCTTGGTCGCCCGATGCTAATACAACGGTCATTCTTTCGCCCGAAAGTTCGCCTTTCGTAAGTTTTCCTAAGCCCAAAAGCATATTTGTTAACGAAGTGGCTTCTTTCCCTACCGTCGTAAAATCAGCATAGTACACTCCTGTTTTACTATCCCATTGGGTGGCAACTTTCTGCAACGACTCAATCAAAGCATTGGTAACAACCTGTAAATAAGTCGCTCTACGTTCAGCATTTGTAGCCGTTGAATAATCGGTAAAAGCTCTTCTTCCTGGTGAATCAGCGTATAAATCTTGTCCCCATAATAAAAATTCAATCGCATGGTATCCCACTCTTACATCCGTTTCACCTTCCGAACCATTGGCATTAAAAATAATATCTTTAGTGAGAGTTGGATAGGTTTTCAAATCATTAATCATGCCGGATGCTAAATCACCTTCAACATAGTCAATATATGCTTCATCAAGTGGCCACGAGTTAATTTCTCCTTCTAATTCTGAGGGTGATGCGTCAATTGGTCCACCATAAAAACGATAGGCTTCTGTTTGTAAATAGGCAGGACGAGCATCAATCCATGCTTTCTGACAGGCCGCTAAACCCACAGCCGAAGGAGCTTTGACAAAAGCATCAATCGTAGTTTTAAGATTTTGCACTCCTGCAATCGCATCCGCATAAGAGGCAGAGACAATGGTTGCATAATTTAAAACTACATCCCGTTGAGTTGTTGTTGGTGTTACTTCATTGGTTTTGCAAGCTGTTAGTAAAGCTCCTAAAATCAATGTTATTGAGAAAATATTTTTCATTTTATACGACATTAATATTAAAGGAATAGTACAAATCAACATTCCTTTATTTTTTACAATACAAATTTAGACTAATTATAAATAAGCAACAAAATTTATTTAGACTTATTTTAAATAATAATAAAATGGTTCAAAGCCAAGGCTATTTATGTTATGAAATCAACCCAATTAATTGCTAATTCAGCCATTTGATTAAATGAATTTTTATCAGAATTTACTGAAACGTATTTCTTTACTACAAACCCTGTTAATATGACATTGAGACGTAAGTAAAATTGAAGAAAGCTCCACCAAAATCAACAGAAATCTAACCAGGTTTTGAGAATTATATTTTTGGTTTAAATCATAATTTATTGTTAATCAGATACTTATTCAATAATGCTCGAATGGCAGTCTGGCGATTTTGAGAACTTTTGATGCCTTTTTTCTTGAATTCTTCAACCAAATCATCAATTTCTTTCCAGAGCATTTTACCCTCATAGGTTTTAGTTTTAATATTCAACCCATTATTTTTAGCCAATAACTGTCCCCAAACGGCACGAACATCTACCCAATATTCACGGTTTTTAGTCCAAAATTCAGTAGCCAATAGACATTTATCATCATCAATTTTTAGATAGTCATTAAGTCCTTTTTCCTGTGCTAAAAGTTTATCTCCTGTTTCTGCACGGATAATTTTGTCATTATCTTGTTCATGCAAATAACCATTTTCAGTTACATGAATACGGTTATTCCTTCGTAAAACTTGGTAATCAGAACGTTTGGTGTATTCTCTTCTTGGCAGTGGAGCATCCGTAATATTTGCCCATAAGTGTTTTCCATCTTTATGAATCCACGAAGCCGACCCTTCATAGCGTGGCATATCGTTTACTTCAAAAACCTTTTGAGTCCATTGACCTTTTACCTCATTTTTTGGTAAAATTAAAGACTTCCATTCTGTCCCTTTCTCAAAAGCCAATAAGTCTGTATTTTCGTACACCCAATCTTCTCGCCAATGCTTTATCACCATTGTATCATTAATCACCAAAAGGTGCATCAACACCAATTTATCCTTACTTTCTTCATCGACAAAAACCCATTCACGTCCCCCCGTTTTGTAACGGTCATGAAATTTGTAGTCCTTTTCGGGGGCAAAAGTTTCGGCATAGTTGAATTTCACATCAAAGCAACCACATTGACCTTTTATGGCTCTAAGGTCTTCTGATTTTTGAGCATTTACCATGATTGATACTCCCATCAATAACACAGCTAAAGTTATTTTTTTCATTTTTAATTTAGGTTTTAAAGTTTCTAACAAAAAGATTGCTTTTTACAACCATTTCGGAATCATCATTTATTAGATTTTATTGTCACTCACTTATGATATTTAAGCATATTGGTATTATTCAATTTGTTTATAAAAATTGGTACAGCGTTCGTTGAAACCAAAAGAGAGTTATTATTCCCCTTTTGCAATGATGGATTTAATCGTGGTTATTTTCAACGATAATTTTGTATTTATCAGAAGAATTTAAATAATTCATCTGAGATGATTGCATAGATTGTATTTTAATTATTTTCTTTGATTTATTCCTTTTTCCCAACCAAATAAGAAATCCAGTAATGGGTAAAGTGGCAGAAATTAAGGAGGCTAAAAAGGCAATAATTTTCCCAGATAAACTCAATATTCTCCCCGTATGAATGTCGTAATTCATCGCTTTCAGTTTGTCTCCATTATTTTTGTCCCCAAAAGTATTTGTCATTAATAATTTGGCAGAATATTGGTCAAATTGATATTGCGTACGATTATAATTGAGCTGCTCATTTTCGTAAACCCAAAAATTTACCACTCCTTTTTTCTCTTTTGGTATATTGATTGAAAACATTTCCGCATTCTGATTTTGCTTCACTACTTGAGAATACATTCTATCTAATGGCAAAACCTTCCTCGTTGGCTGCAGAGTATCTGATAATACAGGCTTAAGTTTCTTGGTTTTTGCCCCTGCATTTGTTACCCAAGCAACACTATTTTCTACCCAATCAAACGACCATGTTAATCCCGTTAAGGCAATGACTAAAAGGAAAAAAGAACTATAAAAACCAAGAATATTATGTAAGTCATAGTTTTTCCGCTTCCATTTGGTTGTGTATTTCCACTGAAAAGATAATCGTCGTTTTAGGGCAGCAACATTTTGGGGCAGCCATAGTACAATACCAGAAATCAATATTATTACAAAAATCAACACTGCTATTCCTGTTATGAGTGAACCAATTTCTTTTCTCAAAAGTAGGTTTCGGTGTAAGGCAAGTACGATTCTAAAAAATTCAAACTTCACATCTTCGTTTGCAATTACTTTACCTGTATAAGGATTCATATACACCATCTTGAAATACTCAAGTTCTCCAAAATAAGTGTATGCCTTTGAATTTCTTTTAATGGTAGGTCTGAATGTAACAGAACGATTTGCTTCGATTGGAATTTCTATATTCTGAATTGGATGCTCTTTTCCTACCGTCGCTTGAGCAATTTTGTACAATTCTGAAATTGGTTTTTTATGCCCTCCGAAAGGCACATCTACATATATCTTATCTTTGAAAAAAAACAATTTTAGTTCATCTTCAAAGACATAAATACAGCCCGTAATGCTTATAATAGTTACAATTAGCCCAGATGAAAGCCCAAGCCAAAGGTGAATAATATGATTAATTTTCTTGAAATTCATAATTTAAGATTTAAAAATGTATCCAACATAAAACATGGCGTTTCCTAAAGAATCAGGTTAAATCATATTCGGGTCGACTTATGAAATGAGATATAATTTGTTTTCGATCTTTGTCTATTTCGTTGATAATTTATCCTTGTATTCTGAATGAAAGAATAGCGATTAAACAACTAATATTATTTGTATATAAATGCTTCATTATACTTGATTTTTATGGATTTGATTTTGCAAAGTTTGACACTATTTAGAATAATTCCAAATAAATTGTCTTTTATTTGGAATTATTCTAAATAACATATTACCTTTGTCATGTCAAAAGCATCCATCAACAAAATAAAACAGATGAGAATTCTATTCAAAATAATTTTAACTACCTGTATAACAAATATTTATGCACAGGATAAAACTATTTTGGATAGTCTTTCTCATAAAAATTTAGAGGAAGTAGTGGTTACTGCTACTCGGAATGAGCGAAAGTTAGGTTCAGTACCCATGTCTGTCATGTTGATTGGGCAAAAACAAATTAAATCAATGGGTTCTCTCAGATTAAATGATGTTTTGGCAGAGCAAACGGGATTATTTATTCAGAATGACCACGGCCAAGGCGTTCAAATTCAAGGATTTAGCCCTGACTATACCCTTATTTTGGTAGATGGAGAACCCGTAATTGGGCGTACAGCGGGAACATTAGAACTTTCTCGTTTGGCAGTTGGTAATATTAAACAAATTGAAATTGTTAAAGGTCCTTCGTCAAGTTTGTACGGCTCAGAAGCATTGGCGGGTGTAATTAATATTATCACGAACCGACCAGATATTTCAAAAGGAGATTTATCCATTCGGTACGGAACAAATAATACCATTGATTTATCAGGAAATGTTAGTCTGAAGGTGAAGAAATTAGGGCTTAATTTATTTTTAAATCATTATAGAACAGAAGGTTACGACTTTTCACCCGAAGTTTTTGGAGCAACAGTCTCGCCCTTTCGAAATTATACTTTTAGTCCTAAATTAAGTTATAATTTTTCGGAAAAATTAAAATTTAGTATCTCAGGAAGGTATTTTACAGAAACACAAGACAATCTTTTTTTAGTAGGAAACGATAAAATTGGCGGTTTTGGAGAAGTAAAAGATTGGAGTTTAAACCCGATTATTCGATTTTCGGTTAATCCAAGACTAAAATTAAACGTAAGATACTATACGTCTCAGTATAAAACGAAAGCGACTTTAATTTATCTGAAAAACAGTAACGTATATGATGATACGTTCTTTAACCAAACCTTTCAACGCCCCGAAATTCAAGCGGATTATTCGCTCAACGCCAAACATAATTTTACGTTTGGGGCGGGCAAAATTTGGGAAAGTGTTGAGGCAACTCGTTACGATGATACCAAGAAATTTGAAACAACCTATGGCTTTTTTCAATACGAAAACACGCAATTTAATCACCTAAACCTAACCATCGGGGGGCGTTTTGACACTCATTCAGCTTACCAATCTCAGTTTAGTCCCAAGTTATCGGCGGCTTATGAGTTATCTCCCAAAATTACTTTACGGGGGGCGGTTGGTGTGGGTTTCAAAGCCCCTGATTTCAGACAATTATACCTCAATTTTACTAATGCAGTGGCTGGTTATAGTGTATTAGGTACGCAAGAAATAGCCCAAGGAATAGCTCGTTTACAAGCCGAAAAACAGATTTCAGAAGTCCTTTTTGATGTCACTAAATTAGGCGAATTAAAAGCGGAGAGTTCATTAGCGTATAATTTTGGAGGAACAGTAGGTTTAAATAACACGCTGAAAATCAACATAAATACTTTCAGAAATGATATTAATAATTTGATCCAAACCCAAGCCATTGCCCGAAAAATCAATGGACAAAATGTATTTAGTTATCTCAATTTAAACAAGGTATTTACTCAGGGGATTGAAATGGACATCAGTAAGCAATTTGTTGCGGACAATCATAGCTTAACGATTTCTATGGGTTATCAATTTTTGGAAGCGAAAGATAAAGACATTGTTGAAAAAATAGAACGTGGTGAGGTATTTAGGCGTGACCCCGAAACTTTTGTAACAGTACGGGTGAAGCCATCGGAGTATGAAGGACTTTTTAATAGGTCGAAGCATTCTGGAAATATAAAATTATTCTACGAAAATCAAGAAAGGCACATAACTTCTTCATTAAGAGGGATTTACAGAAGTAGATATGGTTTTGCAGATTTTAATGGTAACGAAATTGCTGATACCGATAATGAATTTGTAAACGGTTTTATGACTTGGAATTTTGCCATTAGTAAAACTTTTAAAGAAATTTATCGCCTGCAAATCGGTATGGATAATGTTCTCGGATACACAGATTCTCAACGAATTCCAAACTTAGCGGGCAGACTAATTTGGGTATGTTTAGGGCTGAGTCTGGAGAAGAAAAAACAATAATCGTAAAAGATGGGATAGAAATGTCAAAAGCTATGTCCATGATTTTGGGGTAATATTTCTGCTTTGTGGAGAATATTCTTTGGCAACTTATTGGAGAATTATTAACGCTAATGATTCTCACAAACAGCCTCGATGCTGTTGGGGCTGTTTATTTTTTCGGAAGTATAAACGATTTACTGAAAACAAGTAATGAAAATTCCGTTATCTATTATCGAACCTGTTTAATCTTTCTATGAGTATGAAAACACAAAACCAAACACACGGATACCAAGTTTTGGTACAAACTGCTGATTCTTACGTTATGCAATGTCTGTGTTGCACTAAAATTGAAGTGAAATACAAAAATATAATGTTAGCTTTTGAATGGGCAGACCTTGTTACTTTCCTTCAAAGATTGAATTTAGCCCCACCCAATGAGCTATGCTATTTAGTTGAAATTGTAAATATGCAGTGTTATCCAGCTTTGAAAGTAGGAGTTTCTTTATCTGGTATCTTTTTAACAATCAACGAGTTAGACGAATTTAAAAACCTTCTAACAACTGCCTGTGAACGGATGGATTTAGAGTTGATATTCAGAAATACCATAATGGATAATTAAGATGATACAAATCTCGAAACACCAGCAATGTCCCGTTCTGACTCTCAAAATGGGACAAGTAACCACCATCGAAGATACCAAAATGTATCTTTCTGAAATTACGAATAACCTTAAAATTCAAGAGAAATTTGGACTTCTTTTTGATTTTTCTGCGGGGCAACCAGAAAAGGAGCGGGGTGTTTTGAAACTCGAAAATGAATGGTTTAGGGGATATAAAAAGGAATTTAAGGAAGAATGTTTCGGCGTTGCGATGATTTCAAAATCACATTTCCCCCTTGCTATTTGGAAAAATATTGCCGCTTGTTTAGCCCGCAGAACTTATGGTTGCGAAGTCGGCATTTTTGAGAATCGGACGGATGCTCAAATGTGGCTGATGGATAAATATTTATATTCTCAAACAAAATTAAATAAATAGAATCATGGAAACCTTAATGTTAAAAACCAATATTACCTCACCCATTGGTATTCAAGCAATTTGGGATGCTCTCAAATCATTAGGAATTTATCAGTTCAACATTGACTTTCAGGGAGTTGATAAAATTTTAAAAATTGTTACTGAACGGATAATTACCATAGAAAGTATTATTCATACGATTCAAAATTTAGGCTATCAATGTGAACAATTATCGTGATAAAATTGTCTGAAGACAAATCGTGAATACCCCATTATCTTTTTCAAAATCGGAGTGACGAATCGCTCTCAGTACTAATAAATTAATCAAAACAATGAACTTACTGACAAAAATTATCATCTGCGGACTTTCTTCTGTGGCATCTTTTAGCGCTTGTAAAAAAGACGAAGTCGTCGTGAAGAACCCTATAAAATCTGAAACGGTCAAAGATTTAGCCGCCGACCCAACTACTATTTCTGGAACAGGGCAGCCTGTGGCATTAGGAAAATACACTTTTTATAGCTTTAAAAATGGCATTATTCTCAATAGTGATTCTGCCAGCAATAAATGGGATGTTGCTTTTAAGGCTACCACAATCATCACCAACGGCGGAACATCAGGAATAGGACAGGGTGGGGCAGTAGTTTTGAGTGGTATTTTTGACGAAATTAACGAAGTTCCTGCTTCATCCGCTTTTGTGCAAGATACCAAAACTGTATTGGCCATTCCTACGGGGTCGGGCAAAGGTTGGTACAATTATGACGGTGCTACCAATATTATTTCACCTATTGCAGGTAAAGTTTTCTTGATAAAAACAGGCGAGGGCAAATATGCTAAAATGGAAATTTTGAGTTATTACAAAGGAACTCCTGCCAAACCCGATGCCAGTAGTTCATCCCGTTATTATACCTTTAGGTATGTTTATCAACCCGACGGAAGTTTACTATTCAACTAATACGAACATGAGTCATCCTGAATTTTTGGGATAGACTCATGTTTATCAGTTTTGATAGTACTAATGATTATTTTAGTTCTGCATTTAATTAATACCTATTCAAATTTTATAACTTTTATCATCAATGGTAATTTTAATGAAATATGTTCCATTTACACTATCCTTCAAATTTACCAGAGTTGTACTGATTTCGATACTTCCTTTTATTTTTTACAGGTTGAATATTTCTGATATTATCTACTAAATGAATGTTTATATCTACTTGATTATTCTCCTCAAAATACTTTAAATCGACAATATCAGGAGTTGGATTGGGATAAGCCAATGCTTTCTGCTCTGGTTCGATAGTAGTATTTTTTGCAGCTTGCTGGGCAATTTATTTTTTAACTTTTGTGATAACAAATGGTACACAAATATTTGTAGGGCAACAATTGCCATCTTCTACTACAATTGGGCAACATCCCGTTGCTGGGCATTGAATATTATTTGCAGTAGTCGTATAACTTCCTGGACCAGAAATGAGAAAAGTATTACCTGTTCCTACACTTACCCCCGCATTATACCAGACAACATTGGTATATTGAATGGGTACTGAAACTTCTAATTTTTCACCACTACATAATTTAATTGGCACCGATACGCACGCTTTTGAATCATTGTTAGTAATACTCAAATCCACTTGATCCAAAGATTGTATTTTCGCATAATTGAAAGAAACACCTTCTGCAATAACTTTTGCAGTCACTGTCAAAGTTGCCGATGCTCCATTACTCAAGGCTGGAATTGACCATAATGGATTTGTGAATGTTCCAGTCGTCACAGTGTTACTAACATACTGTAATCCCGCTCCCAAACTATCTTTTACCACGATATTAGTAGCATTATCTATACCCAGATTTTCAACTAAAATTGTATAGGTAACATTACTATTTAAGGGAGCAATCTTAGTACTACCATTCAAAGTCTTGGTGATTCTAATATCAGATTTTCCATTAGCTACTGACACACAGATTTTTGCAGTATCACACGAGGTGGTATTTAAATTATCACAAATTTTATAGACAAAACAATCCTTACCCACAAAATTTGCCTTGGGCGTATATTTAATTGTTCCATCCGCATTTACCGTGGCAGTACCATTAGCAGGATTTTCAGAAATACTTACCGAAACATCAGCTGTGGTTGGGGTTTTTCCACCTTTAGAATCATTTTGTAAAACATTAATTGCAGGCAATGCTGTACCAGAGGCAGTTGTAACATTATCAGGGTTTGCAAGAAGTGGTAAGCAGTTTGCAGGTTCACCAGTTATATTGATAAATTGCTCCAAAGGAACTATATTTCCCTTTGGTTGTGCTGATCTCGAATAAAAACTATTTCCTACATTCAAACTATATGTATCATTACTCTTCTGAATAAAAGGGTCATTAGGTGGTAAAGGCTTTACAAGGCCATAGCAACCATTGCCAGTGAAGCTAAAAAGTTTAACACCAACTCCTGACGTAAAAGTACCGAAGTCTGTTTCAGATGGTGTTTTCCCAATAACGTAATAGTTCAAAGTTGGGTCGAGTCCTATCCAAGTTTGTCCAGGTTGCCCCGGGCCCAATTTACGGAAAGCCGTCTCCGTTGTTTTTGTCCAAGTTCCATTAATATCTGTAATATTAGTGATTACAAAATCTTTGGGAACAACGATTGTGAATTGAGCTGTACTACCTTGCTCAATAGCACTTGCATTATTACTATTTGGAACCGAATAATCAGGAACTACCCATGCTGTATAAACCTGAGTGGTGCCGTCAAAAGTAATTTTATACTTGACGGTATTAACCGAAGATTGTCCTTTAATTGTTGAGGTCATCAACAGGCATAAAAAACAAATGTAAACAGCGATTGAAAAGATATATCTTGTCATTGAATGTATTATTTTGGGAATACTATGCTTAATTTAAAAAATGAGCAAAAATTGAAAGCTGCATTACATAAGCATCTATTTTTCAATTGCTTAGACAATGAACCATTCAACTTTTGCTCTAAATTAATATCACGGTATTTGTGCTTTTATTTTAAAGGAATTCAACTTGAAAATATTACCAGGATGATTTTTAATGACATTCTTATAAATAAACTCAATGTCATTACCAGTGCCTTGGAAAATGGTTGCACCATTCAAATCAATATCTCCCGAATAATATCCCTTCAATATATATGATGGACTCACGAAGAAGTTTCCTGAGGCATTAATTACTTGTTGGTAAATCACGTTTACATCGTTGCCAGTGCCTTGAAAAATGACATTATTGTCATAAAGTACATTTCCTGCCCATAACGCTTTGCCTTGTTCTACATCAACTTGTGGAAGGTTAATGGCATTGTTGACATTGAAATTATAGTTTGGCGTTGAAACATTTCGGAAGTCTATTATCGCACAGGTATTATCCATTTGGGTTTTGAATGACATTACACCGAGGTGGTTGCGATGTTTAACCACCACATAATATTGTCCTGCATTTGCCTCAGTAAATTTCACTGAACCTACTCCATCCACGTCAACGATATCTCCGTCACGCTGAATTAATGCTGAACGACTATCTACAATCACTGTCGAATCAAGACCACTACGTAATTCTACGAATACCCAATCCACGATAGCATCTGCTCCTGTGACACTCAATACACTTGATGCTATAACCCCTGTAGTTGTTATTCCACTTGTGTATGGCGATGAAGTAGGTATTAAGCCTTTAACACGTAAATCATCCCTCATTAACGTATTTGGTAACAATACTCCCAATAAAGCTCCTTGAAGATATGCCTTCGGCAATAAACAAACTTTATTGATTGGTGGAACCTCAATTGTCAAAGTTACCTTGGCAGTATCACAAACACTCGAGTTTGCTATATCACAAATGGTATAAATAAAGGTATCCGTTCCACTTGTCCCAGAGTTGGGTGTGTAATCAATTGAACCGTCCGCCTTTACTACTGCTATTCCTTTTGTGGGTGCAGTCGCAATTATTGGAGTCGTGATTTTAGTCAAATCTATCACTGGTGTTCCATCTGGATTTTTGTCATTCGTCAAAATTGGAATGTTTTTTAAGACTCCAGCTGTCGCAGTAATGGTATCAGGATTTGCTACTGGTGCTGGCGTAATCGTTACCGTTACCTTCGCTGTATCACAAACACTTGGATTAGTTTTATCACAAATACTGTAA
>JAZKDE010000124.1:0-4786 GCA_040387735.1 Bacteroidota bacterium
AAATCAAATTCAAACCCATTTTGAGCAACATTTAACCCCTGAATTACTCTTATTGCTAACGGATTTATTTGAGCAATATCTACCTGATAATCAAAAAACTGCCGCTCAAAATTCACCTTTCAAACTCACCAAATTAAGGGTGAAATCTGAACTAATGGGAGTAAAAGTGATACGGGGAAATGTGGCTGATTTACGCTCTCTCAAAAGTCTTTATGAACGGTTTTTGCCGATTTTAAAGGCCCTTGAATTGAGTGATAATATCGTCGAGGAATTAGCTATACAAGTTTTACGTTCAAGAAGCCCACAAGTTAAACGTTGGAAAAATAGGAATCTATACCTCATCTGTTTTATACAATATCAGTATTTTTATTTGAGTGATGTTTTAACGCAAACCTTCACCAAAGCGGTTGAACAAAATATAAATTTATGCGAGAAAACTTACAAAATACAACGTCAACAGGAGCAAGAAGCCAATATTGAACAACTTGTCCCAATTCTTGAAAGCTATCTTTTACAAGGAGAACTGATAGAGAATATGCAGAAAATTGTATTGGGGCTGAGTCATACAGAACCTGAAAAACTAAAAACAATTGCCGCTGGATTACGAGAAAATACCACCGAAGATTTTATAAGATTACTTCCTGCGGTCAAGAAATTATACTTACAAACGACTCGTCAAACACAGGATGAAGGGTATTTTATCCAAATAGCTGCGGGGTCTCAAAAGATGCAGATGAAAGTAGGGGATATGCTCAGATATTTATCTTTTTCGGGTCAGAAATCATTGCAAGAAGCCATTGACTTTTATCAGAAAAAAGAAGGAAATCTAATAGGAAACATACCTATTGCCTTCTTAAAACCCAACGAGCGGAAAGCGGTTGTGGATAAGGACGGGAGAGTGAAAATCAGTTTGTACAAATCCCTATTGGCTCGTCATCTGAGCAAGGGATTGCAAACTGGGGCAGTTTATGTGACAACTTCCCATGAATACAAATCATTGGATACCTATTTGATTGATGAAAAAACATGGCAAGAACAAAAAATAACTTTGATGGAGCGGGCGAATCTAAGGCATTTAGAGAGTTGGAAAACCATTCAAGGCCAATTGCAAGATAGCCTTACTTATTGCTTCAATTATACCTTTGACCGAATCAATAATGGTGAGAATCTTTGGTTGGAGAAACGCAAAAATGGTAAGCTAAAATTTAAAACTCCGACCAAAGAAGATCTTCAAAATGACCCCCCAAATCTATATCCCAATGATAGATTTATTTCTTTATTTGAGGCATTACAAACGGTAAACAAAGTAAGTGAATTTACTTCATCGTTGGAATCATTTAGGCTTCAAAATGTCAGAAAGCAACCCGAAGAAAGGCTGATTTTTGCGGCATTGATGGCTTATGGTTGTAACTTGGGTATTGGTAGAATGGAAAAGAGTACCAAGAATATATCACCGAATAGTATTGAAACGACTGTCAATAACTACCTGTCATCCAGAAATTTACAGAAAGCTAATGATAGAGTTATAGCGATTACAAACCGTATGATGATTCATAAACTCTTCAAAAAAGACCCAAATATAACCCATACATCCAGTGACGGTCAGAAATTTGATGTGTTGCTGGATTCTATTCATGCCAACTACTCATTCAAGTATTTTGGTAAAGAAAAAGGCATTTCTATTTACTCTTTCATTAGTGATTCCCACCAAGTTTTTCACGGTTTAGCTTTCAGTGCCTCTGACCGTGAGGCGTGGTATGTTCTCAACGGATTGATGCACAATTATGTGGTAGATTCTGACATTCATTCAACCGATTCTCACGGCTCAACAGACCCAGTTTTTGCATTGACCTATTTACTTGGCATTGATTTTCAGCCGAGAATAAAAGAGTTTTATTTGCAAAAATTACATGGCATTGCAGGTATGAAAATTGAGCAACAACAAGATTACATTATCAGTGCAGGTGCCAATATTAATACCAAAATTATTGAAGAACAGTGGGACAATATTTTGCGTTTGGTCGTCAGCATCAAACTCAAACATACTGTCCCTTCTCAAATACTCAAAAGGCTAAATTCTTATGCCCTACAAAATCCACTTTATTTAGCCCTTAAAGAATTGGGAAAGGTGGTTCGCACGATTTTTCTCCTTAGATACATGGATGATGAAGTAATGAGACAACGAGTACATCAACAATTAGTCAAAATTGAGAGCTTTCACGGATTAAGCGATGCCATTTCGTTTGGAAATAATGGTCACAAGTCCCTTATTGGGCCTAAAGTAAGATGGCATAGCGTAAGTCACTGAAATGCAATTAGTTATCAATCCAATTTTTTTAAGACAAATTTCATAAATGACTGATTATCAATTAATTGACTTTTTCATTCGGGTTCAATTTTCTTTGCCCTCTTTTCTTAGTAAATCCTTTCACTTGGACACCCGCAAGAGTTAGTATTTTGTAAAATGTTCTGTGGCTCCCAATCTTAAAAGTCTTCATCACTGAGGTTTTCATGACAAAGAGTCGAAAATTATACCTATCAAACAAGATATTCAAAAAGTGAATTTTTCGCACTTATTGAAGTTAGAAGCTCATTTTCTCAAGATTGTCACAGATACGGTGGCATAAATTGGGATCAGCGTAACATTCTGGTATAGGGATACATCAAAAAGTGTGTGGCAATCTAAATCAAGTTTTATAGTAAGTATGCAGAAACATTCAATTGAACTGTTAAATATCTTGAATGACGGTACTAAAACACAATTTGCCATACACTTTTTGATGCACTCCAAGTAAAAGGATTTACCAGGAAAAGAGGGCGAAAAAGGTGAATCCGATTGAAAAAGTTAAGTAATTGATAATAAGCTCTTTATGAAATCTATAATGTAAAAATACTATGTATAACTAATTGTATTTCAGTGACTTACACTATTCTATCTTACTTTAGGCCCAATAAGGGACTTGCAACCAAGATTGTACCAAATACACAAAGTCTTATCCTATTTTTTTATGTACTTTATTTCAGTATTTTTGCGTAATCATTGTCGTTTCATACACAAAGACGTATTTATATGAAGAATATAGCAAACATCATTACTAATTTAAGGAAAGATAAGAACTGGTCGCAAACGGACTTGGCTCGTGAAAGTTCTATTTCTCGGGAGATTCTGGGCAAGTACGAAAGAGGCGAAGCTATGCCTTCGATTGACTTTGCTAAACGCATCGCTGATGCTCTGGGGGTAAGTTTGGATTATTTAGTGGGGGAAGGCTTGAACGCTTCTTTTGATAAAAAAAATGTGCAACGATTGCAAGCCATTGAGCAACTGCCCGAAGATGAAAAGAAAACCGTTTTTGCCCTCTTGGATGCCTTTATCCGTGATACAAGGGCAAAACAACAATATGTCATGTAACAAAAAAGCCCCGAAATTCGGGGCTTTTTTGTTTTTATTTTTCTGAACCGTCATAGTTGTAATCTTCTAAAATCCAATCTATTACAATCTCTTGAACCCAGTCAAGAAAGTTATTGTGTGTTATCTCTGGAACATCTTCTTTTGTGTATTCATAATTTGAAACCCAAAAAATTATAGGAAAATCTCCATTTTCTAACTGATTTAGAGTATCAAGGCAATAAAAATTACCCCTTCCATCAGGCGAAAATGGCACAAGATATGGGTATTGAGGGCTTCTAACTTCAAAGTGTTCTCGATAATAAATATTTTCAATAGCGTTTACTTTATCCTTATCAAACCCATATACTTCTGTACCCATTAAACTAAATCCATTGACTTTTTTCATAAATTGCTTAAAGTCAGGGGAAATTGTCAAATTACAGTGTTGTTCAAATTCTTCAATTCTATTATCATTGATATTATTGCCAAGTTCAAGAATATCGTCCGAAAATTTGCGTAATTCGTTAATTATGATTTCCATAAATATTTATTGTTTAGGATATTGTTGTTTCCAATATTCTCTTTTTGCGTTATAAAATTCTTTTCTATCAACTTGACTTGGCTGATTTTTATTAGGATGATTTACTGCATCATTTCCTTTCCCTCTATGGTCTTCCCAATGCATCTCCTTAAATGGACCTTCACGTTTTTGCCCTTCGTGATGTATTTCTACCGAAGTTCCATCTTTTTTAAATGTTGGGGCATTGCCATGCTTTACTGGTGGGTCTAATAAGCCTCTTTCGATTTTATGCGCATCAGCAACATCAATTTTTAAGCCACCTTTTGCTGCATCAATAGCATCAGAAATTTTATCAATACCTTTGGCAATTTTTCCAGTTTTAGCCAGGTCTCCAACGTATGGCACGGCAGCACCTAAACCACTGGCTGCTGCTCCCCAATAGTCGCCACTTTTGGCAGAAAGAGAAGCCCCTAAAATATCTAAGGTTGGAGTAGGGTCAAAAACACCGCCAATATCTACGGCAGCTTGTAAAACGTCATTGCCTGAAAGTGTGTAGTTTCCTCCAAAATCTACCCCTAAGCCACTGGCATTTATTTTTAAATCTACCAAGTCGGTTTTTACGGTAACGCTTGAATTGTTCGCACCTAAAAGGGTTATGTCCATTGCGGCTGCACCGTCGGGGTCTATGAATCTGATGGGGTTTCCAAGTCCATAATTATATGGCGAATGTGAGTAAAATTTCTCTGCCAATGGGTCAATAGCCCACCAACATCCAATCGTTTTATCGAAGAATCTTGCGCCAAAATCATTGAGTCCATTTAAGCCAAATAATGCTAAAGTCTCTTTATTTTGGTATTTGAATCTATTTTCAACAGGAT
>JAZKDE010000125.1:0-18602 GCA_040387735.1 Bacteroidota bacterium
TACTTACCGAAAACCTATTTTTGAATATCGTGATTATAATACGCAAGCCAATGTGTTTTTGAACCAAACAACGAAATTGCAATTAGGTAACGGTGTCGGACAATTTCCTTATAGTGGTCTAAGTGCTTTTTCAGGTAATAGTATCATTATGGGTGATTTTTACGAAGGAACAACTTATCCTGCCAAGTACCAAAATGCTTTATTTTTTGCGGATTTTATCGGTAAATGGATAAGAGTTATGACATTCGATGCCAATAATGAACCCGCCATCATTGAGGATTTCATGCAATTACCCGATTATATAACAGGCGTCACGTATAATCCAATTGATGAAGCGATGTATTATGTGACGGGTAATGCTTTACCTTGTGACCAAATTAGGAGAGTTATTTATTCGCCTTCCAATGCCGTTCCAATTGCTAAAATTGAGGTGGATACCAATAACGGAATTGCTCCTTTAGCCGTTGCTTTTAATGCCAGAAAATCTTACGACCCCGAAGCAACTCCGCTTACTTACGAATGGAGCATTGACGATAATTCTGTGTTTAGCAATGGACTTGCTCCGCATTACTTATTTACGCCTTCTGGAAATGCCCAACAGGTTTATAAGGTGAAATTGAAAGTTACTGACCAAAATGGAGCTGGACTTTCTGCCACTGATTCTGTTTATATTTATGCCAATAATACGCCACCGACAATTTCCAGTACAAGTCTTGATAATATTACCTCAATTCCTCCGAATCAGAGTTATTCCTTGAATCTATCCGCAATCGTTGCTGATGCACAAACGTCGGCTAATGACTTAACTCTCAGTTGGACAGTTGTTTTTGCTCACAATGGCCACGAACATAAAGACCCAATTTTAACAGGAAATAATATCAATACCACTTTGGCAGGAGCAGGTTGTGAAGTTGGTGATGCCACGTATTGGTATAAAGTTTATTTGAAGGTCACCGACCCGCAAGGTTTATCGGAGACGATTATCAAAAACATTGAATTAAATTGTTTGGGGAGTTCGCAAACGCTTTCTTTTCCGACAATTGCTAATCGAGAAATAACCTTAAATACATCAAGTAGCGTAACTGCTTTTGCGAGTTCTTCGGCTGGTTTAACGCCTCTGTATTATTTCAACGTTGCTGGCCCCGCTTATACGATTGATAATCAAATAAAACTTACGGGAAAACCTGGTAAAATAACCATCAGAGCGGTTCAGCATGGTAATGGTTCTTATAAACCTGCTTTGCCAGTTGACCAAACTTTTGATGTTGATAGAAATATTGTTCATTACACAATGAATTTTGATACAATTACCAATAAACTGATAACGGATATTCCATTTACGATTTCAGCATCTACCGCACCGACCCAAGAAGTACCTGTATTTATGCTAATTTCTGGCCCAGCCACAATTTCTGGTAGTACCATTTCCCTCACAGGCGAAGTGGGAACTGTAAAAATAAGAGCTTATTTTGAAGGAAATTATGGATGGAGTGGAGCGTATATGGATAGAACTTTCAATGTATTAAATCCCACTCCGCCAATTACACAAGACGAAATTATTTACGGTGATTCTCTCAAAGTAAATTGGCAAAATTTCTCGACAATTTCATCTTTGGATATTTCAAATGATGCCTTGCCTTTCATTAGTTCAAAATCTATAAAAGTGACTAATCCTACGGTCAATGAAACCTTAGATTTGCGATACAATGGTTCTCCATTCAATACGGTTGATTTCCCCGATGGATTTGAGTTTTGGGTTTACAACAATTCATCTGTTGCTTATCCACTGCAAGTTGAAGTATTTACTACCAATTCTGGCGGAGGAAGTTCTCCCATTAGTATTATGGCGGATGCCAATAAATGGACTCGTTTTTTGTTGGATTGGAGTTTATTTGGTAGTCCCGCCCAAGTTGGGAAAATACTCATTCGATTGAATCAGACTCAAGCGGAAAGTTTATATTTCGATGAAATTAAATTGGTGCATTGTGCGGATATGAGTTCCACCAAAACGGGTAATTGGGATGATCCAACGGTTTGGAATTGTGGACGATTACCCATTTCAACCGACATAATTACCATTAGTCCTTCGCACACAGTAACTGTGCTGAATGGCGTAAGTGCGACTTTACGGCTTTTGCAACTTTTGGGGACTTTGAATATGGAATCAGGGGCAATTTTTGATATAAAAAAATATTGATTAGCTTTGAGAAAAACAACTCATCGCTTACAAAAAACTTAATGAACGCAAATCAAATTTTTAGTCTCGAAGGAAAAGTCGCTCTGATTACGGGAGCATCAAAAGGAATTGGAGAAGCCATCGCACGGTTTTATGCTGCTTGTGGGGCTAAAGTCGTTATTAATTCTCGAAAACAGGAGGAATTAGATAAAGTAGCCGACGATATTCGCTCGCAAGGAGGTGAATGTACGGGAATTGCCGCCAATGCAGGAGATACAGCGGGCTGTAAAGCATTGATAGAAAAAACGGTTGAACGCTACGGAGGAATTGATATTTTGGTTAATAATGCCGCTACAAATCCCGTTTATGGCCCTGTTTTGGATGCCGAAGAATGGGCATTTGATAAGATTATGAACATCAACGTAAAAGCTCCTTTTGAACTCAGTAAAATGGTTCATCCCATCATGAAACAACGGGGCGGAGGTTCGGTAATAAATATTAGTTCCATTGCGGGAATTACACCAGACCCTGGTTTAGGTTTGTATTCAGTTTCAAAAGCGGCCTTGAATATGCTCACAAAAGTAACCGCTAAAGAATGGGGAACGGATGGGATTAGAGTAAATGCTATTTGCCCAGGATTGATAAAAACAAAGTTTTCAGAAGCCCTTTGGCAGAACGAGCAAATTTTGAATCGTTTTGTGAAAAACTTACCCATTGCCCGCATGGGAACGGTGGAAGAAATTGCCGGATTAGCCCTTTTCTTGGCCTCTGATGCTTCTGGTTACTGTACAGGTGGCGTTTATACGGCTGATGGAGGAACTACGATTTAGCAGATTACTTTATCAGTAAACAATTATCAGTTTGTCAGTAGTTTTTATTAAACTTCATTAAAAAACAACGAACTTCGTAAGAGTTTTCAATGAGGATGATTTAACACTCTCATCAAAAACTGATAATTGTTTACTGAAAACTGTTCACTGAAAATACATTGGCAACATTCAAAGAATTAGGCGTTTCTGAGCATTTCATTCAAGCATTGACTGAAATGAATATTAATAAGCCCACCGAAATACAGGAAAAAGCAATTCCTTTTTTACTCAAAAATCAAAATGATTTTATTGGTCAAGCACAAACAGGAACGGGAAAAACAGCCGCTTTCGGTTTACCGCTTTTGATGAGAATCAATCCGAAATCTACGGATGTACAAGCTTTGATTTTAGCTCCCACCCGTGAATTATGCCAACAAATTGCCAAGCATTTATTCAAATTGACAAAATTTGCTCCTGAAAAAATCTTTGTTGGGGCAGTTTACGGTGGTGAAAAAATTGATATTCAATTGCGGAATTTATCAAAACCTACCCAAATTATTGTGGCAACGCCGGGTAGATTAATAGATTTGTTAGACCGTAAAGCTGTTAGCTTAAAAGCTGTTAAAACGCTTGTTTTAGACGAAGCTGACGAAATGTTAAGCATGGGTTTTAAGGACGAATTGAACATGATTTTGCGTCAAACACCCGCTGATGGTAAAAAATGGTTGTTCTCGGCAACCCTTCCATCGGCTTTGCAAAAATTGGTGGATATGTATATGTCCAGAGATACCCGAACGATTCAAGTGAGTAAAAATGAAGTGGTTAATAATTTAATTGAACACCAATATTTTGTGTGCGAAGAGCGTGATAAGTTTGATTATGTTGTTCAGTTTATACAAACGATGTCTTCGGCTTCAGGGATTATTTTTTGTAGAACCAAAGCTGCAGTTCAAACATTGACGAAACAATTAATTAGTAAAAATTATGCTGCCGATGCTATTCATGGTGATTTACAACAAAAAGAACGAGATAAAGTAATGCGGGCTTTCAAGAATCATAAACTCAAGATTTTGGTAGCAACGGATATTTCTGCTCGTGGTATCGACGTGGATGATTTAGCGTATGTTGTTCATTATCAACTACCTGACCAACCAGAATATTACACTCACCGAAGCGGAAGGACGGCTCGGGCAGGAAAAAGAGGCATTTCAATTTGTTTCGTGACTCAGTCGGAAGTGAAAAGACTTAATGAATATACCAATTTATTGAATATTTCTTTCAAGAAACTGTAAGCAATTCAATAATACAATCCATGAGTCAAAATGCCTTGAATTGCTTTTGATTCATGTTTTTCTAATTTCCTCAAGGTTTTTTTAGATAAATTATTCGGAACGGGAACGTAAGCTTTAGGGATATTGGCTAAGATTTCGTCAAAAATCAATTTAACTCTTTTTACGTGATATTCCGCCGTGATAATGATACATTTATCAAAGTTTATATCCGATAAAATCGCCTTTGTTTTGGTGGCATCTTCTACTGTATTACTCGAATTAGCGGCGGGTAAAAATGACTCCTCAGCAATTTTATTTTTCATCAAAAAACGTTTGAGATATTCAAAATGAGGAATTTCGGAGGTGTTAAAATGACTGCCAAACCCACCCGTACAAATAATTAAGTGGTCATTAGAATGAAAAATTTCCAGACACTTACGCAGTCTTGCAACGGCAACTTTACTTAACCTTCCCTTTGGCGAATTGGGCGAACCCAAAAGAATAATAATATCTTTCATAAGTTTTGATTGCAAAAAGATAAACTTTCTTAGTGTCAAAATCCATAAAACTGGTCACAATAAATACTTTGCAGACCCTATCATTCAAATACCTACTTCGAACAAATGCCAATAAGCTTATTTGCTTTGTTCTACGTGTTTTTTCTTATTCCAAGGAGCTGTTGTATTCATGCCCATTTGAATGGCTAAAATTGCCATGGCAAGGGTAAAAAGGATAAATACCCATCTGAATATTTTTTGATTTTTGTTCATATTATTTTTTACCTATTATCCGTTATTGGTGTCGTTCATAACAAATTTTGCCTCAAAATTAATGAATTAACGTCAATGAATGGCGTTTGTATTAATAATCTAATTATTTTGCAAGCGAATTAACCACTGATGATAACCCAATGGGCATTTTAAACAATGCAGAATTAATAAATATGAAAAATCAGTTAAAATATTATTTACTCTTTATTCCGACGAGTGCCATATTATTGGGTTGCTCGGATGCTGGCAAAAAGTACGAAGAAGTGGAAGAAGCTAAAACTTGTTCTATGATTTTTATTGATAAATCAGTCAGTGTAAATGTCAATAAAAAATTTGTAAATGAAAAATATACGCAAGTTATTAATCAATTAATTGACGAAAATGTGAAAGGGAAAGGTGATAAAATTGAAGTATATTTTGTTCATGAAAATACCGCCAAAGGAAAAGCAGTAGAGGTTGTTTCTCGAACGGAAAAAGGAGAGTCGGCGGGAGCAAGTTCTACTGACTCAGAGGCAATTTCTACGGAATACGCTATGTCTATGGACAAAGAACGCAGTATATTTAAGAAAATAGTTTTTGCACAATTAGCTTCTCAAAATACGTCTTCCAGTAAAAATAATACGGATATTTTGGCGGCGTTACCGCTGATTGACAAAGCTGTTTCTAAAGGATATAACGTAAAAGTGTATTTTCTTTCGGATATGGTTGAAAGTATGAAAGGAGATAATCGTCGGGATTTTCACACGAATCCTCCCGTTGATGATGCCGCTGCGGTGGGTTGGGCGAGAGAAGATGCAGATGACTTAAAAGTAAAGTTGCCTAATATTGGGGCTGCCCAAATATTTATTGCAAAACCATTTGAACCAACGGCTTCTCGGAAGAAAAATAATCCAGCTATTTCGGCATATTGGCAACGTCTGTTTATGGAATTGGGTGTTTCTTCGGAAGTTGTAGAATTATAAAAAAAAGATACAAGGGAAAAGGATGCAGAAAAATAGAATTCATACGCAATTTTCTGCATCCTTTTTCCCTTTTTTATACATTTATGTTAATCGTCAGAATTCCAGAAACAGCCCAAGAATGGGAACAATATTATAATCTTCGTTTTACGGTACTTCGTGAACCTTGGGGACAGCTAAAAGGTAGTGAAGTATTGAAGGATGAAGACCAAGCCGACCACGCTATGGTCATTGACTCCGAAAGCAATATCGTCGTAGGAGTAGCTCGTATGCAAATAAATACGCCTACGCAAGGACAAGTACGCTGTGTGGCGGTTTCGCCCAATGTCCAAGGCAAAGGAGTCGGCAAATTATTAATGAATTATTTGGAGAATTTAGCTCGTGAAAAAAGCATCAAAGAAATTATCCTTGATGCTCGTGAAAATGCGTTAAAATTTTATAAATCAATTGGTTATGAAATCTACGAAGATTCTTATTTGTTGTTTGGTGAAATTCAGCATTATAGAATGAGAAAGGAATTATTTTGATTCAATTGAAATTTTTACCTTTTTATAATAAACTACCGTTGAACTTTTACGTCAAAATTTACCAATCCTCCCGCCAAAATACTTCCCGTTGTTGAAGTTGTATTACCGATTGAATTTACCCTAATTACTCCCTTTCTCGTTACGGACTTTCCATCTTTGGTTACCCTTGTGTGTTGGAACATATAAATTTTCCCTGCCTCAATGACTAAGTCTTGCGTTGTTACTGGAATTGCTAAAGCCTTTAAAGTCATATCGTTAACGGTGGTAAATTCTATTGGTGTATTTATCGGAGCGTAAAAGGTTGAAGTACCGCCCGCAGTAGAAATATTTGAGCAAATTTTATCGCTAATTGTCGTTCCCAAACCTAAAGCTCCCCGACGGGGATTTGATAAAAATGTTGCTTTAATGGATGGAGAACCAATTGTTGCGTAGGTAATGTCCACAAAATTGATGTTGGTATCTAAGTCGCAAGCAGTGTATAAATCACCTGTTGTGGACGAAAATCGACTGGAAATATTGCTGGTTTGCACGCCTAAAGAAACATTACTCCATGAACTAATTTGTTCCGTAGCGGATGGAAGAATATTTACAGCTTTTCTGGAAACTTTACCTTTATCATCGGTAATATCAACGTAAAAAATTCGATAAATATTCGTGCCTACGGTCGGAAGACTCAATTCTAAACTTTTTGTTTGTTCATCTGCATTTTTAAGTTTAACATTATCCAATAGTAATGTTCCTCTTTTTTCAGGATTCCCCGTTATATAAGCCGCCAATTTAACGGGCTTACTACCATCTGAACTCTTTTTGATATTAAATGAAATCGACAACACATCTTCATTTGATAGAGTAATGTCGGGTTTAGTCTCCAATTGATTATCAGTGAATTTAACCACCAATTTACCGTCAACGGTTGGAAGTGGCTCATCTCCAGGCTCGGGAGTTGGTCCATTACAAGAGAAAATAATAGTGCTGATTAGAGTAAGGATAAAAATCTTTTTCATGGGCTTAAAACTGGATATATGCTTTTCCTTCACGAAGTTACTATTTTAGATTAAAAATATAGAATAATCTGGTATTTACCCGAAGAATGCTTATTGGCAGCGGATGAATATTTTGTGTTAGCGAAACTTAGAAATTTGCCGTGAATTTGATGAGGTTTATTTTTCTATTTTTTTAAAATGGCTTAATTATCAGGTATTTACAGAGGAATAATCTTTTAAATTAAAAACCTGATAATCAATGGACTATCAGGTTTTCAATAAAATGCCAATGCTTAAAAACCAATTTTTTCTCGTTGGTATTGACTTTGTACCATTCGGAAAGCTTCAATCATGACTTGCTGTTCAAATTTCTCTCGCCAATAATTTGATTCTGCCCTGAGTTTTTCAACGTCTTCTTTGAGTATTTCAAATTCATTTTTTGGTGTATTCAGTAATACTTCTGGCGTGTGAATTTCCTCACCCAATAATTCTAAAATGCTAACTTTTAGGATATTGGCTAATTTTTTGGCTCTGCTGAGGGTTAACTCTGTTTTATTACGCTCAATATCTCCGTAAGCGGAGGTTGAAATGCCCAAGAAATCAGCCATGTTTTCTTGAGAAAAGCCTTTTGATAGACGTGCGTAGCGTATTTTTTCTCCAATTTCCATAATTTATTGATTGTTGAAGTTCGAAGGACTAAATTGCGGTAAATATTGTAAGGTATTGATTAACAGTTGATTATTTTATTTTGTAAATTTTCAAAGGCTTTAAATTGCCCAAATATCAATTTTTCTGATAAATTCTCAGTAAAACTGACAAGGATTATTTCATAGTTTTTGCATCTTTGCTGTCGGAGTTTTATCCATAACATAATTGAAGTTCAGATAAGTTTCAAATTTTAAGGCTCGAACTATTTATCCTATTCAAAAGTTATTTATAAAACAAAACCATCTTTTTTGTAACTTGAATTATCACATTTATAAATCGTACGGGCGACCCCGTTTTAAATTTAATATGTTTCCAAAAGAATTAAGTTCAGACGAATTCAGAAAATACGCCGTACACCACAGAGGTTTGAACGGCTTGGCTGTTGACCAATACATGAATCAAATGGGAGGTACAAGTCGCCCATATATTGAGGATATGACTCAATACATCATCGAAGAACGCCCAATGCGTTTTGCCCAAATTGACGTATTTTCACGTTTAATCATGGACAGAATTATCTTTATGGGTGTTCCTGTGGATGATTATATGGCAAATATTATTGTTGCTCAATTGCTTTTCATGGAATCTACCGATGCTAAGAAAGACATTATGATGTACATTAACTCACCAGGAGGTTCGGTATATGCAGGTCTTGGAATTTATGATACAATGCACTTTATCCGTCCTGATGTTTCTACGATTTGCACTTCATTGGCGGCTTCAATGGGAGCGGTTTTGTTGGCAGGTGGAGCAGCAGGAAAGCGTTCGGCTTTGCAACACGCCAGAATTATGATTCACCAACCATCGGGTGGAGCGCAAGGACAATCACGTGATATTGAAATTACAGCTCGTGAAATTGTAAAAATTCGTCACGAATTATACGAGATTTTAGCGAAACACTCTGGAAAATCTTTCGAGCAAATCGAATCAGATTCAGACCGTGATTACTGGATGCGTGCCGACGAAGCCAAAGAATATGGTTTGATTGATGAGGTTTTGATAAGAGCATAGTTAAATGAGTGTCACTCATTGATATTAAAATGCTTACTTCTTTCCCAAAAGAGGTAAGCATTTTTCGTTTATAATTAACTAATTTTGTATCCTTCAAATTAAAGACTAATAGCTCAGAGTTTTTGGCTCACAGCTAAGAAAATATGAAACAACAGCAACCTTATTGCGTCCTGTGTGGGCGTGCGCAACGTGAAGTACCTTTGTTGATGGAAGGTATAGACGGTCATATATGCAGCGATTGTGTATCGCAAGCCTACCAAGTTGTGCAAACAGAACTGAATTCTGAAAAAAATAAGAATAAAAAAGCCCCTAAATTTCAGGTAACAAAGCCGATGGAAATGAAGGCTTATATTGACCAATATGTTATCGGGCAGGACGAAGCTAAACGTCATTTGTGCGTTGCGGTGTATAACCACTACAAAAGATTGATGCAACCAAAGGTGAAAGATGATGATATTCAGATTGAAAAATCAAATATTATCATGGTTGGTGAAACGGGAACGGGTAAAACATACATGGCTCGTACCATTGCCAAAATGTTGCAAGTCCCTTTCTGTATTGCCGATGCAACCGTTGTAACGGAAGCAGGCTATGTTGGAGAAGACGTTGAAAGTATTTTGACTCGTTTGTTACAATCGGCGGATTATGACGTGGCAAAAGCAGAAATGGGAATTGTTTTTATTGATGAAATTGATAAAATTGCCCGTAAGTCTGATAATCCTTCTATTACCCGTGACGTATCGGGTGAGGGTGTACAACAAGCTCTTTTAAAACTTTTGGAAGGAGCAGTCGTGAATTGTCCACCGCAAGGCGGACGTAAACACCCTGACCAAAAGATGATTGCGATAAATACCGAAAATATTCTCTTTATCTGCGGAGGTGCATTCGATGGTATTCAGCGACATATTGCCAAACGTCTTAATACGCAACCTATTGGCTTTAGCTCAGATGATAATTTCTTTGAAGAATTTGATGATAACCATTTGATGCGTTATATCACTTCGCAAGATTTGAAATCGTTTGGTTTGATTCCTGAGTTATTGGGTCGTTTGCCAGTGGTTACTTACTTAAATCCACTCAATAGAGAAACATTATTGACGATTTTGACTGACCCTAAAAATGCGATTACGAAACAATATCATAAACTTTTCAAGATGGAAGGCATTGATTTGGAGTTTGAGAAAGCAGCTTTAGAATACATCGTTGACCAAGCGATGGAATACAAATTAGGTGCAAGAGGTTTGCGTTCAATTTGTGAAGCCATCATTACTGATGCGATGTTTGAATTACCTTCGCAAACAGAAATTAAACATTTGACGATTACGCTTCCGTATGCTCGTGAGAAATTTGAGCGGACGGTATTTCATAAAATGAAGAAAGCGGCGTAAGGGCTGTTTAATCGTTATCGAAAGATGCCTGCAAATTTGATTTGTGGGCATTTTTTATCTGAATTAAAGCGGACTCAATTCTGAAATTCCAACTATTCATTTATTGAATGAATCTCATTCAGATTAATTTCCACAATTTTCAACTCATTTTCTCGTTGAGAAATCAAACACAAAATCCATCATTTTATTATGCGTTCATCTAAACTACTTTTGGGAGCAATTTCAGTATTAGTAATTGCTCAGTCGTGTACTCGTCAAAAAGGCTATTTTGCGATTGTTAGTCAAAATCATGCGGAAAAACCGTTTGTGAAACCAGAAAAACAGCCTGTTGTTGAACAAATCCAAACAAAGGAAACTTCTCCAATTGAAAATGTTGAACCAACTTTAACGGCATCAAATACAGCGGTTTTAACATTAGAAAAAGCCGTAAAAAATACAAAATACGAGAAAGAAGTAAAAACGCTATTGAGTAAAGTTGAATCGTCAAACAGCGAAACAAAGATTAATAGTAAATCGCAAAAATTGAATTTTGCTCAGAAATTTATTGTCAAAAAAATTCAAAAAAAAATGGCTAATACCGCCAAACCCGTTGGATTTCACGACTGGAATCCTTTCTTGAAAATTGGTGTAATTTTATTAGGAATAGGAATTGTTTTGGCAATTTTTGGCTTAGGAGCTGTGGGTGGCATTGCCGCTTTTATCGGTCTAATTTTTACAATTTTAGGCCTTTTAGGCTCTGTTTAAAGAGAATCTTTAGTCAAAATACAAATATATAAAATGAAAAATGCCTAATACTATCCTTTTGTAAAGTATAATTAATCTATACGTTGATATTTTTACTGTTATCTAAAGGCCGTTCTTCACATTTTCTTTGGCGATTCAAATTAAATTAATCAATTTTAAGCCTCATTGGTGCACAAAACGCATAAATGAGGCTTAAAACTTTTAAAGTAACCCAATAACACTCCCGAAATGTCAGTTTTTGATAAAATAAAGTCCATATTTAAGCCATCGACAACGGCGGAAAACATCCCAGAAACGGCGGTAGAAATATTGCCTGTTACGGAAGTACTTCGTCAAAATGCTGATAATAACGAAGTAAAATTTGTCAATATTCTCAATGAAAATTCTTACGCCCGAACTAATGAACCTGATTGGCTTATCAATGAGGATATTTTGAGAGACGAAGGCGTTATTTTTGGGCTTTCGGGTTCAAATCCTGACGAGAAAATATCCATTATTAGGCATTATTTTACTCAACAAACTGCTGAAACTGACCGTGTTATTGAGCAGAAAGAAGAAAAAATTGGCGAGTTGAATTATTGGGTAAACGAAAAAGAGAGCTTAGTTAAGGAATTAGAGCAAAAAATACAAGACCTTAAAAATCAAGAATTCACCGAGCAACATCATTTGCCACGAACCGTTGTTGGTTTATTATTGGCGTGCGGTATTGCTATCGGTAATTATTTTTTAATTGAAGAATCTTTACATGGACAATTTCAACAAAGCCAACTAATTGCTTTGGGAGTATTTTGGGCGGGAATGTTTAGCTTATTCGGAAGAATTTCATTCTTGCACGATGACGAAAAAACCAGTACTTGGCGACGAATTTTGGAAGAAATCGGAATGCCTTTGGCTTCGGCATTTTTTGTTTTTGCCCAAATTTATGCTACTCAACCTGCTTTAAAATCGTGGGCATTATTCGCTTTCATTTTCTTTTTATTCATGTTTTCGGGTAAATTGTTATTGGGAAATTTGACCGTTTTGAAAGATGATTTGAGTATTTTTCAGAAGAGAAATCAACTCCAAAAAGATAAAATCAAAAAAGTAGCCGATTGGGAAGCCGAGATTGAAAAACACAAAGCCGAGATTGAAAAATATCGTCAAGAGAAGCAAGATGTTTTACCAGAATTAACGAAACTCAGCACACAAAATTCAAAACTAAAAGCCCAGAGAGATATGCTGGTGAAGGTTTTTGAAAGTGAATATCATTTAGCGAGTCAATATCGAAATCGTTTAAGCGGTAAACAAATGAAGGGAATTTTGGGCGGAGAGGATTTGTAACACAGGGTTCTTTACACAGTCGCTTGCCTCTGGCAAGTGACCAGTATTATTAGGCTTCCAGCCCGTTCTATAAATTGTTTTAGACAAGATATTTAATAGTTGTCACTCGCCAGAGGCAAGCGACTGATTTTAACTACAATCATAAAAATTATCAAGCACCATGAAAAAATAAGTAATTACCATTTTGGGTATTTTAAGTATATTGGTTCTCATTTATTTAGTCGTTATTGCCGTAAACTTTTTTATGGTTTTCAAGGCAAAGCCAGTGGTTCTCCAAAATATTCCCGAAGGTGGTAAACAAACTGAAGTGCTTGAAAAATATGTCATAGAAATTACGCATACGGGAAATCATGAGTTTACATACAAAACTATAAAATCAAAACCGTCGAATCCATTACTGATTGATTCACAGGTATTTATTAAAGAAGTTACTCCATTGATAAAAGACATTGGGAAAAATAATTTTGTAATATCGCTATATGTAGGCGAGGATGAGGAATACAAAGACATCGTGGATATGCTTGATTTGTTTACCCTAAACGGCATAAAAAAATACGCAATTTTGAAAGATAATGAACGAAAATAACGACCCATCACATACCGAAAACTACGATTTTCAACACGGCTACCACAGCGGTTTGGAATCAGTTGATAAAAATACTTACGAAGGCTATTTGTCATCGCAGGTTAATTTTGAATGGCTTACTCGACAGTTAGCCGAAAAGAAGCAGGAACTGTCAGATTTAGAGAAAGTTATTGACCACGTAAAAGTGCGTTTCAAAGAGGCTTTTGACGGTTTGCAAGACCGTATTCTAAAAGTTAATTTAGCGGGAAAAAACAAAGACAGAATTGAGGAACAATTGTCGGAAAATCAGAAATCTACGCAGCATTTTTCAGAAAAAAGAACCGCTGTTGGTCATAAATATTCACTTTTTGCGGGATTGATTTATCTGTTAGCGGGTATTTCATTCGTGGCAGGAGATTTAATTATTTCGCATGAAATTGTGGCTTATGCTCTCAATATTCGCAATAATTTTGAAGCTTGGGCTTTTGCGGTTGGTTTGGCAATGGTTTCGGTATTGTTGAAACCTGCCTACGAACGCCTGATTGAAAATCCGTATTCTGAAACTCCTTCCACTCACAGTAAGCGAGTTTATGCGTGGTTCAAGGGTATAACGGTAGTTTTTGCGGTAGCAACTTTGTTTATTTTAGGCTGGTTTAGATACGAAGCTTATAAGACCGATAAAATGAAGGAATCGGTTAATAAATCAATTAAACAACTTCAGAATCAGTCGATTGACCCTCTCAATCCTACGGCGGCACTTTCACCAGAAGTTACGCAACAGATTGAGTCAAAAATGAGAATTTTTGATTCGTTGAACGAAAAATTAGTAAATAGTCCTTGGGCATTAGCATCGTTTGTTTTGTCAGGAATTTTGTTTGCCTTAGCGGGAGCAATTTGCTTGGGAATTGCCTTTCCTGTATTGCAATGTTACTGGCAGCGATGGTTACAAATTGACCCAAAACTGAAACGTTTACGTAAAGAACAAAAGAAATTAACGGCTGATTTACAGACAATTGAAGTAGAATTTGCGGAGCATATTGTACAAAAAAATGTCTTAGAAAACGACCTTAAATTATTGCCAACATTGGAGTCTTTGCAGAGTCAAAAACAAAATTTACAACACGAAATTAGAAGTATAGAGGATAACACTCGTTTGGCAGAAACCGACGCAAGAATTGGTGCTTACAATGACGGTTTTGGCAAGGGTTCAATGGTGAGAGAGGTAATTAATGATGACGAAGTGAGTCAATTTGTGAGAGACAGCTATTTTGATGTAAGTACTTTAGCGAGCAAAGCTAAGTCTGCATCAGGTGATAAAGCGATGTTTTCAAAACGTCCAACTCTTCGTCCGCATCAGCAATTGAGAAAATTGATTTCTGAGGATTTTTCGGAGGAATAACCTTGACATAAATTATTTGTCATCCTTGTGCGAAAGAGGTCATTACATCTTTAATTTTTGGGCAAATCTGATATTGTATATATCCGTAATTTGATAAAACCCTACTTTTCCTAATTTATCAAAAATCAGGGAAAGTAGGGTTTTAAAATTATTAATAAGCCTTAGCAAAAACAACTCTTCGTTCCGAAGGATTACCCGTCAAAATACATTTTCCTTCTTCTTCAACCGCATCCAATGGAATACAACGGATAGTAGCTTTGGTCAATTCTTTGATTTTTTCTTCGGTTTCTGGCGAACCATCCCAGTGAGCTGAGATAAATCCTAATTCATCGCTTTCAATAATTTTGGTAAATTCTTCCCAAGTATCTACTTTGAAGGTGTGATTTGTTCTGAAATCAAGTGCTTTTTGGTAGATATTTATCTGAATTTCATCCAACAGATTGGTGATTGTATCCACCACAGAATCAAGCGGATAAGTTGCTTTTACCTTCGTATCTCTACGAGCAATTTCTACCGTTCCGTTACCTAAATCTCTTGCACCAATCGCCAAACGTACAGGTACGCCTTTCAATTCGTATTCGGCAAATTTGAAACCTGGCGATTGCTTGTCCGAAATGTCAAATTTCACTGAAACACCTTTTTGCTTCAATGCTTTTACAATTGGATTAATGACTTCCGAAATCTGAGCCAATTGGTCTTCTCCTCTAAAAATAGGCACAATTACTACTTGGATTGGAGCTAATTTTGGCGGCAAAACCAAACCTTCATCGTCGGAGTGAGCCATAATTAAAGCTCCCATCAAACGGGTAGAAACGCCCCATGATGTTCCCCACACGTAATCTTGTTTGTTTTCTTTACTAACAAATTTTACGTCAAATGCTTTGGCGAAATTTTGTCCTAAAAAGTGTGAAGTTCCTGCTTGTAAGGCTCTTCCATCTTGCATCATTGCCTCGATACAATAAGTATCTTCTGCTCCAGCAAATCTTTCATTGGCACTTTTACGACCACGAACTACGGGTACAGCCATAAATTCTTCGGCAAATGTTGCGTAAACTTCTAACATTTGTTCGGTTTCAGCAACGGCTTCTTCTTTGGTACTGTGTGCGGTATGTCCTTCTTGCCAAAGGAATTCGGCGGTACGTAAAAACAGGCGGGTACGCATTTCCCAACGTACCACGTTTGCCCATTGGTTTATCAACAGAGGTAAATCACGGTATGACTGAATCCAGTTGCGGTAAGTATTCCAGATAATAGCTTCTGAAGTTGGACGAACGATTAATTCTTCTTCCAATTTTGCCTCGGGGTCAACCATTAATTTCCCTGGTTTATTGGGGTCATTTTTAAGGCGATAATGCGTTACGATGGCACATTCTTTGGCGAATCCTTCGGCATTTTTCTCTTCGGCTTCAAATAAACTTTTCGGAACGAACAGCGGGAAATAAGCGTTTTCATGCCCTGTTTCTTTAAACATATCGTCCAAAGCCCGTTGCATTTTTTCCCAAATAGAATATCCGTAAGGTTTGATAACCATGCAACCACGCACGGCAGAATTCTCGGCTAAATCAGCCCTTTTCACGAGTTCGTTGTACCACTCAGAATAATTTTCGCTACGTTTTGGTAGGCTTTTGCTCATTTCGTTGGTTTTTAAAATAGGTATCAGATGTCAAGTATTTGGTATTTAGGTTTGTTTTGAAACCAATCACTAAATGCAAGAAAACTAATAACACTTTACTCAAATTAAATTATGTACTAAATTTTATGTTTCAGAGAATTTTGTCAGGGTGGAATGGAAAAACTACAAATTTAAACATTCCATTTTTGCTTCACGACAAATACTAATTTTATTCTAATCTCCTTTTTTATGAGAATACAGTTTTTAAAGATAAATTCGTTAATAATTAATAGGGGTATTCAGTAGATTAATTGTCATTAAGTTGAAGCTCCAAACTGATTGCCAAATTTTAAGCTTAAAATACCAATTTTGTAATGCTTAAATAATTGCAATTATTAGTGTTAAAATGCTTAAATCCAATGTATTGTTATAGTTTTAGGTTAACTCTTTGATTTATCATATTTTAAGTGTGAACATTCAAAGAAATTATTTTGTTAATCAAGTGTTAAATCTGTTGCAAAGATAAGTTTTTGTAGTAAGTTTGACACGAAAATTAAATAAAACGATAGTCATTTTGTTAGTTATCAGTACTTGGTACGATTTTTTTAAATTGATTCTTGATTATCATTATCATACAATTTCATTTTTCTCATAGCTGAAAGCCTCGAGCCAAAGCTTATAAAACATTAAAAGCCATGAACATCACACAATCCATCAAACTCTTTTCGGCTGTTGCCTTGATGAGCGTTGTTTGGGGATGTAGTTCCTCAAAGCAAGTTGCCAAGTCTTCTAATGCTGGGGTTTATGATGACCTCTACGCCTCGGCAAATGATACTCGTCCTGCTACATTGTCAACTCGTGAGCGTTTTCAACAAGCTCAGGAGGAAGAATATGCTAATCGTAATCCAGAATATAGAGGACAAACTAATGGACAAACTCAAGCTCAAGGCACAGATGATTATTATTCTCAGAATTGGATAAATTCTCGTGGATATTACCAAAATCAAACGCCTTATAGCAATAGTTATGGTAGTTATAATAACGGTTATACTTCTCCTTTCAATAACTTCGGTTTTAATAATTGGTACGGAAATCCAGGAATTTCATTCGGAATGGGTTACGGCGGATATTACAGTAGCCCTTGGAATTCATGGGGTGGTTACAGTCCTTACAATGCCTACGGATACGGCGGATATGACCCTTGGGGTTTTGGTAGTAGCCGCTACGGATTTGGTAGTAGTATTTATTTAGGATGGAATAGCTACGGTTATAGCCCTTTCGGTTATGGATACAGCCCTTACGGATATAGTCCTTATGGTTACGGTAGCATTTATGACCCTTACGGATACGGTAGAGGTTACGGAAATACGTATGTTTATAATTACGGTTCAAACGTAACGGGTGCTAATGGAAATTATAGTAATCCAGTTCGTCCAGCACGTACCAGAGATACTTATTCTTCATCGGTATACAATGGTGACTACAACGCCAATCGTGGAGGAAATACAGCAACTCGTGGAAGCCGTAACGATGCGGGATATACCACTGGAAATACAAATAGTAACGGAAATAATGATTACTATTCAAGACCAAGACGTGATAACGGATACAGTAACGGAAATATTAACAATAGTAGCGTAGGCAGTAACAGTTCTAATGCAAATACCCGTTCGAATAGCTCTTGGAATTGGTCGAATAACAATTCGAATTCTAATACTAACAGTAATTCATCTTGGGGGGGCAATCGTACCACAACTACCACATCATCTCCTTCGTGGGGTGGTTCATCGGGAAGTTCCGGTTCATCAGGTGGAGGTCATTCTGGTGGTGGCGGAGGCACAAGAGGTCCACGTTAACATTAACAAAATATTAACACTCAAAACCCTTCAAACGAACAATTGAAGGGTTTTTTTTACGTTTTAAATAGGGGTTTGGTTTTGCTTTATTGTCATATTTGTAAATAATTCTAATCCTTCACAAATTTAAACTCAATTCGATATATGAAAATTTCATTTGGCTTTCTCGCATTTCTTCTGACGTTTGCTTCTTTGCAAGTTGTGGCACAAGATAATAGTTACGAGGCCTTGGCAAAAATGTTTTCGCAATCCGCTCCTTCGGGTTCGGCACGTTTTCAAGCTTTGGGGGGAAATCACTCTGCTTTGGGGGCAGATGTAAGTTCGGCGGCTGGTAATCCTGCTGGATTGGGTTTTTATACTCGTTCGGAATTTAGTTTTACGCCCGCTTTTCAAAGTTTAAGTAATAGCTCAATTTACGCCGTGGAGCCAAGTCGTACAACCAATACCAACGTTAATAATTTCAATATTGCGAATATTGGAGTCGTTTTTGGTGGTGCAGAACCT
>JAZKDE010000125.1:18612-58672 GCA_040387735.1 Bacteroidota bacterium
ATTGGCGATTTCTTATTCACGACAAAATACTTTGTACAACAATATCAAGTTTTCGGGAACATCAGCGACAAGTTCAATTACTGACAGTTACGCAGAGTCGATAAATAACCAAATCCAAAACGGATATGTAACGCAAAGTGGTTTATTGGATGCCTTGAACAATAACGCACCCAGTAACTTCCCGAGTAGTGCCAGTATGAATTATTGGGGATATTTGGTGAATGCGACTAATAATACTACAAATCCATTTATTGGAGCGGAACCTTCGGCCAAAGTAAATCAGAGTTTTGATTTCCAAACAACGGGCCGAGTAAGTCAATGGACGATTGCCTACGGAGGAACTTCTGATGAAAAATTTTACGTTGGGGGTAGTTTAGGAATTCCGAGTTATCGTTACGAAACGGTGAAGAATTTTACGGAAAACTTCCAATCGTATCAAGAAATTAAAGGATTTACCGATACTCGAATCTTGACTTCCAGTGGAACAGGTATTAATTTGACATTAGGAACTATCATAAAACCAAATGATATGATTCGTTTTGGTTTGACCATCGTTACGCCAACTTGGTATGATGTAGACGAAAGTAGTTATTCGTCAATTAATGTTAATGTTGATGAAACGAAAGGGGTAGATTTAGGAACAAATCCCGACAGAACCATTTTGAATAGATTAAACTCAGTGGGTTATAAAATCGCTCAGAGGGGTAATAATTATTTCATTACAAGCATTCCGAGATTATCCACAACAACTTACGATGACAATTATCAACTCCGAACTCCCTTCAAAGCGAGTGGTGGCGTGGCAGTATTTTTCAAGAAAAAAGGTTTTATATCGGCTGATATTGAATATGTAGCTTATAAAGGCATGAATTTGAGTACAGTTAATCCTGATTCCGATATTTATAACGATTTGCTCAATGCTACCGATAATGTAAAATTATTTTATAATAATGTGCTGAATCTAAAAGTAGGAGGGGAATATCGAATGGGAAATGTGAGTTTGAGAGGAGGCGTAAATTATTTGCAAAACCCATACAGTACCAATTTTGATAGAAGTAATACTATCGACCGTTCGCAAATGATATTTTCGGCGGGTCTTGGATATAGAACAAACGAATTTTATATTGACTTAACGGGAATGTACGGTAGCACGCAACAGTCGTACACTCCATATCGCTTGGCAAGTAGTACGGATTATGCTTCCGCAAAAATTGATAATAGTTACGTCAAAGGATTAGTAAGTTTTGGTGTGTTCTTTTAAGGAGATTTAGATAATTATAACCCTGACCATTTTTTAGCGACCTCCAAATTTTGGAGGTCGTTTTGTTTGTATCGAATAGAAAAAAAGGTAAATTCGTTAAATCACAAACTAATATTATGACTAAACGCTTACTTTCGCTTGATGTTTTTCGGGGCCTGACGGTTGCCTTAATGATTTTGGTAAATAATGCTGGAGATTGGGCTCATATTTACCTACCACTCGAACACGCTGAATGGAATGGTTGTACACCCACAGATTTAGTTTTTCCTTTCTTTCTATTTATTGTCGGCGTTTCTATTTCCTTTGCTTTTCAAGGAAAATCGGCTGATAAAGAGACGATGACCAAACTTGTTATTCGCTCGCTTAAACTCTTTGGCTTGGGATTATTTCTTTCGCTATTTCCTAAATTCGACCTTTCCGTTGTGCGAATTCCTGGCGTGCTTCAACGTATTGCGTTGGTATTTTTTATCTGTTCACTTATTTATTTGACCACTAAAAATCGTACCCAACAAATCATATTCGTTGTTATTTTGATTGCTTACTGGATACTCATGACTTTTGTTCCCGTACCTGATTATGGAGTAGCCAATCTTCAACCCGAATATAATTTAGGGGCTTATCTGGATAGATTAATTATGGGTATTCCGCATCTTTATAAAAATGGCAAAACGTGGGATCCTGAAGGTTTATTGAGTACCTTACCCGCTATCGCAACGGGACTTTCGGGTGTATTAACTGGAACTTGGTTGCAAAGAAAAGATAAAGAAGTGGGGGAGAAATTAACCAATTTGTATTTGTACGGTTGTGTATTTATGTTTTTGGGTTGGTTTTGGGATGCAGCAGGATTTCCAATCAATAAAGCACTCTGGACGAGTTCTTACGTACTTTGGACTTCTGGATTAGCCTTGTGTTTTTTGGCCAGTTTTTATTGGCTTATTGATGTAAAAGGGTATCAAAAATGGACGAAACCATTTGTCGTTTATGGAGTAAATGCCATTACCGTTTTCTTCTTATCGGGATTAATTCCAAGAATTTTACGAATGATAAAAATTACGATGGCAAATGGTGATGAAGTGAATTCAGAAAGATGGATGTATAAAACATTAATTGCTCCAATGTTTGAAAACCCTTACAATGCCTCAGCCGCAGGAGCTTTGACAGTTGTCATCATCTGGCTCGGAATTTTATGGGTGATGTACGAGAAGAAGATAATTGTGAAAGTTTGAGAAGTAAGAAAGGGTAAATGAAAAAGGAGGAAAGGAGACGGAAATTAAATTTTCCATTTCTCTTTTCCTCCTTTTCGCTTTTGTCGTCTAATTAAAGAACAACTACCGAGTTCTCATCAGCAGATACACCACTTGGTACATATTTATCAGCCGCTTCGTCGTTGATCCAGTTATCGTTATCCACTAAATAACGGAAGGCAAATTCTTTTCCTTTTTCTAATTCAACCGAAGCTTTGAAAGTACCATCTTTTTGTTTTTTCAAAGCCGTAGGATTCCACTCATTGAAATCTCCTAATAAACTTACTGATTTTGCACCGTTTACTGTATCTGCTGAAACTTCAAAAGTTACTTTGCAAACAGGTTTGCTCTTTGAATACGTTTTGCTAATTGCCATAATAGTAATGAGTTTTAAGATTAATATTTTGTTATTAAATAAATTCGCTTTCGTTGTAATATAGTGCAAATATTCAAAAAATAATTTCATAATAACCTAATTGTCAAGTGATTAATTTTTTAAAATATTAAAATATTTATATTTTTTAAATCTAAAAGTAAATAATATTCTGCTTACCTACAAAATTTAAACCTTCAAAACGCCAAATTATATAATTTGTGATATTCTTATGACTAAGTTTATTTCTCCTTTCAAAATCAATTAGAATTTCTTTGTAGAAAATAGGATATTCAACGAAAAATGCTGTCATGACTAACTACCTCACAGTAATATATTCTATTTGAATTATCACTTTTTCAAGATTATATTTACATAGATTTTCAATAAACTTATAAAGCGATGATAATCAAAAGATTAGCATACATTTTAACGATTTCAGTAAGTGCATTTTTGTCGGGATGTGGCGGAAATGAAATTCCTGCTGAGCTTGCTACTTTTGAAGATAAACTTCCAGAAAAAGTTGATTATAATCTCCACATCAAACCTATTTTGTCAGATAGATGCTTTAAATGTCACGGGCCAGATAAAACAAAAGTGGAGGCGGGGCTTCAATTAGTAACGTTTGATGGGGCAACTGAAAAACTCAAAAGTGGGAATCACGCCATTGTTTCGGGAAATATCAGTAAAAGTGAATTGGTCAAAAGAATTCTCTCGCACGACCCCGAGGAGATAATGCCAACGCCCAAGTCGAACCTTACGCTTACGGGTGAAGAAAAGGCGTTGTTAATAAAATGGATTCAACAAGGGGCGGAATACAAAGAACATTGGTCTTTTGCCAAAATTGAAAATCCTGATATTCCAGAAGTAAAAGAAAAACAATGGATAAAAAATCCGATTGATAATTTTGTACTGGCAAAATTGGAAGAGAAGCGAATCAAGCATTCTGTGCAAGCGGATAAAGAAACACTTTTACGGCGAGTTGCGATGGATATTACGGGTCTGCCGCCAACGATTCAAGAAATAGATGCTTTCTTGAAGGATAAGTCTCCCAATGCTTATGAAAAGGTTGTGAATGGATTATTGGAATCTCCGCACTACGGCGAACGCATGGCAGTTGAATGGTTGGATTTAGCCCGTTACGCAGATTCACATGGTTATCAAGATGATGGTATGAGAAATGTTTCTCCTTGGCGAGATTGGGTAATTAATTCCTTCAATAAAAATCTTCCTTATGACAAATTTGTAACCTATCAATTGGCGGGGGATTTATTGCCAAATGCTACGCATGACCAAAAATTAGCGACTTGTTTTTTGAGAAATCACCCGCAAACTCAAGAAGGTGGCGTCGTGGATGAAGAATACCGCACGGAATATGTGCTTGACCGAGTGGGAACTTTTGGAAAGGCATTTTTGGGTCTTACAGTTGAATGTGCCAGATGCCACGACCATAAATATGACCCAATTGCTCAAAAGGAATTTTATCAGCTTTCGGCATTTTTCAATAACAATAATGAATCAGGAATTATTCCCTATAATGGTGAAGCCTCGCCGACGGTTATGATGATGACTTCAGATGTGGAGGAAAAATTGAAATATATCCGTACCAAAATTGCTCCGCTCGAAAGAGCCACCAAATCGTATCAACCATTTTACAAAGCCAATTTTGAAAAATGGATAGTTGATGCTCAGAAAAATCCTGAGAGATACGCTCAAAGTAAAAAGAACCTTATTGCCAATTTTACATTTGAAAAAAATATTCTTAGAACGGAAAAATATTACGATAATAATCTGAAAAAAGAGGCAACTAAAATTACGCCATCGGCTTACCAAAATACGGCAGTAGATAGTATTGAAGGACACATTAGCGGTGATTGGGACAGACGACCAAAATTTATCAAAGGTAAAATTGGTAATGGATTATTGCTCAGAGGAGAATCGGGAATTGATTTTCATAGAGCTTTAGATTTTGAACGTAATCAAGCATTTTCAATTAGTTTATGGATAAATCCTTTGAAAAAAGGGCAGCACGGTCCCATTTATAATTCTACCAATGGCGAATTTGAAGGCAATCGAGGGTATCGTTGTTGGCTTCAAGAAGACGGAACATTGCAAGTAAGTTTGAGTTATGTGTGGCCTGCCAATTGCATAGATATTATTACGACGGATAAAATTGCGTGGAAAAAGTGGCAAAATATCGTTTTGACCTACGATGGAAGTAGCAAAGCAACAGGGGTAAAAATTTATTTAGATGGCCATGAAATGAATGCTGTTGTTGTAACTGATAATCTGACTAAATCAATGGTTCATGGAGAGAAAAAAACGCATTGGTCGGATTTGCCTTTTATGATTGGAAAAGAATTTCATGAGACTTTGGAAAATTTTGCGGTGGATGAACTCAAAATCTATACTCGTGAACTTGCTTCGATTGAAGTAGAAGGGATTGCCAAAAATTCCGAACAGATTTCTGCCATTTTGAAAATACCCAAACAAAACTGGACGAATTTACAATACCGACAACTATTTGATTATTACCGATTAAATTTTGACCCTTATTTCGAACGTTTTTCTTCGGCCTTAAGGGAGTTGAGAGGAGAGGAAACGGAAATTGTTACTGATGTTCGGGAGGTGATGGTGATGAGTGAAAGGAAGTTTCCACGCAAGACTTTTATCTTAAACCGTGGGTCTTACGATGCCCCAACTGACGAAGTTGGTTACGGTGTAATTAGTAAGATTTTACCTTTTGATGATAATTTTCCGAAGAACCGATTGGGGCTTTCGCAATGGCTTTTGGATGAACGAAATCCGTTGTTTGCGAGGGTGGTAGTTAATCGTTTTTGGCAAAACTATTTTGGTTTTGGGCTTACTAAAACTTCGGATGATTTTGGAAATCAAGGAGAAATGCCTTCGCATCCAGAACTGTTAGATTGGTTAGCGACTAAGTTTAGAGTATCAAATTGGGATGTTAAATCCATACAAAAACTGATTGTGATGTCGGCAACTTATCAACAATCATCCTTAAAAAGAGAAGATTTAATGGAAATAGATTCCGAAAATCGTTTGTTGGCTCGTGGACCAAGCTATCGTTATTCGCACGAACAAATCCGTGATGCAGTTTTGGCAGGAAGTGGACTTTTGGTCAGAAAGATTGGAGGCACAAGTGTTTATCCGTATCAACCCGCAGGTATTTGGGAAGCTCTGGCAACTCGTAATGCTACTTCATACAAACAAAATCATGGAGATTCTTTATACAGGAGAGGAATTTATACGATTTGGAAACGGTCATCGCCACCACCTTCGGCTATTACTTTTGACGCACCCGAACGATATTTTTGCGTTGTAAAACGTCAAAAAACATCCACACCGTTGCAGTCTTTGGTGATGATGAATGACCCACAATATAATGAAGCCGCCCGCAAATTAGCCGAGCGAATGATGCGAGAAGGTGGAGGTTTGGAGAAAAACCGTATTACAATGGCTTATAAGGCAATGACTTCACGTTATCCACGTCCGCAAGAAATTGAAATTTTGGAAGAAATGTATCAAGAAGAATTAGCAGATATTCAAAAGCGGCCAAATCGAGTAAAAGAATTATTGAGCGTTGGTGAGTCGCCAATTGATAAAACCTTGAATCAGCAGGAATTAGCGGCGAATACAGTGGTGGTAATGACTTTAATAAATTTTGATGGAACGGTAGTTAAGCGTTAGCGGGAAATAGAATCAGTAATCAAATGAAAAATCATATCCAAGAAGTAGAACACCAATTAAGTCGTCGTGAATTTTTATTCAAGTCGGGTTTGACGCTTGGGGCAGCGGCATTAGGGTCGATGCTGAACCCAATGGAAGCTCTTGCGGGTGATGGGATGAAAGCACCACATTTTGCCCCAAAAGCGAAGCGAATTATCTATTTATTTCAGTCGGGAGCTCCGTCTCAATTGGAATTATTTGATTATAAACCCAAACTCAAAGATATGTTTGGGCAAGAACTTCCTGCTTCTGTGCGTGGCGCACAGCGACTTACGGGAATGTCGTCCAGTCAAAAATCATTTCCATTAGCTTTTGGTAAAACGACATTTGCCCAATACGGGAAATCACGAGCTTGGATGAGCGATTTGTTGCCTCATCATCACCAAATTGCGGATGAGCTGACTTTCATTAAAACCATGAATACGGAAGCCATCAATCATGATCCAGCGGTAACGTTTTTTCAAACGGGAAATCAACAGGCAGGTCGTCCGAGTATTGGGTCTTGGATTTCGTATGGATTGGGTTCGGACAATAAAAACTTGCCCAATTTCTGCGTATTACTTTCACGTTCAAATAGTTATGATCAACCACTTTACGCTAAATTATGGGGTAATGGTTTTCTTCCTTCCGAACATCAAGGCGTAATGTTTAGGTCAGGAAAAGACCCAGTTTTGTATTTGAATGACCCCAATGGAATGGATAGAGCGTCTCGTAGAAGAATGTTAGACTATTTGGGAAAACTGCAACACGAGCAATTTAATCACGTAAAAGATGTTGAAATCAATTCGAGAGTAAGTCAATATGAAATGGCGTATCGGATGCAAACCTCTGTTCCCGAAACCTTAGATATTTCAAAAGAACCTGATTATATTTTTGATATGTACGGCGAAGATGCCCGTAAACCCGGAACATTTGCCGCTAACTGTTTATTGGCCAGAAAATTAGCCGAAAAGGACGTTAAATTTATTCAGTTGTACCATCAAGGTTGGGATCATCACGGAAATCTTCCAGAATCTATTAAAAAAATTACGAAAGACGTTGACCAAGCTTCTGCTGCATTAATCAAAGACCTAAAACAAAGAGGAATGTTAGACGATACGCTTGTAATTTGGGGCGGAGAATTTGGGCGAACCAATTATTCACAAGGCAAATTAACGGTTGACAATTTTGGTCGTGATCATCACCCAAGATGTTTCACGATTTGGATGGCGGGTGCAGGTATAAAGAAAGGATTTACGTTCGGTGAAACCGATGAGTTTGGATACAACGTAGCCAAAGACCCCGTTCACGTTCATGATTTTCAAGCGACGGTTATGCACCTAATGGGGATTGACCACGAGCGGATGACTTTTAAACATCAAGGTCGCCGTTACCGTTTGACTGATGTAGCGGGGAAAGTAGTAAAGCCTATTTTGGCTTAATCAACAAGGAAAATTATCCTACGGCAATAGTTTTTTACGCATAAACGTTACCTTTGCGTATTATCTCTATTGTTCCCCACAACAAATACCCATGAAAAAAATCCTCTTTTTAATACTTGTCTTTTCTTACTTTTCAGCATTTACTCAACAAAAGCATTTAACCGTTTATTCGGAAGATTCTGATATTCGTCACCAAATTTATGTGGGTTCATCCTTTCCTTTACGTGTTCATGCGGGATACGAATTTCAGTATAAAAGATTACAAATTGGTGTTTTCGCAGGTTTTACGCCTAAGCGTTACCAAAATTTTGTGCTTGAATTCCTAAAGAAAATCCAAAATTCTTACCAAGATGAGCTAAGTTATGTTAAGGTTATGGCTGAACCGAAGTTTCAATATGGAGGAGAATTGAAACTTAATATTGGTAGAAATATTTCGATTGGAGCAACCGCCCAAACCTTTAACGCCACAATAACTGATACTCCTAAACGAATGGTAGAAGGTGTTTTGCCAGAAGAAGCGGCCAATATTAGCTCCTTAGCGAACTATTCGGCGGAGGTAAAAAGTGCCTATGAAACAAAGCAAATTGAAGCTTTTATGAATACTATTTTGGCAGGACCAACTATTGAAAAAACGTTTTGGCTGAATGCTAACGAAACAATTTTTATTAAAGCTAAAGTAGCTTATTGGTTTTTGGTAAAACGTGAATACGACTTGACTACCAAAGATTTTACCACGCTTGAACAATTGGGAATAGATACATTTAAACCTCGTTTTGTGAATAAATTAGAAAAAGTTTCTTCACAATTACAAGCTCCAAGTTTTGGTTTGGAATTAGGAATTTCATTTTAAAGAGTAAACGGATTAGAAAATCCGTTCACCTTTTATAAATCTCCTAATTGTGGACGAATTAAAATTTCTTCCAAAACCGTTGTACTTGGTAAGCAGTGAGCCGTCCAAACGATTTGAGCGATGTCTTCTGAAGCGATGAAACGTTCGGCAGGTAATTCCACCCCCGCCCAGGAATCCGTTAAAGTTGCTCCCGGTAAAATGCTGGTAACCCGTACATGATGCGGTTTTAATTCCTCACGTAAAACCTTACTCATACCCAATAAGGCAAATTTTGATATACAATATGAGCCACCGTTGGTATAAGCTGTAATACTGGCGGTTGAACAAATGTTAAAAATATGCCCTTCTTTTTTAGTAATCATATCGCCAACTAATGCTCTTGTGAGATAATAAGCACTGTATAAATTAGTTTCAATCATTGCCTCAAGTGTTCCTTCGGCTTCGTTGTTAATTTCTCCAGGCAAGAAAAAACCTGTATTGTTTACTAATATATCTACTTGATTTACAGTCTGTTTGACAAAATCTGCGAAGGCTAATACCTCAACTTTCTTAGATAAATCGGCTTTGAAAAAATGGACATTTTCTGGAAAATTATCACCCTTTGTTCTGGCACAAGTTAAGACGGTAAATCCTTCTTTGGCAAATTTTTCTACAATGGCTCTACCAATACCTTTTGTACCACCTGTTACAACTATCGTTTTGTTCATTATCTTTGCTTTTATTGAGTTGTAAAGTTAAAGATAAAAAGGTAATGCAGACTTTAGTTTGTCATTTTAAGTAGCCTAAAGTCTGCGTTACGGTGTCAACTTCTAAAACTAAAAAAATGTCAAGATTAGGTAAATATTTAATTTTTCTGGGAAAACTCTTCACAAATAGAGAAAAGTTCAGAGTTTATTTTGCGTTAGTATTTGATGAGGCAGTTCAAATTGGGATTGGCTCATTATTGATTGTCGCTATCGTTTCATTTTTCTTGGGAGCAGTTACGTGTGTGCAAACGGCGGCAAACTTAGATAACCCATTTGTTCCGCATTATATCATTAGTCTTATCGTAAGAGATTCTACGATTTTGGAATTTGCTCCGACCATTACGGGTATTGTTTTGGCGGGAAAAGTGGGTTCAAATATTGCGGGAGAATTGGGGACAATGCGAATTACCGAGCAAATTGATGCTTTGGAAGTAATGGGAATTAACTCAACATCGTATTTGGTGTTGCCCAAAATTATCGCTGCCATTTTAGTATTTCCGATGTTGGTTACTTTAGCGGCATTTCTCTCCATTTGGGGTGGATATTTGGCAGGCTGGATGACAGGTGCTATTTCACCACAGGAATATATTCAAGGAATTCAGTATGAATTTAAAGCTTTTAATGTTCCTTTTGCTCTTATTAAAGCCGTTGTTTTTGCCTTTTTAATTGTTTCAATTTCTTCTTTTCAAGGATATTTTACCAGCGGAGGAGCATTGGAAGTTGGTCGAGCAAGTACGGCAGCGGTAACGAATAGTTGTATTGCCGTTTTGATTGCGGATTATTTATTGGCACAATTGCTGATAACGACGTAATCAATGAGTGATTGGTGATTGAGTGAATTTAGAGTATAATGTTCACTCAATCACTCACTAAATCATAGAAGTAAGAAAGACCGCTTCCATTGCCTCCTTCACATCATGCACTCGCAAAATATTTGCTCCTTTCATTAAAGCAACAGTATTCAAAACGGTTGAGCCGTTTAAAGAATCATTTGGAAAAATATTCAATTTTCGCCAAATCATCGACTTCCTCGAAACGCCTACCAACATTGGGCAATCCAATAATCGGAAATCTTCTAAATGTTTCAGTAAAACATAATTTTGGTCGGCAGTTTTAGCAAAACCAAAGCCTAAATCAATGATAATGTCTTTCTGTCCTAATTGTCGTAATTGATAAACTTTCTTTTGTAAATCGTCCAAAACATCCGTTACTAAATCGTCATAATTGGTCATTTGGGTCATGGTTTCAATCGTTCCTCTCATGTGCATTAACACGTAAGGCACGCCCAAACTGGCGACGGTTTCAAACATTTTATCGTCCAAAATTCCACCCGAAACATCATTAATTATCACCGCACCCGCTTCTACGCATTTTTTGGCAACCGACGAACGAAAAGTATCAATCGAAATCAATGCTTCGGGGAATTTTTGCATGATAGCCACCACAACGGGCAGCACTCGGTTCAACTCCTCTTCTTCACTCACAGGACTTGCCCCAGGACGAGTAGAATGTCCACCAATATCCAAAAAAGTAGCACCCTCCGAAAGCATTTTTTCGGCTCTATCCAATACTTTCGACAAATCAGTAAAGCGACTGCCTTCGTAAAAAGAATCGGGCGTGATATTTAAAATCCCCATGATGCGGGGTTTTGAGAGGTCGAGGAGGTTTTGTTTTAGGTTGATTAGCATTTTTTGGGAGGGATAAAAGTATTTATAAATGAGTTTTTAGTTTATCAAACTCATTATTTTCTTTCATAATCACTTCTTTTAGGAATTATAGAATTCATAGTAGGATCTTTGTAGTATAAACGTCCTTCATCTGCTCCTTTGGCTGAATGAATTTCGTATATGTTAGTTACATATTCCCAACCTATAACATTACACGTTTTTATAACTTCAAAGAAATCTACATAAACCGCTACTCTGAAAAGGGAACAGTATAGAAGATTAGTATTCCATAGTTCTCTTGTTTTAAGAGAAGAACCTACCAAATTTGTATAAGCCAAATTTGTATCCCTTAAATTTGCATTATCAAAATTTGAGAGGGTTAAACTACTGTACGATAAATCTAAATTGGAAAGATTGGAATTTTCTAATTGTTGCCTATTTGTATATACTCTTGTAATGCCTAAACTGTTAAGCTGTTTTATAATGATTCTTTTCTTTGTGTTTGCCTCTTCTCCTGACCATAAATTGTAATCGCTTAATTGTTCATTTAATAACTCTATTTTCTCTCTTTTTGCTCTACTATTTTCGTAAAAGGTATAAATAAAACCCAATATAAAAATGTCCAAAATCATTCCATGAGCTTCTGTTAGAACTCCAATAATATTGGATTCATTATCAAAAAAACCAACCTTATAATCAATAAAACCAACAATTAAACATGTACTTACAAAAAGGTAGATGAAAGTTTGAATTGTACTACCTATAAAATATTCATTTGACTTTCTTGATAATTTCCCAAATTTAGATTGATTAGATTTGTTCGTTATATCAAATCTAATAAACTCTTTTTTAGTATCATTGACATTAGGGTTTACTTTATTAGTAAGCCAAATGTGAATATTTACTACACACTTTCCAATTACTCCTAATAAAAAGGGTAAGAAAAGAAGTAGTATAATTAGTAATATTACTTCAAAACTGGTTGTCATAGAATAATAATATTTTAATTATTAGGAATTTCCACAAAGCTAATCATTTCAAGAAAATAAAAAGTGTTTTAGACTGTTTTTGGATTAACTATTAAAAACACCTAAACGACTTGCTTCTAAGGACATTTTCGAGTAATTTTCATAAAAAATCAGCATTATGACAACCTTAGAAATTAATATTCTTGATGACGAAAGTCTAATTTTGGATGTTCTGAGAGCATTTGAACAAAGACATTTACTGACTTTTACCAATAAAAATTCATATTCATTCTCTGGTAAAAAAATGGAAGAAATGGAATATGAAGATATGCTCAATGAAGCAAGAAAAACACCTGCTTACTCACTTGAACAAGCCAAAAAGTATTTGAATCTATGACTCGTGAATTAATCTTACGTGAAAGATTTTTAGATAGTTTATTAGAAATTGAAGCCTATCTTAGTCAGTATATTGGTTCAAAAAAAGCTCGAAAATTCCCCAATGATGTTATTGGCTTTATCTCTGAGATAATCGTTAATAATCCATTCGCTTTCGTGAAATATGAGAGTCGTTTTCCTGAAAATTCAAATATAAGAAGAGCTGTTTTTAAAAATGATTATTGCATTGTTTATGAAGTAACGGATGAAAACATTGACATTCTGAATATTTATCATACTAGTAGAGACCCAAACGAAGTATTGCTTTAAACGTCCTACTATCTCCTAATTTAATTCTTTCAAAATTTATCAAATAACCTCATGGGACTTTTAAACGCAATAATGGGAAATTCTTCGGAAGTTTCACCAGATAAAATTTTACACGAATTTGAGCCAATCTTGATTGAAGGCGAAGTAATCGTAAAATCTTTCAAACTTATCCGTGATATGTTTGTGTTTACGAACAAACGCTTGATATTGGTTGACAAACAAGGAGTTACGGGTTCAAAAACTGACTTCATGACGATCCCGTATAAATCAATTAATTATTTCTCAAAACGCTCAGCAAGCCTGCTCGACCTTGATGCCGAAATCTTGATTTGGATAAAAGGTTCAGATAACCCAATTCAGAAAGACTTCCGCAAAGGTGAGAACATCAACGATGTTTATAAAACCTTGAGTAGCTTTGTGTTGGCGTAAAGTAGCTTTAACCGCTAAGACGCAAGGACGCAATCAAATTTTACACGGAGACATTATATTTCCCTTGCGTCATAGCGACCTTGCGGTAAATACGACGAAATTATGACCCAAACAGAAACAGAATACAGGCAAATTATATCCATTTGCAAATCATTATTCCAAAAGAAAAATACGGATTACGGCACATCTTGGCGGATTTTACGCTTGCCAAGTTTGACCGACCAAATATTTATTAAAGCTCAGCGTATTCGTTCGATTCAAGAAAAAGGTGTTCAAAAAATTCAAGATGGTATTGAAGGCGAATTCATCGGAATTATTAATTATTGTGTAATTGCCTTAATTCAAAAAAAATTAGAAAACTCCGATAAAACAGAATTTTCGGAACAAGAATTGAGTGATTTATACGATGAACAAGTGGAAGAAACGCTCAATTTGCAAAAGGATAAAAATCATGATTACGGCGAAGCTTGGCGTGATATGAGAATTAGTTCGATGACAGATTTAATCTTAATGAAGATTTTCAGAACAAAGCAAATTGAAGATAATCAAGGAGTTACTTTGGTTTCGGAAGGTGTGGAAGCGAATTATCAGGATATGATGAATTATGCCGTTTTCTGTATGATTAAAATGAAGTTGCAATAAATCCACTTTAACTTTTCATTAACAGCAAGTATATTTTTTACGCACTAATTTTAGTGAAATTTATAAAACTATCCCCTCCGATGCGGAATCATCGGGTTAAAAACATGAAATTTATTGCTCATTTTTCCAGAATTTTCGTTGGTGTTATCTTTATTTTTTCGGGGCTGATTAAGCTCAATGACCCCGTTGGAACAGAAATCAAATTAGAAGAATACTTTGATGTATTTGCTACTGATTTTCCTGCTATGGCTGGTTTTTGGCACTTTTGGGTTCCTTACGCCTTGTACGTTTCTATCTTTTTATGTGCTTTAGAATTGGTTTTGGGTGTTTGCCTTTTGGTACAATATAAACTCAAATCTGCTTCTTGGATATTGTTGGCTACCGTTATTTTCTTCGGTTTCCTAACATTTTATTCGGCATATTTTAATAAAGTTACTGACTGCGGTTGTTTCGGTGAAACTATCAAATTAAAACCTTGGACTTCTTTTTGGAAAGATATGGTTTTGCTATTTTTTATCTTGATTATCCTTTGGCAACGTAGTGTTTTTGCGGATAAAAAAACTGGAATGTGGGTTGGAATGTCAATCATTTTCTGTCTTTTCTTGGGTGTTTATGCCGTGAAATTTCTCCCTCCTTACGATGGACTTCCTTACGCTATCGGACAAGATATTGCTAAAAATATGAAACCTTCTGAGCCATTGAAGTTTAAATATATATACGAAAAAGATGGTAAGTTATTGGAATTGAATGATATGCCGACAGATACGACGTATAAATTTAAGGAAATGGTAACATTGAATGAAGAAGCAGCAAAAGCGAAAATTACCGATTATAACATTTGGAAAGACGGTGATTCAACGGATTATAAGGCGGAAAGTTTTGTGGGTAAAAAATTGATGATTGTCATTCCCGTTGTGGCAAAAGCAAGTACAGATGATATGGATAAAATTCGTGCTTTAGCGAAAAGTTTGGAAGGTTCAGATGTGAAAGTTTGGCTTTTGAGTGGCTCTCCTGAGGAAGAAGTCAATAATTTTCGCCATGAATTTCAATTGGCAGTGCCTGCGTTTAGTTCAGACACTAAGGTTTTGAAAACTATCGGCAGAGCAAATCCAACTATTTGGTTATTGAAAGATGGTATCGTAAGAGGCAAATGGGCTCACGCCGAAACGCCTGATAAAGTGGAGGTGCTTAATAGGTTATAGGGGGTTAGGTGGGTGTTAGCATAAGCTATTGAAATGTCTTAGCCCAATAGCTTATACTAACAGCTAAGCACTGAACCATAGTATCAATTTTCTACGTATTTATAAAATTCAAGTTCTATATGAAAAATACAAAGATTTGAAGACTTAATTGCATGGCAAAAATCACAAAAATTAGCCTGTACATAAGAATTCTTTAGATTGCTTATACTTCTTGTAATGAAGTTAAATCAATGATTTATTACTTAAGTTAATATTTCCGAAGAAATACAAAAAAACGAAATGTGTAATTAGGAGGGAAGAATCATAAATGGTTTAATCGGTTCTCTACAAAAACTAAAACCTAATTCCTGATACCCAAAACCTCTTGGTATGAAAAATATTTTCTTAATTGGAATGCCCTCATCGGGCAAAAGTACACTGGGGCGACAGCTCGCTAAACGACTTGATTATCAGTTTGTTGATATGGATGATTTGATTGTTCACCAAGAATTATCTTCCGTTTTTGACATTTTTAAATTTAAAGGGGAAGATTATTTCCGTCAAGTTGAAAGCAAAATTTTGAAAGGAATTCAACCTAATCAAAAATTAGTAGTTGCTACGGGTGGTGGTGTTCCTTGTTTTTTTGACAATATGGATTATATAAAATCTACAGGAACAAGTATTTTTTTGAATGTTCCTCCTGAAGATTTGTTGAAGAGAATTCATAAGACTGATATTAATAACCGTCCATTGATTGACAAAAAAAAATCAGATGAAGTGCTGCTAAATGAACTTGTAGCAAGATATGAATATCGTCTTCAGTTTTATGAACAAGCTGATATTCAGATAGATGGAAGTATTGAAGTAGAACAAATCTTATGGTTATTGGATGAAATTGAGAGTGAGTAAAGTTGATAGGAATTAGATTTTAGGTTGTACTTCAGACTATTTCCCTAAAACCCAATTCTTATCCCCTAAAATCTAAATCAAGCATATTTCTTTTTACGTAAAAAACTTTTCAATAATCCTGCAAAAACTAATACGACAATTGGAACAATTAGATTAATTGCTTGCCAATATTCACGCTCGTCTTGCAAGGCTACTTTGTCCAAAGGTCTGAGTAAAATTTCTTTATTGCGAGCCGTAATAACACCATTATCGTCCAAAAGATAGTTAACGGCATTCATCACAAAGTCTTTATTGGCGAAGGTATTTCCAGAGTATTTATCGAATCCCAGAGGTAATGGCGTATTTTGTTTTCGGTCAAAATCATTCACAGGAATATCCCCATCCGAACAAATTACGATTTTTGAGGGTTTTCCATTGGCTTTAAAAGTGGCTGCTCGTGAGTCATTCGGTAAAATTCTATTTTTGTACAACGATTCAAATTTTCCTTCTAATAATACTCCAACCATTTGTACACCCGCTTTGTACTGACTTGCATCGAGAGCTTTATTCGCAAAATTATAACTCATAATTGCTGGAGCTTTCAATAATTGAGTGTATTGAGAAGTCATTAACAAAGGCGTTTTTGTGATTCCATTGGCTTTTATTGTATCCACAGAACCTACATATTTGGTATAAACTGCGTCTAAATTCTTGACAATCGGAGATTTACCGAACGAATTTATCAACGGGTAATATTGCCAAGGAACAAGTTGAATATTAGACTTATTTCCAAAATTACCAATGTCCAATGGAATGGCAGCACACATTTGAGCATCTTTAATCAGATTTGGATTGAGACGAACGCCATATTTGAAAAACAAATCCTCCAAACCCACACTTTGTACTTGAGCCATATTGCCTTCTCTCGCAACCGAATCAACTTTGACAGCATCAATAAAAAATAGGGCTTTGCCGCCGGTCATAATAAATTGGTCAATCTTGTATTTGTCATCATCGTTAAATGGTTGGTCTGGTTTCATGACTAAAATTCCATCCAAACCGTCGAGGGTAGGGGATTCTCTCAAATCAACAGGATACAGTTCGTAGTTTTTCTTTAAAGTACCAATTAAATCTAACTGATTTACGGCAGGCAATTTTGAGTAATTGACAAATATTCCAATTTTCTTTTTTTGACTTGCAGTGGCTGTTTTAATTGCCGAAGCTAATTGGTATTCTACGCCTTCGTACGACTGATTTAGCACTTCTTGTGGCGATGCCATTTTATTTCCTTTCAATAAAAGCGTAGCCACTTCCTTATCTTTATACGTTATTACCGCTCCTGGAACTACCAAACTTTGCGTTTTTTTCCCGTCCTCATTTGCCATTACGTTAGTAGGAGGAATACCTTTTTGAGCTAATTCAATGATTTTTTCATTGCGAGTTTTTTCGTCTTTGTATTCTGAATTGAGGTCGATGAAAGCATATTTGATATTTGTTCCTCCGTAAATCTGAAATTCATCTAAGGTTTCACGAACTGCATTTTCCAAACGTTTAAAACCCGATGGAATACTTTTTCCAGTCAAATAAACTTTCACATATACTTCATCATCAAGGTTTTTGAGGAGATTTTTTGTGGCATCATTTATGGTAAAACGTTTTTCTTCCGTGAGGTCAACTCTAAAGAAAAACTGGTTTGCTAATACATTCAAGCCAATTATTGCACCGATTACGAGAAGAATTTGAAGAATTTTATTTTTCATGAAAGATATAAATAATTGTGATTGAGTGATTATGAGTAATCTATTTTTAGAAGAATTACAATACTTAATTCCTAACACCTGATTAATAACGCTTCAAAATTAGCCAGTATTTGTTTTTTGAGGAAATAATTTTGAAACGGCATTATTTACTAAACTTTCTGCAAAGATTTTGCCACAACCAAAGCCATTGCTTCCATAGACTCGGTGGCGAATAAATGTTGGGTCATTTGGAGTAAATGCGAATTGAAAACATTTTCCTTCTGTATCTGATTATCAAGCCGATAGGCGGTGTCGCAAAGCACTAAATGATATTGACTACTTACAATGTCATAAATTATCAGTGGATTGGTAATGCTGATGCCAACTTCAAAGCAGAATATAAATACGGGAAAATCAAATAATCCTAAGCCATTTAAACTCTGAGCAATATCCGCATCAAAATATTCGTAGTGCATGAAAGTATGCTCGAAATTTCGTTTTTTCAGACATTCAGATAATTCCTCTAATCTTTGAGTCATTATAATCAATGGCGTTTCGGTTGGGACAAAATTGCTGATAGATTGCCATTGATTGGTACTTAATTCAAGAAATTCCATGGATGAATCCGACAAATCTAACTTATAGTCGAACATCGGATAATTAGGAGCAAAGTAACCTGGATAAAAGAATCCCATTCCTCGTTTTTTGCAAAACTCAATTTTCAAAAGCATCAAATATTTCCCCAAACTATACTTTTTATAATCGGGGTCATAGAAACACACAATTCCTTCTGAACTATTTTTTCCTAAATCAATAATCCCACAAGCAATCAGTTTTTGATGATCATACACGCAAATTTCGTAAGAATCATAAACATTTGAGTAGCCATTGTCGTACAAAAGATGACTCAACGACGGAGATGTATCAAAAGGAACGGAAGATTTATATTTATTAAATAAAATCAGTTGCTCAGGGGAAAGGTCTGGAGATGTTGGTACAATTTCAACCCTAAATTTAGCATTCTGTTTCTTGATTTTTTGCTGTGTTTTGGTAGGCGTAAAAGTCAGTAAATCAACTCTCAACCAAATTGCACTGTAAAACACGCCATTAAATTTCAAGAAGTTAGTAGTAAAAATAGATTGCCCCATTCTGAACCAACCCCTCTCTAAATAATCATCTAATTGCTCAGGAAATATCGGTTCAGTTGGATAATATAATTCTGCAAGCATTTATTTTGGCTGTCGATGTTTGTGATTCGATTCGATGTTTGATGCTTGTGATTCGATGTTTGAACTTGAATTCTGAATATCAAACATCGAATCACGAACATCGAAATACTAATTTGTTGCTCGATAGTACATCGTTGAACAGTTTTCTTTCGTCAATACTTTTTGGGCATATTGAGTGATTTCATCCGTAGTAACGGCCTGAATTCTACCCGATTCTTGATTCGCATATTCTACATTTCCAGCATTAGCGGCAAAAGCTAAATTCATGGCACGATTCAATAATTCGACTTCTGAAAATACCAAAGTTGATTCGGCCTGATTTTTTACTTTTGTCAATTCTTCTTCCGAAACTGGATTTTTCAAGAAATCATCCAATACATTTTGGATGGCAGCATCACCTTCTTCAATGCTCACGCCATTGTTTAGATTTCCTTGAATAACCATCAAACCTGGGTCAAGTGAAGCAGTTACGTAAGCATTGATAGAATTGAAAATGTGCTTTTCCTTCACCAATTTATTGTAAAATCTTGAAGACTTACTGCGTCCCAAAATATCACTCATTAAATCAGTTGCATTAAAACCTTCTTCGTGTCGACCTTGGGTATGATAAACCTTATAAAGAGCGTCTAAAGGTACTTTTGCTTCGGTTTCTAAGAACCTTGAAGCCGTTTGAATTCCCTCAACTGGAAGATTTTTCTTTAGAATATTTCCCGCAGGAATTGGCTCAAACCATTTTTTGCAAAGTTGTTTTACTTGCTCAACCGTAACATTTCCTGCCACTACTAAATTGGCATTATTTGGCAAATAATGTTTGTAGAAAAAACCTTTAACATCGTCCATTACTGCATTTTCAATGTGCGAGATTTCCTTGCCAATCGTTGCCCATTTGTACGGGTGCGTTTGGTAGGCAAGCGGACGAAGTTTCAACCAAATATCTCCGTAGGGCTGATTCAAATAGCGTTGTTTGAACTCTTCGATTACTACTTTTTGTTGTACATCTAACACCTTTTGGTCGAAAGAAAGAGCCATCATTCGGTCAGATTCTAACCAAAAAGCTGTTTCCAGATTTACCGATGGCAAGGTGATGTAATAATTTGTAATATCAGGTGAGGTAAAAGCGTTATTTTCTCCGCCGACTTTTTGCAGAGGAGTATCGTAAGAAGGAATATTTTTTGAACCGCCAAACATCAAGTGTTCAAACAAATGAGCAAAGCCAGTTTTGTGTTCCTCTTCATCTCTCGAACCCACATTATAGACAATATTTACTGCCGCAAAAGGCGTAGAATGGTCTTGGTGAACATATACTTTTAGTCCGTTATCTAATATAAAATGGTCGTAAGTTATCATTTCTTAGTGTTTTGTTTAGAATTGCTCGCAATTCTCAAGTAACATTTGGTATTTTTAAGAATTCCTATTTGATAAATAGAGCTAATTTAGATTTGTTAAATATTTCAAACTGTAACGTCGGCAAGGTTTAAACCTTACCGACGTTACAGTTTGAAATATAAATATTAAATTGCTCCATCTATAAATCCGATTAGCAAAGATACTTTATCATTAAAACATTCTCTCTTTCAATCTTGAATAAAATCCAATATGAAAAAAAAATATTTATTTCCCTTACCATTGTTTAGAAAAATCAAAGGCTTTTTGTTCTATTGTTTATTGCCTGTTGTTTATTGTTTGATGCCTACTGCCAATGCTCAAATTTTGAGTGACGTAAATACTCGCCAGCAAATTTCACAGGGTTTGGATAAAATGTATTCCTACGATTTTAAGGAATCAGCCGAAATTTTTGCAAAAATAAAAGCAAAATATCCGCAACATCCTGTGTTTTATACTTTGATGGCGATTCAAACTGAACTGCAATATTTTCCTTTGAAGGATTATCCCGCTCAGCAAAAAGTTTATTTGGCTTATTTAAGTCAAAGTAGAAATCTTGCCGAAGCAATGTTGGATAAAAATGATGAAGATATTGAAGCCAGTTTTTTTGAGTTGGCAACTTTGGGTTATTTAGCCGCTTTTGATGCTGACAATCAGGAATTTATGAAAGCTGTGGGCGTTGCTAAAAAAGCCTATTCACACCTAAAAAGAGGTTTGTCTTTAACCGAAAAACAGCCTGAGTTTTTGTATTCTTCGGGGATTTATAATTATTACCGAATTGAGTATCCAGAAACGCATACTATGATAAAATCGGTGATTTGGATGTTTGCCGATGGAAATAAAAAATTGGGTTTGCAGCAATTAGATTTAGCTACGAAAAAGACCATTTTTGTGAAAAACGAAGCTACTTTTTATGCGGGATACGTTCACACAAAATATGAGTCAAATTTTGCTAAAGCCTTATCTTACAATAATATACTAATTGAAAAATATCCTGACAATTTGCTTTATCAAATGCAAAGAGCCGAGTTTTTAACTGCCGTAGGTCGTTATGAAGATGCTGAAGATTTTGCCGATAAAATTTTAAAACAAAGGGGGATTATGTTCCAATGTGCAGGTACAATTTTTAAAGGCTTAGTGGCTGAAAAGCATAAAAAAGATGATAAAACTGCCGAAATTTTATTGCAAAAAGCGGTGAAACTACCTTTTGATGAACGTTTTACTAAAGATTATCACGCTCTTGCTTACATGGGATTAGCCCGCATTGCGAAGCGGGCTGGAGAAGCTGACAAAATGAAGGAATACGCAAAAAAGGCAAGCAAATTAGCGGAATATAAATCTACCTTAGCAGAAGCGAAAGCGATGCTGAAATAACTCTTGATGTTCGACTTTCGTTATTGGATGTACAAAAACCGGCATCAAATAGCAAAAATCGAACATCAAAAATTTACCCCCTCATTTCCTGCAATAATTTATTGGCAAAAATGAATTCGTGTAATTCAGGAACGGTAGAAGTACGAATATTTGAATTATCGCCTTCCCAAAGTTTTTTGCCTTTGTAGAGAAACATGATTTTCTCACCAATACCAATTACTGAATTCATATCGTGTGTTACCACGATAGTCGTAATATTAAATTCATCAGTAATTTCTTTGATTAAATCGTCTATTTTAACGGAAGTCAATGGGTCAAGTCCAGAGTTGGGTTCATCACAAAACAGATATTTTGGATTCATCACAATAGCCCGAGCGATACCAACCCGTTTTTTCATTCCACCCGAAATTTCCGAAGGCATTCTTACGCCTGCATTTTCTAATTCTACTCTTTTTAAACAGAATTCGGCACGGTCAATTTTCTCTTTTTCCGACATATCCGTGAGCATATCCAACGGGAATTTTACGTTTTCCAGTACCGTTTTAGAGTCAAATAATGCTCCTCCTTGAAAGAGAACGCCCATTTCACGACGAATCGTTTTACGAGTTTCTTCATCAGAATTATGAAAATCCCGACCGTCGTATAATACCTGCCCCTTTTCTGGTTTCACAATACCAATCATACATTTTAGTAGTACACTTTTGCCCGTACCACTTCCTCCGATAATGAGGGATGTGTCTCCAGGTTTAAAAGTACCATTGATACCGATTAATATATCTCTTCCATTAAAGGATTTGTGGATGTCTTTTATTTCAATCATTTTTGTATGTGTGAAGTAGGATTTAGAAGAAAGGAAATTAGTAGGAAGAACTCGATTGGTATTTTGTTTACAATAAATTAAAACCTAATCTCTAATACCTAAAACCTTCTTATTATACAAATTTAAAGAAACTTACAGATTTTCAATATCATTCAAATATATTTCCGCTTGCTTCAGTATTTCGGCTTTTTGGTCGGGTTGCATTTTGTTCCAAGTTACGTAGGCCATTCCAATTCTTGGATTCTTGGAAAGTTTGTCGGCATGGCGGTCGTAAAAATCCCAATAAAGACTGTTGAATGGACAAGCTTTCAATCCTGTTTTCTTAGATTTATCATAAAAACACGTGCCGCAATAATGACTCATTTTGTCGATGTAATTTGCCGAAGCCACGTAAGGTTTTGACCCAACAATTCCGCCATCAGCGTATTGACTCATACCTCTTGTATTGGTAATTTCAACCCATTGAATGGCATCAATATAAACGCCCAAATACCATTCGTCCACTTGGTCGGGATGAATACCCGACAAGAGTGTAAAGTTACCAATAATCATTAACCGTTGAATGTGGTGGGCATACGCAAAATCTAAACTTTGCCCCACAGAATGTTTCAAACAGTTCATTTTTGTTTGTCCATTCCAAAACCAATCAGGAAGTTTTCTATCGTGATTGAAATAGTTAAGATTTTCATAGTCAGGCATTTTCGCCCAATAAATGCCCCGCATATATTCACGCCAACCAATAATTTGCCTGACAAAACCTTCAATTTGCGAAATGCTGATTTTATCCTGATTTTGCTCCCAAAACTTTACGGCTTTTTCTACGACTTCTAAAGGGGAAATCAATTTTATATTCATTGAAAACGATAAACGAGAATGATAAATAGACCAATAGGAGGGGTGCATCGCATCTTCATAAGTCCCGAAATTTTCAAGACAATTTTCTACAAAAAAATCTAATAAAGCTAAAGATTCTGTCCGAGTAGTTGCCCAAATAAATGCTCTTGGATTTACTCGTCCAATCGTTTTGATTTCTTGCTTTTGTACTAAATCATAAATTTCAGAAACGTCTTTATCAAAGGTTAATGGCTCAATCGGACGATGATTATTCGGCAGTTTTTTGCGATTATCAGTATCATAATTCCATTGTCCCGTCAAAGGCTCCGAACCATCCATCAAAATACTGTATTTCTTCCGCATCATTCGGTAAAAATTTTCCATCAAAAATGTCTTTTTCCCTTTGAAAAAATCCGAAAAACCTGACGGAGAAATCATAAAATGTTCCGTGTCGCAACCTGATTTTTTAGCAAAATCTTTCAACTGCTCACTCAACCGATATTCATCAGGTTGTTGGTATTCAAAAGTTTCAATATCAAGTTTTTGAATAAGATTATCAAGATTTCTTATGAGTGACTGTGTATTCTTTTCATCATCTAATTTCAGATAAATTACTTGATATCCTTGCGAGCGTAAATCTTCCGCAAAGGCACGCATAGCCGTAAAAAAAGCAATAATTTTTTGAATATGGTGATTGACATAATCCGTTTCTTGTCGAATTTCCATCATCACATAAGAGACATTCTCGTCTTTTTGCTGATACCAAGAATGTTGGTGATTGAGTTGGTCGCCAAGGATTAAGCGTAGGGTTCGTTTTTGCATAAAAAAAGCAGAGTCATTATTTGACTCTGCTTTAATAACTTATATCTAACCAGATTGTTAAAACGATTAGTCTTTAGAACTCAACACCGCACCATAATACTCACGGTTCATACGAGCGATGTTTTCCAATGAGATACCTTTTGGACATTCAGCTTCGCAAGCTCCTGTGTTAGTACACGCTCCGAAACCTTCTGTATCCATTTGGGCAACCATTTTCTCGGCACGCATAGTACGTTCTGCTTGTCCTTGTGGTAATAATGACAATTGAGAAATCTTCGCTGAAGTAAACAACATTGCCGAAGCATTTTTACAAGCTGCTACGCAAGCACCACAACCGATACAAGCTGCGGCGGCAAAAGCATCATCTGCATTGTCTTTCCCGATTGGCAATGAGTTGGCGTCTTGAGCATTACCTGTGTTTACAGAAACATAACCACCCGCCGAAATAATACGGTCGAAAGCTGAACGGTTTACTGCTAAGTCTTTCACAATTGGGAATGCTTTTGCTCTCCAAGGCTCAACAGTGATAGTATCTCCACTTTTGAATGATCTCATGTGCAACTGGCACGTCGTAACGCCCTTATTTGGCCCATGAGGTTCACCATTGATGTACATCGAACACATTCCGCAAATACCTTCACGGCAGTCGTGGTCGAAAGCAACGGGCGTTTCGCCTTCGTTGATAAGACGTTCGTTCAAAACATCAAACATCTCTAAGAAAGACATATCTTCAGAAATACCTTGAACGTCGTATTGTTGGAAATTACCTTCCGAGTTTGCATTTTTCTGTCTCCAAACTTTTAGAGACAAATTCATATTTCCTTCCATTATTTGTAAGATCTTTGAGCGATTTTAATATTCTCGTACACTAATTCTTCTTTGTGTAATTCAAATTGTGATTGTCCTTTAAACTCCCAAGCGGCTACGTAAGCATAGTTTTCGTCGTCACGTTTTGCTTCGCCTTCTTCAGTTTGGAATTCTTCACGGAAGTGTCCTCCACATGATTCATTACGATTTAAAGCATCAACGCACATCAATTCGCCTAATTCTAAGAAGTCTGCTACACGACCTGCTTTCTCTAATTCTGGGTTGAATTCGTCTGCATCTCCTGGGATTCTTACATCTGACCAGAATTCTTTTTGTAGGGCTTGAATTTCAACGATTGCCTCTTTCAAACCTGCTTCATTACGAGCCATACCACACTTATCCCACATGATTTTCCCTAATTTCTTATGGAAATAATCAACAGATTTTGTGCCTTTGATATTCATTAATTGGTCAAGACGACCTTGAACTTCTTTCTCTGCTGCTACGAATTCTGGAGCGTCAGTTGGAATAGCTTTTGTACGAATATCTCCCGCTAAGTAAGCACCAATTGTGTATGGTAATACGAAATAACCATCTGCCAAACCTTGCATCAACGCTGATGCACCCAAACGGTTTGCACCATGGTCAGAGAAGTTGGCTTCGCCCAAAGCATAAAGCCCCGGAACGGTTGTCATTAAGTTATAATCAACCCAAAGTCCACCCATTGTATAGTGAACCGCAGGATAAATACGCATTGGTACTTCGTAAGGGTCTTCGCCAGTAATTTGCTTGTACATATCAAACAAGTTACCGTATTTTTCTTTCACAACCGCCTTGCCCATTTCTTGTAAATCTTCGGCAGAAGCATCGTGAATACCTTTTTTATTGGCTTCTCCTTTTCCGTAACGCAAAATTGCTTCGGCATAATCAAGATAAACTGCCATTTTAGATGTTCCAACGCCATAACCTGCGTCACAACGCTCTTTGGCGGCACGAGAAGCAATATCACGAGGTACTAAGTTCCCAAAAGCAGGGTAACGGCGTTCCAAATAATAGTCACGTTCTTCTTCTGGAATTTGAACGGCTGGACGATTGTCATTTTGTTTTTTCGGAACCCAAATACGACCATCATTTCTCAATGATTCTGACATCAAAGTTAGTTTCGATTGGTGGTCGCCCGATACAGGGATACAAGTTGGGTGAATTTGTGTGTAACATGGGTTTGCGAAGAATGCACCTTTGCGGTGAGCTTTCCAAGCAGCCGTTACGTTGGACCCCATTGCGTTAGTAGAAAGATAAAATACGTTTCCGTAGCCACCCGTACATAATAACACAGCATGTCCAAAATGGCGTTCTAATTTACCCGAAATCAAATCACGAGCAATAATACCACGTGCTTTACCGTCAATGGTAACAACTTCCATCATTTCATGGCGAGTCATCATTGTTACATTACCCAAACCAACTTGACGTTGCAAAGCTGAGTATGCACCCAATAATAACTGTTGTCCAGTTTGTCCAGCAGCATAAAAAGTACGTTGAACTTGTGTTCCACCGAACGAACGGTTTGATAATAACCCACCGTATTCACGAGCAAAGGGAACACCCTGAGCTACGCATTGGTCGATAATTGCTCCTGATACTTCTGCCAAACGGTGAACATTCCCTTCTCTTGCACGGTAGTCACCACCTTTTATCGTATCATAGAAAAGACGATAAACTGAGTCACCGTCATTTTGATAATTTTTGGCAGCATTGATACCACCTTGAGCCGCAATAGAGTGAGCTCTACGTGGTGAATCTTGGAAACAGAAGGCTTTTACCTTGTATCCTAATTCTGCCAAAGAAGCCGCAGCAGAAGCACCAGCTAAGCCAGTACCAACCACGATAACTTCGATATTCCGCTTGTTAGCAGGATTGACTAACGGTACTGATGATTTGAACTTAGTCCATTTTTCATCAATTGCTCCGTTAGGTATTTTAGCATCTAATTTTGTCATAATAAAAAGCCCCCTACCCCGAAGGGGAGTTTTATGTACATAATATCATGTTTGGGGTTTAGTTTAAACATGATATATCAATTACTCTATTTTATAATTTTCAACGTTCAGAAATCAATATTCAATTACTTGAAACTTGAAAATTGGGTATTGAAAATTCAAAATTCTCCATTCAGGTTATTGAATCCAACCAAAGTGCATGGCAATTGGCATGGCAGCAAAAATCAATGGAATAAGAATTGAAAATCCCGCTCCGAGCGATTTTACAAATGGTGTATATTTCGGGTGATTCCATCCCATTGTTTGGAATGCACTCTGGAAACCATGTAATAAATGGTAAGCTAATGAAATACAACCTAATACGTACAATGCTACTGGCAATGGATTTGCAAAAACTTCTTTCATTTCTCCGAAAAGCGTTTCTTGTCCACTTGAAATAACATCCGTAAAACGACTTACTACCCAAAAGTGACGTAAGTGAATCACTAAGAAAATCAACAATAATGAACCTAAAAGCCCCATTGAACGTGAGTACCAAGTAGAGTTTGCTTCGCCTTTTACAACGGCATACTTTACAGGACGTTTGTCAGTGTTTGATTTCCAAAGCATCAAGCCATCCACAATGTGGATAAGAAATCCAGCCATAAGAGCTACTTCTGAAACTCTAATGAATAAATTGTGAGCCATAAATTCAGCGGCTTCGTTGAACGTCTGCCCGCCATCATTAAGAAAAATACAGGCATTAATTCCGCAATGCACTAAAAGAAAGGCAATTAGCGAAAGCCCCGTAACAGCCATGATGAGTTTTCGACCCAGTGAACTTGTTAATGTTTTTGTTACCCAAGACATTTGTTATTTGATTTAGTTGTTTATATTAGGGTTGGAGATTACAAGTTAAGGTTTGGAAACTAAGACCTAAAACTACATGACTATTGCTTAAAAATATTCATGTATTTTTAAGATTAGTCTTTGAGTTCCACCCCCTAAATACTACCTTCTAAATACCACCCCCTATTTACCCCAAAACTACTACCCAAACGTTTGTGTTTCAAATTATCTATCACTTTTTAGCAATTATTTATAATGTTTTTACGTTTTTTTACAATAAAACAAGATTTAGGTGATAAATTCTGTTTAAGTAAAATAGGTATATATTTATTTATAATTGATACTTTTTTAACCTTGTGTTTTAAAAATTTGTTTTATTAGCACGTAAAAAAAAATATTGTTTTAACTTGTGGGCAAAAGCCTGACCTTTTTTATTCAACATCAAATGAAATTAAGACTACTATATATTCTCGTTTTGGGTTTCTTTCTGAGCCTATCCACTACTACTAATTCTTACGCTACGCATTTGCGAGGAGGTGAGATTTCTATTAAACGGATTTCTACTACTTCTCTGACGTATGAATTTACGCTAACTATTTACTGCGACTTGAACACAGGTTTGAGGGCTTGGACTGAGCAGAAGACCGTTAAGTTTTGTTTTGGGGATGGTCTGGGTATTTTGGCGGAAGTTCCAAGGATTAATGGAAATGGTAATGGGGAGGACCTTGGTAATGGGGTTGCCAAAGGAATTTATAAGGCCATTTACACTTTTGCGGCTCCAGCCGATTATAAAGTTACGGTAGCTATTCCCAATCGTAATCAGGATGTTAGGAATATTCCTGGACGTTCCGACCAAGTTCCGTTTTATGTAGAAACTATTCTGAAAGTAAATCCAGGTTTGGGACAGAATTCTACTCCTATTTTATTGAACCCTGCTGTGGATTTAACGGCAGTTGTTGGTCAAAAGTTTATTCATAACCCTAATGCTATTGACGTTGAAGGCGATAGTTTAGCTTATAAATTGATTCTTTGTCGCAAGGGGGAACAGGATGATTGTAAGCAAAGGGGACAAGCGATTGTAGGATTTGTTCAGCCCAATGAGGTAGGAACCAATACGTTAGGGACTTTTACGATTGACCCTCGTTCTGGAGATTTAGTCTGGGATGTTCCGCAGGAACAGGGCTTGTACAACTGTGCTTTTATTGTGGAGGAATGGCGTAATGGTGTACTGATTTCAACAACGGTGCGGGATATGCAGATTGAGGTGAAAGATGCGGATAATGCCGCTCCTAAAATAAAAATTCCAGAGGATATCTGTGTTGAAGCAGGAACTGTAATTGACCAAACAATTACGGCATCGGATACTCCTTCAAAAACCGGAAGACTTGATAATATGACTTTAATTTCAACGGGAGCAGTTTATAAACTCCCCGATGGAACTACTTATATCCCCGCTGATTATGCGGTATTTACAGCAGCTAATAATCAAGCAACGCCTGCTTCTGGACGATTCTTGTGGAGAACTAATTGTAATCATATCCGACAAGAACCTTATGATATACTATTTAAGGTTCAAGATTTGCCGCTTTCTAAAAGTATTCCAAGTTTGGTGGATAGTAAAAATTGGCGGATAAAAGTTATTGCTCCAAGAATTAAAAACTTAAGATTAACGCCTGATGCAGGAAACCGTACAATGACGCTGAATTGGGATACTTATTCTTGTCAAAATGCTGGTGCTGTGATTATTATCTACCGTAAGGAAGGTTGTGATACCTATAAACCTGCCGTTTGTACTGTTGGTTTGCCTGCTAACTTGGGATACGTCGAAGTTGCTCGAGTGCCTGTGAGTGCAACGACTTTCGCTGATAAAAACCTCAAAAGAAATACCGATTACAGTTATAGAACGGTAGTATTATTTACGAACGGCACAAACTCAACGATGAGTGTAACTTCCGACCAAGCTTGTGCTAATTTGCCTTTTCAAGGCCCTGTAATTACCAATGTTACGGTGGATAAAACCAATGCCACAACGGGTGAAATTACGGTAAAATGGACTCGTCCAGTTAGTTTGGACAGAACTCAATACAAAGCTCCTTACCAATATCGCTTGTTCAGAGCCACGGGTGAAACGGGAGCTACTGGCTTTACGCAAGTTTCGCCAAATATTGATACCGATTTGACAGCAGGAAAATTGGATACGCTTTTTATGGATAAAGCTTTGAATACGACGGATAATGTGTATCGTTACCGATTAGTTTTCTATTATACAAACAATACTGGTCTTACTCCGTTAGACACTACTGAGAACGCCAGTAGTGTGCGTTTAACGGCAACTGCCGATGTGAAAGCGGTCAATTTAGCTTGGCAAGCAACAACGCCTTGGAGCAATCAAAATCAAACGCACAGAGTGTATCGTGAAACTCGTCAAGGTTCGGGGATTTTCAACCGAATAGCTGATGTTCCCGTAACCAATACTGGTTCGTTCCGTTTTACTGATACGGGAGCAGATACTTACGCTACGGATGGTTTAGCAATTGCCAAAATGAATCCTGATTCATCGTATTGTTACAAAGTGGAAACTGTTGGAACGTACGGTGACCCTAAAATCCAGCCAAGTCTTTTGTACAATTTCTCGCAAATTACTTGTGCAACACCCAAAAGTGATATTATTCCATGTCCACCAAATCTTTTGATTGATGCCTTGGATTGTAGTCTGTATAACAAAGATGAGTCGAATTGTAATTTGACTTCGTTCAATAATAAATTAACGTGGACGAATCCTGAAAAATCAAGTACGGGAGCTGAGTGTGATAAAGATATTGTGAAATATACCATTTATTACGCTTCAGGTGTAAATTCAGATTTCACGAAGATTGGTGAAATAACTTCGCCACGCCCGCCCGCACAGACCTTTACACACACGAAAAATGATTCTTATTTGGGTTGTTATTACGTAACAGCAACCAATCGCTTTGGGATAGAAAGTGCAAGAAGTAATGTAGTTTGTAAAGATAATTGTACGAGTTTTGAGTTGCCAAATATCTTTACACCTAATGGGGATGGTAAAAATGATATTTTCCAAGCGATGAAATGCCCAAGATTTGTACAAACTGTAAGCATTGTTGTTTATAATCGTGCAGGACAAAAAGTGTATGAATATGCAGGGCCAAAATTAGAGTGGAATGGAAATGATTCGGCTGGAAATCCATTACCAGCAGGTTCGTATTTCTATAATTGTGAAGTAAAATTCTTGACCTTAGATACAAATAGTCAACCTTTGATTTTGAAAGGTTGGGTTGAGCTAGTAAGATAGGATTAAAATATAAATTTCATAGGTTTTAAAAACCTATGAAATTTTACGGATTTGTTACTTTATCCAATAAAAAAGCCTTGAAAATTCAATTTTCAAGGCTTTTTTATTGGATAAATATTTTATTATTAAGCTAAAGCTTCAGTTATTTGCTTGAATTCTTCAACGTCGATACTTTTTGATTCTACTTTAATATTAGCAATAATCGTATCAGAAACTTTAGCAGCATAAACTTCATTGAACATTTTCATGAAATTGTCTTGCTTGTTTTTATCAGTCAAATAACCGTTAGCAATACGCTCAATCATTTCGTTCATGCTGTCATCTGCTGCACCACCCATCATTCCGAATTGTCCACGAATCATATCTTTCGTTTTTTCCAATACTTCTGGATATTCTACTTTGATATCGTTTTTAGTAGCAATTTCATTTTTGATTAAATTCCAACGAATGTCTTTCTTTACATTTTCGAAATCATCTTCAATTTGCTCTGGTGTGAATTTTCCTTCGTTGATTTGAATTAACCATTGTTTTAAAAATGCTTCTGGTAATTCAATTGAGATATTTTCTAACAAAGCTTTCTCTGAATCAAGTTTCAACAAATATTCTGATTCACGTTTGTAATTAGATTTGATGATTTCCATTACTTCAGCACGGAATTCTGCTTCTGAAGAAACTTTGCCTTCACCCAAAATCTTGTCAAAGAATGCTTGATTCATTTCTGCATCACCAGTACGAGTAATATCTTCTACTACGAAAGTAACGTCACCAGTCAAACCAGTTTTGTTACCCGTTGCCAATTCAATAGATTTTTCATCTACAAAAGTAGCTTGTACATCAAAAGTTATTGTAGTGTCTTTAGCAACACCAACAAATGTTCCTTTTGCTTCTGCTTTGATGGCTTTCATCGGGATTGCTGATTTTTCAGTCCATTCACCTTGTGTAAATGTTCCAAAAACCATATCGCCATCTTCTATGGTATCTGGGTGAATTTGTTCACCAGCATTCTTCTTGATATTCTCAAGTGTTTCTTCTAATTCTTTTTCCGTTGCTTGAATTTCATAAGTTTTAACGGCAGGAATTTTATCAAAATCAACCGTGAATTCACCTGACAAACCAAGGTCATAAGTAAAGTTGAAATCTTTTTGACTATCCCAATCAATACTGTCTTGGTCTTCACGAGCAGGAATTGGTTCTCCTACGATACTCAAATTGTTTTCACGGATATATTCTTGTACTGCTTTCCCTAACATTTGGTTGATTTCTTCCACCATGATAGACTTCCCAAACATCTTTTGTACCATCTGCATTGGCACCATACCAGGGCGGAAGCCTTTGATACTTGCACGTTTACGATAGTCTTTAAGGTTTTTATCAACTTGTGGTTTATAATCTGCTTCTGCGATTGATACAACCAAACGAGCGTTTACAGGGGTACTTTTTTCGAGAGAAATGTTCATTTTTTGATTTCGGATAGTTGATTGCGGATTGCGGATTTTATTTCCGTCAAATCAATTGATGGCATTAATTAAAAATTAATTTTACTGAGCGTTGATATTCCGATACTCAATAAACTGTACTATAAATTCAGATAAGTTAAATTACGTAAATCCGCATTCCGAAATTACTAATCTGAAATTAAAAAAGCCCTCAAAACCGGATCGGTTAAAAGGGCTTTGATTCTTACCACCTACTCAAAATTTGTAAGTGAAATAGTACGGGCGGAGGGACTCGAACCCCCATGCCTCACGGCGCCAGATCCTAAGTCTGGTATGTCTACCAATTCCACCACGCCCGCTTGCGTTGTTGGATTCGTTCCTTTTGGGAGTGCAAAATTAGGAATACCTTTTTTGAATTGCAAATGTAATTGGAAAAAGTTTTTTATTTTTTCAAAAAACTTATCTTAATACCATTAGAGCCTTCACTAAAGGCTCTGAACCTGTGTCAACTTTGACGAAATATTTACCCGTTGGCATATTACTGACATTCAAACGAACTTGGGTTCGAGAAAGGCGGGTTGGGTTGGTATTAAAACTTCGTCCGTAAGCATCTGTAACCATAACTTCGGTATTATTTTTAGCAAAGGCATCAGATTCAATAATTGTTTCTACCTGAGCTGGGTTAGGATATATATTCAAATCAGTCAACGGCGTTTCATTTTCATTGGCTAAAACTTTGGTATTTTTGAAAATAGGAGCGGGGGTAAAAGTTTGATCCAATAAAATACTTTTTACGGATTGTTCACTTGCACCCATCCAATCTTTTAGAATGGCAGCATATACTTGCCTGAAATCAGTTTGAAGAGTAATATTATTATCTTTCAGAGTCTTCAAGTCTGGATTTTTACCAATTATTTGCGTTTTAACTGCATTGCCAAAAACAAACAATGGCGATGCCCAACCGTGGTCTGTTCCTTTGCTTCCGTTTGAAACGGCTCGCCGTCCGAATTCGGAGAAGGTCATTCCTACCACTTTGTCTTGCGTTCCCTGAGCTTTTAAGTCGTCCATGAAGGCAGTAACTCCTTCGGATAATTTTTGCATCAAAGTAGCGTGATTCCCCGTTGAATTATCAGTTGCACTTACTTGGTCGGAGTGCGTGTCGAATCCGCCGAGTGTAACGTAGTAAATTTTGGTTTGTAAACCGCCATGAATTAATCTTGAAACAATTTTCAATTGGTCGGCTAAAGCATTATTGGCTGGATAAGTTGCAAAATTCTTTCCTTTTCCCGCTGCCGTCTTTAATTGTCCCGCATAGGCAAAAGAAGACGTTTGTTGCTGACGAATAAAAGTGGTGTATTTTCCCCCAACTGTATTGGGTAAAGGACTCGGACTAATATTTGGTTTATCTCCCACAATTTTTGCAAAAGTGTCTGGATCTTGAATTGCAACGGCTGACGTAATGGAAGGGGTATTAAAAACAGTAGCCGATATAGAGGAAATCTGGATGGCTAATGGGTCTGGATTGGCAGTACTTGGGTAACTATCAGGAAAACCTGGATAACGGTCGGTAATATATCTTCCCAACCAACCTGACGTAGAAAGTTTATCCGAATCAACGGCGGTAAACCAAATGTCGCTCGCACGGAAATGCGAAAAACTCGGATTGGGATAGCCTGCTGAATGGACGATTGAAAGTTTTCCTTCACCGTAAAGTCTCTGTAAACCTGTCATGGAAGGATGCAAACCCGTTTGGGGCGTATCGGTGAGTTTTAATATCTTATTTTCGGGAATGGCAATATTACCTCTAAAGCTTGCCGAAGAATAAAGGCTATATTGATCGAGTGGTAAAACCATGTTTAAACCGTCGTTACCGCCAGCAAGTTGAATAACAACCAAAATGTTGTCATTGGCATCAGCAACGTCCAACATCGCTCGCATGAAGGGCGTAGTTGCTTGCGTGTGTGCTTTTGCTTCGAAGCCATCAAGGATTAAAGGCAAAAAGAACGAAGCGGAAGTATATTGTATAAAATCTCTACGTTTCATGTTGATTTCGGATTTATATTGATTGAGGAGTTTAGTAGATTTGGTTTCTATTAGACTATCCCATTTGGTATTCAGCCAATCTGAGAATGAAAGTAATAAGACGGTCTAAACGTGTTTTAGCCGCACTTTTTTTCATCGTATCATTTGGCGATTTTGTGTAATCCGTCCAAATTGTAGTCCACTCATAATATGGAGAACCCGCCATTAAGGGTTGTTCTACTAAATAGATGATTTGGTCGTCAGTTAATGGGAATTCAAGTAAAGAATCAGTTAATTCCCGTACCATTTTATATGGGTCAGTGGGGGTGGAAGTTATTAATGGAATGCCCAACGAGTTAATATCCACCGCAGTTCCAGTTGCTCCTTTTACGACGTAATCAGTCCAAGCTCCTCTCAGGGCGAGTGTGGTAGAGTTTATCCAAATCTCATAAAAATCAGTATCATAGTAAGGTCGCCAACCAAATACCGAAGGTTGGTCGATGATGTCCATTTGTTGTTCTTTGAGCCTTCCGAAGAAATAATTGGTGGCTGCATCGTACTTGGTACGGTCTTTTACTGGGTCTGGAAGTTGATAATTGAAGGAGCGAAGCGTGCCAACTACCAAGTCCATAGGAGACTTTATTTGTGAGCCGTACAACGTTTCATCATAAAAATGTTGACTCTTGAACAGGGTTTCCAACGTTATTTTTATATCGTAATTTTTTCTAAAAATAGCGGCTAAAGGCTCAATGAAATCTTTTTCAATTTGAGCCGAAATATCTGCCTGAACAAACCAACGATAAAATTTCCGAACGATAAATCGAGCCGTTTCGGGTTGTGCCAAAATCATATCAATTAAATCTTTCAACTCATCATCGCCCGCAGTAGTGCCAGTACGTCCTTTAATCGTCCTTTTTTGATAGGAATCTGAAAAGACTTTGTCTGTTGTATCGTGCTGTGCCGTGCGGAATTCAAAACCAATTGTTGCGGCGGTGGTACTTCTAAAATTCAAAGAACGCCAGCCTGTTAGTACACGAGCGGCCGCTTTTACGTCGTCTTCAGTATAGTTTCCTCTTCCTATCGTGAAAAGTTCCATCAATTCTCGCCCGTAATTTTCATTGGGTTTACCCACAACATTACTTGCTCCGTTGAGGTACTGTAACATGGCTGGGTCTTTCGTGATTTCTATGACAAAATCTCGAAAATTTCCCAAAGCATATTTTCGTAAAAGTTGATTTTGACGGTACAAAAAACGAACATCCGAAACGTCAGTAGAGGTAGAAACGAAGTGGTTTTGCCAAAATAACGTTGTTTTTTCTAACAAAGACACGGGCTGTGTCACCATCAAGCCAATCCACCAAAGTTTCAAGCGTCCTCTTCTGACCCCATCAAAATTATTTCTGGTTGCATCAGTAGTATTAGGTCCTCCCCAAACTAAATCATGAAAAGTTTGCTGATTTTCATCGGTTGGGTTGGTTGGGGTTGGTTGAGTTGCAAGCAACTTTTGAATAATGAAGGCTGGGGTTTTCCCTGTCAGTTCTTTTACTTGAGCTAAAGTTGCTCCGAAGGCAGCCCGTCGCAATAAATGCGAAACCTGTCGAGCCGTGAGATTTTGCGTGTAAGCGTCAATCAGTGCCATAATAGTTATTTATCGGAAGTTTAAGCGTTTTTTCTTGGACAAATACGGTGTAGAAAGGTTTAGTGGAGGGTAGCGATTAATTAATTGATTATACTTGATTTTTAGTATGCAAGTAATTGATAATCAATAAATTGAATCTTGTAGAAATTGCTCGGGAATATTCGTAAAGATACTAAAACTATTCAGAGAATGAATGCGGAGAGGAAGACTTATTAAATGGTAAGAAAGAAAGGTTTCACATTTAGTGAAGCCCTCCTTTGAAATATCTGGCTGATCATTAAAACTATTTATTCAAAATTCGCTTAATGTCATTTGCTTGAACAAGGCATTCTTTGAATTTGTCATAACTGTCCGAAATCATTAAACCCTTGAATTTCAAGAGTGTAGTAATATATTCATCCAACACATCAATGATATTTTCTTGATTTTGTTGAAAAATAGGAATCCAAGTTTCGGGATTAGATTTTGCCAAACGAACCGTTGACTCAAAACCAGTACTGGCCAAATTGAAGATGCTTTCCTCATCCTTTTCCTTTGCCAAAACCGTTGAGGCCAAAGCAAAAGAACAAATATGGGAAATGTGCGAAATATAGGCTGTGTGAATATCGTGCGAAGTAGATTCCAAATAAGTAATTCGCATCTTCAAACCCTCTTCGTACATTTTTTTAATCAATGCCACAAATTCAGGCTTGGAATCATCAATGTCGCAAAGTACACAGTTTTTACCGTCAAAAAGATATCTTATGGCAGCTTCTGGCCCCGAAAATTCCGTTCCCGCCATGGGGTGAGTTGCCACAAAGTTTTGACGTTTCGGGTGATTTCTCACGGCATCAATTACCGGTTTTTTCGTTGAACCAACTTCTATAACGATTTGATTTTCAGTAATTAAATCTAAAATATTGGGTAAAATAGAAGTTAATGTATTAACGGGAGTTGCGACGATAATAATATCGGACTGAGCAACGGCTTCGTTCAATAGAGCCACTGAATCAACCAAGCCCAATTCGAGTGCTTTTGCGGTATGCAATAAATTATTATCAACCCCAATAATAGTGTCTGCAAAGTGGTTTTCTTTTAAACTTAAAGCCATTGAGCCACCAATTAGCCCAAGTCCTACAACGGTAATTGTCATTATTATTTTAAGTATGAGGAATGAAAGTATGAGGCATGATTTTGAAATCATCCTTCATCCCTAAATTATTAGATAGTTCCTTCAAAAACCTGCACGGCAGGACCAATTAAATAAATATTGTCATAACCATTTTCAGTACGATTGAACTCAATCCTAAGGTTTCCGCCAACCACTTTTATATCAATTGCTTTGTCAAACCCAAATCTTGAATTTGCCGATAAAGCACAAGCCGTCACGCCCGTCCCACAAGCATACGTCTCATCTTCAACGCCACGTTCGTAGGTGCGAACTTCCAATTGATTATCGCCAACAACTTCCACAAAATTAACATTTGTTCCTCCACGACTCACAAATGGCTCATTATAACGAATGGCTTTACCCTGCGAATAAACATCCAAGTTCTTCAAATCGTCCGTATATTCCACATAATGAGGCGAGCCAGTGTTCATAAAGTCATACTTTTCGGTCTTCTCAATTTGAGTAACGTCAATCATTTTCAGAGAAATCACTTCAGGTGTCACTTTGGCTTCGTGTTCACCATCGGTAGCGATAAAAAGCGTTGAATCACTAATAATTCCTAAATCGTGCGCAAAACGAACCAAACAACGTCCGCCATTACCGCACATTGAGCCTTCCGTACCGTCAGAATTGAAATAAACCATTCGGAAATCGTAACCCTCCGCATTTTGCAAAAGCATTAGTCCATCAGCCCCAACCCCAAAACGACGATGGCACAAATCGGCAATATATTTTTGTGAAATAGGAAATTTTTCAGAACGGTCATCAATCACCACAAAATCATTTCCAGTACCTTGATATTTATAAAATTTCATAAAATGTACAACGATTCTCCAAAACCGTAGATTAACCTATGTTATATTTTTCACTTAAAACTTTCAAATGATGTAGTTCATGCCCAGCAATCATCGAAACTAAAGCTCTCGCTGAAACTGGATTTCCATTCGCAAAACCAATTTGAGAAGCAGCCTCTTCTGACAACGAAGAAAATAAAGCAATTGACCCTTCACGAACCAAACGATACTGTTCCAACAAAGATTCAAAACTTTGTTCCGAAAACTTAGCCGCTGTTGCATAGTCATTTTCATCAAAAGACGGCAAAGATTGTTTTTCTCCACGAGCAATACACAAAACACGATACCCAAAAATTCTTTCAGTATCCGTCAAATGACCCAAAATTTCTTGTGGTGACCACTTCCCTTCAGCATATCTGAAACTTTTTTGCTCTTCCGACAAATTTTTATACAAATTTATTACAACCTCTTTCTGCAACGTAAGTTCTTCAATAACATTTTGATTATCAACTTGTTCTATGTAGTAAGAGAAATAAATATTCTGTGGATATTCATTCTGATTAGGTTTAATCATAATTTTTTTTCGTTTTTTTTCAACAAAGGTATTGTATTGTCCGAAATAACGCCTAATTTTGCATCACAATTCAACGACAACGAAACAAGATTTACACAGAAAATTGCTCGTTTAAGAGATAAAGTAAAAGGTTTGGTAGTTCAGTTGGTTAGAATACATGCCTGTCACGCATGGGGTCGCGGGTTCGAGTCCCGTCCAGACCGCAAATAGCACTCAGTTGAGTGCTATTTTTGGTATAAAGGCGTTTTGAAATATTTTGAATATTCTTACACTACTTGGTACTATAAATAACATCTCTATTTATGCTCAGAAAACTTATAATTTTCTGGAATTCAATTACTCAAATACATTTAACTAAAAGGCCTTAATTTATTTGTCTTTAATATCGTAAATCACCGTAAAAAATGATAACTAACCTCTAACTAAAAGTTGATTTTCTTGACGAGAGGGTGTTAATAATATCAAGTTTTTATAGGTACGACCTAAGGGAATGCCATATTCGGCAATCTGTATGATATCTTTTGTTATGGTTTTTATGTGATCGGTATTTATAACGTATTTTTGATGACACTGAATGAAACGCTCATCAAGATTTTTTGCGAATGATTTTAGGGATTCCTTTAGCGTATATTTTTGATTTTTTGTTATAATTGTGGAATAATTGCCCTGACTTTCTATCAATAATATATCACAAAAATAAACTTTGCAGTACTCGTTTTTCATGTTTTTAATATATACAGCGAGCTTTTTTACTACATTTTCTCCTTCAATTACTCGTCGGTCTTCTAATATTTTTTCAACGGTAGAAATTAATGAAAGTGCTTGAATTGGTTTTATTAAATAATTGACCTGCTTAATTTGTTTGGTAAGGTTGTAAAGTTTTTCATCCAAAGAACTGGTCATTAATATAAATGCGATTTCACGATTATGAATTTCTTTTAATATTGAGGTGGTTCAAAAAAACGGCACACTTTTTTGCATAAAAAATGCAAAAAATGGAAGTAAAGAAAACCAAGAAAACGCATTCACATTACGAGCCTGATTTCAAAGAGGAGATACTCAGGATGCGGATTGCCGCCCAGCTAAATTCGGGAAAGAATGTTGATGAAATATCAAAGACTTTTGGGATTGGCAGAAATGTTCTCTATACTTGGAAAAGCAAATCCCAAATGAA
>JAZKDE010000126.1:0-1708 GCA_040387735.1 Bacteroidota bacterium
CCCAGGTTGGACAGGTTTAAACTTCAATTTAGCCGTAGGCGGTTCAATTGTACGAACCGTAAAGGATGGTGCGGATGATAACCCAGAGTTATCTTCTGGATTTCTATATGCAAGACAAATCATAAGTATAAGCGATTGGAATACGACAGTCGGTATGAAAGCCATTACAAATGTTCAAGGTGGAAAAGATACAGAACCCGATGAATTTAGCTTTAATATGATGGGTATTTCTGGAAAATTTTACATGGGAGTTGATGGGCAATGGAGAGTACAATCAGAGCAATCAATAAAAGTGGAATATATCGGAACAGGCAGTAATACATACCCTCCATTTACACCTCCAAATTTTACGGGAAACCCTTGGTCGGGAGTAGGAAATGGATTGTATCAAGGACACTTAGCAGGGTTTATTTTGACGGATGAAAGTGGCACGAAATATGAATTTGGCGGCGGTAATACTGATTATATGGAATACAGTATGGAATTTTTTAATCAAGGGAGAGATACGTGGATTTGTAATGCTTGGTACTTAAAATCTGTAACGACTCACACGGGTCAAACCATAAATTTTACTTATGAAAGAGGTGATTTTATTGCTCAAATGTACTTCTCTGTTTACAATAAGGCTTATAGTGTTGATGGAAATGTGCCAGTTGTTCCCTTCGGTTGTTCCAATTGGTCTTCATATATTGGTGCTTTTGGACCTTATAATGGCAAATTAATTTCTCCCATCTATCTGAAAAGTGTTACCAGTAAAAATGCAAAAATTGACTTTATTTCTACGGTTAGTACGGAACTTGCGTATGACGAAAATATTTTCTCGCCATATCTTGATTACCTTTTGGCTCACCCATCGGCTGGACAAGCAAACAAATTAGATTTTCTTCCCTATTTATTCGATTGCTTCTATCCTACATTTGTAAATACGTCTTTGTGTAACACTTCAACACCTTTGAATCAGTTACTGGCAAAATTAAAGTGGAGAAAATTAGATAAAATTAGAATTACCAACACGTATGATAATACGATTGCCAAAGAATTTGAATTTACCTATAATAATATTGCGACAGAGCGCTTAATGCTTCAAAAAGTACAAGAAAAAGCAAGTAGAACTTCTGAGGTCATTAATCCCTACGAATTTTTTTATTATCAATACCCTACAATTACACTTCCACATTACGCAAAAACGCATACTGACCATTGGGGTTTTAATAACGGAATCACAATAAATACCAATACGGATTTTAATAATCCTTCAACTTATGGAACAAGTAACCGTAGTCCTGCAACGGATAGTCGCTATCAATTAGTTGGAACGTTAAATAAGATAAAATACCCTACTGGTGGATTTACTGAATTCACCTTTGAGCCACACACTTACTCAAAAGAAGTAAAACTAAACCGTGCATTAGGCGTTGATAATTATGCGGCAACACAATTAGGCGGCGGACTGAGAATAAATAAAATTAGGAGCTATGACCCTGCCATTTCAAGCTCTGTTATCGAAAAAAAACTTTATTATGTAAACGGATTCAATCCTTTAAGTCCAGATACTACTTTAATTTCAAGCGGTGTTTTAGGTGGGAAAACGCAATATTATTGGTCTAATTACAGACCAAAGCCAGAGGATGATAATGTTACTTACTATGAAGAAATTTTTTCAACTCAATCTGTTTTGCCTTCAACGGAAAATAGTTTGGGGTCTCAT
>JAZKDE010000126.1:1718-18135 GCA_040387735.1 Bacteroidota bacterium
TTCCGAAATTGTAGAAAGACCATCCACAGGGGGATGGATAGTACATAAATATTCAAACTTTGATACTGGAAATTTTGGAGAATACTTAGATGAACCCTTTGAAGGGCATTTACAAGCAGAATCTACCCCTTATGAACCTGTTAATAATAAAGCGTTTACAAGAGGAAAGTTATTGTCTATGAGTAATTATTTTGAAAATGGTAATCCAACCAGTAAACTGAGTTATACTTACGGTGCACTCGGTGCTGAATATGCTCGTGCAGTAAGGACAGACCTTAAATATTTGTGTGGAACTTTCTATAACGTTTTTGAGGCAACTGCCTACAAAATACTCACTTACAAATTTAAACCCATTCAAGAGCAATCAATATTATATCATCAAACAATCCCAAGTGCATTTGTAACCTCTACTACGAATTATGGCTATAATGCCTATGGTCAAGTAAATGAAATTAAAAAATCACAAAGTGATGGTTCAGAGTTGATTAGTAGAATGAAGTATATTCCTGAGTACAAAGACACTTTACGCCCTACTTGTATTACAAATAGAAATGTATGTTATGCAAATTGTCCGAGTTGTACAACTATTGAAGAAGTTAAGGCATGGCAAGACCAATGCGATGCCACATTTGAACAATGTATTAATGTTTCTTATGATGCTACCGCAGATGCAATCCTTAAAATGAAGAGCAAACATATATGGTCAATTGTTGAAGAATTAAAATATCGAAATAGAAGTTTTACAGAACAATTAATCGGTGGGAATTTAACGACACCGAAAGAATTTACGGATAATTTCGTTAATAATTTGTTGCCTTCAAAAGTTTATAAACTACACTTAGCAAACCCAATTGCCAGTAGTTTAGTCGATTTTTCGTATCTAAACCTTAGTAGAAGTTTAATGTTTGATGCTCGATACAAACGCCCAGAACTGGAATTTGTGGGTTATAATGATGAAGGTAATCTATTTGAAATGAAAGATTATGGAAATGTTTCCACTTCCTATCTTTGGGGATTTAGAAACCGTTTGCCAATTGCGGAAGTCAAAAATGTAACTTATGCCACCATAGTATCTGAATTAACGGTAAGTACAGTTAATAATTTGAAGAACAATGTGGTTTCAGAATCGGTCATTCGTAGTACCATTAATCAATTGAGAACAGGAATTGACCGCAAAGTAACTTCTTATACCCACGACCCAATTTATGGGGTGAAATCTATAACCGACCCATCTAACATCACCAATTATTTTGAACGAGATGGGTTAGGAAGATTAAAAACAGCCAAAGATAAAGATGGATTTATTCTTAAAAATTACGCCTACCAATACGCAGGAGCAACGTCAGGTGGTAGCGGATGCACTATTGCCGCACCAAGTATTACATCAGCACCAGCTTCATCAGGTTGCAATACAGTTTTAACGGCATCCACTTGTGTAGGTGGTACAATTACTTGGAGCAATTCACAAACAGGAAGTAGCATAACTGTTCCATCGGTAACAAGCCCAACTTATACCGCCACTTGTACAGTCGGCACTTGTACCAGTCCAGCATCCAATAGTTTAGCAGGATTAACCTTGCCGAGTGGCTGGAATGGCGTTGAGATTGGAGCAGTATTAAATGGGTGTATGGTATTAGGTAACGGACAAATAAGATTGAGTTCAAATGCTTCAACTTTTGGACTTGGTGGCTCTGACCCCGACAATCATTACTTTTTTGAAAAATCATACACAGGAAATGTAACGATAGTTGCAAAAATTGTATCTATGCCAAGTTCGGGAGCAATCAGAATAGGGTTAATGTTCAAAGATAATACAGGCTCAAAAGCTCCATTCTTTGCCATCGTTCAGCAAGGGGATAATGTAATTGGAAAGCTCTATCGTAATGTATTGAACGCAGATGCTTTAATCTGGCAATATGATGGTTCTGCCCCTGCAAGCGTATGGATGAAAATCAAAAAAGTAGGAAATGTTGTTCAAGCGTATTACAGTACGGCATCAAATCCAAGTATTAGTAATGATATAAATTGGATAGAAAATTTACCAGGGAGTATTGGAAATCCTGCCCCTTCAATTACATGGGGGAGTAGTTTTTTAATAGGAATGACACTTTCAAATCCAACTTCTGCCAGTATTCCAACTGCACAAGTTATTTTCAGTAATGTACAGATTGATAATAATGGAGTGTTGGAGAGTCCATTTTGACTAAATACTCTGAGCCGTTTTTAGAAACTCTATTATTGGCAGTATGATAAATCCAAAATTTATTATATTGCCAATAATAAAGTTTATTAACAATGGAAATCGGAGTCTCGTTGAAATTTTCCCGAAGAAAATGTAACGCATTTTTAGAAAATGCTGTAATAAATAAACACAAGTAAAAGCTACGTTTGGTATAAAAAAGCTAATGCTTGCAAAAGCCTTATATGCTATGGCGGTAGCAGTTTAGGGGTACTTTTGCAAGCATTTGAAATCGACCAAGTGTAAATAAATGAAGCGTTATTGATTCAAGATAAAAAACGAATAAAATTGTAATATTCCATATTTGCTTTTCTGTATGAGATAATATTGGGTTGAATAGTCGCCCTAAATCATTAACTTTGTTCAAAAATAAACTTAAAAGAAATCAATAATTACACGCTAAAAAGCTGTAAACTAAGATAATAGGTGTAGAACTATTAATTGAGATTGCCCAGATGGTTTCCGTTTGGGCAACTTTTTGTTTAATGAAATTGGATAAAGAATAGGAGGATATGTTTTGTTTACTTAACATAATAAAAATTATAAAACTTTTATGAATGAGTTAAATTATATATAAATGATGAAAATTAAAATTTATTACGGATTGATTGTCAGATATTTATCCAATGTCTTAGTTTTGTGCCTTTAGAAAAATTAAGATTTTCTAATGCGGAGAAAAACAACACCCGAAAATTATATAAAACAAACCTTTCAAAATATAACAGCTTGAACATAAGGTTATTAGTATCTTTGTATCCAAAATAGTAACAATGAAAACACGTTTGACTCGCATATTATGTTTGCTCATGGCAATGCAAGTACTCTTTATGAGTACAGGCTTCTCCATGATTGAACATTATTGCAAAATAAAAGGCAAACAAACATTCATTTTTACAGCTCCTCCCAAATGTTGTGCAAACAAAATTAAGCACAAAACTCAATCAAAGACATCAGTAATTAAGAAGAAAAAGTGTTGCGAAGAACATACCACTTTTCTGAAAATTACGCCTAATGCTTCTCAGGGTCATTTTGTAGAACAAGGGTTTCAACACCATGATTGGATTGATATAACTCCAAAAATTTCATTTATTTCTGCTTGGGCATCCGAGGCAGTATCTTTTCAAATTCCCCATTTTTACAGTCCAGCACCGCCACTTTCAGGGCGGAATCTTCTCGTGTTTATTCAATCGTTTCTTATCTGATACAGTGGGTTAGAATTGCATCCTATTTTCTTGATTTTATCAAGAAAACGAACTCAATTTTTAGGCTAAACTGTATCATTTATGTTTCATACCACTGCTATTTCTGTTTTTCATAAGCAGAGAAAATTACTCGTATTCCTGTATTTTATTACTTTCGGAGCGTATTCTCAAAACCTGACAGGTATCGTTTTAGAGAAAAAAACCGATGGTAAAACCGAAGCACTCATCGGAGCAACCCTACGCTGGAAAAATGCCAATAACGGCGCATCCACCGATTCAGAAGGTAAATTCACTTTGGCTAAAAGCCTTGAAAATCACGAACTAATTGTAAGTTCAGTGGGCTTCAAAACTGATACCATTATGGTACATTCGGATAATTTTCTAAGAATTTATTTACAATCCGAAAGTGCGACTTTGCAAGAAGTGGTCATTACGGCTGGGATTGCTCATATAGACCGCATGAATCCCATTCAAACGGAAATGATTACCGCTAAAACCCTTGGTAAAGCTGCCTGTTGCAACTTATCCGAAAGTTTTGAAACCAACGCCAGCGTATCAGTCAGTTATGCCGATGCGGTAACGGGTTCAAAACAAATTCAATTATTGGGATTAAGTGGCAATTATATTCAAACCAATACTGAAAATATCCCCAATCTAAGAGGCTTAAATACCACCTTTGGTATCAATTTTATTCCTGGCACTTGGATTTCTTCTATTGACGTTGGTAAGGGAGCGGGTTCAGTGGTGAATGGTTACGAATCCATGACGGGACAAATAAACATTGAACTCCAAAAGCCTGATTTAGCGGAAAAGCTATCCTTGAATACTTATTTTAGCAGTTTTGGACGAGCTGAAATTAATCTAAACCTTGCCGATAAAATCAATAAAAATTGGTCGGTTGGTTTACTTACGCACGCATCCACTTTACAAACCCGTTTGGATAAAAATAAGGATGGTTTTTTAGATTTACCCCTTTATACGCAATACAATGTCTTGAATCGTTGGAAGTTTCAGAACGAAAAATACATGGTTCAATTTGGCGTAAAAGGCTTGTACGAAGACCGTTTAGGCGGACAAACCAATTTCACAACCGAACAAAGAGGTTCAAGATTAGTGTACGGTTTTGGGAGTTTAACCAAACGAATTGAATTTTTCAGTAAAACGGCAAGGCTATTTTCTGATAAGCCCTACAAAGGATTAGGCTTAATTCTGAGTGGTATTATTCACGATAATCAATCCTATTTTGGACTAAGAAACTACACAGGAAATCAAAAAACCTTGTATGCCAATTTGATTTACCAAAATATTATTGACAATACCAATCATCAATACAAAGCGGGTTTAAGCTATTTATTGGATGATTATAACGAAATCTTATCGGGTATTACCCCACGACTTAGACAAGAATCTGTGACAGGGGCATTTTTTGAATATACCTATACTTACCCTACCAAATTAACCGTAGTAGTAGGTGGAAGAGTTGATTTTCATAACCTGTACGGTACAAGATTTACACCTCGGATTCATACTAAATATGATATAAGTCCAAGCGTACACCTGAGAGCAAGTGCGGGTAAAGGCTGGCGAGTGTCAAATCCCTTAGCGGAAAATTATGGTTTGTTGGTCAGTTCTCGAAGTGTACAAATTGACTCCAATTTACAACCCGAAGAAACTTGGAATTATGGCATAAGTCTGAGTAATGAATTTTTATTATTTGGCAAAAAAGCCTCCCTAATTTTTGATACCTACCGCACTGATTTTCAAAATCAATTGGTGGTAGATATGGAAACGGCAGGTTTACTCAAATTCTATAATTTACAAGGTCGCTCGTATTCTAATAGCTTTCAAGCGGAATTTAATTATACCCCAATCAAACGATTTGAGGTAAAATTAGCCTACCGTTTATTTGATGTGAAAAATGATTTTACCAATGAAGACGGTTCAAGAACCTTATTAACTCGTCAGTTTTTAAACCGAGATAGAATTTTATTTAACGTTGGCTACGCTTTGCCGTATGATAAATGGAAGTTTGATTTTACGTGGCAATGGAATGGTTCAAGGCGATTACCTAATATGCCCGAACATTTAGGATTGAATTGGCAGACCACAGCCCCTGCATTTTCCAACATTAACGCCCAAGTTACCAAGACATTCTTGAAGTGGGATATGTACGTGGGAGGTGAAAACCTCAATAATTTCACGCAAGCGAATCCCATCATTGCCGCCGATGACCCCTTTGGAAGAAATTTCGATGCAGGAATGTCGTGGGGACCCATTATTGGGCGAATGGTTTACGTGGGGATGCGTTACAAAATCAAATAAATTTTACAGAGCCATGACTTTATATATCAAAAATATGGTTTGCGACCGCTGTAAAATGGTGGTTACAGACATCTTTAAACAAATCAATATTTCACTAATTAGTGTAGAATTGAGCGAAGTTGTTACCCAAGAAGACCTGAGTGAAGAACAGGAAGATACGCTGAGTATTCGTTTAAGGCAAGTGGGTTTTGAGTTATTATCCGATAAACGAATTCAAACGGTAGAAAAAGTAAAAACTACCATTATCGAATTAGTGAATGAGCATCCTGAGATACTACGCAAATATAATCCATCGGTCTATATCTCAGAAAAAGTGGGCAGAGAATACAAATATTTGACGACCATATTTTCAGAAATAGAAGGGAGTACGATTGAGCATTTTTTGATTTATCAGAAAATTGAAAAAGTTAAAGAGTTACTCATTAGCGATGAATTATCTCTGAGTCAAATATCCGATGCTTTTCAATATAGTAGTGTACAACATCTTTCGATGCAATTTAAAAAAATAACGGGTTTTACAACGACCCATTTCAAAGAATTACAAAAGCAGAAATATCTCTTAAAAGAACACTCTTAATTAAACGTCAAAAATAGAAATATGAAAAAGATAATCATTGTCATTTTTACCCTAACGTTGGGTGGTTGCACGAATATGACAACCGAACAACCCCAGCTAAATATCAATTATCCAGCGGCTTACGTGGTCAACGGGGAGAGTAGCACGGTTTCCGTTATCAATTTGAATACCAATGAAGTTGCCGATTTGGTACAGTTGACTGAAGAAATGTCAGGAATGGCACACGGTTCAAATGCCATGTTTTTACAATATCCACATCATATTTATTTGAATCCTGCTAAAAATCAAATTGCCATTGCAGCCCCAGGAACTGATTTGAGTCAGGGACACGGAACGGCTACCACCGCCAGTCATACGGGTGGGGCAAAAGTTGTTATTTTGGATGCCAATAAAGGCATAAACGTAAAACTGATTGATGTACCCATGATGAACCATAACGCCATTTATACGCCAGATGGCAAAGAAATTTGGACTTCTCAAATGGAAGATGCAGGAAAAATATTGGTTTATGATGCCACTACTTACGCTTTGAAAAATACGATTTCAGTAGGAAAAGAACCCGCCGAAATTACCTTTTCAAATGACGGAAATACGGCTTTTGTAGCCAATGGCATGGATAATACCGTAACAGTAATTAACCCTAATACCAAAGCTGTTTTAGCAACTATCCCCGTTGGAATGAATCCTGTAGGAGCATGGACGGGTTCGGATAATCGGATGTACGTGGACAATGAAGACGGACAAACTGTATCAATTATTGAGGTAAAAACCTTAAAAGTGGTAGAAACTATTGCGTTAGGTTTTATGCCAGGTTTTGTGGCATATCATGGTGATATGAAGGAAATGTGGGTAACTGACCCAATGGCTGGGAAAGTGCATTGGTGGACAAAAGATGCCACTGGAAAAATGATTCATGCAGGAGCATTCACCACCGAAGCGGGTAGCCATGCCATTGCTTTTAAAGACATGACGGCTTACGTGACCAACCAAGAAGCTGCCAGTGTTTCAGTAATTGATGTAATGCAACACAAAGTAACGAAGACAATTGCGGTTGGTAAAAAACCCAACGGAATTGTTATTAGATAAAAGATAAATAATTTAAAATCAATCAATTAAACTTAAAATTTCCATCCAATGAAAAATGTAATTTTAACCCTCATGCTAATAATCTCTTCTGTTATTAGCTACGGTTCAGGTCCAAAATTAGAAACGGTAAAAATCAAAACTTCTGCCATTTGTGAAATGTGCAAGGCAACGATTGAAAAAAAATTAGCTTTTACCAAAGGCGTAACAGAATCCAACTTGAATTTAGATGACAAAGTGGTAACGGTCATTTACAATCCTAAAAAAACCGATGTGCAGAGCATCAAAAAATCTATTTCCGAAGCAGGTTATGATGCCGATGAAGTGATGGCAGATGAAAAAGGGTACAGTAAATTATCGGATTGTTGTAAAAAAGATGCCAAACCGCATCATTGATAATCGTCCATCAATTAAGCTATTATTTTTAACAATTAAAATCAAAAAAACATGAAAAATTTATTGTTTATCTATTTGTTCATTGCTTTCTTTTCAGCCAAAGCACAATTGAATATTCCAGAACCGAGTCCATCAGCTTCATTTACGCAAACTTTGGGATTCACCGAAGTCAAAGTGGATTATGCTCGCCCAGGCGTAAAAGGACGAGAAGTATTCGGTAAAATGATACCTTACGGGGAGATTTGGCGAACGGGTGCGAGCGATTGTAGCACGATTAGTTTCAATGACGAACTTACCATTGGTGGCAAAAAAATAGCCAAAGGCAAATATTCATTATTTACCATTCCGAATATTGAGCAGTGGACAATCATTTTGAATACTGATACAACCTTGCACGGAACAGGGGGTTACGATGAAAAAAAGGACGTGCTTCGTTTTACGGTAAAACCTGAAAAAGCCCCCCGTTTTTACGAAACCTTCACGCTTGAACTGTCTGATATTGTGAAAGATAACGGAATGCTTTACATTCTGTGGGAAAACACAATGGTTAAGTTTGACTTGGTGAGTAGTGCCAAAGAACGCATTTTGGCGGATATTGATAATAAAATTAATAAGCTGAAAACGGAAAATTCAAAGCTCTACTACCAAGCGGCTGAATATTATTACAACCAAAGAATGGAACTTGACCAAGCAAATGCGTGGATTGCCAAAGCGAGTATGATGGAAGCCGACAATGTTTATTATCCGAACTTACAGGCTAAAATTTTGGAAACCCAAGGCAAATTTGCCGAAGCGATTCCAGTGGCACAGAAAGCGGTGGAATTAGCAAAAAAGCAAAATTTGATGCCAATTGCTCAAAATTGGGAGAAGAAAATTGGTACGTGGCAACAAACAACGGGCGTAAAAGCAACCGCTACCGATGCTCACGCTGGACATGACATGAATAAAGATATGGGAGATATGAAAATGGAAACTACTACCCAAAAACCAAAATTGGATGCAGACGTACAGGCGAGTATCACTAAAAGTTTAAGCAATTATTATGCGTTGAAAAATGCTTTGATAGCCGATGATGGAAAAACTGCCAATTTGCAAGCAGGTGAATTAGTAAAAACTATTTCGGCATTGCCAATGGCAAAATTAAATGCTCAACAACACACACTTTTCATGGGATTATCCGAAAAAATCAAATTTGATGCCAGTCATATCAACGAAACCAAGGACGTAAAGCACCAAAGAGAGCATTTTAATGATTTATCGAATAATATTTTTGCCTTGGTAAAAGGCTTAAATGCGAATGAAAACCCTGTTTATCAACAATACTGCCCAATGGCAAAAGCGTATTGGTTGAGTGATAACGCTGCGGTGAAAAATCCGTATTATGGAAAGAGTATGCTTACTTGTGGGAAGGTATCGGAGACGTTGAAATAAATTATTAAATGTAGATTCATTTTGCTTTATCATGTATGTTTTACGTAACCATCTAACTAAACAATTAGATGGTTACGTAAAATGATTAAAATACCTAACCACGTTTTAAGTCGTAGAATATCAGATGGGAAAATCATTATTTGAAACTTATTTTTCAGACATATTTGAAACTGATTTGATTACCGAGATTTTAGAATGTGGAAAATTTATGGAGGTTGAAGTAGGTCATATTTTAGCAAGCCCTAATAAAATAACACAAGCTGTACCAATTATTTTAAGTGGCTCGGTGAAAATTTCAAAACTGGATGATGAAGGACGAGAAACATTACTTTATTATCTAAAAGGAATGGATTCATGTGTGATGTCTCTAAATTATTGTTTGAACCCCAATCAAAAAACAGAAATTTCTGCCATAGTTGAAGATAAAACTATTTTGATGGCTATACCAGCCTTCAAAATACCATTTTTTTTTGCTAAATATTCCTCATGGAGACAATTCGTTTTTTCAAATTACCAAAAACGTTACGATGATTTATTAATGGTAGTCGAAGATGTACTTTACAAAAAACTGGATGAACGTCTGATGAAGCTATTAGAAGGAAAATTACAGTTATCTAACAGTAAGGTTTTTTTCTTGACACATGAAGAATTAGCCAATGATTTATCTACATCAAGAGAGGTGATTTCCAGAGTTTTAAAGCAGTTAGAAAAAAATGGAAAAGTCAAAATGTCAAGAAATAGACTGGAATTACTATGACAAATTACAGACTTATGTAACATACATCACGTACCACCAAGTAATAATTAAGTTATTTTACACCTTAAACTTCAAAAAAATATAAAAAAATGAATAGAAATGAATTCCTCAGAAATATAGGCTTTGGAACGTTTGCGTTGGTTGCTGGTCAGGGTTTGCTATCTTCTTGCAAAAGTGGAATGGATATGGGAACAACCGTTGCTCCCACCGTAACAGATGGAGAATTTGTAAATGCTCTCAAAATTCCAGAAACTGTTTCGGGAACAAGCCCATTGATTGCTCAAAATGTACAGGATGAATTAATTACAGGTAAAAAGGTTAATGTGCAAGGCTATCGGAATGGTATTTTAGGACCAACTTTTCGAGTACAAAAAGGTTCAACTGTAAATATTGCTTTTCAAAATAAAACTGCCGAACACTCAAATGTTCATTGGCACGGTTTAGTAATTCCTGCCGATATGGATGGACACCCAGACCAGATGGTAATGCCAAATGAAAGTTTTAATGTTCAATTTTCTATCAATCAGCAAGCGGGTACAAATTGGTATCATCCACACGTACATAAACTAACAGGAAAACAGGTTTCACAAGGATTGTCAGGTTTATTTATCGTAGAAAGCCCAGAAGAAAAAGCATTGAACTTACCGAGTGGTAATTATGAAATCCCATTAATTATCCAAGATAAAAGGCTAAATACTGATGGAAGTATCAAATATAATCCTACTATGATGGAAGTTATGACGGGGTACATGGGAGAAACTATATTGGTAAATGGAACGAACAAACCCTATCTGAATGTAGCAACTCGTTTTTATAGATTTAGAGTTTTGAATGGGTCTTCGGCTCGAATTTATAATTTGTCATTAAGTAATGGAGCAGATTTTCATGTAATTGGTTCAGATGGCGGTATTTTACCACTACCAGAAAAAGTGAAAAACCTTATGATTGGTACGGGAGAAAGAGCAGATATTTTGATTGACTTTTCTTCGATGAAAGTTGGTGAACAAGTTTATCTAAACAACGAAACTTTCTCAACAATGGGAACATCACAGGGGACAACTTCTTTTAAAATTATGAATTTTATGGTAACAACCCAAGAAAGTGATGCCTTTAAAATGCCTATATCATTGATTCCATTTTCTAAAATAACAGGGTCAAGTAAGACAAGAACATTTGCCCTAACGATGGACATGATGGCAATGAGTGGTGGAATGCACAAAATCAATGGAAAAATTTATGATGCCAACCGAATTGATGAAACCGTCAGTTTAGGTGCAACTGAAACATGGGAATTCGATAATTCAACGGGAGACGAAGCTCATCCAATGCACATTCACGGAGTTCAATTTCAAGTCATTTCACGCACTGGTGGACGAAACGCTATTTTTCCGCAAGAAAAAGGCTGGAAAGATACCGTTTTAGTAGCTCCCAAAGAAAAAGTACAGGTTATTATGAAATTTGGACAACAAGGAAAATTTGTTTTTCACTGTCATAATCTTGAACACGAAGATGATGGAATGATGCTTAATTTGGAAGTGAAGTAACACTATTGCATTCAAATAACCCGATAATTATATAAGACATAGTTAAAATTGTGTAATACTTTAAGGTTCTAAAAACCAGACCTTTACATCATAGAAACGAATCTATAAAGTATGAACACTTTAAAAATAAAAATACAAAAACGACATGGTTTTTGGTATGCAAATCATGTGATTATGTCGTTTTTGTAAAATAGTAAAGCTATGACTCACACGTATAGTATAGATGGAATGACTTGTAATGGTTGTCGCTCAACCGTTGAAAAAACCCTCAATCAAATAGAAGGATTGTCTGCCGTAGTAACGTTGAATCCGCCAATTGCGACAATTACGATGCAACAACATATCACTACTGACAAGCTACAAACAGCACTTTCAAAGGCAGGAAACTATATTATTGAGGATGCTCACGGCTCAAAAATGAATGCTCACCATAAGATGAAAGAAGCTGAGACAACTACATTAACGGCAAATGGTACGGGTAAATTTTATTGTCCCATGCACTGTGAAGGGGAAAAAATGTATGATAAAGCGGGCGATTGTCCTGTTTGTGGGATGCACTTAGTTCAAGAACAAACGGTTGCTCAAAAGGCTCAATATACCTGCCCCATGCACCCCGAAATAATTAGAGATGCCCCAGGTGCTTGTCCGATTTGTGGAATGAATTTAGTTCCAATGATGCCGACAGTCAGCGAAGAAAGCAAAGTTTATGACGATTTGTGGAAGAAAATGAAAGTCGCCATTCTTTTCACCGTTCCCGTTTTTTTGATTGCGATGATTTCCATGATTCCCAATAATCCATTAATGAAAATTATGGATATGCAGAAATGGAATTATGTTCAGTTTATTTTGACCTTGCCCGTAGTTTTTTATGCTTGTTGGATGTTTTTTGTGAGAGCTTGGAAGTCAATTATCACTTGGAATCTCAATATGTTTACGCTCGTAGGCATTGGTACGGGTGTAGCATTTTTGTTCAGTATTGTGGGAATGTTATTTCCAAATCTGTTCCCCAATGAGTTCAAAAGTATGGATGGTACGGTTTCACTATACTTTGAAGCAACTGCTGTTATTTTAACCTTGGTTTTATTAGGTCAATTATTGGAAGCAAAAGCCCATAGCCAAACCAGTGGAGCAATCAGAGAATTACTAAAATTAGCCCCCACCGAAGCAACTTTGGTTAAGGATGGGAACGACAGTATTATTTCCATTCACGACATTAAAAAAGGGGACTTATTACGAGTAAAACCAGGCGATAAAATTCCTGTGGACGGTAAAATTTCGGATGGTGAAGGCACAATTGACGAATCCATGATTACGGGAGAGCCAATTCCAGTAGATAAAGTAATGGGTGATGCCGTAAGTTCAGGAACGATAAATGGCAATAAATCTTTTGTGATGATCGCTGAGAAAGTGGGGGCAGAAACCTTGCTTTCTCAAATCGTTCAAATGGTGAATAATGCCAGCCGTTCCAAAGCACCTATTCAAAAATTAGCGGATAACATTGCGAAGTATTTTGTTCCGATTGTGGTTATTGTTTCAATCATAACTTTTTTGGCTTGGGCAAAATTTGGTCCAGAACCTGCCTTCGTTTATGGTTTTATTAATGCGATTGCGGTGCTGATAATCGCCTGTCCATGTGCTTTGGGATTGGCAACACCCATGTCCGTGATGGTAGGTGTTGGCAAAGGAGCAACCTCGGGCGTTTTGATAAAAAATGCTGAAGCCTTAGAAAACTTAAACAAAATAAATGTATTAATTACGGATAAAACAGGCACAATTACTGAAGGAAAACCTACCGTAGAAAAAGTGTTTTCGAGTGAAAATAAGGAAACGGAAATCTTACAAAACATCGCTTCTTTGAATCAATACAGCGAACATCCATTAGCCGAAGCGGTGGTGAAATATGCTAAAGCCAAAAATATTTCTCTGGTAGAAGTCAAAGATTTTGAGGCTGTTTCGGGCAAAGGCGTTATCGGAACGGTGAACAACAATAAAGTAGCCTTGGGTAATAAAAAGCTCATGGAGCAAGTAGGGGCAATAATCATAGGAGATATTGAACAAAAAATAATTGCTGAACAGAAATTAGGGAAAACGGTTTCTTACATTTCTGTTGGTGGCAATGTGGTAGGTTTTGTCTCAATAACCGATGCTATCAAAACAACCAGTAAGGATGCGATTAAGGAACTAATGCAACAAGGCGTTGAAGTAATAATGATGACGGGCGATAATGAAAATACCGCAAAAGCGGTGGCAGATGAATTACATTTAAGTTCATACAAAGCGGGTTGTTTACCAGAAGATAAATTGAAAGAAATTAAACGATTGCAAGCCGAAGGGAAAATAGTGGCAATGGCGGGTGATGGTATAAATGATGCTCCCGCATTGGCACAAGCCGACATTGGAATTGCGATGGGAACGGGTACGGATGTGGCAATCGAAAGTGCCAAAATAACGCTGGTAAAAGGAGATTTGCAAGGAATCGTAAAAGCCAAAAATTTGAGCCACGCCGTGATGAGAAATATCAAGCAAAATCTATTCTTTGCCTTTGTGTATAACGCATTGGGCGTTCCAATTGCCGCAGGAGTTTTATATCCATTCTTTGGTATTTTACTTTCGCCGATGATTGCGGCATTAGCCATGAGTTTCAGTTCAGTATCGGTAATTTTAAATGCTTTGAGATTAAAAAGTTTAAAAATTTAGGAACATAGTTTAACCAAACGTGGCGACGTATCGCAAAAAAAATGAAAAGAATAACCGCATTTTTCGCCCTCTTTTTTATCGCTTCAATAAGCGTATTCGCCCAAAAACCAACGCCAATGGTGGATTATAAAGGGCATATTTTGAATGGAAAAAACCAAATTGGAAGCATTACCTCAGAGGGAGGATTTGACCAAGCGGGTAAGTCCATGACAAAAGTAGATGGCAAGGGAAATATCGTTGATTCAAACGGGAAAATAATTGGAACAGCCCCTAAAAATGGCACATTCGTCTATTATTTTGATGACAATCAAGAGAAATATTCCATTGGAAAAGCCAATCATACGGGAATGTGTAAGGTAACAAACGCCAAGGGTGAAACGGTGATGCTCTTGCATAATAGCTATAAACAACAAGGGGCTTGTGCGGTTCATTGTTTACACGAAAATCATTGTATGCCGATGGATGGCATGGATATGAAAGGACATAAACATTGATTTTTAGAATTAAAATAGGAAGCAGAACCAATATGGGGTTTGTTTCCTATTTTTAAAGCAAGCAAAAAATGAAGAACAAAATACCTGCTTTACTAAGTACGATTGGACTATTTTTTACCGTGATTGTTTCGCCTTGTTGCTTTCCAATGTTTGGATTTGTATTGGCAGGTTTTGGAGTAGCAACCGATACATTTGAATTATTTGGTAAGTGGACAATGCTCATTTTCCAATATATGGTTCTTTTCTCATTGGTCAATTTAACGCTCAATTATGCAATCAACCGCAATATTTGGATTTTTGGTTTAGCATTGATAAGTACATTCATCATATTTTACGGTTTTGATGATGATTTTAACCGCTCTGTTATTTATGCAGGAATGCTTGGACTTTTAATCGCACAAGTTTCTAATTTTTATATTCAACGTAAGCAAATAAATACCAATATGAATTCCATAGAGTTAGAATCCATCATCACTTGCCCTCATTGTGGTCATAAAAAATTAGAAACAATGCCCACCGATGCTTGCCAATTCTTTTATGAATGCGAAAAGTGCAAAGTCGTTTTAAAACCGCAATCAGGAGATTGTTGTGTTTTTTGTAGCTACGGAACGGTTAAATGTCCACCTATACAGGCAGGAACGAGCTGTTGTCAATAGTTACTTACCAACTTACTGTAATAGAAATATCAATCTAAAATCATAAAAAAAATGAAATTTTTAACCCTTTTAGCCGTAATCATGGCATTTACTTTTACCGCTTGTAATTCATCAAAAACCAAAGAAACGCAAGTCGTTGAAAAAGCGAAAAGTACCGAAAAAATGTACGCTTGTTCCATGCACCCAGAGGTAACAGGCAAAGAAGGCGACACTTGCTCTAAATGTAGTATGGCACTTACTGAGGTAAAACAAACGGTAGATTCTACAAAAATGAAGTAATATAATTATGAAATTTTTAAAATGGTTGTTCAAAAAAATGTTTATCAAAAAGTGTTGTCAGTGATTTGAATGATAAATTTGTTAATAACAATACAGAATCTAAGTAGGTAAAGCTTTTACTGAATTCCTAATAGAAGATTCATGTCGCTAATTTTTAACAAATTTTGTAATATTATTTCTCTATGACAACCGATTTAAGCCATATCATTACCCAATACAAAACAGATAGCCAAAGCGTTTTCAATACTTGGTTTATTGATAACGACCAACGACTAAAAGCCTTTCGGACTATCCGTAGAGGGGTTTTGCAGGTGGTGGAAGACATCAAAAACAAAACCTTTCCTAATGATTTTAAAGGAAGTTCTTTGGAGTTTGTATTGAGTTGTATTGCCGAACAGAAACAAATATTTGTGGGTATTTCGCACCCTTTTTATTGGAAACCAAAACTGCGAATCCCTGATATTTACGAGCATCAAGGGAATAAAATGGCTTTTGGGCAGTTTTTGGAAAACTGTATTAATGCTAAATCGGAAGAACAAATTATTAAAGAAATTGTCCGATTGGATGCTTTAAAAATAAAAGGTTTAGGTCCAGCCGTTGGGAGTATTTTGTATTTCCTACATCCTACTTTATTCCCACCATTCAATACCGCCATTGTGAATGGATTTAATGCTTTATTCAACGATAAAAAGAAGTTGGGTTCATGGTCTGAATACCTAAAAATCAGAGAGGTATTAATG
>JAZKDE010000127.1:0-7625 GCA_040387735.1 Bacteroidota bacterium
TATCAGCAACCTTTTTTATTTTTACATAATACTATCCAAAAGTCAAGATGACTTCGATATAACTAATAATGTTTAGGAATTTTACGAGCAGAAACTCAATCGAGAAACTTGAATCAACTGCAATTATTATTTCCGTAAGTAAGGTAAATTACCAAATACACCTTTACAGAAAAATATAACTATTGACACTAATTTTATAATTATTCTAAAATTATATTTCGTTTATTTTCGTTTATTTATTATTATTTTCTTTCTTTGTGAAATAATAGTAAATAAAAGTCTCAAAAGAAAATAAAATGCTCCCAAATCAAAGAAGAGAAAAAATTTTCGAAATGCTAACTGAAGATGGTTCGGCGAAGGTGAGTGAACTATCTCGTATCTTCAAAGTGACTGAGGTAACCATTCGTCAAGACTTAGAGAAACTTGAAGCCGAAGGATTAATTGTAAAAGAACACGGTGGTGCATTTTTGAAAAATGTAGCGGAACAGGTTCGGAATATCTCTTTGGTTCATCAAGAGAATATGGATAAAAAAGAGCGTATTGCCCAAAAATGCCTTGAATTTATCGAAAGTGGCGATACCATTATTCTCGACTCGGGTTCTACAACAACCGAAATTGCCAAGAAACTAAAAGGTCTAAAAAACCTGACTGTCATTACGAATGCTCTAAATATTGCCTTGATACTCGGGACGGAACCCAGTATTGATGTCATCATGACTGGGGGCGAATTCAAACCTCCAACCCTTTCATTAACAGGTCAAAAAGCAGCCGATTTTTTTAAGGGATTAAATGTACAAAAACTGTTTTTGGCAACGGCAGGCATTTCTTTAAAATCGGGTTTGACTTACCCAAGTATTAGCGATTTAGTGGTAAAAAAGGCCATGATTGATGCCGCAGAAATTACGTATTTGGTGGCGGATTCGACCAAAATTGGCAAAAGTGCTTTAGCAAGTTTGGGAGCGTTGTCTCTGATTGATTACATAATTACGGACGAAGGAATAGAAGAAAAACACAAACAAGTGTTTAAAGACAACGAAATCGAGGTAATTATTGCCAACTAATAACGAAAATAGTACAACTAATTTTATGAAGTCGATTCCTGTCAGATAATTGTCCATAGCCGTCGGGCTAAGCAAATTTTTATGGTTGAAAATCTAAAACTGTATTAGAATGTTGTTCACGCATGCCTTTCCAATTCGGAATAGTGCTATTTTCCTTTCGGGAAGAGTTGTGTGACCAATATTCAATACAGTTTTATCGCCAAACCCGACGGCTATGGACTACTGTCTGTCAATTTTGTATTTAAAATCAATCTCCGTATTTGAAACTCAATCTCAAAAATGAAAAAAAACGTCCTTTTATTCTTAGTATGGCTATCTATTGTTCCCAACCATATTATATCCGCACAACATAATTCTATGAAACCACGTACCATCGTTACAACTGATGGCGAATTAGATGATGTTGATTCATTCATCAGATTACTGCTTTATTCCAACGAATTTAGGATTGAAGGATTAGTAATTTCAAGTTCGCAATGGCACTATAAAGGCGATGGAAAAGGTACAAAATTTACCTCTGAAATGGATATGACCAAGAAAATGTACGGTGAAAGAACGGAGTTGCGTTGGCCTGGTACGGATTGGATTTATAACTTGATTGATGCGTATGGAAAAGTGTATCCAAATTTGAAAAAACATTCAAATAGTTATCCAAGTGCTACAAATTTAAAAAGCCTTGTTCATATCGGAAATATTGATTTTGAGGGCGAAATGGAAAAAAATACGGATGGCTCTGATTTCATCAAAAAGAAATTGCTTGATGACGACATGACTCCACTTTATTTACAAGTTTGGGGTGGTACAAATACCATCGCAAGAGCCTTAAAATCAATCGAAGATGAATATAAAAGCACGACTAAATGGCAAGAAATTTATGCAAAAGTGTGTAAAAAAGCCATCATTTATGCCATTCTCGACCAAGATGCCACGTACAAAAAGTATATTTCTGTAAACTGGAAAGACATTAAAATTTACTATAATTCAAAACAGTTTTGGTGCTTGGCTTATTTCTGGAAAACGGCGGTTCCCAAGGAATTACATCCATTTTTGGAAGGCAAGTTCATGGGCGATAAAATCATCAACAATCACGGTGCTTTAACAAAAATGTATTACAGTTATGGTGATGGAAATCCTGCTGCGGGCGAAATTGATGATATTTATAGTAGCATGGAAAAAGCTAAAAAGAATCAATGGGGAAGTTTTGGGCAATATGATTTTATTTCAGAAGGCGATTCTCCTGCATTTTTACATTTAGTTGATGTTGGTTTAGGAAACCTCGAAAACCCTCAAATTGGTGGTTGGGGCGGTCGTTTGGTGCAATCGAAAATTGCCCCAAATCGTTGGGAAGACGGTGAAGCAGCGGCTGATTTCAATCCATTTACTCAAAAAATTGACTTGGCGTATGCTCAAACTCGTTGGTTAGAAACTTTGCAAAATGATTTTGCGGCTCGTGCAGATTGGTGCGTAAAGGATTATAAAAATGCTAATCACGAACCAAAAGTAAAATTGATTACCGCTTCAAAATTGATGGCTGCTCCAAATAGTACCGTAAAATTAAGCGGAACCGCAACCGACCCAGATGGCAATAAATTGAATTATCATTGGTGGCAATATGTCGAAGTAGATACTTACAGCGGTAAAATTTCTATCCAAAATGCAGACAGTAAAAATGCCTCATTCAAAATGCCAAGCGATATTAAAAAAGGCGAAACCATCCATTTGATTTTAGAAGTAAAAGACAATGGCACGCCACAATTGACTCGTTATCAACGAGTTGTGGTAACTGAAAAGTAACATGGATATAATGTAATAAAGGTTTTCGGTAAGGAGGTTACACAGAGAACCACAGAGAAAAACAACTCTGGAAAACTCTGCGGCAGGCGTTCCTGTGGCTTTCTTTTGAACTCTGTGGCTCGCTACGGCAGGTGATCCTGTGTAATTCTCATACTCACAATAATATAAACGATTATTTAAAAATATGAAACAATTAAGTTTAGGCGTTATCATCGGAAATCGTAACTTTTTTCCTGATAGTTTAGTGGAGTTTGCACGGATAGAAATCATTGATGTGCTAACAAAAATGAATATCAAGCCCATTTTATTGGATAGTAACGATACAAAATTGGGAGGCGTTGAAACATTTAACGATGCTCAGAAATGTGCTACGCTATTCAAAAAACACGCCGATGAAATTGTGGGTGTTTTGGTAATTCTTCCAAATTTTGGCGATGAAAAAGGCGTAGCTGATACCTTGAAATTGGCAAATTTGAATGTGCCTGTTTTAATTCAAGGTTATCCTGATGATTTGAATAAGTTGGATGTTGCCCGCAGACGTGATTCTTGGTGTGGCAAAATTTCGGTTTGTAATAATCTTTATCAATACGGTATTAAATTCTCGTTGACTTCGCAACACGTGGTGAGTCCTTCGGATGCAGGTTTTCAGCAAGAATTAAAAGATTTTATGGCGGTTTGTCGAGTAGTAAAAGGCTTAAGAAATGTTAGAATTGGAGCAATCGGTGCAAGACCTACTGCCTTTAATACAGTACGTTACAGTGAAAAAATCTTACAACGCAATGGCATTTCTGTCGTGACTTGCGACCTTTCTGAGATTCTTGGAAAAGCCAATAAACTAACCAAAGATGATTCGGTGGTAAAAGAACGTTTGGAGAAAATTTCGAATTATGCCAAAACGGGAAAAACGCCAAGCGAAGCCTTAGTTCAAATTGCCAAATTGGATGTAGTTTTGAACGACTTTATGGCTGAAAATATTTTGGACGCTACGGCTATTCAATGTTGGACTTCTTTACAACAAAATTACGGTTGTAATGTATGTACGAGCATGAGTATGATGTCGGAAAATATGCTTCCAAGTGCTTGTGAGGTAGATGTTACAGGAACTTTAACGATGTACGCCATGCAATTAGCATCGGGTTCGCCGAGTGCTTTGGTGGATTGGAATAATAACTATGCTGATGATGAAAACAAATGCGTTTTATTCCACTGCGGAAACTGGGCGAAATCATTTTTACCCGATATTGAAATTAGTACCGCCCCAATTTTGGGAACAACCGTTGGCGTAGAAAATACCTACGGAGCGTTGGACGGTAGAACGCCAGCCATGCCATTGACTTACGGACGTTTGAGTACGGATGATTCAAAAGGTATCATTAAGGCGTATATAGGCGAGGGTGACTTAACGGATGATGCTCTAAAAACCTTCGGAAATCGTGCAGTTGCTAAAATTCCTGATTTGCAAAAATTGATGCAATACGTTTGCAGAAACGGTTTTGAGCATCACGTTGTAATGAATGCGTCGAGAACAGCGGGGATTTTGAAAGAAGCATTTGAAAATTATATGGGTTGGGAGGTTTATAATCATTTGTAATTATTAGTTTTAAGAGAATTATCTATTCGTAAATTATGCTAATCGGGAATGAGGTTACACAGAGAACATTTAGAGAACCACAGAGAAATCTCTATTAAATTCTCTGTGGCTCTCGTTTTAAAACTCTGTGGTTCTCTGTGTAACCTCTACAACGACTAAACTACTAACGAAGAAAATATCTCAGATGATTTATTTTCAATTAGGTGTGATATAACGTATTCTCTCAACGATTACAGCATTTAAAACATGACGGAGCAACAATTATTCATAAAATCAAAAGAGTACCGAAAAAACATTCTTAAATACATTTATAAGGCAAAAGCTGGTCATACAGGCGGTAGCTTGTCGTGTATTGATATTTTGAATGTACTTTATAATCAAATATTAAATGTCAGTCCCGAAAATTTCACTTCGCCTGACCGAGACAGATACATCCAAAGTAAAGGACATTGCGTTGAAGCTTTGTTTGTTGTATTGGCTGATAAGGGCTTTTTCCCAGAAACTGACCTTGAAACACTCTGTCAATATCAGTCGCATTACATCGGGCATCCAACTCGCAAAGTAAATGGTGTAGAGCAAAATACTGGGGCTTTGGGACACGGTTTACCCATCAGTGTAGGCACCGCATTAGCGGCAAAAATGGACGAAAAATCATACCGAGTTTTTACTTTATTGGGCGATGGTGAATTACCAGAAGGCTCAAATTGGGAAGCATTTTTATCCGCATCTCACTACAAATTAGATAATCTATGTGCCATTTTGGACTACAATAAATTACAAATTACGGGTAAAAATGCGGATGTTTTAAACACCGAACCTATTGCCGATAAATTGAAAAGTTTTGGTTGGGCAGTTCGAGAAGTTGATGGAAACGATACCCAAAAATTAAAAGAAACCCTCGACCAAATACCATTTGAAGTAGGAAAACCAAGTTTTGTCATTGCTCACACCATCAAAGGAAAAGGGGTAAGTTACATGGAAAATCAACTAAAATGGCATCATGGCGTTCCCACTGCGGAACAATATGAATTGGCACTTTCTGAACTATCTTAATGATGAACGATATAAAAATGCCCACGCAAGGGCTTGCAAATCTTGAAGTTTTTGCCGCCACGCTTGAATCGCTTGCGACACTCGATAGAAATATTGTTGCTGTAACCAGCGACTCACGAGGGTCAGGTAAATTAACACCTTTTGGTCAGCAATTTCCAAAGCAAATTATTGAAGTAGGAATTGCCGAACAAAATTTGGTGGGTGTTGCTGCAGGTTTAGCTTCAGCAGGAAAAAAGGTATTTGCCGTATCTCCCGCCTGTTTTTTGACAGCAAGAGCATTAGAACAAATTAAAAATGACGTGGCATATTCTGACAATGCCGTTGTGTTGGTAGGCATTAGTGCGGGCGTGAGTTATGGAGCATTGGGTACAACGCACCACAGTTTGCACGATTACGCAGTTTTGAGAGCCATTAATAATTTAATCGTAGTGGCTCCCGCTGATAATTTTGAAACCGAACAAGCCATTTTACAAGCGGCAGCTTTGAACAAACCAATTTATTTGCGATTTGGGAAAAAGAATATGCCCGTTTCATTAAATAATGAGTTAGGAACGATGAGAGATGAGTATAACAATGAGTTCTCTATTCTTGAAAAAACTCATCACTCTTTTAAATTCGGTAAAGGTCGTATTGTCAGAGAAGGTTCAGACATGACTTTTATTGGAACGGGAGAAACCGTTTTACCTGCTTTTGAAGCGGCTGAAAAATTAGCCTCGGAGCATGGAATTCAAGCGAAAGTGGTGAGTATGCACACGATTAAACCATTGGATTATGACTTATTAAACACGATTGCTTCGGAAGGAAAACCAATCATCACGGTTGAAGAACATAGCGTTTATGGTGGTTTGGGTGAAGCAGTTGCATCATATTTAATGCAAAATGCACATCGTAATTCATTCAAAATCATGGGAATACCCGATGAATATACCGTAACAGGTTCTCAGAATGAAATATTTAATCATTATGGTTTATCAAAAGAAGGAATTTCAAAAGTCGCATTAAACTTGTTAAAATAATCAGCAAAAATGAAACGAAAAATCAATTACTGGACTAACGCTGGCTGGGTTTTGAACCCCGCCAGCGTTCTATCTCGTATAATTAGTAGGAAAACCATGAAAATTAGCTGGTTATTTCTCTCGTTTTTATTATTGTTTTCTTGCAACAACAATAAAACTCAGGAAAAACAAAAAAAAGTGGCGGTGATTATTTCAACGCTCAATAATCCTTGGTTTGTGGTATTGGCAGAGGCGGCGGCGGCAAAGGCAAAAGAGTTGGGTTATGAAGCCAAAATATTTGATTCTCAAAATAATACGGCACTCGAAACCGACCATTTTGATAATGCCATCGCTTCGGGATATGATGCCGTTTTGTTCAATCCTACCGATGCTGATGGCTCAGTAGTGAATGTAAAAAAGGCTAAAGCAGTGGGTATAGCCGTTTTTTGCATTGATAGAGAAGTGAATGCGGCCGATGCGGCTACCTCACAAATTCTTTCTGATAATTATTCGGGCTGTGTTTCGATTGGAAAATATTTTGTCGAAACCATGAATAAAAAAGGCAAATACGTGGAATTATTGGGTTTGGTGGGCGACAATAATACGTGGAATCGCTCCAAAGGTTTTCATTCAGTAGTTGATAAATTTCCTAATTTGAAAATGGTCGCTCAACAAAGTGCCGATTTTGACCGTAACAAAGGGTTGGAGGTAATGGAGTCGATTTTACAGGCACATCCAGATATTACTGCCGTTTTTTGTGGCAACGATGCGATGGCCATGGGAGCATTTCAAGCTTTAATTTCTTCTGGAAAAGCGAACCAAGTGAAGGTTTTTGGCTTTGATGGTGCTGACGATGTGTTGAGTTCTATTAAAAGCAAAAAGATTTCAGCAACGTGTTTGCAGTTTCCAAAATTGATGGCACAAACCGCCGCCATTTTTGCCGACGAATATTTTAAAGGTAAACGAGATTTTCCTAAAAAAATGCCTGTAGCCGTTGAATTAGTTACACAAAAAAACATCGCCGACTATGAATAGGATACTAAAAAATGGACTTGGATTATTGATTTTGGGTGTTGTTGCTTATAATTCTGTGTATTTCAAAAAATTAGATGAAGTCAAAAAAGGAAATGG
>JAZKDE010000128.1:0-3543 GCA_040387735.1 Bacteroidota bacterium
TGTGGCTCAAAGAATTTTATCGAATGTGCCACCACTCTTTCTTTGCCTCCTTCCATGTAGAATTTAGTATAATTAATATCTCCTTTTATCAGTATCACACTACTAATCAACACCTTAGCGGATGTTTTATGATTTAAAATCAGGAGAGCATTATTGCCTTTTTGTAGGTAAGTCTTCATAAAATGTTGATGTGTTAACGATTTAGAATCCTAATTTTAATTTCGTAGTATTATCATTAAAAATAACTTTTCCATTGTTCCGAGTTTCCACCTTTTTGGCGTTTGCCTCAGGCGTTGTTACGGTTACGGTATGGTTTGCATCAATAATTACATTGTCGGCAGTCGTTGGTAATCTGTTCAAATCCCAAGTACCAGCCGTTTCCCAATTGCCCGATGCAATACTGGTAATGGTAGAAGTACAACCCGTTCCAATGGTCAAGGAAGCAGTTGCAGTTGGGGTTGCTGGATTCGGACAAGCACTTGCCGAAGGTGTCATCGTAACGGAATAAACATCATTAGCGACAGCATTTGTAATGGTAATATTTTGGGTTGTCGCTAAATCTACATTATTCTTTTTCCAGAGATAGGTTGCCGTTCCTCCATTGGTTGGCGTAGTCGTAATTGCTTGGGTTGCTCCCGCACATACCGTTGTTGGACTGATACTTACCGAAGGCGTTGTCAAAGCATTAACCGTAACATTCACCGCCGTTCTTGCACTTTCTGTACCATCCAAAGTTTGAGAAGCATAGTATATTCCAGTAGCCAATACGGTTGTAGTTGCCAATGCCGTACCACCAGAAGAAGCAACATACCATTTGATGTCAGTACCAGTAGCTACCAAACTGGCTACTGTTTGATTGGCACAACGAGTCTGAGCAGTAGCAATTGGTGCAGCCAAAGCAGTACCCGTTACTACCAACGACACAGGCATAAGCGTAGCGGGCGAAGTTGCACTTTTTCTTAATACAATTCTGTATTCCCCTCCTGCCACTGGATTCGTAATTATTACTTGTTTATAATTATTGTTATTGACTTCAAACCAGTCAGTTTGGACGGTTGCATCTGCTGTTCGATTAGCCATACCGCTTGGTTTCCAAGGTCTGGTATCTTGAAAAGGCGATGTAATTCTTACCAACATATCATATTCATGTACCAATCTTGACGTTGTGGGGTCGGTGCCGTTTGCCGATGTTTGCTCTGTACCTTGCTCATCTGTCCAAGCTATTGAAATAATGAGAGGTTCGCCACCTTTGGCAATAACGAATCTGTTTATTTCCTTTCTGTTAGGGTCAGTCAGAATATATGGTAGTAAATTATACGTAATTTCCTCTATGTATGAGCCTCTTGTTAGTGTAGGAGCAGCAGATGTACTTTGTGCCGTAGGGTTTCCTTCCGTACTTTTTGTTTTGATTGCCTTGGCGGCTTTTTCAACATTGAGCAATCCCCAACCAAATTTAGGGTCTGGGCCAGGTTGTCCTAAGTCTTCGGCAGTACCCAACATGAGTGCTTTCAAAGTAGCGGCTTTCATGTAGTTTCCATAAAGACTTTTATAATATTGTTGTAATAAAAGTCCTGCGGCGGCAACGGCTGGAGTAGCATAAGATGTACCACTCGAATTAACATCATTGCCACTATACGCCACATCAGAGGGCAAATTAGTAGTTTTGTCGGCAAAATACGAAGAGTTTATTCCTGTGCCTTTTGCCACGATATCAGGTTTCACACGACCATCGTCCGTTGGACCCCAATTACTATAACTTGACATCGTTTTGTCGCCGTTCACCGCCCCAACGGTCATTACATTTTTAGATGCTGAAGACCCCGTAATCATGTCATATCCACCTTTCAACCAGTTGCCATTCACGTGTTTATTGTTGCCGTCTAAATCAGTTGGGCTTTGTTCATTACCTGCTGCCACGAAGGGTAAATAATTGGGTGCATTATTTGCAATTACATCCCATGCCAAGGCTTCGCTATCATAAGCTCCGAATCGCCATATTGGGTCGCCTTCGCCATTTCCATATCCATAAGAATGGTTAGAAATCAAAAAACCACTTGAAGCAAAGGCTGCCATTTCTGTTTTATCATTCGCCCAATCATAATTTTGGGCAGTTGCTCCATAAGCAATCCCACGAGCAGAAGGTTGATTGGCAATATCTTTCCCAACTATCGTTCCCGCAACGTGCGTTTGGTGATTATTTCCTTTATAATTATCGGCACTTCCATCGAGGGTTTGTCCCGCTTGCATGGCTACTTGCCCCGACAAAAGTTCGTGGGTTGCCCGTACCTGTCCTCCGTCCCAAATACCAGCAACCATATTTTGTCCCGTGATATTTACGCCAACTGAACCACCATTATACATTTGGTCGGCTTTAATCAAAATTCCCGAATCCTTGTTTTTAGTATTGATATATACTGGGTTTCCGTCGGCATCAATTCTTTGTAAATAATACACCGAACCCGCTTTTACAAATGACCTTTTAAGGAGTGGGTTTTTCGCTAAATATTTGACAACCTTTTGTTCTGAAACGAGATGGCTTTTCTGAAAAGTTGTTTCCAGTGCTTTTAACTTTGTTCGATTGACCAAACTAACGTTTTTTGTCCTCTCTTCCGAAGTCTGAGCAATAGAAGAAAAAGAAAATATGAAAAAACTAAATACTAAGAGAGGTAAATATTTTGTTTGCATCGTTTGGAATATGAGATTGGGCATTATCTGAATTACTTGACAAAAGTATAATGGATTATTTTCTTGGGGCATAAGGGGTAACCCCTGTTTTGATGCTAAAATGCAGGAAAAATGAGGTTTCTTTTTACTTTTGTTTTCTGAATATTTAACTACCAATTTTAAAATGATACAACCAAAACGATACCAGTATTTAGCCATAATTTTTGTTGTATTTACCTTTTTGTTTTCATTGATGAATTGTAGGAAAAAAGAGGATACAAATAAAAATATTTATGTGACACCGCCCGAAGAGAAATTGGACAAATACGGTACGTATCTCAAAAATCCAGCTAACTTTTTTGATACAAGTTATATGAGTTTTTTCAATAAACGTTATGCCCAATTATTAGAGGAAAATAAAATTGATTCAGCTGCACAGGTTTTGGATATTACGGGAACAACTTTGGATAAAAACTTTAAATACGATACCGCTTTTATACAAACCAATTTGAGTTTTTTAGCAAAATATGAAAAACAAATACCTGATAAATATTATTCGGGCATTTACGGAAATATTGGTAGGATTTATTACAATGCAGGAAAGTACGACCTTTGTACGGCTTATCTAAACAAAAGCATTATCAAAGCCAAAGACAACCAAACGCTTCAAAACAATGCAAATGCGACCTATAATTTAATTTTTAGTCATTTGAATAATGCAAAACTGGAACAGTCTTTATCGGCAGGAATTCAATCGCTCCAAATGTTTGAGAAGCTGAAAGATACTTCTTTTCAAGCAGCGACTTATTCGGGGATTGCGTGCATTTATCGGTATCAAGAAGATTATCCCGAAGCCATAAAATATGAAAATAAAGGTTT
>JAZKDE010000128.1:3553-14603 GCA_040387735.1 Bacteroidota bacterium
GAAAAAAACCACCGATACCAATACGATTTTGACCATTTCGCTCAATAAAATCACCTTGTATAATGATATGGACGATAAAAGATTATTTCCTTTTATTGATTCAACCGTTGCATTGTGTAATGCTTGGAGCAAAAAAACGATTTATCAGACTTTTGCGGTGCATAGTTGGCTGGCATTCAAACTGGTTTCTCAAAATAAATTACCCGAAGCAAAAATTGTTTTGGATGAATTAAAACCTCTTTTTCCCAAAATAGATGATGAAGTTAGTATAGATTATTATTTTAATGCGGTGTCGGAATATGAAATTAAAGCTGGCAAAGGTTCTGAAAATATTGCGTATTATCTTAAAAGAATACCCCAACTAAAAGAAAATGAAGACTACTTGAAATTACAGTTATTCAATCAGATTTTACACGATGACGCACTCCAAAAAAAGGATTACAAAAGTGCGTTGAATTATATGGAGCAAGTGCAAATTGCTAATGATAGTTTGAGCAATAGAGTATTGAGAATCAAAACAAAAGAATTAGACAAAAAATACCAAACTGCACAAAAAGAGCAAAAATTAGCCTTGCAAAAGGATGAAATTGAGCAAAAAAATACATCCATTGCCCTATTAATTGCCTCTATTATTGGTTTGTTTTTCGTGATTTTTGCCTACTATTTATGGCAAAAACAAAAGACCTTAAAACAAGATAAAACAAATAGCATGAATTTCACCAAGCAACTCTTAGAAAATACCGAAGACGAACGAAAACGCATTGCCAGTGATTTGCACGACAGTATTAGCCATGAATTACTCAATTTAAAATCTATTTTTAAGCAAGATTTTGCCACGGTAAATACAAAAATCGACAGCATTATTAACGACATTCGGGGCATCAGCCGAAATCTGCATCCTGTAATGTTTGACAAAATTGGTTTAGAACCCAACATCGAACAATTGGTGGAGCGAATTCAACAGCAGAATGATTTTATGGTCAGTACCGAAATCAATTACAAAGGTTCACTAAGTTCTGCCGATGAATTGCAGATTTATCGAATTATTCAAGAAGCCCTCACCAATATCATCAAATACGCCAAAGCTTATGCGGGAAAAATAACGATTGAAGAAAATCAATCTACTATTTTTATTGAAATAAAAGATAATGGCAAAGGTTTCAACGTGAAAGAAGCCCTAAACAGTGGCAAATCTTTTGGCTTGCATAATATCATAGAAAGAAGCAGAGTCATTGGTGGAGAAGCCAAGATTCAATCATCGGAAGAAGGCACGGTGGTTCATATTATTATTCCCAATACCAGTACATAATTTACGATTTTTGAACTACGATTTACGATTTCAGCAATTAATACATTTCCTGTATAATTGATTGTTAGTATTCAAAACTCCGTTGAATGAAGTTACAATCGTAAATCTTAAATCGTAATTCAAAAATCTTTTATTATTCCCAAAAAATCATGAAAATATTAATAGCCGACGACCATCCGCTGACCCTCATGGGAACGAGAGGTTTTATCGAATCTTTGGGGTATGAGGTGGAAGACATTTGCTCGAATGGCATTACAGCTTTTAACTTAATTATAGCCCATAAGCCTCAAATTGCGGTTTTGGACATTAATATGCCGGGTATGGACGGCTTGGAAGTATTAGAAAAAGTATTTAACCAAAAGCTAAAAACGAAGGTAATTTTATTGACTATGCACAAAGAAATGAGTGTTTTCAATAAGGCAAATCAATACGGATTATCAGGCTATATTTTGAAGGAATACGCTCAAGAAGAACTGGAAATTTGCTTGAAAGAAGTAGCAAAAGGCAACCAATACGTCAGCCGAAATTTGAGTAATGAACTCACCATTGATAAAAATATCAACCATAATTCGGAGTTATTAAAATTGACTTTTGCCGAAAAGAAAATCGTAGAATTAATCGCCCAACACAAAACGTCCCGACAAATTGCCGAATTATTATTTATTTCCGAAAAAACCGTAGAAGGACATCGGACAAATATTATCCAGAAATTGGGTTTGCCAAAGGAGAAAAATACGTTGTTGGTTTGGGCGAGTAAGCATTTTTAGGATGAATTTGGTATTTTAAAAGTGTATCAATGAAAACTTCAATTAAGCCTTCAAGAGTCACTTTTAAAAAATATTAGAAATTGTATGCATCTAAAATAGATTGAAAGCTTTTGTCAAACCGTATTATCAATTACTGATTTTCACTTAAGAATATATCTAAAAATGAGGTGTTATAAAATGTATCCCTTAGTTAAAACAGTTATTAATTAAAACGAAACTATTAGTTATTGTAATTTTTCTTTTTTGCTTCTTTTTTCTTTTGTTAGTTGTGTGGATATGTAGATAATTTTTAGGCTGCCATTCCATTGCGTATTGAGACATTGGGGTTTTATAATCCAGCGATTGATGGGGTTCATAATTGTAAAACGCCATGTACTCGGTGATTACTTGTTCTAGTTGCCATCCATTTTCGTAAGCATAGAGATAGATTTTTTCTTGTTTTAGGCTTCGCCAAAATCTTTCTATAAATGCATTATCCAAAGCTCTCCCCTTGCCGTCCATTGAGATTCTTATCTGTTTTTCGATAAGGACTTCAAGGAACATATTAGCCGTAAATTGACTCCCTTGGTCAGTGTTAAATATGGAGTGCATCAAAAAGTGTGGGGCAAGTACATTTGTATTTTAGGGGAATCATTTTAAGATAGCTAATTTAACCTCATTAGTTCTCGGGCTGAATACATTAATAATCATTTGCCCCACACTTTTTGATGCACTCATAGAAGTGAGGTCATTTAACATTAAAAAGCATAAAATAGATATTTAAGGATTTTAAATTCTAAATTTGAATCATACTTTCACTAAAATTGACGAAGATTTACCATGTGATACTAGAGTGATACCATGCGATATCAGAGTGTTACCAGTTGTTACCACCAGTGTTATTAGGTGTTACTATAGTGATACCATAGTGGTAGGAGTGCATCAAAAAGTGTGGGGCAAATTATTTTTGAAGTACTTACTTAAAAAATAATTGAGTTAAAATGGCGACCTTAAATTGATTCTTTAAAATCACAAATTTGATTGTCCCACACTTTTTGATGCACTCCTTTATCGACGACGCATCAACGACAAAATACTTATAATACTACCAATCGTCGATTTATCGACGACGCATCGACGACAAATAGAAACGTTCTCATTTTTCTCTCAGAAAGGAGTCTATTTTATTCACTGAATTTTAATGCGCTGCTAAACGGCAAGGTATGTTTTGCGAATACAAAAACTATCGTTTTTTATACTCGTAAAACCCTCTGATCGCTTTTAGCGGAGCATATTCGTAAACTCATATTTCTTGGGATAATTATATTTGAAGATTTTGGTAATATTACACTTATAAATTCGATTAATTTATCCGATATAAATTCTTAGTTGATGAATTTAATTATACTTACCACTCTCAAATCAAGAAAGTATAAAATCAAATTTTAATTATTCATCTTTGTAATTTATCAAACAGCTTTCTGATTAGTGAAATTAATGAAACCATATACAGAGAAAGACGAGAAATTAGCTCAATATGCCAAAGCAATGGGGCATCCTGTTAGAATTTTTATCCTACAATTTTTAGATACACAGTGTAGCTGTTTCGCAGGTGATATTTCGGAGCAACTTCCAATTGCCAAATCAACAGTGTCTCAACATTTGACTGCTCTTAAAGAAGCGGGATTAATTCAAGGCACAATTACTCCACCAACTATCAAATACTGTATTAACAAATCAAATTGGGAAGAAGCAAAGGAACTTTTCAAAGTTTTTTTTAATGTGTGATAAAAGTCACCTTACTGTACTTTAGTTATTCGTATTTTTACGAATAACTAAATGATAAGACATGGAAATAAAAGTATTAGGTACTGGTTGCTCTAAATGCAAAACAACCTACAATAATGTAATAGAAGCCTTGAAAGAGACAGGATTAAAAGCTAATGTTGTAAAAATCGAAGACATTGAAGAAATGATGAAATACAACGTATTGACAACACCTGTCCTAATGATTGATGATGAAGTTAAGGTCAAAGGACGAATTGCTGATATTAAAGAAATTAAGGAATTTTTAACTGCTTAAAAATCATGGTAACTCAAACTTTAGTCAAAGAAATATGCCCAACTACAACGCAAGGGAGGGTGAGAGATGGAGCATTAGTAGTAGATGTTCGAGAAAAGGATGAAGTGGCACAATTTGCTTACGACGTTCCGAATATTATCAATATTCCATTAAGTGAATTTGAAGACCGTTTTACAGAGATTCCATCTGACAAAGAAGTGATTATGGTTTGTAAAAGTGGTGGAAGAAGCTTGAGAGCGGCAGGTTTTTTAGTAAATCATGGTTACCCAAACGTCGTAAATATGCAACATGGCATTATTCGTTGGATTCAAAAAAACTTCCCCACTATTGGTGATACATCCTCTATCTTGAGTATATCCACTAATGAAAGTTGCTGTGTAACAAACACTTCCACCACCCCAGAATCAGACAGTAATAATGATTCAAACAGTAATAGTTGTTGTTAATTTAAAAGAAAAAAAAGATGTTTGACTGGCTTCAGAGACTGGCTAATTGGATAATATATAACCTGTTTAATGTGGTAGAAGGTAGTAAATTGGGAGCTGCTTTAGATTTTTTTATTTTTGATTCAATAAAGATACTCATCTTATTACTGCTTATTACCTCTATTATGGGTGTGGTAAATTCTTATTTTCCCGTTGATAAAATCCGTAATTTTCTTTCTCGCAACAAACTTTTAGGTTTAGAATATTTATTAGCTTCCACCTTCGGAGCAATTACGCCTTTTTGTTCATGTTCGTCTGTACCATTATTCATTGGATTTGTAAAAGGGGGAATTCCGTTAGGAGTCACTTTTGCTTTTCTTATAACATCCCCATTAGTGAATGAAGTGGCAATAGCGATGTTTATCGGAATGTTTGGTCTGAAAGCAACCATCATTTATGTGAGTAGCGGAATTATTCTTGGGGTAGTCGGAGGGATTATTTTAGGAAAACTAAAACTTGAAAAACACCTAAGTGTTTGGGTACAAAATATTTTAAAAAATGCCGAAATAGAAGCAGAATTTGAAGAAGAAAAAAGTAGCTTCCTAAAGCGGATACCAGAAATATTAAAAGAAGCAATTAGTATAATTAAAGGGGTATTTTGGTACATTCTTGGGGGAATTGGAATCGGTGCTGCCATGCACGGGTTTATTCCAACGGGCTTTTTTGAAGCGTATATCAGTAAAGAAAACCCTTTTGCAGTACCCATTGCGGTTTTAATGGGTGTACCCATGTATAGTAATGCGGCTGGTATATTACCCATTATTCAAGTGTTGGTTCAGAAAGGTATCCCAATCGGAACGGCAATTGCTTTTATGATGGCGGTTGTCGGTCTATCCATTCCAGAGGCAATGCTTTTGAAAAAAGTGATGACGTGGAAATTGATTGCCATATTCTTTTCGGTCGTAACAATTTGTATCATTATCTCAGGCTATTTATTCAATATTATCTTATGAAAACGAAAACTGAATGCTTTTTAGAGCTTTGGATTGAAGCTCGTACCAGATTTACTAATCAACTTCCATCTATGGCAGAAAGTGATTTAACTAAACGATTATTACCATCTCAAAATTCCATAGGTTTTTTGATTCGACATATCGGAGAGGTTGAATTACTGTTTGCCAAAAATGTCTTCGGTGCATCCGATGTGAAAGTTTCAGCAAAAACAGTTATCGAAAAGAGAGATACTGGTGAATGGACTAATTGGGTAGAATTGAATGAGTACGTTAATCATTCTTTTGAAACTTTAAAAGCAATTGTAACTCAACAAACCGATGAAGATTGGGAAGCCTTCATAACTACTAAAGAGTTTGGCACAAAAACGAAGGCTGAAGCATTCGGAAGAATTGTATCTCATACTACCTACCATGCTGGACAATTGGCAATTATCCATAAGTATGGAAGTATTTAATTGCTTAGAATCTTTCATCAAAATCTAAATTAACATCTAATATGAGATATTCACTCGTTACTTTCTTATTGCTTACTCTATTTTTTTCAACCTGCATTTTTGGACAACATAATATGGTCAAAAATGTAGGCTCAATGGTAAATATGGGGAAAGAAAATTTTGCTTCCCACATTCAACTGGACACAATTCAGGTTAAAAAGAATCTTTTTGGCATGGGGCCATTAGGGAAGATGCAAGGAGAGATTACCATTTTTGACGGAAAACCACTTGGTGTAAGTGTTGATGAACACGGTGAGGGAATCGTGAGTACAAGTTGGAAAGTAGCATCGCCATTTTTTGTGTATGCCAACGTTGAAAAATGGCAATCATTTCCGTTTGAAGGAAACTTTAAAAGTTTAGAGAATTTGCAGAAATATGTTGCTGAAGTGGCTCAGAAAAACGGTTTTGACCTCAATAAACCTTTCCCATTCAGAATTGCAGGTACATTTGATAAAATTACTACGCACATTGTAATGCCCCGAAGTGAAGATATTAAGGGTTTTCAGGCGGGTAAAAAACAAGCTGATTATGATTTAATCAAGCCAATAGGTGAATTATTAGGATTTTATTCCCAAAATCATCAGGGTACTTATACACCAAATAATAGTCTTATACACGTCCATTTTATCAGTAACGACCAAACAGTTATGGGACATCTTGATAAGATTGATTTAGCGAAGAATTCATTGACATTGTTATTACCACAAACCGTACAACCTGAATCGGTAAGTATGCAAGTAAACGATACAGATTTTTCAAAAGGTCGCCTTGGCAATATGCAAATTATAGATTTAAAAGACCTTACTAAATTTCATGGTCATTTATGTGATGGTCTTGCTGAAGGTTTTTTGGCTTTAAAAGGAGCATTATTCACTTTATTTCCCGACAGTATAATTGATAGAACCAATGTTAGAATTGTCAGTAAACCATCACCATGTTTGACAGATGCCGCCATTTATATGACTGGAGGGAGGTATCAATTTAATACTTTTTATGTGAGTTCAGAAATTAAATCAATGTATATCGTACAAAGAATTGATAATGGGAAAACCGTCTCGGTGAGTCGCAAAGCCAATATTAAACCTTCTATCATCGACAAAATGGGTAATCAAGCCACAGAAAATAAATTGTCTGCTTGTGAACTGGATACTTTACGTATGGAAGAAGATAAATACACAAGATTTTTATTGCTAACCAACCCTAACGATATTTTTGAAATACAAGTAATGAATGACTTTAAGTGGAAACCAATCCTTAAAAATACGTTCAAAAAAACGGATGTTTTAAATAAAAATATGAGCCAATGTAAGGAATGAGAAATTGAAGGAATTTTGAAATTTAACAATTTGATAACAGAGCATATTTCTATGCTCTTTTTTATTTCTATTTAATATCGTAATATTGCAATATAATAATATAACAAGAAATGGGAATTACTAAAACCGAAAGCTTTTCTACTCAGCAAAATGAGTTAGCAAACATATTAAAAGCCCTTGCTCACCCCGCCAGAGTAGCCATTATTGACTATTTACTGACAGTGGACGAGTGTATTTGTAGTGATATTGTGAACGTGTTGCCATTGGCACAGCCAACGGTCTCTCAACACCTAAAAGAGTTGAAAAATACGGGAATTATCAAAGGAAGTATTGAAGGGAAGTCTATTTGTTATTGCATTGACGAGAAAACTATCAAAATCGTAAGAGAATATTTAGACGGAATTTTATTATCCATCGGAAAGACTAATAAGATTTGTCAGTAATCAATCTTATTAATAAAATTTAATACCATGAAAATTGCCTTATTTAGTGACATTCACGCCAATTTACCTGCTTTAGAATCCTTTTTTGTGGATGTAGAGATGCAGAACCCCGATGCCATTTATTGCTTAGGAGACTTAGTTGGCTATAATATTTGGTCAAATGAAGTGATACACGAAATTAGAAAACGGAATATTCCGACCATTGCAGGAAACTATGATTTCGGGATTGGTAGAACCAGCAATGATTGCGGTTGTGCCTACAAAACGGATGATGAAAAAGCCAATGGAGCAATTTCAATTTCCTTTACCAATGAATCGGTAGGAGACAAAGAAAGAAGCTATTTACGCACCCTTCCTGCTCATATCAAGGTAGAATTTCAGCTTAATAACGATAAGTTAAACCTCTTGTTAGTACACGGTAGCCCAAGAAAAATAAACGAATATTTATTTGAAGACCGTGAGGAAAAAAGTATGATTCGTATCATGGAGCAAGCCGATGCCGACATTATGTGTTTTGGACATACGCACAAACCTTATCATCGTATTATGAATTCGTCTAATGAAGGGCAAAACCATTACCGACACGCCATCAATATTGGCTCGATTGGCAAACCCAAAGACGGTAACCCACAAGGCGGATACGTAATGCTAACATTAAACGATAATAGCTCAATTTTGGATAAGGATAGTATTCAAGTAGAATTTATTCGCTTTGATTATGACGTTGAAAAAGCAGCCAAAGCCGTAGAAGACTCTCCTTTACCCAATGCTTACGCAGAAAGTTTAAGAAATGGAATTTAACCAAACACCCATGAAAATTGCACTTTTCTCTGATGTTCATGCTAACCTTCCAGCGTTTGAAAAAGCCTTAGAGAGCATTGACCAACAAAAGCCCAATGCCATTTATTGTTTGGGCGATTTAGTAGGATACCATATTTACCCCAATGAGGTTATCCGTGAAATTAGGAAACGAAGGATTGCCACCATTGCAGGAAATCACGACACCAAAGTAAAAAAACTCACCGAGCAACAATTAAGCGAAACGGGTAACAATCATGCTTATGGTATCATTGGGCAGGATGAAAAAAAGTATTTGGCAACTTTACCCGCTCATATTCAAGTTGATTTTGAATTGAATGAGGATAAATTAAAAATGCTTTTGGTACACGGGAGTCCAAGTAGGAACGATGAATATCTTTTGGAAGACAAAGACGAAGCCGATTTTATCAAGGTGTTTAAAGATGCAGGGGCTGATATTTTATGTTTTGGACACTCCCACATACCCTACCACCGCATTTTATCTGAAACCATTGGTGATACGACCCGTTATTTTCATGCCATCAATACTGGGTCGGTTGGTAAACCCAAAGACGGCAACCCCCAAGGAGGATACGTGCTATTACACATTCATAAAAATAGTGGGAAACTGTACGCTGATAGCCTTCAAGTGCAATTTGTTCGCTTTGATTATGATATTGAATTATCGGCAAAAGCGATTGAAAACAGCCCACTACCAGATGAATTTGCAGAAAAATTAAGGAAAGCTGTTTAACTTTTTAAACCTCCATAAAATGGAAATTCCAGAAGAAATCTATTACTCAAAAGAGCATACTTGGCTCAAAATAGAAAACAAAATAGGTATCGTAGGTATTACCGAATTTGCCCAAAGTGAATTGGGAGAAATTGTTTACGTTGACTTGCCCAATAATGAATACAAATTTTCCCAAAATGAAATATTTGGTTCGGTTGAAGCCTTAAAAACGGTTAGTGATTTATTTATGCCTATTTTGGGCAAAGTAATCGAGACAAATAAACAATTATTAAAAGAGCCAACGCTCGTTAATTCAGACCCATTTACTACGGGTTGGATGATGAAAATAGAGATAATCAATAGTGAGGAAGTAAAAAACTTACTTTCGGCAGAGCAGTATAAACAAGCAATAAACCAATAATTTATGAGTGCCATCAATTGCAACCCCACACAGCGGAAGAAATTAAGTTTCTTAGACCAATATTTAACCCTTTGGATATTTTTAGCCATGTTTATTGGCGTAGGAATTGGCTATTTTGTTCCTGATTCTTCCCAATTTATCAACTCATTTTCGAGTGGAACGACTAATATTCCCTTAGCTATTGGTTTAATCCTAATGATGTACCCACCATTGGCAAAAGTGCGTTTTGAGAATATGGGTGAAGTCTTCAAAAACACAAAAATATTGAGCGTTTCGCTCTTGCTAAATTGGATAATTGGACCTATTCTTATGTTCCTTTTAGCGGTTATTTTCTTCCATAATCAACCCGAATACATGGTTGGATTAATTCTAATTGGAATTGCTCGTTGTATTGCGATGGTTATCGTTTGGAATGAATTGGCAGAAGGAAACCGTGAATATGCCGCTGGTTTAGTGGCATTGAACAGCGTTTTCCAAATCCTTTTTTATAGCTTTTATGCGTATCTCTTTATTACGGTTCTACCTCCTTATTTTGGGGTGAAAAGTATGGAAGTAAACATTACCATCGGGCAAATTGCCGAGAGCGTCTTGGTTTATTTAGGAATCCCATTTTTTGCAGGAATTATCAGTCGCTATTTTTTAATTAAGTGGAAAGGAATAGAGTGGTTTAATAATAAGTACGTTCCGTTTATCTCACCCATTACGCTCATTGCCTTACTTTTTACGATTGTGTTAATGTTCAGTTTGAAAGGTAAATTAATCGTGCAAATTCCTTTTGATGTTCTAAAAATAGCTATTCCATTGGTGATATATTTTATTATCATGTTTTTGGTCAGTTTTGTGATTGGTAAGAAAATGGGAGCAGATTATGCAAAAAATACCGCCATTTCATTCACCGCAACGGGTAATAATTTTGAATTAGCCATTGCCGTAGCCATTGGAATATTTGGTATTAATAGCGGACAAGCCTTTGCAGGGGTTATTGGTCCTTTGGTGGAAGTGCCAGCCTTGATTTTATTAGTCAGAGTGGCGTTTTGGTTCAAAAAGAAGTGGTACTCACAAGAAGATACTATTTGATATTTAAGACGATAATTTTGGATTATTCCATATTGGTGTAGTAAGTAAAAATCGGAGCTTTGTTCCGATTTTTTTATGCTTTAAAATCATATTCTTTTTGCCTACCTGTTGCATTATTTTTTATCGTAAATTTGTTAAATGAAATTCTTTTCAGTCATATTCTCTTTATACATTCTCATTCTTTCGTGTCTG
>JAZKDE010000129.1:0-5958 GCA_040387735.1 Bacteroidota bacterium
AGCAAAAAAATATGATTTCGTTTTTAATGAAAATTTTGCAGGGGACGTTTCAAACTTAGTTTTTAGCGGACAACTCCCCGAATACATAGGCGAAATATTGATAAAACATTACCAATTAAAAACCTCTCAAAAGCCCCTCAGTCAGCAACAATTGAATTCATTATTTAAAATATCTCAAAATCATTCTAAAATATCGGAAGAAAGTGTTTTTTCAAAAGCCATTTTACTGCTTTTCATCATCATTTTAGGAACTGAACGTTGGGTCGCACTAAAGAAAAACGCATGAACCATGTCCGTAAAATAATTTCTTGGGTAAATTACCAGCTCTACGCCACGGCTTTTGTAACGTGTTTGTTGGTGGCTGGGGCGAGTTATATATTAATTTCGACTTTTTCTACGACATTTTTTCTGCCAATCGTAGGGGCAATTGTCGGTTTTGGAATAATGGCTTACAAAACTCATCTTTTCCAAAACAAGCGTAGTGCTGCTCTTCAGTTAATTCATCAAAAGCTTAATAACACCGAATATAGCCTTCAATTATTAGATATTTCAAAACCCAATATTGCCGAACAATTACAATTAGAAAGATTATTGTCAAGCATCGAAACGCAGTCAATTCCCAATGCTATTTCTCCGAAATTGGGTATTTATTTAATGATTTTTTTAGCAGCTTTGGGTGTAAATTATTCTTATCCTTTCTTGAAAAATAGAGCAAATTTAGAACAGAAAAATATTGCTAACGCAGAACTCAGAAGCGGAACGCCGCCCGCTCAGAATTCAGAACTCCAAACAGCAACGCTCACCATTACTCCGCCCAATTATACTAAGTTTCCAATCAGAGTTGTGTCAGATTTAAATGCTTCAGCCATAAGCAGTTCAGTCTTGAAATGGCAATTAAATTTTACAAATTCGACGAATTTAGCAGTGAAATTGATAAATAATAGGGGCGAAGAGTTGAATTTCAAGAAAGTCGGTGATGATTTTGAGTATAAAGACCAATTAGTGACTTCAGGTTTATATGCTTTCAAGGCTTACCTAAAAGACTCATTAATCTATCAATCAGATTATTATCGATTAGAAGCTATTCCAGATTTTGCACCTAAAATCGAACCAAATTCTAAAGAATTATACACTTTTCATTATCTCAAAGACCCAAAAAATATTTCTATTTCTGCCAAAATCTCAGATGATTTTTTGGTAAATCAGGCTTTTATTGTGGCAACATTGGCGAGGGGTTCGGGTGAAAATGTTAAATTTAGAGAAGTAAAATTTCCACTTAGTCAAGCCAACTTTAAAGAAGCAAATGTTTCTAAAAATATAGACTTAAAAGCCTTGAATTTTTCGCCTGGCGATGAACTCTACTACTATTGGGCAGCGATTGACAATAAAAGACCAGAACCCAATTTTACGAAATCGGACACGTATTTTATTGTTTATAAAGATACGGCCAATGTCGAAGAAGCCGAACTTTCGACAATGGCAATGAATATTGTTCCTGAATATTTTAGAAGTCAGCGGCAAATAATCATAGATACCGAAAAATTGATTGCTAAACGAAAGAAAACACCACCCAAAGAATTTAATAGTATTTCCAATGAAATTGGGTTTGACCAAAAAGCTCTCAGGCTGCGTTATGGGCAATATTTGGGCGAGGAATTTGAAAATACCATTGGCGGTGCGAACGCTTTGCCAAGTGATGTTAAAACCGATGGCGATTTTTTGAAAGGCTATGTGCATGACCATGACGGTGGTGAACACGAAGCCGAATCGGGTGGAAACAAGGACGAACACGAGCATCAACACGAAGGGAATAAAAAAGACGGGAAAGACCCTGTTGCGGAACTTTTGGCAGATTATGTACACTCGCATGATGATGGTGAAGCTAACACATACTACGAACAATCAACTCGAAGTTTGTTGAAAATGTCATTGGAACAAATGTGGCAGTCGGAGCTACACTTGAGATTATATAAACCCGAAAAAGCCCTTCCTTTCGAGAAAAAAGCCCTTGAATACCTAAAATTAGCCCAACAAAAGGCCCGAACTTTTGTAAAAAAGACCAGTTACGACCCACCTCCAATTAAAGAAAAAGAGAAACGTATGACGGGAGAACTAACAAAATTTAATGGGGCATTTAGTAGTGAAAAAAACTATTCTCAACAGCAATTAGAAAAACTAATTGCCGAAGTATTGGGTATTATCGAAGTGAAAATAGATTCACAAAAACTCAATTTTATTCAAAAACAAAAAGTATTGAAACTTGAAAATAAACTTAGTGGGAATTCGATAAATAGTAGAATCTCGAATTTATCAATCTTAAGTTTATTACAAAAAATCATTAATGACAAAGAACTTTCGGCAAAAGAACAGAGCGAGTTAAAAACCAAACTTTATCAATTGGTGGGCAACACTTTGCCAAGCAAAAATAATAGTGGTAACAAATCGTATTCAAGCGAAAAAAGTTTAGAAAAAGCATTTTGGAAAAACCTTCAAAAGTAAGCGTTTTCCAAACATTTTATATTAAAAATGACTCTATTAGCAATTATATTAACCATTTTTTCAAGTTTCGACTGGCTCATTTATTTAGCTTTGATTGTCATTTTAGGGCTTCAAATTTGGTTGGTTTTAAAAGAAAAATTAATTTCTAAGCAACGTTTAAAAGTAAGATTAGCACTCAATCTGTTTCTTTGGTTGGCGGTTTTACTTTTTGTCATTCAACCGCAATGGAAATCTTCGGCAAATACGAGTCGAGTGTTGCTAATAAGTGAAAAAACTCCCTCGGAATACATCAAAAAAGTAAAAGATAGCCTTAAAATTACTGAATCGTTTTCTACTAAAGATGTGCAACAAAGACTTACCGAAGATCTCGATTTCGTTGACCATTTAGGGAATATTTATCTTTTAGGAGAAGATTTTACGCTTGAAATATTAAGTAACCTGAGTACAAAACAAATGACTTGGTTGCCCTTTTTTGAGAAAAATGAGTTGCAAGATGTTCGCTGGAAGGGAATTGTCAGAAAAGGTGATATGCAAGAAATTGCTGGAAAAATAGATCTTTCAGAGGAAAATACGCTTAAAATTAAATACGAAAATCAAGTTTTGGATAGCATTTTGTTAAAAAAAGGATTAAATAATTTTAAATTACGCTTTCCAGCTTTTTCTATCGGAAGAACAGAAACAGCGTTAATACTTGGTGAAAAACCACTTCAAAAAATTGCCTTCTTTTCAAGACAAAATCCGCCGATTGCAGTTCAATTCATTTTAAATAATCCCGATTTTGAAAGTAAATCTTTGGCAGAATGGTTAGGAAAAAATGGTAATCATGTAGAACTCACAACAACCGTTGCCAAAAATACCCAAAATCAAATCTCCATAAATAAAACAAAAGAAAAATTTGCTCCAGATATGGTCATAACAGACCCAAGCAATGCCTCAAATCAAGTCGTAAAAAAAGCAATTGCAGAAGGAAAATCTGTTTTATTTTTGAATCTGACAAACCCCGAGCAAGAACTAAAAACAATTAATCTTGCACTTGGTTTACATTATTTTGCTAAGAAAACCACAAATGAGGATTTTATCAAAATTTCAGAAAACCTCACAGCATTACCCTATCATTTTGAAGAAAAACCTAATCAAAAAATACTTGCAGATTATCCAGTAGCTATTCAAAGAAACTTCGGAAAAATTGGCGTTAGTTTATTTAATGAAACATTTCCACTAAAACTGAGCGGCGATAGTTTGACTTATGAAAAAATATGGACAAGTGTTTTCCAGCAATTAAATCCATCTTTTCGAAATAATATTGACCTTGCTGCACCCATTTTTCAAGACACAAAAACAACGATTTCTCTAAATAATCGTTCGATTACCGCAAAAGATTTAAAAATTGCCAATGATACCATTTCAGTAGAAAACTCTGCAATTAATTCACTTTCAAGTGAAACAGATTTCAATTTTAGAAAGACCGGTTGGCAGCCAATACACGATTCGTTAGAGGTTTATGTAGAAGAAAAACCATCAAATTTGTGGAAAAACAAGCAAATTGATGCGTTTTTGATGGTAAATTCAAAAAATAATGCTCAAAATAGAGAAGAATTATCTCATATTTTAACATCAAAACTACCAGATTGGGCGTGGTTTCTTTTAATTTTCCTTTGCTTAACTGCCGTCTGGATAGAGCCGAAGTTGTAGATTTAACAGTCGCCAAAAAAATGTTTTTGGAGGACTGGTTTACATTATTGAGTGCATCAAAAAGTGTGGGGCAATCTAAATCATATCTTTATATTAAGTATTCAGAACCATTCAATTGAACTGTTAACCATCTTGAAAAATTGTACTAAAAACAATTTGCCCCACACTTTTTGATGCACTCCAATAAAGACCTAATTATAAGGTTTAGAATTAATAAAATATTACAAAATAAACCATGGTTTCCGACATAAATTAAGTGTTTTTCCAAATTGCTAACTCTTCAATAGAAAGATGCTTTTTCATTTATTCTTCTAATTGAGTTCCATGTAAAAACGTCTGAACGGGAAGGCAAGTATTCCTTTTTCAAATCCATCTTTACGAAAAATGTTGGCGGCTCGTTCTGGTAATCCTCTAAGCCAATCTTCCCAATCTTGAAAAGTTGGTTCAAATTTTATTCCATCCCCTTTGTGATATTGAGAGGCTACTATGCCAATGCGTAGCGTTCTCTCCATTTCAATTCGAGTTTCTCCTTCAAAATGAATAGGTATTTTAATTGACTTTCTGTAAAATTGATGTTCATTTTGAATATTTTATTTACTCTAAACTAATGATATTCTATGATAATTCAATTTTTCAATTATTGGCACTTATTATAGTTTATTGCCAATAATTACAAATTTGATATTTTATTTTTCTTCATTTTGTAATTATATGAGTTGAAAGTGTATTTTTTAATTATTGGCACTAAAATTAATTTGTTGCCAATAATACATTTATTGCCTTTGATTATAAAACAAGTAAATTTCATCAATAAATGAAAACACAAAGTTTAGATATTAGTGATTTACGCCCCATTTTTAGCAAAAACAAAGAAATGGGGAAAGATAATATTGAGCAATATTTACGAGTGAAAACAGGCATTGAAAAGACTGAATCTATGCTCAATAATTTGGTAAAAAAAGGATTATTAGAAAGAACTGGTCGAGGGAAATATAGTATTGGATTAAACTGAAAGAACTATACTCCACCCTTAGAAAATGAAATTAAGGGTATTTATGGATTAATTTATGAAGAAAAGCCATTACTCGAATGTTGCGTTTGGCGGACATCCATTATTAATGAATTCACCCTACACCAACCTGGGCGATTTGCCCAAATAGTTGAAATAGAAAGAGATGGATTGGATGCCGTTTTTGACTTGTTAAGAGATCACTATCCAAACGTATATCTAACTCCATCGAATGAATTATTGGATAGATACATTGCCTATCAAAATGATGCAATCATTATAATTCCTTTGACATCGGAAGCTCCAACTCAAATGGTTGATGGAATCAGAACGACAACCCTTGAAAAAATATTGGTTGATTTGATTTGTGAACCAAAACTGTATGAAACCTTCCAAGGCTCAGAATTAAACTATATTTTCAAAGAGGCTTTTGAAAAATACCCGATTAATAAGGACAAGATGTTTCGGTATGCAAGGCGAAGAAAACGGAAAGAGAAAGTAGAGAATTTTATAAAAATCAGTTTACAGGAAGAAGACCAATAGTTTATGATTGACAAGGAGATAACACATTCTCTGGAATGGTTTAAAAAGTTTTCAGCTTCAAATCAAGGAGCGGGTAAAATTTTAGTGGAGAAGACCATAAGAGCGTTAACTTTGTTAGAAGGACTTGCGAACAGTAACCTAAATTTTATTTTTAAGGGAGGAACTGCGTTGATGTTATTACAACAGGAGAATCCAAAGCGACTCTCAATTGATAT
>JAZKDE010000129.1:5968-21899 GCA_040387735.1 Bacteroidota bacterium
CGATAATTTATTTGAAATTTTAGAGCAAGTATCAGTAAATCAAGGATTTATTCGAGTAGAAGAGCAAAATAGAAAATCTGGCATAGATATTAAAAAAGGTCTTTTCAAGTTCTTTTATGCTCCTATTCATTTGACAAATCAACTGGAAGAATACATTTTATTGGATATTCTGTTTGAAGAAAACCCTTATCAAAATGTAATTGAAACGCCTATAAAAACGCCATTTTTAGTACAAAAAGGCGACTTTTTAAGTGTAAAAACACCTTCATTTGAAGATATTTTAGGAGACAAATTAACCGCTTTTGCCCCAAATACAACTGGAATCCCGTACTTTAAAGGTAGTAGTTCAAAGAGTATGGAAATCATTAAGCAACTCTATGACATCGGAAATTTATTTAATTCCGTTAATGATTTGACTATTATACGAAAAACGTTTAACCGTTTAGCAATGATAGAGGCAAATTATCGGAAAATGGATATTACCGCAGATGATGTTTTGAATGATACTTACCAAACTTGTTTATGTTTGGCGTTGCGAGGAGCTGACGGAGTGGGTAATTTTGAAGAACTCGTTGCTGGAATTAATCGTGTGAAAAAATATATGTTTTCAGAAAATTTTAGTTTAGAAAAGGTGATAGTTATGACAGGAAAAATTGCCTATCTAACCAAATTAGTAGCTAACGATGAAATAGCAATAAGGTTGTATGAAGGAACAGGCACACTTAACGCATTATTGATTGAGCAACCACATAATACAAAATTGAATAAATTGAAGAAACAATATCCAGAGGGTTTTTGGTACTGGTGGTTAGCAACTCAATAAAATCAAAAATATTACATGAAAAATTTAATTTATCTTGATAATAATGCCACAACTCAAATGGATGAGAGAGTTTGGGAGTCGATGATTCCTTACTTTACTTCTGTGTACGGAAATCCAGCCAGTACACACCATTTTGGAGTGCATCAAAAAGTGTGGGGCAAAATATTTTTGAAGTACTTACTTAAAAAATTATTGAGTTGAAATGGCGACCTTAAATTGATTCTTTAAAAACATAAATTTGATTGCCACACACTTTTTGATGCACTCCAAACTTTGAAGCTGTGCAGATGGTCTTATCCCAACCCATAATAATTTGAATAAGGTGGTGAAGTTGAGCAATATGGGTATATCCTTTGACTTTAAAGTGTATATAAATCATCGGAGAAATATTCAAAAGATAGATTTTGAAATCATAGATTGCATTTCGAGGGTCTACAATTCCTATACGAGATTTCTTCTTTGGTTTGGCTTTCATTTTTGAAGGAATTTTACTCATTCAAGTTAGCGAAAAATCAGTTGCCCCACACTTTTTGATGCACTCCAAGTCGTGGTGAAACTCGTACTTTTCTTTAGTTGCAACCAATATTCAATTGAGCCAGATTAGTTTTGAACTTAATTTGACCCGTTTCTCTATATTCAATACTTTTGGCCACGCCCGTAGTATTTACAGTAATGATGTGATTGGAATCAATAATCACTACATCGCATAACGTTGGAATTTTGAAACCAACCCATGTTGAATTGATTTCCCAATCGCCTGTTTGGGCAGAGATAACAATGTTTGAGGTTGCCGCTCCTTGGAACTCATACGCTCCCATATCCACTGTACCCGCATTAAACCTCCTAAGGTTTTCGTCTAAATCTTTGTCTGTTAAGTTAATATCTGTATTTTCTCCTCGGTCAATTACTAAGGAGGAGCTTTTTAAATGATAGTCTCCGCTAATGGTTGGGGATAAACCATCTGTGACGGGACTAACAAATTGTGGGTCATAATTCAAATTGCCTGCACCTGAATAACCACCTTGTATTGTACTGTAAGTAATGATAGATTGCGTATCATTGAGGGGCTTTGAGTTATTCCATAAGATAGAATTCTTGATAATCGGCTGACTATATGAGTTGAAGATTCCTCCATTGTAGCCACCATTGCCTGCTATTGTACAATTGTTAATTGTTGGGTTAGAGTTATTATTATAAACAACTCCAATACCTCTATTACCTGAAATTAAGGTATTATTTACGTTTCCATTACTTCCGTTTTGAAAATAAATCCCCGCTCCAAAAGTGGCTTGGTTACCCATGATTTTACAAGCAATAATTTTGGGCATACTGGAATCATTGGCGTAAATTCCCCCTCCCGTTACTGCCGCATTTTTTACAATCATGCAATTGGCAATTGTAGGCATTGCCGCATTTTGAACCACAATTCCCCCTCCTGTCTCTATGGTAGTCGTTGTTAGTGACGTAGTTACGGAGATAGTATTGGCTACTTTGTTGGGGTCGAAATTACTGTATCCACCCGTGATAGTAAAGCCGTCTAAAACGGTGGTATTGCTACTGCCATCGAAAGTTACAACGTGATAACTATTGTCTGAAGCTATATTTACCTCTCCAATATCCCCACTCAAAATGGTAGTATTTGTTCTGAAACTTCTATCATTTAAAGCGTTTTCTGTTCCTGCAAAACCCCCATACACCTTTACATTATTGGGCATATTAAAGTAAATCGTTCTGGTGGTAGTTGTGGTGGGTTTATATAATCCTTTTGCCACCCACACTTCAAGTGGGAAAAAACCAAGCGAAATGGCTGTTCTTGCTTGGTCTAAACCCTTTTGGAGAGACCCCAATGCAGTAGCCCAACTTACACCATCTTGTGTAGAGTTATTCATTTTAGAAATATCCACAAAAATTCTGTAAATGACCAGTACATCTACATAATTACTTTTAGAACTTGCACATGAAACAGCATTAGCTGTTTGCTCACATTTAGCATAATATTGAGAATTAGATGTTGGAGAAACAGGCATCGTTACTAAGGTATTACTGCTTGCTTCGTACCATTTTATTATAAATCCTGAACCTGTACAACCCGTAGCATTGAGCGAAATTGAATTTCCTTTATAAATTGTACTTCCCGTCGCTACGGGAGCTAAAGGATTCAGTACTGTTACCGTAGCAACATTTGATTTGCTACTAATAGCCGTTACCGAATTAAATGTTTGTTCACATTTTGCGTAATAATCTGTATTTGATGTTGGTGAAACAGGCATCGTTACCAAAGCATCATTCGAGTTTTGATACCATTTTAACACGAATGTTCCTGTGCTTCCAGAGCAACCCGTGGCGGTGAGTATTATATTGCTTCCCGTACATATCGTAGCACCTGTAATATCGGGTGGAAGTGGTTGCAAGACCGTTACGGTTACGTTATTGCTGTTGTTACTTATGCAAGTGATGCCATTCGCCGTTACTTCACATTTGGCGTAATATTGGGTTGTTACCGTTGGCGAAACGGGCATTGTTACTAATTGATTATCAGAAGTTTGATACCATTTCAAAACACTGCCAACACTCAAACAACCCGTTGCCGTCAAACTCACGCTACCACCAAAAATGATTTGGGTATCAGCTTGAGTGGTTGGCATTGAGGGCGTAGGGTTTATCGTTGCCGAGGTTGTTGCTGTTGCCGTACAACCTTTGTCATTGGTGATGACAACTTGATAAGTTCCAGTGGCAGCGGTTGTGGTATTTAGAAGACTGGGGTTTTGAGCCGTGGAAGTAAAGGAATTTACACCCGTCCAAGCAAAAGAATTACTGGTTGAAATTCCAATATTGCTACTACTTAGATTCAGCGTCGTTCCTGTGCAAATGGGTGAGACTGCACTGGCAGTTGGAATGGGTAAAGCATTGACAATGGCTGAGGTTGTTGCTGTTGCCGTGCAACCTTTGTCATTGGTGATAATAACTTGATAAGTTCCCGTGGCAGCGGTTGTGGCATTTAGAATACTGGGGTTTTGAGCAGTGGAAGTAAAGGAATTTACACCCGTCCAAGCAAAAGAATTACTGGTTGAAATTCCCGTATTACCACTACTTAGATTCAAAGTAGTTCCCGCACAAATGGGAGAAACGGCACTGGCAGTTGGAATGGGTAAAGCATTGACAATGGCAGAGGTAGTTGCCATAGCGGTACAACCTTTGTCATTGGTAATTATTACTTGATAAGTTCCTGTGGCAGCGGTTGTTGCATTTATAATATTTGGATTTTGAGCCGTGGAAGTAAAGCTGTTTACACCCGTCCAAGCATAAGAATTACTGGTTGAAATTCCAGTATTGCCACTGTTTAGATTCAAAGTAGTTCCCACACAAATGGGAGAAACAGCACTGGCAGTTGCAACTGGTAAGGCATTGACCGTTAAGGTATTTGATGTTGCTACTCTATCACTCTCACAGTTTCCATTTATTACGCAAGAAGCATAAAAAGTTTGATTTACTCCAACCAGAGGGGTGTAACTAAATGACGAACCTGTTCCGAGTACAATGCCATTGATTGCAGCATTATACCATGTAACCATACCATTGGCGCAAGTTGCCAATAAATTGATATTAGTTTTATCGCATATTAAGGTACTACTTACTGAAACATTAGTTGGATTTCGATTTTGTTGGAATTCATACGCTCCTAAATCAACCGTATTCTCAAAAATTCGATTGTTCCCATCTAAATCTTTACTCGTAACTCCTGTATTGTCACCAAGATTTATGATGGGTGAACAAAGTTGTAAACGTAAGTCTCCCGCTGTTGTTGGAGCATCAAAAAAGGATGGTTGCGAAATAAATAGGGGATCAGTATTGCCAGCAAATACGCCAGAACCTAAGTTTTTGGTTTTTATAACTGATTTTGTGTAAGTGGGAAGACTGCTGCTAATGTTCGTAATTTCATTACCATTTCCCCAAATAATCGAATTTTTGATTTGTGGATTTGAGCTATTGAAATTGTATAGTCCGCCGCCGTCAGTTCTGGCACTATTTCCAGAAAAAGTGCAATTTATTAGGATTGGAGAAGCTCGCTGCTCATTATACATCCCACCTCCTAAATCCGCATAATTACCCGAAAAGACAATATTTTTCAAATTTGGCGAAACAATATTGTAATTGTACATAGCTCCTCCATTGGTAGTAGCTGAATTTCCTACAAATGATACATTCGTTAAAATGGCATTAGAAGAAGTTTGGTTATTCATAGCACCGCCTGTATTGGCAGTATTTCCAGAAAAAATACCATTACTTATACTCGGTGCGGATGAATTGAAATTGACCATTCCACCGCCATTTTTTGAAGCATTATTGCTTGTAAAAATTAGGTTATTAAGTATTGGTGAAGCATATTGATTATACATTCCTCCCCCGTCAAAATCAGGATAAGTACCATTCGCATTTCCGCCCGAAATGGTAAATCCATCCAAAATAGCGGTATTGGTAAGGGGAATCTCTTGGGTAAAATTATTCAAAACAACATGATAGCAATTATCGGTATTCACATTGACCGTACCAATATCCCCGCTTAACGTGGTTACATTATTTTTGAAATCTCTGTCGCTCAATTTTGTCTCTGTACCATTGCCCGAAAAACCTCCATAAATTGCTACTCCGTTTTTCATGACAAAGGTTTTGGTTCTGTTGTTACTCGGCGAAGTTGCTCCTGATGCGTCTGCCGATGGTAAATATGTGCCTTTGGCTACCCATATTTGGTCTCCAGATTGGGCGGCGACTAAGGCTGTTTGTAGGTTATTGTAAGCATTTACCCAAGTTGTTCCGTTATTATTTCCACCGATTACATTTATATTTACGTAGCGAGTGGATTGGGCAAAAACTGTAAAACTCAACATTGGCAAAATAATCAATATGAGTAACAATTTTTGAAGAAAAGATAAGTTATATTTTGATTTCATTTCGATACATTTAAAAATTGATGCCCATAGTTAATGGTAGTCAACTTATTGATTTACAATAAATTGACTACTATAGAGTAAAATTAATCAAGGAAAATATGCCATTATTTATTCTTACACCCTTCAATATTTCCAATGAAAAACGTATTGGGTTTAGTATCAAAGCCAGGTTTCAGTTCTATGACATTACCCCCTTTATACTGAATTTTTACGTTGGAATTTACCGTAGCCTGAGAAGTAATTGAGAGAGCTTGTACTACGGCATCGCTACTTTCCGTAACATTTCTGGCGATGACCGATATACAATCTCCTGCTTTCAGGCGTTCAAAGCAGACCGTGGTTTGCCCATCATTATAACCCGAACAATTCATGGCGAAGGCTTGCACGCAATATTTGCCCGTCCAAGAGGTATCTCGCATCACAGTCGTAATAATTCCACCGGCATCCGAAGAAACACTAAGCGGAGAGAAATCTAAATTGAGTGGCGTGTTATAATCACCGAGTTCTTTGTTGTTTTTGTAAGTGAAGGCAGACTTTAAGATAAATGTTTGCTGCATTGCACTTGAAAAATATTTGACATCAATCGGAATCTCAGTAGAAGACGTTCCACCTTTTACCGTGTAGTTAAAAACGTTAAAATCAGCATCAAAACTTCCGCAACCTACCACCGTATTATTAGCAGGATTGATGAAGGAAATTGCATCCCCGCTGGCTATAAAAGTGGAACGCTCATTGTATTTCGGTTTAATAACACCTATCATATTTCCTTCCAAACCCGTTACTGCCGTACAAGTGGGTGCTACATCCGTACCCGTTGGCAATACCGAATTGAAGGTGTAGGTAGTACAATTGGCATTCTGCGGCGATACTCCAGCCTTTATTGAAGTAGGCTGAAATACAATATTGGGTTGCGAAATTAATTGGTCATTTAGACTAACAATGACGGGAGAATTTGCATTGGAAACCAACTGGAAAACTACAGGATTTGTTACCAAACCCGCCAAACTATCCGCTTTAAAGGGCATCACATTGCTTAGGTCATATTCTTTTTTTCTATCGGCTTTGTATAATTTAAAACTGACATTTAGGGCATCTTGATGATACACAGTTTGAAAAAACAAGCGGTCTTTATTGTTAATTATTGACTTATTCAAACCCGCTAATTTACCATCAATATAAGCTCGTAATTCATCGTCAGGGTCAATAGTTATGCCTTCAACTCGTCCGATAATATTCATGTTTGACTGGTACTGAGCAAACTGATAATCAATCGGAACTTCGGGCTTTACATTGGCGAGGGCTACGGCTGCACTTTCAAAATCTGCCAAGAATGTCGCACTGGTAGTAGGCTCTGGGTAGGTGAGATTACCAGTATTGCTGATTTTTAATAAATATCCCTTTGAAGGTTCTAAGAAATTCAAATTTCCAACCCATCCAAGACCCGCCACGTATTGAGAAAAAGCGGTTTGGCTTTTGATAATATCACCATTCAAAGGAGTTAATCCTCGCAAACCTTGCGTTACCGAAATTCCTGAACTTGGCACGTACCCAATCCAATTCCAACCTTGTACAATATTTATAGGAAAATCTGTTGCTTTATACGGCGTTCCTTTGATACTAACAGTGTCTTTGTCAGGGGCATACACCATGTATCGTTTGATAGGATTAATCGTTTTCAGGCTATTTTTCCAATCGTTAATCGGAGCTGTGTAATATTTTGAAAACAAGGCATCGTCTTTAATCAAAGCCCCATTTTTATTTTTCAAGGAACTCAGCACTTTTGAAACCGTATTATTGCCCGTTCCTAAATCAAGATTAAACGAAAGCCAGTTCCAACCTTTGTTTAACGCTATTTTCTTACTTATCAAATTCACTACCGTCATAGATTGTGGCTCAATGGGGCTGCCTAATAATGCTCCAGAATCGAATGTTACTTGCTCCAATACTTCGGCATAAGTATTACACTTGCTCCCTTTCCAGACATTAAATTCAATACTTTTACCGCCATCGTCTGGTGTGCCATAAATAGTGATAAATGCCAACCATTTTTTGACAATTGGATAATAGGCAACGTTGGCAACACCTCTGATTTGACCGTCAATCTTCGCCACAATTTTATCAGAAGGGTCTTTTGAATCCTCACCAAAAATATTTAAACTGACTACCATATTCATCGCTTCATACTGTTCTGGATTCAGCACAACCCAATTTGGCGAAGCACAACGAACTTTATAATCAATCAAAAGTGGTTCTGTACCCTGTGAGCCAGCCATTTGGAGGGTGTCCAAATAATCGCCAATCAACAGGTCTTGTTGAAAAGTGATGGTAACATCTGCCACTTGTCCAGGATTTAAAGTTCCCGTTGCGGGCGAAACCGTGTACCAAGAAGGCACACTCTCCATACGGAAAGCCATGATACTACCACCACGATTCCGAATTTGACGTTTTACCGTAAATGGCTGATTGACGATATTGGCTTCATGGACATCCGTTCCAACCCATTCCAAAGCATCTTGATTGACATAAAATTCCCATTTCAAGGTTTTTCCCATCTGATTGCCAAACTTATCCCTGATGCCAACGGCTTGATAATTTGGATTTTTCAACAAATTAGCATCGTCATCATCCTTACCCGTTACGATAACTCTGAATGTTCGGTTTTCAAAAAACTTCGCACTGATGTTCGGAACGATGGTAAGTTTATTGCCCAAACAAGAAATCGTAGCATCCACTAATTTATTGGTTGTAGCGTCATAAAGCCCAATAGTATTGTTTGCCAAAACGTCCGCTTGAATGATTTTATCACAATTTATATCCTTGCTAAACGTGATTGAAATCTCATCGCCTGGGTCCCAAGTACCATCAGAGGGCTGTGGAACACCCAACACGGTGGGCGGCGTTCTTTGAATTTTACCTCTGATAACAGTGGAAATTCCAGAGGCTTTTGTTGGGTCAGTACATTCGGCAACTGAGCGAATTTCATAATCACCGTCTTGAATTAAATCGGTTTTCCAATTAAAAATAGTAAATAAATTGCCCAAACTATCTTTTGGGATATTCTTAATATTTATCCAAGACCCATCACCTCCCACAGGTCGATATTGTACCCGCACTAAGTTGAGGTTTGCGTCATTCTTGTTATATTCATTCAAAGTGATACTCAGATTATTTTGAGAAGCAGGCGTAACTACCCAACCTTCCAAAGGAAATCCAATATCTATCGGACTACAAGGCTCGATAAACGAAACGCCCAAATTTAAATACCTTATAAAAAGTGAATCTGCATAGAAAGCAGCACCGTATAATCCATAAGCAAAATCTCCTCCTGTTGCCGCAATACTCCCTGCAATATTGTATTCGCAAGTGCTTTGTAATTTTATTTGAATATTTCGATAATCAAAAGCAATTGGTCCTTTCTCGACAGTAACTAATACCTTGAAAGTTGAATTTGGATAAATAGTATAGGTAATGGGTTGGGTTAATGGCTGACCATCCACTTTGATTATTGCACCATCTGGATTGGTACCCGTAACGACTTGTAAGTCATAATCTTGAATTTCCTTTGTTGGGCTTAAATTTTGCAATTCAATTTCAAAAACAGCGGCAGTATTTTTAGGAACGTTGGTTTTAAAATTACCATCTTTTGATAAGAGACCTGGCTCAGACCGAGGTTTAGTCAGTTTTTCCCATGGACATTTGCTCTGTCCCGCTACGGTTTTGAAAATATATGTACCGTATTTTTTCCCTTTGTAAAGGTCAATCAAAAATCCATCACCTGCGTCATCATCCTCCAAATGATACGCAATTATGGATGAATTTGTTTTTTGCGTATCTTCCGCACTTGATTTTACGTGTTCGTATCGAAGGGTAGCTCCCGCCTCAAATCCACCCAAAAAATCAATTTGTGCCTCTATACCCGCCTGGATGAAACCCGCTCCATCAAACGATTCAGTCCAGCCAGTGGTTTCGTCCATTTGTTCAGACTCTTCATAAGTTGCTCCAGCATCAAAAGATATTGTTTTTAGCTTGGTTGGGGATTTATCAGCCTTATTACTTAATATTATATTTTTCCACGTAATGTATGCTACTGAATCAATTTTTCTTTTTTGATTGGTAGGGTCTTGGTATAATCTCTGGAGACCTGGCATAAGCGTATTGACAATATAGTTTTCGCTATACACAAAATCGGTTGCCAATCTTACATCATCAATCGTAAGTTGGTCTTTTGTATAAAAGGAACAATTATCAAAATTCAAATTTAACAATGTAGCATCTCCATAAGTTACACTTTCAGACTTTCCAACATAAACATCGCCTCCAGCTTCACTTCCCACTACAATATCGCCAGGTGAAGTGGTAATGGTTTTGGTAGTAGTAACACAGCTTGCTCTGGAAGTGGCATTCGTCCATGTTTGACTGCCACCACCCGCTACACTAACGGTTAGTTTATTCGTTGTCTCGATGGCAAGCCCGAGTCCGACCACTGATGTACCTCCAACTGAAAGAGCTAAACTCGCTTCTTGTGAGAAATTATTGACAATGGTGGTAGTTTTTGTGTTACAGATCGTACTCCCTTTTTGCAAAATGGCATAACTACCATCACCAGGGGGGTCTCTAAGAATAAAATCTGGCATTTGTGGAGTAGATGCGGTGAAGTTTTTACCCTTTTTCTTCAATCCTAACACAACAAAATCAGTGCTACCCGACGCATTTGCACCATTTACTGTTGCACCTATCGTGATGGCTTGCGTATAAGGCGGAAGGATATTGACGTTTTTGGGATAAAAATTGTAAGTATAATTGACCACACTATCCGCCAATGTAGTATCAATCACCATTCCAGTTGAAGGGTCATCAATATGAAAAGTAGAACCCGTAACATAGCATTTTTGACCAAAATAATCTTCATAAGTCTTCATGCTGATTTTATTCAACACGCCTTGACCAACCGTCTTTACGCCACATTTATTAGCGGTAATCCCTGCAATTTCAATTTGTGGCGGAGCATAGTAAATAAAATTTACTGTATCAGCAACTACTTTTCTTAAATCTACCGTTTGTCCACCTTTTGCTTGAAAATAGTTATAAATATTTCCAACCGAGTGTTCGATGATACTTATGGTAAAATTCTTAGCGGGTAAATCTCTAAAAATATAATTTCCATCTGCATTTGAGAGGGTGATGATTTTTTCAAAACAACCATCGGTAGCAGTCACTTTTATTTTTACTCTTGCTCCATTGGGAATGATGGATTTCATACAATTCCCACCCGCTACTTGCCCACGGATGATACGGGTTGTATTATCCAAAAAGACAATGCCCGCCTTCGGAGAATTCAGTTTTCTAAATTCCGAGAATCCTGGGGTAAATGTATGGTCACTATATTTTGCCGATAATCTAATGTTTACGCCTGGCTCAAAATCGGCTGACCATTTACCATTTTTGTCCGTTCGTACTGATGGGAAAAGTGGACTCCCATTGGAATAAATTTCAACTGAGTCTTCAAAACAAATGGTATTGGCAAATCTAACGTAGCCCGACATATTGATGGTGGAAACGTCTTTGAAATCAACATTTCCAACGGCGGTGTTACTGTTATTGAGGTTTACTACTCTAAGATTGGGCTGAAATTCGTGAAAATTCGTTTTCGGATTTTTTACATTACTGCTCCAAATTACTTTATCAAGTGTTCCAATCCTTGTCTCTTTCAAGGGCGTATTTACGGCAGCATAATCATAGACTTTGTTGTCAATTCCTTCGTTGAAATCGAAGTAAGTAAATAGATAATTTGCCGTAGAATCTTGTGGAATACCCGGTCCTGCATGAATTTGAATCTGGTCTTGGGGCATTATTTTTTTATAAATCGCAAACTCATCAATCAGACCTGTGTAAAATTTACCCGTTGGTGTTGTTGAATTCGTACCAATTAACCAAGGCGTTCCAGTTGCCCAATTTGAAGTGCCGCTGAATGATTTATCGGCTTTCAAATTTCCGTCTAAATATATTTTTACAGTACCCGAAGTATTGTTCATCGACACCGCTACATGATGATATTGGGCATTTACTATTCCTAAATCTGTGATGTTTCCATTCAAATTCAAGTACAAATTGCCATTATTCAGATACAATTCGTACAAATAGCCTTTGGACAGAATGGTTTGGCGAGATTTTAAATCGAAAGGATAAAACATTATTTCCACCGTTGCGGTATCTGGCATATCAAAATCGGTCAAATTGCCATACGCCAAATTGGAGGCACTAAATTCCAGTGCTGAGTTATAATCAATGTTTTTGCTGGGTGTTGCTCTGAAACTTTCAGCTTGAGCATAATTGATGCCGTCAATAGAATAGTAACCCGTTACATCAGAAATACCCGAGTTATAAACTTCGGGTTTGTCATTAGAGAAAGTAGCATTGCCGTATAGGGTGGCATTGACCGATGGGGTAATATTATCAAAAGCCTTCTGCCCAATACCTTCATCCATTTTCCAATAAGAAACCAAACTATTATCCGTTTTAGAAACCGAACGATTTTTAGAAGAGCTTACCTCCGTTTGTCCCAGAGGACGATTATAAATTCTGATGTCATCTATCAAACCTTTGAAAAAACCACCGCTGATTTTACTGCCAATGCTCATTTTTTCTTTTTCACGAACAATAGTAGCAGGCTTTGAAGCAATAAAATTTCCATCCACTAAAACCGACATCGCACTACCATTATAGACCATCGTGATTTGATGCCATTTGATGTCATTGTCTAAATAATTGTTATTATTTACGGGAAGAATATATTTTATCGTATCGCTCCCTACGCCATTGCCAATATGAAAAATATACCCTTTGCCTTCGGAGCTTGAGGTGGTGGTTATCCACCAGTTTTTGTTTAAGTTGCTTCCCCAGTCTATAATACCCGTTTCATCATTGGTATTACCTAATTTTACGTACATCGAAATGGTAAAAGCACTGGTAGGAAATTTGCTGTTGTAATTGGCACATAATTGTCCCGAAACTCCATCAAAAGCCATCGATGAGCCTGTCAAAGGCGTAAGGCGAACTTCCACCCCAGGCACGGGATTGCCTGAATTGGTTTCAATTTTGCCCGAAACCACGCCATTGGGATTCACAAAGCCCACATACGTGCTGGGAGAACCCAATCCAAAAGAGTTTTTGGCAGTTACGCTATACTGATAATATTGCCCTGCTTGTACATTAAAATCAATATATTCCAAAATGTCCGCTCCTAATTCTACTAAAAAAAAACCATCTCGCTTCACGATATAACCCGTTGGTGTAGGGCTTAATGGATTTTTTTGCCAACTAACGGCTACATGGTCTTTATAATCCCCTTGCGAGGCTATAGTTACGGGTGGTTGGGGTGGCAAAAGCCAAGGCATCCAAACCCCCAAACCTACCTGACGACTTTGGGAAAGGCTATTTTTAACCGTTACTGCCGCCTGCCCAAGCGTAATGTCTGAACGATTTTGTTCGTTGAAAGAATTGGTAACACCCCCATAAATGAGGTAGCCGCCCCCAAAAATCTTTTTGGTATCGTTGAGGTTGCAAAGCGTATCGGTTTGGGCAAAACCTGCCCAGCTTATCAGCAAAATAACCCATACGCTTAGTCCTCTTTTAGTAAAATTTTTCATTTTTTGTGTCATTTAGAAATGATAAATATTTTCGTTTAGAGCCAATGATTTTCTTGTATTATTTTTATAACTATCTTATTTACAAGTAATTAAAAGAATAATATTTAATCAATGCTCCAAAACTTTTAAAAGAGAAAACCTTAATTAATGCGGATATACGTCCATAAATTGACGTTTTTAGGGCGGGTTTCAGCACTACCATTATTATTTATCGTAAGGCCATGACTGTGGTCGGCTAATGTCACTGATAATTGTCCAAAAACTTTTATATAATTTGGATCACCAGCACCCTCCTCTATTGTGTTAGTTTTACCAAAATTGCCCAAGGTCAATTCTTGAAGCGTATTTTGAGTGGACATGGTAGGATTACTTGTCACACTCCCAACATAGCCACTATGGGTGTGGCTTTGATAGGATTGGTCTTGAAAAGTTGCAATACTTGAAGAGTTGGTTCTATCCGCATCATAATTTTGTCCATATTCTTGAGACCTTACAAATAAACCACCTATGTCTGGAACATTGTTTGAACTGACAATTTGAGATAATTTTGAACCTGAAATTGACCTGCCATCCATGGGTATCCAACAATCACCATTGACTTGAGCAAATTGCGTTGGATTTAAAATCGAATATTTTACATCACCCACCGCACCCGAACAACGTACTGTTTTGGCTTCCTCGGCTAATTGTGCGTTGGCGGTGCTTGCCACAGATAAGGCATACGGAGCATAGGTAAGTTCAATACGTGGGGTAAGTTCTGTGCCACTGATATTTACCCCCAAGAAATAGGGTTTGTCCCAAGCCAGTGTGGTCAAGCTATTTATACCTCCTAACAGTACCGTATAAATACCCCCGTAAACATTGACGGAATTGTTATCTTCGGTCCAAAGTGCTGTACCACCAGTTGCCACATCATAAATTTTGAACGTGATGGAATAATTACCATTGTCCACGGCTTTGCCATTGCCATCTTTCAAAAATCCTTGGATAGAAATTTTTTTGTTCTGTGCCGATGCACTAAAATTTGCTACAAAACCTAACAAAATAACCGTTAGGGCAATATTCAAAAAGGTCGAAAAATTTTTCATGATAATATTATTTTATGAATTTATCTTTTATGGATAGCAGCTTGTTCAATTTCAGGCTGTTAAAGAGTTTTTAGGAGAAAACTGCAAGCCTATAAACTCTTTAATTCATGCTTTCTCCGCCGTGAAATGTTGGCTATATGTCCGTTCTGTAAGTTTATTATTTCTTGCTCTTCACAATAGTCAATCACGTAGTTCGGGTTAATCAGGAAGGCTCGATGTACCCGCAAGAACCCATGTTTACGAAGAAAGTTCTCGTAAAATTTTAGGGTATGAGGTACCGTTTTTGTCTTACCACTTTCCAAATAAACCGTTGAATAATTAATGTCTCCTTTCAAAAAAATTACGTTCTTAATCAGGACTTTTTTTAAGGTTTTGTGATTGATAATCAGCAGCGAATCATTACCTTGGGTTTGGTAGGTTTTCATGGTAAATATTTTGAGGTATTAGGGTATTTATTTTTTGGAAAGTCGTTTTACTTTTCTATTCAAATTTTCAATTTTTTGGTTTTGCTCAATGATATATAGGGTCAATTCTTCCACTTTTTGCAGTAAAATAGCTTGGGTCTGAGCAAGGTCAATTCCTTCTTGATTTACTTCCGAAGTTGAGGGAACATCGGGTAGATGTTTGTTTAGCTTGATAAATTGAGCGACTTCATTGAGGTTGCGTAATTTATAGGTTTTGTCAAAAACAAAATCAGCCCAAAAAGTACTTCCAGCCGTAGCCACCCGTACTTTTTCAGTAATGATACCACCGCCAACCGCCATTTTATAACCAGTAGGAAGTGTCAAGCCGGTAGTGCTGCCAACGATAATACCGTCTGGAAAACCTACGGGAGACTGAGCATAAGATTTTTGGATAAATAATAATCCAAATATTAGAGAGAAGTAAATGAGTTTTTTCATGATTTTAGGGAAATTGGGAGTTTAATGAGCTACTGCACAATACATATATGAATTGAGTCGTGCCACGAATAAATTTGTCTAAACATTTATGATAAATTGCTACGATGAAAAATTGTGTCTTGCATGAAACAAAGGTAAAATTTGAATACACCCAAATTTTGAGAAGGTTGCGAAAAGCTCCCATAGTAGGAGTAATAAAGTAAATCTGACTTTCATAAGTCTGGGTTTGATATTAAGAGTTGTTATTTTTTGCATAGTGGTTTTTCCCGCTTTATGGGTTTAGAGTGTTAGTGAATTTAGTTTTGGGTAAAATTTATTTTATCGTGAAAAGCATAATACCTATCAATCATTTTAGCCTTATTAAAATGAAAACAGTAATTCATTTTCAAAGTCGAGGAACTTCCATCGGTATAAAACACACGACCGCTGAAAAGGGAAAAAACATAGACGCCCGATAAATCTGAGAAACGCATGGCTTTTTGACTACTGATAGGAATTTGCGTAAATCTCGAACACTTCAAGG
>JAZKDE010000130.1:0-27245 GCA_040387735.1 Bacteroidota bacterium
AATTTATGCAAAGATAGAACTTGAGAGGCAAAAGCTACCAGAGGTTTAGTTCAACTAAGCGTGCATGAAAACAGATAATACAGGCAATTATACTATCATAAGTTTACTGATATTCATCAACCTTTATTTTAACTCTTTTTGTACTTTCTACTTTAACGATTCAGAACTTATTTTTTCACCTAAAAACCATCCCTATTTTTACTTGTTAGATTTTTTTTTTCGCCACTTGCCAAAAAATTATTTTTCGCCTTTCTACCTGAAAATGAGATTATTCCGATAAAATCTACATAATTTTTTTTTCGCTTATATATGATTTTTATCATTAGACATTTGTTTGTTCGTATATAATTGTTTATTTTCGATAAACAATGGTATTATTCTTGGTATAAATAACCTAAAAATGCCATCGCCGAGTAAATTATGGTAAAGAAGCACATCACTATATAATCTTAAGCTTATGAACATCAAATTCTCATTTCTCGCATTATTTCTATCGGCATTTTTATTCATGCAATGTTCATCCGAACAATTATTAGAAAACGAAATTACTCCTGCAAAAAGTAGTGCTAAAGTTTCCGCACAGAATTTATACCGAGGTGTCTATCTTGATAGTTTGCAATATATCGTCGGGAATGCTACGAAAGAGAATAATTTATTGGAATGGTGTCAGGTAAACAATTTTACAACGGTAACTTGTTATGATTTATACACCATTTTGCAATCGTCGGCCAATTATCCCAAAATGGCTAATTTCATTAAAAAAGCCAAGAATATTTATGGGATTCAGACCGTTACGGCGTGTATGGGTTCGGCAAGTGCTTTTACGGGTTTGATTAACAATTATAATGTTTCGAGAATTGATCCAATTGAGAAATTCAATTACTCAAATCTTGAGTTAGAATGGTGGAATAATGCGTCAACGTATAAAAATTATCTTACGCAATTGAAAGGAATTAAAGCTTGGGGAGACAAACAATCTACGAGGATTCCTACTGAAGAATACATTGGATGGTTTAAAAATCCAACGGGTCAGGATTCTACGCAAGCAGCGGGTTTAGTACAAAACTCGGATAGAATTTTAGTGCATGATTATCAGACTACGCCATCTTTTGGTTATATGCAAAGTCGTTTTTCGTGGGTTGGCAAAGCCGCAAAAGCACAAAATAAGATTATGCCAATTATTGTAATCTTTAGTGTAGAGCCAACATTTTCATACAATTATTTTTTGACGAACTCTTTTGAAAATGCTTATAATACAATTGTCAATCAATTTAATATGAGTAGTTTTAATGGTAAAGCAAACATAGAGTTGATTGGTTATCAAGTATTTGACCAATCGTACGCTCGTAAAGCAAGGCCTTTGGTATTGTTGTAATTTTGGTAGTGGATAAAAAATTAAAGGGGCATTTAGCCCCTTTTTTGTTGTGATTACTGGCCTTTATTGGTTTTCACACGCTTGCCTCGATTTGCAATCGGGGCAGACATGGTTTGGCGACTGTGTCGTAATTGTTGAAGTAAGATGCGACACAGTCGCTAAACCAATCAACCCCGATTACAAATCGGGGTTAGCGAGATACCTAACATACAAAAGAGCCCTAAAACAAAACATCCCGAAAGTTTTAACCCACAATGGAATTGTCTCGGGATGTTCTAACAAAACGGAAATGTTATTTTATTTCAAAACCTCCAAAGCCGTCAAAGTAACTTTTCCTAAAATCCCTGATTCTTTGGGTGTCCAGTCTTTGGTGGTAAAATAGCCGTCTTTTCCTAAATTTTGTTTCAATCTTGCCGAGACGTTGATATTATAAAATTTCTGCCAAACTTGGCCTTTTTTCTCCAAAGCAATCACTCTATTTGCCATTGAATTGGCCACTTCAACCGTCAAAATATTCTGAGATTTTAAAATGTTGGCGGGTATAAAAACTTTGTAAGTTGGCCCCAGTAATGTTCCCAAAGAAATATTATTTACGCTTACCTTCACACTTTCAGAAACCTTGCCTAAATCTAACCAATAGCCTGATTTTGAAATATTTACTAATTTGAATTGATGCGTATAAGTCGCAATGCCAGAGAAGTTTTTGTAATCTTCTCCTTCAAAATTTGTCCATGAACTTAGTATTTTTGTTTCAATCGTTTTTGGTAAAATTTCTCCGCCTTCGGTGAAAGATATTTTCCAATTTCCTGCTAATTCTTGGGTCGATGAAGCTTTGAAATAAGGGTATTTTTCGGCCTTTAAAATAGCATTATGCGTTTCTACGATGATGGATTCGCCCGCTGATAATTGCAAATACACTTCGTTGGTTTTTGCATTGAATTTTGCTAAACCTAATTTCTCAGTCATCGGATTATACAAAGCCACCGATTGAAAAGGCGTTTCAAGTTGAACCCATCCATCAAAATTGCTGGCGGTCATATTATTAATAAAATACATTTTGCCTTTAGCATACGTTTTTCTGATAGACGACAAACCTTTATCAATCATCGTTGCTCTTTGCACCTTTGCCGTTGCCATGATTTGTTCCAAATTTTCACCCATCACAAAAAGCCCTTTTCCTACTTCCGCTACGCTCACGCCCATATTTTGGGTGAAATTTAACTGTGATAAAAGTGCTTTAAACTTCGTTTGACGTTCTGCTAAATTCCCTAATCCTGGAACATCTTGGGGTAATTTATTGTGAATCACAATGGTTGCTCCGGCTTTGGCTAATTGTACTAATTTCGCAAAAGTCTCTAAAGGAATCGTCTCATTTTCAGAAAGTAAGACAGTTTTCCATGCAGTTTCACCACTCAAAATTTGCTGATTTTTAACACTCAAATTCCCGATTTGTTTATCCGAAATATAATCGAAAGAATAACCTCGGTCGAGCATTTGTTGCGCTACCGTTTTGAAATCTGTATTGTTAAATTCTGGCGTTACACCGTCAAAATGTTGCAATAAACCTTTGGGCGTTTGTTCCGCAAAACGGTCATAAATTGGGAAATACAACAGAATATCGTTGTCTGGTTTGGTGTCTTGCAAGAATATTTGTGTACGAGCCACATATTGATTTAGGGCACCAAAATGCTTCCAAAATGGATTATGAGGCGTAAAATGTACCGCTGCATAAAATAACCATCCTGGGAATGGCTCATTTTTGGGCGAGTAGTTTGTTCCGTGATAAAAAACGTGGTTCACACCACCCAAAAAGAACAAATCAAGGTCTTTTTTGACATCACCTAAATTTGAAAGAAAATGTTCATTATCCCACGTTGCAGATTCGGAAGAAGTCAGTTTTTTACCCATCACATTGGAAGCCGACGACGCAAATTTGATACGCAATAAATCCGTTCCTTCAATTTCTGGAATATCCACCATCGAGTATAAATCCAAGGTATTCCCTGGAGAACCATGTGCTTGATTTCTTACAATTTTTCCACGAGAATGTCCCCAATTTGCCCATGCAGAAGTATATTTTTCCAAAATTAAATCAGAAATAGTCGTTCTATAATCACACAAAACTCGGCTGTTTAAGTCCGTTTTTTCTTGGCTAAAAAGGTTTGGCAAATAATTACGAAGGTCGTAGCCACGTCTTTTTTGGAACTCGTTGAATAATTCTGGTGTCCAATCGGCTTGTCCTTTGGCATCATCTACTTCATAAGAATCATTGAAAAATGCTCGCATTGAACTTACATCGGTATTGGCAAAAGCTTTATCGAAGGCTTTAAGGTAATTCTTCGTTGCTTTTTCTGAAAAATGGTCAATCACATCACCTTCGCCACCCGGGCCTGCACGTTCTACCATTTTACCGTGCCAACCAGAGAAAATAGCGTAGAGCGACCAATTTCCTGATGGCGCTTGCCAATTCAATTGTCCTTCCGCATTGACTTTATCTGTTAAATTTAGTGTTTCGCCTTTGTCAGAATAGGCCATTAATGTTTCTAAAGGCAATATTTTGTCAAATTTCACTTGATCAATCGCCAATTCTTGCAAATTATCGTTTTTAGAAATCGGCTGTTTTAAATCTTTCGGTTCAACATTTTTTGGCAATACAAACCGAATCATCGCTTTTTGCTGAAAAGTGATGGCTTCAGCTAATTTTTCACCTTCTTTCAAATGATAAACTTTGTGAGCCACGTACCGACAAGCGTCTTCTGGTTCCACCCAACGACCCCCAAAAGGCCAACCTGAAGCATTGGCTAAGTCGATGCCCAAGCCTAAGCGAGTTCCTTCGTTGAGTGTGTGCTTAAATAACGAAACCCATTTGGGCGAAAGAAAATCAACGAATTGAGCTTCAGTACCTTTTACGCCGTAAATTGGCGTAATTTCCAAACCTCCCAAACCCACTTTTTGGTAGTTTTCCATGTTGAAAGTCAGGTCTTTGGGATTCACGGCATTGCCTTCCCACCACCAACGTGACCACGGTTTTGTTTGTTGCGTAATGGGTTTCCATTTGAGGGTTTGGCTATTTCCGATGAATGAAAATAACAGAAAAATAGTAACGAATAATCTTGAGATTGTCATAATTGAATTATTTGGTAATTAGGAAAGGCAAAATGTTTGGATGATTACTGATGCAAAAGTATGGATGGTTTAAAAATTTGCCTTTCCGTACCCACATGGACGATAAAATGATTTTTGGAGTTGGTAGTGACGTATAGCATACGCCACTACCTTAAAACGCCATTTTGTCCATTTCCAAAACCATTCTTACTATTTTTGATAATATGTTTATCTTTTGCAATACATTTGTTCCGATAAAACCAAAACAATTATGACACTTATACGCAAGCACTCATTTATTCGCCAAATCAAAGATATTTCTATAAGCGGCACTTTGGCACTGGCTATTTTAGGGAATTCGGTCATGCTCCAAAGTTGTGGCAATAGCAATTCTTCGGAAGATGAAGATGATTACGAAGAAGTAGAAATTTATACAAAAGGCGTAAAAACTTACATTTCTGAAACCTCAAAGGGGCAATTTAAAATTACGGACGAAACAGAAGTTCCAGCCGATAGTTCGGTTGCCATTGTAACGTATTTGGATGGAAAGAAAGAGACGCTTTCTCCAAAGGCTGTGAAAGCTTTGATTGACAATGATATAAAAAATAATCCTACCACAATTGGACAAAACAATGCTTTGCCGAATGCCCTTTTGTTTGGTGGAATGGGCTATTTATTGGCAAAAACGATGAGTCCAAACTATGCTAATTATCGTCCAGATTTAAACCCAAAAACCAAAAATTCAACCGATACTACTTACCGCAGAAGGCATCATTCGGGTGGATTTTTCTTTTTCCCGATGATGGGAAGATATTATTCTAATCAAACCGCTTTCCAAAAATCAAGTGGTATTCACGAAAGTATCGGAAGTTCACGTACCATCACCACACGACCTGTAAGTGGACGAAGCGGCTTTTTCAGAAGCACGGGAAGAAGCGGATTTAGTGGATAGATTACTGCGTAATGATGGAACACGGATTTTACGAATTAGACACGGATTCAAAGTTTTTTACCAATAATATACGTATCAAATCAGAATAAAAATAAAATCTGTGTCCAATCCCTAAAATCCGTGTTCCATAAACCAACACACAAAATGAACTTCAAAAAACTCAACATCTCCCCTACCCAATCTCTTCAAAATGCAGGCTATGATTGGCTTTTGGGTGAAAATACACTTCCATACGTTACTGACTCAATGATTGAAGTTTCTGAACAAGAAGCAGAAAATTACTACGAAGCCGCCAATCAATTATACGAAATGTTTATTGAAGCTACTCAATATGTGATTGATAATGAGCAATTTACACAATTAGGCATTCCAGAAAATTTGATTAAATTGGTTAAATATTCGTGGGAGAATGATAAAAATTGGCACTTGTACGGACGCTTTGATTTATCGGGTGGTTTGGATGAAAAACCCATAAAACTCATTGAATTTAATGCTGATACCGCCACTTGTATTCCAGAAACGGCAACGGTGCAATGGGCATCTTTGAAAGCCAATGGATTAGACGAAAGTTCACAATTTAATACGCTTTATGAGTCTTTGGTAAATCAATTCAGAGAACTAAAAAGTCAAAACGCTGAGTTTGAGTCTACACTTTTGATTTCTACAATGGAAGGTTATCCAGAAGATGATACCAATATGCAACTTTTGGGCGAAGCCGCCGAAGAAGCAGGTTTTGAAGTAAGTTTTGAACACATTGAAAACGTAGAATTTTCGGTGGAACAAGGCATTTTCAAGCAAAATGACGAAGATGGCAGTTTTACAAGATATGATTTTTGGTTTAAGCTCGTACCTTGGGAATACATTGGTTGGGACGAACCTGAATTGGCAGAAATCTTGACACAAATTGTGCAACGTAAAAAAGCCATTGTGATGAATCCTGCTTATACTTTACTATTCCAATCAAAGGGACTTTTGAAGATTTTATGGGAGTTATACCCAAACCATCCACTTTTATTAGAAACTGACAATAAGCAACTTAGCAATAAATCTTGCGTACAAAAAGTATTATTTGGACGAGAAGGAGCAAATGTAAAAATTCTTTCAGCCGTAGGAAATACGCTTGAAACAACCGAAGGAGAATATTTTGAACAGAACGTTATTTACCAAGAATTCACCGAATTCCAACAAGACGAAGATGGCAAATATTACCAAGCAGGCGTATTTTTTGCGGGCGAAGGTGCAGGTTTAGGCTTTAGATGTGGCGGAAAAATCATTGATAATAAAGCACAATTTTGTGGACATTTAATTTTGTAAAGACGTTTTAGGCAACGTCTTTTAGTAGCGCTATATTCCTACACTTGGTGTGAGATATTCCTATCTCGCACCTACATTCTACAACATTTCTATCTCGAATATTTGAATTTTAGCGTTCCTTCTTCACGCTATTCCTCCCCAAGACTTTGCAGGCAACGTCTCTACAAAAAATATTCTACTACAATTTATACGAGACTGACATTCCAATAAATCCATGAAAATCGTGGTAGAAAAAATATTTTTCAATTTCACCGCAAGTAAAATTTTCAATTGGCATCTAATAAGTTGTAAATCATCTTCGTTATTATTCCAATTACTTAAACTCTCTTGAAAATTTGATAAAAATTATACGTAAAATGATTTCTCAACAGTCCCATTCCACGCAAATTTTTATCTATTATGAAAAACCACCACAAATTCTTCTCAGCTCTATTTTTCGTATTATGTACCGCTCTATTTTATGCTTGTCAGAAAAATGAAACTACCGAAACCGTAACGCCCACCGTTGATTCTTTAAGTCAATCTCGATTGGCGGCTTTTGCTATCAGCCCTGCCGATAATCCAACGAGTACCGCAAAAGTTACACTCGGGAAAATGCTATTTTATGACCCAATTTTATCGGGTAAAAAAGACGTCGCTTGTGCCACTTGTCATCACCCAAGTACAGGATATTCCGACGGTTTGGACATTTCAATCGGTGTAAATGCAACGGGTTTTGGTACCACTCGCCATTTCCTTACGCCCAATACTATTTCTTTTGTCAAGCGAAATTCACAAACGATTTTAAATACGGCCTTCAATGGTATGAATACGGCGGGTGTTTACAATCCATCTACCGCTCCTATGTTTTGGGATAACCGAGTACAAAGTCTTGAAAAGCAATCAACTGGGCCAATTGCTACACTCGAAGAAATGCGTGGCAATTCGTATCCAGAAGCTCTTGCATTGGATAGCGTAGTGGCTCGTTTAGGAAATATTGCGGAATACAGAACGCTTTTCCAAGCCGCTTTTGGTAACACAACTCAACCCGTTACAGCAGTCAATTTAGGAAAAGCCATTGCGTCTTTTGAAAGAACTTTAATTACCAATAACTCCCCTTACGATCGTTTTCAACGTGGTGATAGAACTGCTCTAACTGCCCAACAGATTCAAGGAATGCAGTCTTTTAGAGATGCAGGATGTGCAGCTTGTCACTCGGGCGATATGTTTTCTGACTATCAATTTCACATACTTTCTGTTCCTGATAATACCAAAAATGTCGTTTCTGATGCAGGAGCAAATAAAAATTACGCCTTTCGTACTGCCAGTTTACGTAATTTACAATTCACCGCACCGTTTATGCACAGTGGCGTTTTCCAAGATTTGAATCAGATTTTAGGGTTTTACGGCCGCATTGCTGGCGGAAATTCTCAGAATCCAAATGTTAATATTCGACAAGTTGACCCGCTGATTAGACAAGTACGCATTGGTGGAAGACAACAGGAAATCATTGCGTTCATCAACGCACTTTCAGATAATAGTTTCGATAAAACGGTTCCTACTCGTGTACCAAGTAATTTGAATCCTGGGGGAAATATAAAGTAAAGGTTTATTCGAATATGTGATTTGAACGCAGTCAGGGTTTGAACCCTGACTGCGTTTTGGTTAATTTTGATGCTATTCAATAAAGTCATTGGAAAATGCCCAAAATTGTGATTAATTCGTATTTCTCAAAACGAGCATTACAAACTAACGTAAAACATCAAAATGCCTATCATAAAATCTACCTATCAACCATCGCACATTTGGAAAAACCAACACGTTTCCACTATTTATCCGAGCATTTTTCGCAAAATAAATGGCGTAAATTATACCCGTGAACGTTTAGAATTATCAGATGGCGATTTCTTAGATTTAGATTGGTCAAAGTCTTCTGAAAGTAACACGAAACTCGCTATTTTCACGCACGGTTTTCTCGGAAATTCTACTCGACCCTATCTTTTGGGTGGCGTAAAAGCATTCAATTTAGCCAATTATGATGCTTTAGCTTGGAATCATCGAGGATTGGGTGGTGAAAATAATCGCTTTGAAAAAATCACAATTCACGGAAGCTCCAACGATTTAGAAGCCGTTATTAATCATGCTTTAAGCCTAAAAAAATATACAGAAATCGTTTTGGTTGGATACAGCAAAGGAGGGAATATTTCCTTAAAATACGCTGGTGAAAAGGGCGAAAATATTCCGAAAGAAATCAAAAAAATCGTTTCAATCTCCTCTCCTACCGACTTACAAGGAAGCGTCGATGCGATGGGGAAGAATGGTTTTTATGCTGAACGCTTCAAAAGTAAACTCTTGAAATTTCTTCAAAATCGCTCTGAATTAATTGATAGTCAAAAACTTAAAGAATTTACAACTTATAAATATCTCGACGATTTCACAGATTATTACATCGCTCCATTACACGGCTTCAAAGATGCCCGAGATTATTATGACCGTTGTGCTGCCATCCACGTAGCTGACAAAATCCGAGTTCCAACTTTTATTTTAAATGCCCAAAATGACCCCGTTTTATCCGAAAGTTGTGCCATATTGGACATTGCAAGAAACTCAGATTACATTTTCTCAGAACTACCAAATCACGGTGGACATTGCGGTTTTTACGCTCCCAATTCTGATGGAATTTATTGGGGCGATAGACGAATGATTGAGTTTGTGAGTAGATTTTAGATATTTCCACTATTCCTCAAAAACAATCCTCAAAATGTCATTTCGAGCTACAAGAAAAAGCCATTCCTAAAAAAAAAGGGTGGCTTTTTTGGTTTATTCAAAAAATAATTTAAAATTTGCGTAATCAGTTACGTAATTGTTTACCTAAAATAATATATAAAATTTCTTTTCTAAAATAAATGGATTTAATCTCGGAATTAGGAGCGTTAGCTTTTGGGAGTCGTATGAAACGAATGAGTGAGACAATCATGCGTGGAGGAGAAGATATTTACCGTTTTTATGGTGTTGACTTTCAGCCGAAATGGTTTCCTTTATTTTACTACCTTTCTCAAAAAGGCGAAGCTGGTATTATGGAAATTGCCGAAGGATTAAATATTTCGCACCCTGCGGTAATTCAAACGGCAAAAGAATTAGAGAAAAAAGGATTCATTATTTCTAAAAAATCTACGGACGATGCTCGTAAACGAAACCTAAAAATTTCAAAAAAAGGCAAAAATCTACTTCCTCAACTTCAAAAAATTTGGGAAGAGATTAAAAATATGAATGCCAATATTATTGAAACTCGGGAGCATAATATATTGGAAGCATTGAAAGAAATTGAAGATGCTTGGTCAGAAAAAAGTTACTTAGAACGCTTCAAAGAATTTCATAAAATTCAATAAATCATGAACCTAAAAATCTATCAATTAGACGCATTTTCAGATACTGTTTTCGGCGGAAATCCAGCCGCAGTTGTGCCGTTACAAACATGGCTTTCTGATGAATTGATGCAAAAAATTGCCGCTGAAAATAATCTTGCCGAAACCGCTTTTTACATTTCCGAAGAAGAGAAATTTCATATTCGTTGGTTTACGCCAACCGTAGAAGTTGATTTATGTGGACACGCTACTTTAGCAACGGCTTATACGATTTTCCAGTACGAAAATCACTCAAAATCATTGATAGAATTTAATTCACGAAGTGGTATTCTGACCGTCGAAAAGCAGGGTGATTTATTAGAATTAGATTTTCCAACCGATAATTTAGAAGCCGTAGAAACACCCCAAGTTTTGATTGAAGGCTTGGGAATTATACCCAAAGAAACCTTCAAAGGAATCAGTGATTATTTATTGATACTTGAAAATGAGGCAACAGTAAAAGCTTTAAAACCAGATTTCAGAAAGATTGGGGAAGCAAAATGTCGTGGAATTATTGTAACCGCCAAAGGTGATAAAGTTGACTTTGTCTCCCGATTTTTCGGTCCACAGGCTGGCATTGACGAAGACCCCGTAACGGGTTCGGCACATACTACTTTAACGGCATATTGGGCTAAAACTTTGAATAAAAATACGTTATCAGCTCGGCAAATATCAGCTCGTGGGGGAAATTTAGCCTGTCAATTAATAGGCGACCGGGTTAAAATTGCGGGGAAAGTTGCTCCCTATCTAATTGGAGAAATCACAGTATAATACAGTTAGTTTTGTCCGTCAATATAATACAGCTAAAATTATGATTACAATACAACCATTTGAAAATCAGGATACTGAACAAATTGTAAACCTGATTTTGAACATTCAACAAAATGAATTTCAAGTACCAATAACCATTAATGAACAGCAAGATTTGTTAAATATTCCAAATTTTTACCAACAAAAAAAAGGCAATTTTTGGGTAGCGAAACACAATAATGAAGTTGTTGGAACAATTGCTTTAATTGATTGTGGTGAAAATATTGGGGCAATTAGAAAGATGTTCGTCAAGAAGGAATTTAGAGGAAAAGAATACGGAATTGCACAAAAATTATTGGATATTTTAGAAAAATCAGCCCAAGTTAATCAAATAACTAATCTTTATCTTGGTACACTTGAACGTCTTCAAGCCGCCATCCGATTTTATGAAAGAAACGGTTTTAAGCTCATTGAAAAACAAAAATTACCCAGCGTATTTCCAATAATGCCTGTGGATACTCATTTTTTTGAAAAGGAAATTATTTAGTAATAGTAGGACAGGTTTCCAACTTGTCTGAGTACTTTGACAGGTTGGAAATCTGTCCTAAAAATCATGAAAAATTCAATCCAAATTCTTGAATATCAAGATACTTACAAAGAAGACTTTAAAAAAATCAATATAGAATGGATTGAAAAATTCTTTAAAGTTGAACCACACGATTTAGAACAATTAGATGCCCCCGATGCTATTATCAACAACGGTGGACAAATTTTTTTGGCAAAATTAGGTGATGAAATCGTGGGAACATCCGCCCTCATCCATGATGGTGATGGTATTTATGAGCTTGCTAAAATGGGTGTAACTCCCAAAGCTCAAGGTTTAGGCTTAGGTAAACAATTGTGTATTTATACCATTGAAGAGGCGAAAAAACGCAATGCAAAAAGTTTATATTTACTATCAAATCGTAAACTTACACCTGCCATTACGATGTACTTAAGTCTTGGATTTGTGGAAGTCCCAATCGGTGAGACTTTATATGAAAGAACAGATATAAAAATGAACTACTCACTTTCGAATTTGTAATTTTTTGAGTGATTGATGAATCCATTTACAACATTCTCTCTAAAATTACTCGTCGAATTATGCTCATAAAAACCATAACCGAAACCCACGAAATAAAGGCATATTACCATTTACTCACCAAGGCCATCACCGAAGAACCTCAGTTTTTCAGATTGACTCCTGCGGATATGGAAGGAGAAAATTTTCCTACGCAAGATACTTTTGAGAGTTTTACGCTCGGAGCATTTTCGGAGGAAGGAGAATTATTGGGAACGGTAGGGTTTAAACGGGATGCCTTTTTGAAACTTCGTCACAAAGGATTGGTTTTTAGGATGTACGTTTCTGAAAAAGCTAAAGGCATGGGACTCGGACGTAAATTATTACAAGTACTCATTGAAAGAGCGAAACAAGGCGAAGGTTTACGACAAATTTATTTGACCGTAATTTCCAGTAATTCACGAGCAAAAAAATTATACCTTTCAGAAGGATTTGAACGATACAGTTTTGAAAAAGACGCAATCAAAATGGCTGAAAATGAATACGTTGATGAAGATTCGATGATAAAGTATTTATGAACCATCTATCACTTGATAGTAACTTCTCCAAAGTTTAAAACTTTTGGGAAGTTGAACAAAAAAATTCATACGTTTCAGTTTCTCTACTCAAAACGTTAAAAATTTATCCTACTTATATAACCCAAAATGACAATAGACGACATAATAGAAAGAATTGCATCTTTACAAGAATTTTCCGATAGGAAATATTTTCCAAAAGGCATTTTTGAGTCTTATCGTAGTAATCATTTTTGGTATTATCACCGTCCCGACACCAATGTGTTTTTTACGGCAATTACCGTTTTTACGCTTAATAACATTAAGGACAAGTTGTCCCCAGAATCTCAAGTTTTAGTAGATAAAATCACCGAACAAGCTCGAAAAGCATATTCTCTATTCAAAAATAAAGATGGATTAAATACGTATAATTTCTTCCAAACCAATCCTTCTCAACACTTCCCACACGGCAATATTTTACACCGATTAAATTACTTCAAAATCCCTGATGATATTGATGATACAGCCATGGTTTATTTGACCACTTCTCAATCAAAAGAAGACGCTAATTGGCTTAAAAACAAACTATTACAACATTCAAACCTTCAGAAATTTCAAATAAAAAATACTTTCTCAGCATATAAAAACCTAAAGGCATATTCAACGTGGTTTGGCAAAAATATGTACATCGAATTCGATGCCTGTGCCTTGTCAAATATGATTTATTGCTTACTTTCTTATGATTTAGAATTAGACGAACACGGGCAAGATTCCGTGAAATATATTCAACAAACTATTCTTTCAAATCAATATATCGAACAACCTTTTCGGGTGGCTCATCAGTACGCTCGCACACCATTGATTATGTATCATGTTATGCGTTTGATGAATAAATTTCATATTCCTGAATTAGAAATTTGTCGAGAAAAATTAGAGTGCGATATTTTGCATTATTTAAAGAAAGAGAATTTGAATTTCATGGATAGAATTATCTTAGAAATAAGTTTGAAAAGTAAGAATAATGTAAACAAAAACGCCATTGAGATTCAAAACCTCAACGACGTTAATACAGATTTCACTTTCTTCATTGCTGGTTTTTTAACCGCTTACGAAAATCCTTTGCTTTATAAATTAGCATCATCGCCACTTTTTCATATCCAATGGACTTGTGAAGCACATTCATTAGCTTTGTTGGCAGAGTGGATGATTGCTACTTTAGAAAAATAGACCTTGTATCTTTTCCCGAAAAACTCACATTACAACTATCTCCCAAAACAATATTTTTCGATTGTATCACCGAATGATTTATGGCTAATGACGAGAATTTCATCAAGTCAAGATTAAGTTGTTTTACACTACTTTTTTCGATATTCAAAACTAAATTTTCTTTCCCTTTCACGTCAATTTTATCCAACTGACATTTTGTAAAATTTAAGATGCCATTTTGCTGAAAGGTAGCCACAAAATTCCCTGATTTAAAGCTACTATCGACATAAACTGTTCGGTAATCATCGTAATTAATAGTTTTATTTTCTTCCGCAACTTCACCTTTATCAATAAACTTAGTAATTGGGAAGTCTGGTAAAAATATCGTAATATCCCCAATTTTCGTTACGTCTAAATTCAGCGTATCATTCTTATAGTTCATGATTAACGAATCAGCTTCCGTTCTACCAACTTGAATTTCAAACTTGTTTCCGTACTTAAACGTAATATCTCGATTGTAAATAAGATTGAGATATTTAATGGATTTTAGGCCTACTTTTACGTCTGCCGACAATGGGTTTTCTAACGCTTTTTGATACGCTCCACGCATGATAAATGCGTAAGAGAAAATGCCTAAAACGATGCCAATGCCTAAAGTAATTAATAATTTATTAGATGTTTTCATGTTGTTTTCTGTTAAATATTTAACCTCTGCACGCAAGCAGGGTCGGTCGCTTAGACAGTTTTAAATTCCTCAAATCGCTCTTTCAACTCTTCAAAATCAATCCCTAATAATTGAATATTTTTGAAAAATAAGGGTAAATCATTCTGCAAAAAATCTTCCTTCTTAAAAGACATTACTTTCTCTGCGGCCTCGTCAGCAACAAAATATCCCATGCCTCTTTTAGTAAAAATGATGTCTTTTTGTTGGAGAAATTCAACGGTTCTCGCTACCGTATTCGGATTAACTTCTAATTGAACCGCTAACTCTCGAACGGATGGAATTTTATCACCCACCGCCCATTCTTTTAGCAGGATACGCTCGCAAATAAACTCAGCTATTTGGAGGTATATGGCTTTATTGTCTCTAAATTCCATTGTTATACTTGTTTTTCTTTGAGTTTCAAATAGGCAATCAACAGTAAAATAGGTGTAAAAACGTATTTTACCGCTACTAATGTCAGACTTTGTAAGATGTCTTTAGTTGGTTTCAATTGCAGGTAAATATTTTGTTTATTTACTTCCAATTGTTTATCAAACACGCCGATAAATAAATCAAAAACGTAGTTCGACACTAAGGCGAGGATGAACAAAAACGCAAAAGCAGTAAATACAGTCTTGATGTACGACCATCTAATAAACATCATTGAGCCAATCATCATGGTGGTCTGGGCAATAAACCAACTACCAATCATTGGTTTCAAGAAAATATCAGGTTTTTTTGATAATTGGTGGTACCATAATTCATTATTTTGCCACGATTCATCATGAATATGTTTTTTCAAGACTAAACCTTCGTGTACCGAATTAGCAAAATTCACAAAGAAATAATCGGTTATACAAAACAGCACACAAAACACAACTGGAAAAACGATAAAACTGTAAAAACAAGCACTCAATAATTTTTCAAAATGAGAAGATGGAATTAACAGAAAATTTGTCGAAGCATTTTTATCAGAGAAGTCTTTGAAAATATAATTCGTAAAAAAAGTACCGCCAATCAACATACTACCTGTAAAAAACACAGGCTGAACGGCATCAGAAATATGTCCCATCTCCCAGTTTGTACCGAGAAAATAACAAATTACCGCTAATCCCCAAAGGGCAAAGCTCGCCATCAAAAAGAGTTTTTTATTTTCTACCCACTGCCGTTTTACGAGTAGGGAAAAACGTGTATAATTAAAAAAATTGTTCATATTTTTCGAGTAACACAGCCTTTAATCTGTAAATGAGAAAATTACAGCCTAAAGTATATCTTACATTAGTTAAATAGTTGTTTTATCTTGTTTGAATTCGTTAAAGTTGCATTAAAAAGCAACTCCAAATCTGTCTTAGAAACCTCATTATCAGTATTTTCTACAACAACAGAAAAACCTCGCAATGAATGTTCTGAATACAAAACCTTGTCGTGATTTGTTACCGTCGATACATTTTTAAAGCACAACTTCTCGGAAATTTCTTCGGTATTAGCGTGTAGTAAAACCTCTGAATTATCCAAAATAATGATTGGGTCAATTAACGAATCCAAATCCCGAACTTGGTGCGTAGAAATAACAATAATGCGTTCGTCGGTGGCAACTGAAGCAATAATTTTTCGGAATTGACTCTTAGAAGGAATATCTAAACCATTCGTTGGCTCGTCCATCAACAACACTTTTGTATTCGTTGAAAGGGCGAAACCAATCAAGGCCTTTTTCTTTTGTCCCAACGACAATTCCGTAAACTTCTCATTTTCAGAAAGTTGAAATTCCTCTAAATAATCCTGAAATTGTTTCCGTGAAAAATTCGGGTAGAAAGGAGCGTAAGTATTTACATATTCGCTAATTTTTATGGGAGGTGTATGAAACTCCTCGGGCAGAAAAAATAGCTCTTGCAAAAACGATGGCAAACGTTCTTCTGGACGATAATCATTGACAAGACAAGTCCCGCCTGTCGGAAAAAGTAAGCCCGCTATATTGCGTAATAGGCTCGATTTTCCCGCACCGTTTTTTCCCAAAAGACCATAAACATTGCCATTTGTTAATGTTAGGTTTAGATTTCGGAAAACTGGTTTTCGTTTCCCATAATCAAATGATAAATTTTTGATTTGTATCATAGCTAAAATATAGTGTAATAGATAAATAGTACACTACAAATATAGGTGACTTGAAATAATAAATCCAAATATTTTGGGAAAATTATTTTTGGAAAAAGAAAATATGGATGCTAAAATAGTTTTTTTTACTAATTTCAAAAATGAATAAAAAAATAGTCCATATAGCTCTCGTAGTCGATGACTACGACGAAGCAATTCAATTTTATATCGAAAAATTAGACTTTGTTTTAATTGAAGATACCATCTTAAATCCTGATAAAAGATGGGTTGTTATTAGCCCAAATAAAAACTCAGATTGTGGCATCCTATTAGCCAAAGCGACAAATGGTGAGCAAAGAAGCCGTGTCGGAAACCAAACTGGCGGGCGAGTTTTTTTATTTTTGGAAACGGATAATTTCAACCGTGACTATAAGAAAATGACTGAACTTAACGTTAATTTTATCAGAAGTCCAAGTCAAGAAGAATACGGTACAGTGGCCGTTTTTGAAGATTTATACGGCAATCTTTGGGATTTAATTGAATATAAAAGATGACCGAATCACATCGGTATTTCCATGGAGATATTGAAAACATTGTGGGTTGAACAATATCTTTGTAACTTTGGTTAATCAAAATGTTACACAACAAATAAGCGAACATGGGAACAAAAGATGCTCAAAAAGAAGCATTAATTAAGGAAACTGCCATGCGAATTTTCTTTGAGGAAGGGCGGTTACACGCAACGACACAAGAAATAGCTGATGCTGCGGGCGTAAATCGTTCTTTGATTCACTACTATTTTAGAAGTCGTGACTTATTACTTGAACAAGTATTTATCGAAGGAAAACAAGCGATGCACCAAAAAATACACGGTGTATTGTTAGAAGAAGTTGATTTTAAAACAAAGGTTAGTAATTTTTTAGATTTGTTCATCGAACAATCTTTAAAATATCCTTACATGGAGACTTTCATGATTTCTCAGGTCAATAGGAAGTGTGATTCAGAGCAAGTTACTTTTAGAAAAGATGATTCAGAATTGAAAAAAGTGTTCCTTGGGGAAGTTCAACAAGAGATTTCTAAAGGAAATTTAAAAACTGACTGCCCCATTAATTTCATGATTGATTTGATGTCACTTTGCTCGTATCCTGTTCTTTCTAAGCCACTTATTAAAAATATGTTCAATTTTAATGAACAAAATTTTATTGATTTTATGAGCCAGCGAAAAAATAATATATTAAAATTAGTGTTCAAGGAATGATTTGAACATTTTTTTTGTCTTGTATTTAACTAAATTGTTAAACATAATTATTAAACTATTTTGATAATTGATAATTGCTTAATAATTCGATAAACTTCTATTAATAAACCTAAATTGATGCGTACTATTTATAAAATATTCGCTCTCATTATGCTGTGTTTAATCTATTTTGGACACGACGTTTTGGGTCAAGAACATACTAAAATAAAAGGAAAAGTAATTGACACTAAAACGGGCGAAACCTTGCCATTTGTCAATATCTCAATTACAGGTACAAACTTCGGAACGCAAACAGATATGAATGGAAACTTCTATCTGGAAACGGCACAACAAAACCCAACGATTAGAATCGCTTTTGTCGGCTACGCTCCCGAAATACGAAATATACAGGGTGGTAAATTGGTAACATTGACGGTGAAACTGAAAGTTCAATCCAAAGATTTGGATGAAGTAACCGTAAAAGGTAAAAAAGATAGATACCGAAATAAAGATAATCCTGCGGTGGTGCTGATACGAAAAGTCATCGAACATAAACAGGAAAATCGGAAAGAGTCATTTGATTTTTATCAGTACAATAAATACGAAAAATTAGAATTTGATTTAAGTAATATTTCCGAAAAATTCAGGAATAAACGCTCTTTAAAGAAGTTTGATTTTGTATTTAATCACCTCGATACTTCTAAAATAACGGGAAAAGTAAACCTCCCAATGTATCTGAAAGAAACAGTTTCGGATTTGTATTATCGGAAAAATCCAGAAACTAAAAAAGAGATAATTCAAGGCGAAAAAATGACGGGTTTAGGCGGATACGTTGACGACAATGGCATTAAACTTTATCTCGAAGCACTTTATCAAGACGTTAACATTTATGATAACAATATTTTACTTTTAGCTACTCAATTTTTAGGGCCAACCGCTCCTGTTGCTCCACAATTTTATCGCTACGTAATCATTGATACCACGGTTTATAAAGGTATCAAATGTGTTAATTTAGGATTTTCTCCACGAAATACCAATGACCAATTATTTCAAGGAACATTTTTGATTGCGTTGGATTCAAGTTATGCCATCAGGAAAGTTCAAATGGGCTTTTCAAAAGATGTTAATGTAAATTTTGTAACCGATTTACGGGTTTCTCAAGAATACGATAAGGTTGGAAATGAAGGCTTGATGTTGACAAAAGACGATTTGAGCATTGAATTCAATCTTTTGAAGAAAGAAAATGGAATGGGTTTATTCGGACAAAGAAGTGTGTCTTACAAGGATTATATTCTCAATAAACCCATCGAAGCGAAACAATTTGAAGGATTCAAAATTGATGTTGCCAAATCTGCCACAAATCGAGACAATACTTATTGGCAAACTGCCCGTCACGATGAATTATCGGCTAAAGAAATGGGCATTTATTCGATGGTGGATAGTGTGAAAAAAGTCCCCGCTTTTCAACGTTTCATGAATACCGCCACTTTCATTTTAGAAGGTTATAAACCCATTGGCAAGTCTGAAATTGGCCCCGTTAGCACTTTTTACAGTTTCAACCAAATAGAAGGTTTCCGCCTACGTTTGGGAGGCAGGACTACCGCCAATTTTAGCGATAAAGTTGCCCTTGAAACGTACGGTGCGTACGGTTTTAAAGATGAACGTTTCAAATATTACGCCTCGGCAACCTTCTCTTTGACCGACCATAATGCTTATACTTATCCAATCAAGCATTTTAAAATTTCGTATCAGGATGATATAAAAATTCCTGGTCAGGAGTTACAATTTGTCCAAGAAGACAATTTTTTGTTGTCCTTTAAACGGGGGCAAAATAACCGAATGACTTACAATAAAGTCATCAATCTTGATTATTTGAATGAGTCTAAATCAGGTCTAACATTTAATCTTAATTTCAAAAATATCCGCCAAACGCCCACTGGCGAACTTCAATTTAATTCTTTGAGTCCCGAAGGACAAGTGCAAACCAATAACGAAATCGTTAGTAGTGAGTTAATGATTGGGCTTCGGTATTCGCCGAACGAACAATTTTATCAAGGCAAAAACTACCGAATTCCGATCATCAATAAATACCCAACCTTTCAACTTCGCTACACGTTAGGCATCAAAGGAATTTTGGAAAGCCAATATAATTTTCATCGTTTGGTGGGTTACGTCCACAAACGAATGTATATCCCACCGATTGGGTACACGGATATTACGCTCGAAGCAGGAAAAACTTTTGGTAAATTACCTTACCCACTGCTCACGATTCACCGAGCAAACCAAACGTATTCTTATCAACCAGAGGCATATAACTTAATGAATTTCTTGGAATTTGTCAGTGACCAATACGCTTCAGTTTTTGTTGATCATCATTTCAATGGCTTCATTTTCAATAAGTTGCCACTTATAAAAAAGCTAAAACTGCGTGAAGTAGTGACTTTCAAGGCATTAGTAGGAAAATTGAGTGATGAAAATAAAGCAACGGCCGAAAATGGTCTAATTCTTTTACCAAGCGACAAAATTGGAAGTCCCACGACATTCTCTTTAGAAAATAAACCATATATGGAAGCCAGTTTTGGAATTGAAAATATTTTTAGAGTTTTGAGAGTCGATTTTGTAAAACGATTAAGCTATTTAGATAATCCTAATGTGAGTTCAAAAGTGGCATTACGATTCAGAATGGTATTTGATTTTTAAGCAGGTTTATTATCAAATTTTAAAGATTTCACCACTTATATTAATCTTTTGTAAGCGGTTCATTACCAAATTGTTATCGTTTCGTTTGGGGTAATATTTTACGTAAATACACAGTTAATTTAGCCATAATAATTTACAAATAATTTTCTTATGAAGAAGAAAATTCTATTCATCACAGGGTCGATAAACCAAACTACTCAGATGCAACAAATTGCCGAGCAGTTACCCGATTTTGATTGTTGGTTTAGTCAAATATTTGCCGATTCTCCGTTGATTAACGGGGTGAGAATGTACACCAAACTACTGGATAAAACCATATTTTCTGGACAATTCAGAGCAAATTCGGAGAAATATTGTCGAGCACATGGCTTAAAAATGGACTATCAAGCCAAAAAAAATCAGTATGATTTGGTCGTTTATTGTTCGGATTTGGTGATTCCCGATAGAATGTTGCAAAACAAAACGATTTGGGTTCAAGAAGGCATGATTGACCCGTATAATACTGCGAGTCAGATAGTTAAGAAATTAAAAATACCACCATACTTTGCCATTGGCACTGCTTTAAATGGTTCTTCTAACATTTGTGACATTTATTGTGCCGCCTCAGAAGGATATAAAAATCGGTTTTCCAGCATTGGAACGAGTGCCGAAAAGATTTTGGTAACGGGTATTCCAAATTTTGACAATTGTCAGCAATTCTTAGATAATGATTTTCCGCTTCACGATTTTGTCTTGGTTGCTACAACTGATAATCGGGAATGTTTTAAGAAAGAAGACCGACCTGCTTTTATTCAGGAATGTGTGAAAATTGCCAACGGCAGACCATTAGTTTTCAAACTTCATCCCAACGAAATTGTGGAGAGAGCCGTGTCCGAAATCAAAGAACACGCCCCAACCGATACCGTCATTTATACCACTGGTTTCATCAATCCGATGATTGCCAATTGTACAGAATTTATTACACAATATTCATCAGCGGTGTATGTGGGTTTAGCATTGGGTAAAAAAGTCCATTCGTACTTTGATTTGGACGAATTGAAGAGCCAAGCGCCCATTCAAAATGGGGGAACTTCGGCAAAAAATATCGCTCAAGTTTGCCGTGATTTCTTAAATCACGAAGGCAAAAAAGAAGATTTCATCAAGTCGTATCAGTATAAAGCCCACAAATCTAAAGGTTTGGTTTATGAATAATATTACCATTGTCGTACAGGCTCGAATGTCCTCAAGTCGTTTACCAAAAAAGGTCATGCTACCGATTTTGGGCGAGCCTTTATTGTACAGAATGATTGAGCGATTACAACAAATTAAACGTCCTGTGAAATTGGTAGTAGCTACTTCTACGAGTGCCGACGATGATGAAATTGAGACGTTTTGCGAATCAAAAAATATCACTTTTTATAGAGGTGACCTCAATAATTTACTCGACCGTCATTATCAAGTTGGACTTCTGACGGATGCCGATGCGGTGGTGAAAATCCCTTCGGATTGCCCATTAATTGACCCACAAATCATTGACAGATTATTGAATTTTTATGATGAAAATTCGGATAAATATGACTTCGTGAGTAACCTTCATCCTGCTACTTATCCAGATGGAAATGATGTAGAAATTATGTCAATGGATTGCCTAAAAACGGCATGGCAAGAAGCGAAACGTCCTTTAGAGTTAGAGCATACCACGCCATATATTTGGGAAAATTCTGAAAAATTCAGACTTGCTAATTTGACTTGGGAAACGGGGTTAGACTATTCTATGAGTCACCGCTTAACCATTGATTATCAGGAAGATTACTTGTTTATCAAACGAATTTTTGAAGAATTATATCAGTCAAATTCGCACTTTTCATTGACCGATATTCTAAACCTTTTAGCCGAAAAACCAGAAATCTACGAAATAAATAAACGATTTGCAGGCGTGAATTGGTACAGAAATCATTTAGGCGATTTAAAGACTATTTCAGCAGAACAAACCAAGATAATTGGATAAATCTATTTCCATTAAAATAATTATTTAATATGACTGAGCAGAAAATCAAACAGCTCCAACGTACGGCCTTGCGAGTGCGTGAACACATTATTGGAATGTCCACCGATGGCGGTTGTTTCGTGGGTGCTTCCCTCTCCGCAACGGATTTGATGGTATATCTTTACCAAGAATTTTTGGATATTTCCAAGGACAACCTCAATGACCCAAACCGTGATTATTTATTCCTTTCAAAAGGTCACGACGTTCCAGCGCTTTACGGAACATTGGTTGAAAACGGTATTTTAGAAGCAGCTCGCTTGAAAAATCACCTTTCAACTACGGATAATATTTACTGGCATCCCAATACCAAAATTCCAGGAATTGAATTTCATTCTGGTTCATTAGGACACCTTCCATCGGTAGCAATTGGGGTGGCGTTGGACTGTAAAATCAGAGGCACAAAAAACCGCATTGTTTGTATTTTGGGTGATGGCGAATTGAACGAAGGTTCTTGTTGGGAAGCCATGTTAGTAGCGAATGCTTACAAATTGGATAACCTAATTTTTATCATCGACCGCAATAAATTCCAAGCAAACGTAGCTACCGAGGACCTTATTCCTTTAGAACCATTAACGGATAAATTTGAGGCTTTCGGAGCGGAAGTCTATCGCATCGACGGACATGATTTCACGGAATTGGAAGAAACTTTTGATGAAATTCCTTTCAAAAAAGGCAAATTAAATGTCATCATTGCCGATACTGTTCGAGGAAAAGGCTTGCCAAGTATCGAAGCCCGTGCCGACCGTTGGTTTTGCAATTTCTCAGCCAATGAAGTGGAACAATTATTAGAAGAATTACACGGAATTCACGCCGCAAATATTGAATCAGAGGTGATGGTGGTGAGATAAGTAATTGTGATTTAGTGAGTTGTGATTTAGTGATTAATTAACAACTAACACATTCTTTCTATTTCTTTAATTCTAATTTGGTTAATGTGTTGTTGTATTCACTAATCCACAATGCTAAACTTATAAATAAAATGTACGAAGAATTATTAAAAAATACAGCACTTGCCGACGAACGATTCGTGGTAATGACTGCCGAAAACCGTGCTTTGGTCAGAAATCTTCCACAGGCATTGGGAAATCGTTTTATTGATACGGGCATTACCGAACAAACCATGTTGGGTGCCGCCGCTGGACTTGCCTTGCGTGGACGAATCCCTGTGGTACATGCTCTGGCGGCTTTTTTGTCGATGCGAGCTTTTGAATTTATCCGTACGGATGCAGGAATCGGCAATTTACCCGTGAAATTGAGCAGTTTTATCCCTGGTTTTTTATCGGATGGAAACGGTCCAACGCACCAAGCCATTGAAGATGTGAGCATCATGCGTGGCATTCCGAATATGCAAGTTTTTGCCCCTGCCGACGAACAAGATTTAGTAACGATGTTACCTCAAATTTGGGCATCGCCAAACCCATCTTACGTCAGAATTTGCAATAGATCTACTGAGTACAAACATACATCAACTTTTGAAATCGGTAAAGCCGAAGTCGTTGCTGAAGGAACTGACGTAACGATTTTGGTTTACGGTTTTCTCTTTGAACAAGCCTTGATTGCGGCTGAAATTCTTCGTGAAGAAGGAAAATCGGTAGGTTTAATCAATATGCGAAGTTTGAAACCAGTGGATGAACAAGCCATTTTGAAAGCCGTTGCTCAATCCGAAGTGGTAGTAACTTTAGAAGACCATTTCCTCACGGGAGGTTTGTATTCTATTGTTGCTGAAATACTTTTGAAGCATCGTAAAACGGCGAATGTTTTACCTTTTGCTTTGGATGAAAAATGGTTTAAACCTGCAAGACTAAACGAAGTGCTTGAATATGAAGGATTTACAGGCAAACAAATTGCCGATAAAATCTCGGTTCATATTGCTCAAGAATTGGCAATTATTTAGAAAAGTAGTTGTGTCATTATTTATACAGAAAAATGATTCTAACGTAGGCTGGGTTCAAAACCCAGCCTACGTTCTACACTGTACAAATAATAATTGAACCAAATAAAACTGAAATCCCAACCTCAAAATATGGCAAATCAAATAAAATCGAATGCTGATTATCCGAATATTACGCAGTCGGATTTAATCTATGAAAGGGCTTTGAAAGTACAAAAGCCTATTACCCAAACACTTGCAAAAGGGCCGGGACAATTTACTAAAGGTGTTGCTCCCAAATATTTACAAAAAGGAAAAGGCTCGCACGTGTGGGATGTCGATGGCAACGAATTCATTGATTTTAACGCTGCCATTGGCCCCCTTTCTTTAGGATATGCTTACCCAGCAGTTGATGAAGCCATCAAAAAACAGTTGGAAGACGGCATTACTTTTTCGTTAATGCACCCATTGGAAGTTGAATTATCGGAATTAATTCAAGAGGTAATTCCGAATGCCGAAGCCGTAAAAATCTCAAAAACAGGTGCAGATGTTTGCTCAGCAGCGGTTCGTGTCGCTCGTGCATTTACGGGTCGTGAAAAGATTTTTTGTTGCGGTTATCACGGTTGGCACGATTGGTATATTGGCATTACGAGTCGTAATGCGGGTATTCCAGAGGCAATCCAAAACATGACTTACACTTTTGAATACAACAATATTGACGCAATCCGTGAAGCTTTGGACGAAGATGTGGCGGCAATTATTCTTGAACCTTTCATTTTTGAAGCACCCCAAAATAATTTCTTACAGGAATTAGCCGAGCTTTGTCGTGAAAACGGAACACTCTTGATTTTTGATGAAATGTGGACAGGTTTCCGTATCGCTTTGGGGGGAGCTCAGGAATATTTCAACGTTACGCCCGATTTAGCGGTTTACTCAAAAGCCTGTGCCAACGGAATGCCAATTGCTTTATTGACTGGTCGTGCGGATGTGATGGAACTCTTTAATAATGAGGTATTTAGCTACACAACTTTTGGAGGAGAAGCCCTTTCTTTGGCTGCTTCAATTGCCACGATTAAAGAAATTAGAGATAAAAATGTTCCTGCTTATTTAGATGAAAAAGGCGGAATAATCAAAGACGGTTACAACCAAATTGCCCAAGAATTTGGCATGGAAAACCTCACAAAATGTGTGGGTTATAATTGCCGTTCGATGGTCACATTTGCTCCCGAAGCGGGTAACAGTTTGGAAGTAAAAGCACTTATGCAACAAGAAATGATTAAGCGTGGGGTTCTTTGGGCGGGCTTCCACAATATGTGTTTTAGCCATTCCGATCAAGACATTATTTATACGCTTTCGGCTTATCGTGAAGTAATGCCAATTTTGAAAGAAGCTATTGAAAGTCAAGACGTTAAGTCTTATTTGAAAGGCGAAGTATTAGAAGCAGTTTTTAGAAAAACGAGCAATTATAATATCAAACCAGCTTTGGCAAAGGCATAAAATCAATGGAAAAACAAATAAATAGTCCGTCGTTGAGAATTCCACAATTATTCTCTTTAGAAGGAAAAACCGCTATCGTAACGGGTGGAACGGGACTGATTGGCAAAAAACATTGCGAAGCATTAGCCACCGCAGGGGCAAACGTAGTGGTTGCGGATATTGCGGCGAGTAATCCTTCTGATTTTGCGAAGAGTTTGGGCAATAAAGCCATCGGACTTCAATTGGATGTAACCAATACTGAATCCTTGGAAGAAGCTAAAAGAAGTATTTTAGCACAATTTGGAACAATTGATATTTTGGTAAATAATGCGGCAATCAATGATATGTTCGAGAATCCAGAAATGGCAGCCGAATTATCCGCCTTTGAAAAATACCCATTAGAATCTTTTCGTAAATCATTGGAAGTAAACGTATTAGGCGTTTTTCTTTGCTCGCAGATTTTTGGAACGCCCATGGCTCAACAAGGTTCGGGAAGCATTATTAATGTGGCTTCAACCTACGGAATTGTTGGTCCCGACCAAAGTATTTACAAGAATAAAGACGGTGAACAGACTTTTTTCAAATCACCCGCTTATCCAACTACCAAAGGAGCAATTGTGAATTTTACTCGCTATTTGGCGGCTTATTGGGGAAATCGTGGCGTTCGGGTAAATACTTTATCTCCAGGTGGTGTTGAAAATGCCCAAGATGACTTTTTTAACCAAAATTATTCGGCTAAAACTTTATTGGGAAGAATGGCCCAACCCACTGATTATCAAGGAGCTTTGTTATTTTTAGCTTCTGATGCGTCCGCCTACATGACAGGGGCAAACCTCATTGTGGACGGAGGTTGGACGGCTATTTAATTATTTGTGATTGAGTGAATTGTGAATTAGTGATTTAGAAAAATTACGACTCATTCACCCTATTGCAACTCACAATTCTAACTATTTAAAATGAATAAAGACGAAATTTTAGCACGAGCAAAAAAAATAAAACTCTTGTTAACCGATTGCGATGGCGTACTGACTGATGCAGGTGTTTACTACGGAGAAAATGGAGAAGTCTTGAAAAAGTTCAATATCCGTGATGGCATGGGCGTTGAAAGACTTCGCAAATTAGCCAATATTGAAACCGGAATTATCACAGGGGAACTTTCTCCTTCGGTGGCTAAAAGAGCCGAAAAATTGAAAATAACAGAACTTCATCTTGGTATTAAAGATAAGATTTTGGTATTGGAGCAAATCATGCGTAGTGAAAATTTGCTTCCAGAAAATATCGCTTACATTGGTGACGATGTAAATGATATTGAAATAATGCAAAAAGTGGGCTTGACTGCCTGTCCTGCCGATGCCATCAGTTTTACCAAAAACGTTGCTGATTATGTTTGTGAAACCAAAGGTGGAGAAGGCTGTTTTAGAGAATTCGCTGAATTAATTATCG